>JAGBTM010000058.1 GCA_017631325.1 Clostridia bacterium
AGAGCCTGCAGTAGAAGAAACTGCTGAGGAAGCTGTCGAAGAGCCCGCAGTAGAAGAAACTGCTGAGGAAGCTATCGAAGAGCCTGCAGTAGAAGAAACTGCTGAGGAAGTTATCGAAGAGCCCGCAGTAGAGGAAACTGCTGAGGAAACTGTCGAAGAGCCTTCTACCGAGGACGAGATGATTGTTCCCGATGAGGAAGGACGTCTACACGTTGATGCAATTCACGCAGACGAGCTCGTTTCCGACGAGGAAGCAGAGCAGAGCATTGAACTAATCAAGGCATCGGCTAAGAAGTCTGGCAAGATGTGTGAGATAAACGTCGATACAATTTGCGAGAACTTCGAGGACGGCGACGTAGTTACTCTCGATGCACTCAAGAAGAAGAGACTTATCCCCTCGAACGCAGGAAGACTCAAGATTCTTGCAAGAGGCGTTATGACTAAGAATAACATCACAGTCATAGCTGACAAGTTCTCACTCTCGGCTGTAAAGATGATAACCCTTGCGGGTGGTCACGCTGAACAGCAGAAGTAATCAAAAAACGTACCCGCCACATGCGTGACGGGTACGTGAAAAAAACAAAAATGAGGATTTAGTGTGTTATCCTTAACGGAGAACACGCATCGAGATAAATCCTTACGGGATTTTCGATATGTTGCTGACGCAACTCGATAGCCTAGGCTCGATATGTTTGCTTTGCAAACGAGGGATTTATCTCATATCGAATTGACGCAGAGCGGCAATATATCGAGCTCGAGCAAAGCGAGAACATAGCGAGTCAACGGAGTTGACATATCGACAAAAGAAAAAACAAGAGCAAGAATAGAAGGATTTTCTCCTTTTACTCTTGCTCTTTCTGTTTGTATAAGGGCTTGGGCTTAGCCCATTTTGCATTTGTTTTGGACAAATGCGATGCTCGCACTTAGTAGAGTTTTCAAATTCTCCGCTAAGAACCTCACCCATTCGGTCCTCATTTTTTGTTTTTCGTATAACTCTTTATAAATTAATTTTGGGGTAATTTCAGTGGGGACCTTACCCCTCACTTTTTGTTTTGCGCAATGCTTTTATACTTGATTTGTTTTTTTATTAAATGTGGAAAACAGTTAAAAATCAACACGGGGTATGGGTAAAAGCCTGTTTTTGCCCATTCTTAAACGGTTTTTGTGAACTCGAGAGAGAAGCATTCGCCCTCGTCGGATACCGTTTTCTTGAATATAAACGAGGGGTACTCGAGAGAAGACTCGCCGGACGACGTAGCGCTTTTTATATCAGGTCCTGACATACCGAAGTATTTTAGCACCCGTCCTATTGCACGGGGACCGCCGACTGCGAAATCTCTGTAAAGGTTTGTGTACTGCGCCTCGCACTCATCCTTGTTAATCCAGTCAAAAGCGGGCGTGTCATCGTATCCGAAAACCTCAATTTTTATTTTACCGCGAGGGCGCGTAGTCAAAACGAGCGTTTTGCCCTTGTTTAATATACAGCTTTCCTTAGTGGAATAAGGTCCAAAGGAGCGAACTCTTTCATTATTAATAATAACCGTGCGAAAAAGATAAACCAGAATGAAGATAATCGCAATACACGAAGCTATTATCAGAGGATAAAGCTTTACCGCAGAGGACGCGCCGTCATTAAAATAAATGGCTGCGCTTAGTAACGCAACGATGGGTAGCTCCGTGAGATACATAAGCCACCTTGTGCTGAATAAAATAACAGATTTCATAGTCTAAATCCAAGGCTACTCCTTGGGTGTCCTTTCACCTTTAATGCTGTCAAATAAGCCGTCCATAATAGGCTTTATTCTCTCGGGATTGAGTTTTAATTTGCGTCGGTCGTAGGTCATAACACCGTTCGTTTCGTCCTCGATATCCGACACCTGCGTATACACGAGAGCAGATATTCCAAGAGGAATGAGAGGTGAGATTTCCTCGCTGTAAAGCTTGATAAAGGCGTTCTCAAGCTCGCCTTCGGACTTGAAAAGTCGGTATCCGTAGTTGCCATCACCGAACAGATGCCCTTTAGCTCTGTACGAGTAACCTCCAAACTCGCTGATAACTATTGGCCTGTCACTTACGCGGCCGAGTTTTACCGGCTTGAAGTATACGTGGCGGGAGTCAACGTCGCTTTTCTTTTGTACAAACCAACCACTTGTTGCATCTATAATTCTTTCGGGCTCTTTTTCTTTTATAATTTCGTACACCTCGTCGGCCGAGAACTGTCCCCAGCCCTCGTTGAAAATAGTGTAATAAACGATACACGGGTATGAGTATAAATGCTCGAGCGTGCGAAGAGCGTGTTCTATGAATATTCTTCGGCTCAGAGGATTTTTGTGCCTTGATTTGTCGGGAATGTTCTTAAAACCAACCGTTGGAAGCGCCGTGTCAAGAATAAAAGAGTAGTCGGAGTTGTTTACCATATCCTGAAATACTGCCATACCGAGCTTATCGCACAGATAATAGAAAATTTCAGGCTCAATTTTGATGTGCTTTCTGAGCATGTTGAAGCCGAGGCTCTTTGCCGTCAGAATATCGTGCTCGTATCCCTCGCTGGTTGCTGGAAGAAACAGGCCGTCGGGATAGTAGCCTTGGTCAAGCAGACCGTTGAAAAGATACGGCTCGCCGTTCAACAGAATGCGTGCGATACCCCCAACCTTGTCGACCTTAACCTCTCTGAGCGCAAAATAAGAGGAAATCTTGTCCTCGCCGCATTGGAGAGTGAAGCTGTAAAGATAGGGGCTTTCGGGCGTCCAGTTGATTATCGTTTTAGGCTTGATTTCGAAGCACGCCCCATGCCACTTGTAGACTGTTCCGTCATCAAGGGTGAGTATCTTCTCATCCTCGCCACCTATAACCTCTATTATAGCGCGGTCGCGCCTCGGGGTGATTTTTATTTTTTCAACGTATCTGAGTGGTACCGACTCAAGCCAGACCGATTGCCATATGCCACTGACGGGCGTGTACCACATTCCACCGCGTGAGCTTGTCTGCTTTCCGTAGGGATATACCTTGTCTAAGTCGTCCGTGGCGCGTACTATAAGCTCGTTCTCACCGTCTGCAAGAGTGTCGGTAATATCGACCGTAAAGGGTAGATAGCCACCTGCGTTTGCATACACCTTATCTCCGTTTACAAAAAGCTCGCACAGGGTGTCGCAGGCTCCCAGGTGAAGAAGCACTCTGCCGACGTTAAAGCCCTCGGGCAGAGTAAATTTGCGTCTATAAAACATCTTAGAGCCCTTCGGTATTTCACCAAAGTAGCCCGAAAGTCTGCTCTCAGGAGGAAACGGAACTAGAATTTTTTCCGAGTATTCTCTTGGCGCCTCACCGTCGGTTACGGCAAAGTCCCACGCCCCGTTAAGCGTTATATAGGATTCTCTTACCATTGAAGGACGAGGGTAATCTCTCCACGGCACCTCCTTGTCCATCTTTTCGGCAAAGGGGGTGAGAAGTGGTTCGTAGCTTGAAAAATTCATATATACCTCTCTTTTTAGAGTGCTTATTTTGGTGTTGAAATTGAGCGTCAAAGCTTAAAAACTCAACACGGATACCGCCTAATCGGTAAAAATGACTGGAATTTACTAAAAACGCACGGCTTTTTGCAAAAAGGCCTCGCTCTCGGTTAGCTCGTAAGGGAGGCGGCTAAAAGGTCGTTAAGAATATTAGGGTAGAGCGAGAGAATGATGGTCGCAAGTGAGAAAAGAATGTAAAGTATCATTCCTAGATTAAGGAAGGAGGCGCGAAAGACGGTTCTCTTTGGAAGGCTGATTTCACACTGTGTTGAAAATTTATACGCCCCCTTGGCCGTAAGAACTATAAACAGGATTATACCCGTAAGGGCAAGGGCGTACTGAATGGCTGCTAGCGAGAATATAGTGACTGTCGCGTTAAGAACCTCGAAGGTGTCCGCAACAGCGTCGCTTGGGATTATACCGTCAGGATATTTGGTGCCTATTTCGTACATTCTTTGGTCGCATTTCAGCATAATTACCGAGGGAAGTGTGCCGAAAAGGTTGATGAGCATGTGCAGCAAAGCGGTATACTTGACTTTTCTCGTTTTTGTATAGACGTATCCAAGAGCAACGCCGAGGGCCGTCGCGTAGAACAGCTGAGAGAGATTGCCGTGGAAAATGCCGAACATCACCGATGAAACCGCTACCGCGAGTCTGTCACCGTAGATACTCATTCTGTCAATGAGTACCTTTCTGAATATTAATTCTTCAACGAGTGGGCCTATTATTACAACGACGAGCAGTATTATGGAAACGGGTGTTTCAAGTATAAGATTTGCGGTGATATCAACTACGGGAGCACCGCCGAAAATCTGTATTACGAATGAAACCATATCCGATATATACGAGCCAACCATAACAGCGCCCGTACAAATAATAAATACCGTGATAAATTCACTCGCAGTCATTTTTGACGACTTATATCTTGCCCTGGGCATACCATGTGTTATTAACAGGAGGGTAGGGAACGCTATAAGGTAGGGCCCAAGCACCTGCATGCTCCACGCAAAGTAGGGATTTAAAACGATTTTTTCTGCAAGATGCGGAGGGAAAAACAAAAGTATCATAACCTCGACGGCTATGACGACGGCGTTCGATATTAGAATGAATAAGAGTATAGCCAGAGCGCACTTGGAAAAGGATTTAACTGCCTGATGACGCTCTCGTTTTGAGGCCCGTCGCGCAGGACCCGAGTGAAAGGCTGCGTCGTAAATGCTGTAATCCATATAAAAAACCTCCGAAGCAGAATTTTTCCACCTTTATTTTAACACTTTGCTCAGTCGAAAACAACTCTTTTTTGTGAATAAAAGCGAAAATTAGTAATATTTATGAAATCTGCCCAAAAAATCGCTTTTAAATTTTATCTGTATTTTGGGAAAAATGTTCAATTTGCCTTGATTTAGAGGTTGGTTTGTGCTAAAATATTTGTGTTATTTATATTGGGGCACTTATGAAGGCTCCTCCGTCTTAATGTGAAAGGGGTGTGACTAATGTTTAAAGCAGGCTTCGACAACGAAAAGTATCTTAAGCTTCAATCAAACAAAATAAAGGAAAGAATTTCCCTATTCGGCGAAAGGCTTTATATAGAGTTTGGAGGCAAGCTCTTTGACGACTTCCACGCATCGCGCGTTTTACCGGGCTTTGCTCCCGACAGTAAAATACGCATGCTGCACGAAATCAAGGACGATGCGGAAATTATTATTGCGATAAACGCTTCAGATATAGAGAAGAACAAGGTCAGAGGCGACATAGGTATAACCTACGACCTCGACGTTTTGCGCCTTATCGACGCATTTCGCGGATTTGGTCTTTACGTTGGCTCGGTCGTTATGACAAGATACAAGTCAAGCCCCATAGCCGACGCATTCAAGAAGAAGCTTGAGGCCCTCGGAATAAAGGTGTACAAGCACTACGATATAGACGGCTACCCCCACAATATTCCTCTTATAGTCTCGGACGAGGGATACGGCAAAAACGAGTACGCTGAAACCTCACGCTCAATAGTTATCGTCACAGGCCCCGGCCCCGGCTCTGGAAAGATGGCGACCTGCCTTTCGCAGATATACCACGAGAGTAAGATGGGCAGAAAGTCGGGATACGCAAAGTTTGAGACCTTCCCCGTTTGGAATATTCCCCTAAACCACCCCGTGAACCTCGCCTACGAGGCCGCTACCGCGGACCTTAGCGACCTTAATATGATAGACCCGTTCCACCTTGACGCCTACGGCGTGCCGGTGGTAAACTATAACCGCGACGTCGAGGTATTTCCTGTGCTTCGCTCAATGCTCGAGGGCATTCTCGGTGAGTGCCCCTATAAGTCACCGACAGATATGGGCGTAAATATGGCAGGTAACTGTATTTACGACGACGAGGCTGTCAGAGAAGCCGCAAAGCAGGAGATTATCAGACGCTACTACAACGCTCTGTGCAACCTTCGTAAGAGTGGCGAGGGTGAGGTAGAGCTTCACAAAATCGAGCTTCTTATGCAGAAGATTTCCTGCTCTCAGGCAGACAGACGTTGTGTCGCGCCCGCACTTCTTAAGGCTGAAGAGACCGGCTCTCCCGCAGTTGCCATCGAGCTTAACGACGGCAGTATAGTGACCGGTAAGACCTCGGGGCTTCTCGGAGCGTCGAGCGCGGCGCTTCTCAATGCTCTCAAAACTATAGCGGGTATAGACGACAAAACCGACGTTATCTCTCCCGAAATACTCGAGCCTATACAGAGATTAAAGACCGAAAACCTTGGAAATCACAACCCACGCCTTCACACCGACGAGGTGCTTATAGCCCTAGCGATATCGGCTGCTGATAACAATGACGCAGCGCGCGCTATGCAGGCAATTCCAAGCCTCAGATACGCAGAGGTTCACTCTACGGTAATTCTGGCCCAGGTGGACTCCTCGACGTTCCGTAAGCTAGGTGTAAATCTCACCTGCGAGCCTCAATATCAGACTAAGAAGCTTTTCCATAACTAAGCTTCCCCCGTCGGCTTCTCTTGTAAAGCAACGCCAAAAAGCAAGGCGAAAAATAAGTCGAAAATCAATCCAAAAAGCAAGGCAAAAAACAAGCCGAAAATCAATCCAAAAAAGCAAGACGAAAAATAAGTCGAAAATCAAGACAAAAAGCAAGGCGAACTTTTTTGGCCCTCAAAAAACAGCGCAAAACCGTAAAAATGCAAATAATTATTTGCATTTTTCACAAAAACAGCCGTTTGTCAGCTAAACGGCACAGCAAATCAAACAGTCATTAAATCAAACAAATATAAAAAACAGAAAGGTAACAGAAATGGAATTTAGTGTAAATCACCCTATACTGTTCGTTCTGGTCGGACTGATTATTGCGGTAGTCCTCGGACAGTCGGTGTACTTTTTCATCAAGTCCATAAGACGAGCAAAGAAAATCGGTATGGACAAAAGCATTATCAAAAAAACTATTATAACGGCAGCTATTTTTACGGTAGCCCCTGCAATATCCATTGTTATAACCGTAATTGCTCTTTCACAGTCGCTCGGCATCGCGCTTCCGTGGCTTCGTCTGTCGGTAGTCGGCTCGCTTTCGTACGAGGCGATAGCCGCGGCAAACGCCGCCTCGGGTATGGGTACGACCCTTGCGAGCCTCGTAGGCAGTATGACTGCCTCGCAGTTCGTAACCATTACCGCGGTTATGACACTCTCGATTATGGTTGGCATCTGGCTCGTTCCCGTTATTGCAAAGAAGTATCAAAAGGGCCTCGTTTCCTTTGAGAAGAAGGACGCAAGATGGAGTAACGTTCTCCAGAACTCGCTATTTATCGGTATGATTTCGGCCTTTGTAGGCTTCGTGTTCTGCGACGTATATCGACTTTGGTCCTCTGATAACGGTATTTTCACCGTGGTGTCTAAGGACAGTATGACGGGCGAGGAAATTATCAGCACATATTCCTCCACTTCGGGACTTATTCCCGTGTTTGTAATGGCAATAAGCGCTATTCTCATGTGCGTTTGCGGTTTGCTCATAAACAAGCTTAAATGGAAGTGGCTCAACGACTACGCGCTGCCCATCTGTATGGTGGTTGGTATGATATCGGCTATACCGCTTTCGGCGTGGCTTGGATAAGGAGGTAGCTATGAAGAACTCAAATAAAGAATATTCGTATATAGACAGTGTGCACCGCGACGGCAGAATATGGAATATAGCGGTAATGATTATACTTTTGCTTTTCCCCGTGGCAGTTGCTCTGATTTTTGAAGCGATGCCCGACTGGGCAGGTCTCGGTATGGGTCTTGTCGCCACAGCTCCTATGTATTGGGCGGTCGGTGTGGTAGAGGTTATCACCTTTATTCCCATGCTCGGTGCGGGAGGCTCCTATCTCTCTTTCGTAACGGGAAATATATCCAACCTCAAGCTTCCTTGCGCTATCAACGCTCTTGAGAACGCAAACGTTGATATCAAGAGCGAGGAGGGTGAAATCGTTTCCACCGTCGCAATAGCTGTATCATCTATCGTAACGACTGTTATAATCGCTATCGGCGTGTTACTTATCGTGCCCCTTGACCCCATTCTTTCAAACCCCGACCTCAAGCCTGCGTTTGACCAGATGCTTCCCGCACTTTTCGGTGCGCTCGGTGTAGCTCTCGTCTCGAAGAATTGGAAGATAGCCGTAGCACCCATCGTGCTTATGCTCATTCTTTTCGTGTTCGTTCCCGCACTCAATGCGTCCACCGTAGGAATTATGGTTCCTGTCGGCGTGCTCTTTACCATCGCAACCTCACGCCTGCTATATAAGAAGGGCATTATATAAGGATTTTATCTAAGAAAGGAAGCGTGTTATATGCCACCTGAGATAATAGCGCTCATCGCCATAGCGGCGGCACTTGGCGCTCTCATCACATTTATCATAGTGCGAGCTATTATGTTCGCTCCCGAAAAAAATAAAAAGGATAAGCCCTCCCCCGTTTTTGTAAACGGAGAGGCGGCAACGCATGCACTTACAGAAATGATAAAGTGCAAGACCGTATCCGACAGAGTTAAGGAAAACGAGGACGAAGCCGAGTTCGAGAAATTCGAGAAGCTTCTGCCAAAACTTTTTCCCGCAGTATTTTCTAAGTGCGAGTACGAGAAGGTAAGCGACAGAGCGATGCTCTTCAGATGGCGCGGAGCCTCGAGCGACGCACCCACCGTTCTTATGGCGCACTACGACGTCGTCAGCGTTGTCAATGAGGATTGGGAAAAGGGCGCCTTTGACGGAGTAATAGAGAACGGCGTTCTCTGGGGCAGAGGTACTATTGACACCAAGGGCTCACTCAACGGTGTGCTCTCGGCAGCAGAGGCACTTATATCCGAGGGCTACGTTCCGTCGCACGATATATATTTCGCTTTTGGAGGCGACGAGGAAATTAACGGCCACGGCGCGAGCGATATAGTAAATCTCTTTAAAGAACGTGGCATCAACCCGGGCCTTGTGCTTGACGAGGGCGGTGCCGTTGTAGAAAAGGTTTTCCCGGGTGTTAAGTCACCCTGCGCGCTTATCGGTATCGCAGAGAAGGGAATGCTTAACGTAGAATATTCGGTAAAGGGAGGCGGCGGCCACTCGTCATCGCCTACTAAGTGGGGACCCGTGTCACGTCTTTCGCGTGCCTGCCTTCGAGTTGAGGGCAAGCCGTTCGGCTTCAAGCTTACAAAGCCCGCACTAGAGCTTTTTAACACGGTCGGCAGACATTCGACGTTTCTTTACCGCGTAATCTTTGCAAATCTGTGGTGCTTCGGGCCTATTCTTAACCTCTATGCATCGCTCTCGGGCGGCGAGATGAACGCCCTTGTGCGCACTTCCACAGCATTTACTCAGATGGAGGGCTCAAAGGGCGTAAACGTCATTCCCCCGTTTGCTAAAATGGTATCAAACCACCGTATAATCCCCGGTGAGAGCATGGAAAGCGTGCTTTCCGAGATTAAGAAAAACGTAAACGACGACAAGGTATCGGTTCGTATTATCGACGGTATGAACCCCTCTCGCATTTCCTCGACAGAGTGCGACGCATGGCAGACCGTCAAGGAGGCCGTTGGCGAAACCTGGCAGGAGGCTATCGTTTCCCCCTACCTTATGCTCGCTTGCTCCGACTCGCGCCATTGGGGGGAAATATCCGACAAGGTTTACAGGTTTTCCCCTATGGCTCTCTCTAAGGAGGAGCGTGGCACAATTCACGGCAACAACGAGCGCGTACCTCTCGCTACGATTGCCAAGACGGTCGAGTTCTATATCCGTCTAATGAAGAAGGTATAATAAAGTAAAGGGTGCGCCATGGCGTGATGTCCCTAACGGATAAATCTCACCCCTCAAATAAAAAGTCATTGCGGACGATTTCGTAATGACTTTTTTATTTACCAAGGCTTGTTCTTTTCCTTTTCTTCGGCCCTTTTCTTTATGTAATATCCTATGATTGCAGCCTCTTGCTTTTTCAAAAACCTAATTTTTCGCATCATTTTTAAGAATTCGAAGAACGAAGTTCGATACGGAGACTTAATAATCTAAGAAACTGTATATAACCGGTGCTCTTTGGGCAAATTGCGCGCACTCGCTTCGCTAGGAGGTAAATCGTCAATGATTTCATAACGTAAATTGTTAACAAATTGTTAATTTTAAAAAATAATTATCTTCGCACTTGATATTTATAAATAAATATGCTATTATATTAAGGCTGTCCGCGTGACAGACAAATTATATCTCACATAGCGAGTAGGGTTATTACCGGTGCGCAGGACGCCCTGCGTCGTAATATTATGTCGCTATGGCGGAAAAACCAAGGAGGAACATAAAATGTTCGAAATCACAATCAAGCAGTTGCTTGAAGCAGGCGTACACTTCGGTCACCCGACTAAGAAGTGGAATCCGAAGATGGCAGAGTACATCTTCACCCAGAGAAACGGTATTCACATCGTAGACCTTCAGAAGACCGTTAAGAAGTTTGAGGAGGCGTTTAACTACGTTTCCGAGATGGCACAGGAGGGTGGCAACATTCTCTTCATCGGTACCAAGAAGCAGGCAGCCGACACCGTTAAGGAAGAGGCTCAGAGATGCGGCATGTACTACGTAAACATGCGTTGGCCCGGTGGTATGCTTACCAACTTCAACACCATTCGTAAGTCTATCAGAAGACTTAAGGAGCTTGAGAAGATGCAGGCAGACGGCACCTTCGATCTTCTTCCTAAGAAGGAAGTTGCTAAGAAGCTCAAGGAGATCGAGGATCTCGAGAAGTCCTATGGCGGTATCAAGGATATGGAGCGTCTTCCCGACTGCGTATTCATCGTAGATACCCGCAAGGAGAGAAACGCTGTTCTTGAGGCAAAGAAGCTCGGTATTCCCGTAGTTGCTATCGTTGACACCAACTGCGATCCCGACGATGCTGATTACATTATTCCCGGTAACGACGACGCTATCCGCGCTATCAAGCTTATCGCAGGCGCACTTGCAAACGCTGTTATCGAGGCTCGCGGCGGTGTTCAGGAGGAGCCCGCAGCAGAGGTTGAGGCTGAGGCAGTAGCAGAGACTGCAGAGTCCGAAGAGTAATCCCCCTTCAAACTAAAATTTAAGGAGAACAAAAATATGGCATTCACAGCAAAGGACGTAGCCGAGCTCAGAAAGCAGACCGGCTGCGGCATGATGGACTGCAAAAACGCTCTCACTGCATCAGGCGGTGATTTCGAGGCAGCAGTAAAGTTCCTTCGCGAGAAGGGCATGGCAGCAACCGCAAAGAAGGCTGACCGTATCGCAGCAGAGGGCCTTGTTGACGTTATGACTATCGGTAGCACCACTGCTATCGTAGAGGTTAACTCCGAGACCGACTTCGTTGCAAAGAACGCAATCTTCAAGGAGTTCGTTCAGGACGTTCTCAAGACCATTATCGCAAACAAGCCCCAGGACGTTGAGGCTCTTCTTGCTTCTAAGTTCGTTGCAGGCGAGGGCACCGTTGCCGACGCTCTTGCAGAGAAGATCTACAAGATCGGTGAGAAGTTGTCTATCCGCCGCTTCAACATAGTTGAAGGCACCGTATCTACCTACATTCACGGCCTTGGCGCTACCGGTGTTATCGTAAGCTTCGAAACCGACGTTGCTGACAAGGACGGATTTGCTGAGTGCGCAAAGAACGTTGCGCTTCAGACGGCTGCTATGGAGGTTAAGTATCTCGACAAGGAGTCGGTTCCCGCATCTGTTATCGCAGAGGAGGAGGCTATCCTCATCAAGCAGATGAAGGAGGATCCCAAGATGGCTAACAAGCCCGACAATATTCTTGCGAATATCGTTAAGGGTAGACTTGGCAAGTTCTATGAGAACAATTGCCTTACCGAGCAGGCTTACGTTAAGGACGACTCTATGACCGTATCTAAGTACGTTCAGAGCGTTGCTAAGGAGCTTGGCGGTTCCATCAAGATTACCGGCTACGTTCGTTACGACAAGGGCGAGGGTATCCAGAAGAGAGAAGAAGATTTCGCAGCAGAAATCGAGAAGATGGTTAAGGGCTAATTCAGTCTTAAATCAAAGTGGCAGAGCGTCGCTCTGCCACTTTTTGTTTTTTATTATATTTTTGTTTTTTCCTTGATAGATTTCTTCCCTTTGAAGTCGAAAAACATTTTCCCTGCCGGAATAAGCCATGTTGTTTCTCTGTGCTTTGGTAAATTTATGTGTTTTTTTATATGAATTACATAGAAAAAGTTATAATTTTAAAGAAAAAGGCTCTTTTCGTATTGATTTTTTTCTTATATTCGTGTAAAATGTTCTTATAAAGGCAAGGAGTTATATATGAAAACTAAAAATATATGCAAATTCGGTGAGGGCGGCTCGTCGGGCAGGCTCGAGATACACAATTTCGTTCTCGAGTCCAACAAGGATATAACCACGTCTGTTACCCGTACGCCGTACTCAAGGCTTTTTCTTATAAGCACGGGTTCTGGCGAGGTCAATATTGACGGCACCGACCACAGCGTCAAAATGGGCAGTATACTCTTCGTTTTTGAAAATGAGGCTGTAAAAATGTCCGACGGCATTGACGAGTGTATGTATATAAGCTTCGGTGGAGTAAGAGCGAGCGAGCTTCTCGTGAGATTTTCTGTGAACAGAATTAACAGATGCTTTGACGAGCTCGAGGGCGTTATACCGCTTTGGCGCGAGAGCCTTTCGCGTGCGAACGAGAATAATCTCGATATTATAGCTGAGAGCATTTTCCTATACACCATATCGCGTACCTCCGGCGAAAGGCAAGAGAAGTGTGACGTCATATCGGCCATTCTCTCAATTAGTGAGGAGCATTTTACAGAAAGCAGCTTTTCGCTCGGTGATATTTCCGAGATGCTAGGATACAATTCAAAATATATATCCCATCTTTTCAAGAACAAAATGGGCATTTCATTTACGACTTATCTACGCGATTTGCGTATCAAATACGCCGTATCGCTTTTTGATTACGGTCTTGACTCGGTCAAAAACGTTGCGTTTCTGTCGGGATTTTCGGACCCTCTCTATTTTTCGGCAGTCTTTAAGTCTGCTATCGGTATTTCCCCAAAGGAATATAAAATACGCCGCACCGAGACTGCATCAAACAAGGAGAAGAGCATCGAAAAAAGCGAGGCGTAACCGTTTATTCCCGGTTGCTTTTTCGCGTTTCAATTAGCAATAAATGATAATATAAGTTAAACGGCAAATAGTAGCCAACAAAAACGTATTGACAGCTTCAAGCAAAGCACAAATGCTTATGCTTACATAAAAAAGCATTGTTTGCAGATTGCGTTTTTGTGTGTCGATGTGTTATAAAAACGAAAAGCAGGGCGTTCGCCCTGCTTTATATTTTGATTATCTCATTAAGAACCAAAGGAATATGTATCCGAGAACCAGAATGGGAGATGCGAATATAAGGATAAGAATGCCGGTGGTGCATTTATCCCAAACCTCTTTCCACTTTACGTTTTTGGTTTTTTCTTTAAACAGCTCGACAGCCTTGTTCCACAGCTTTGCGAAAAACGAGCCGACCATAGCGAAAAACTCTACAATCTTTGCCCATATCTTTACGCAAAACGCACCGACCTTCGAGAAAAATCCCTTTACCTTATTAAGTATATTAGCCATAATAATTTCTCCTATGCCGTACAGTTTTCGGCAAACCATAAATCTTTAGCATATAGTATTTTAACATATATTTGTAAATAAGTCAATAAGAAAATAAGAAAATTATAAAATAAAACAAAATCATAAATCTCTTGAAATATTAAGCAATATATGATAAAATTTATCTTGAAAGGATTTTGATATGAAAAAGATAGAAATAGAGAAAAAGTACGTCATAGAAAAACCAACCCCCGTTGCTTTTAAGAGCGCGGCGGAGTATAACGTAAGCAAAATAGAGCAGATATATTTAGAGGCTCCAAATGGAGAAACCTTGCGCATTCGCAAAAGGGAATATTCTACGCACACGGAATACGTGCGAACTCACAAAAAACGCATCGACAAAATCTCAGCTGTTGAAACAGAGGACGAAATAAGCGCAGAGGAATACAGCGCGTATAAGCAAAAAATTTTACACGGTACCCGCCCTATTATAAAAAAACGCCATACGTTTAAATATATGGGCCAACTTTTTGAGATAGACGAGTACCCCGAGTGGAAGAGAAGCTGCATTGTGGAAACCGAACTTGGCAGTCGTGACGTGCAAGTTGCGTTTCCTGACTTTATCCGTATAATAAAAGAAGTGAGCGGAGATTTTAGCTACTCAAACGCAGCTATGTCGCGCCACTTTCCAAAGGAGCTTGTTTAATGCCACGTCTTTAAACAGCCTTTTATATAAGTACAAGCAAAAGAGCTAATTATAAAACAAAAGAGCCGATTACAAAACAAAACAGCGTGTTATCCGAGCAGATAACACGCTATCTTTATTTATGGTATCTTTTGCCCGCAAGTATCGTGAACGAGCGGTAAAGCGCCTCGTAGAGAATAACTCTGGCAAGCTGGTGCGGAAAGGTCAGTGCAGAGAGGGAGATGCGCGCGTCGCACACGCCCTTTACGGTATCGGCAATTCCGTGTGACGAGCCTATAATCAGGGCAATTTTGCCTGCCGAATCGCACAGCGAGCCGATTAGAGAGGCGAGTTTTTCCGAGGTATACTGCGTTCCCTCAACGCAGAGTGCTATCTTTGACGCGCCTTTTGGGACGGCAGAGAGAATTTTCTCACCCTCCTTGGCGAGCGCACGGGAAATTTCGGTGCGGTCGTCCTCGTTCACGATGCGCTCCTCTTTTATATTTATTTCTTCTACTCTTGCGTATTGTGAGAGCCTTTTTTTATATTCCAGAACGGCATCTTTTAAATACTCCTCTTTAAGAGTGCCGACTGTTATAAGAGTTATATTTGCCATCAGCGTATCCTCGCAAGTCCTGCAAGCCCCTCTGTGAGCGCATCTATGAGCGCATCTACGTCAGAGAGCTCGTTTGTGTGGGAAAAGCTTATGCGTATTGAACAGTCGGCTTCCTCACGGGTTCTGCCGTATGCGATAAGCGAGGAAGAAAGGTGATGGGAGTTTGACGAGCAGGCAGAGCCGCTAGATACGTAAATACCCCTTGAGGAGAGGAAATGAAGCATCGTCTCGCTCTTGATTTTCGGCAGAGTAATATTCAAAATATGAGGCGCAGATTTTTCGGGGTTTGTAACCGAAATTTCGGAAAGGGCAGGGGACGTGTCAAGCTTTTTAATAAGATGGTCACGTAAAGTGCGCATTTTTTCGTATCTTGACCGTAGGTTCTTTGCTCCTATTCTTACGGCCTCACCAAAGGCCGCTATTGCAGGAACGTTTTCTGTGCCCGAGCGTAATCCAAGCTCCTGTCCCCCGCCGAGAGTGATGGCCGTGAGGCCTCTCTCCTTAACAACTCTCGGGTCAATTACGAGCGCGCCAACACCCTTTGGACCCTCGATTTTGTGAGAGGATAGCGTTATCATATCGGCCCCAAGAGATGACTTTGTGAAGGGGAGCTTCATATAGCTCTGCGTTGCATCGACGTGGACGTAGGCGTCGGGCGCCTTTGCTCTCGCGAGCCTTGATACCGCCGCGACGTCATAGAGCGCACCCGTTTCGTTGTTTACCATCATAACGCTGACAAGCACCGTATCGGGAGTAAGAGCCTCGGAGAGCGCACCCGTGTCGATTTTTCCGCATTTTGTAGGGATTTTTTCGACCTTAAAGCCCTCTTTTTCAAGGCGTGATATACATTCGCTAACCGACGCGTGCTCGCTGTCGGTAATTATTATCTTCGCGCCTCTTTTGTATCTTTCCTTAGAGTAGGCGCGGCCGAAAATTGCAAGATTGTTTGCCTCGCTTCCCGAACCGCAGAAAATTACCGTAGAGCCGACAGCTCCGAGCGAGGATAAAATCTCAGCTCTTGCCTGTGTAAGTATCTTTTCTGCTCGGAAGCCGTATGCGTGAAGAGATGACGGATTTCCGTAGCACTGGCTTGAAATTTCTATATATTTGTCGAGAGCCTCACGCGAAATTTTGGTTGTCGCGCTGTTGTCAAGATATATTTCCCTCATCAGAATATCACCTTTTCGAGTATGGTTCTTATTTCTCCAAGATGCTCAGCGTATTCCTCCTCGAGAGCCGTATAGGTGAAAACGTATCCGTTTAAATTATCCGTGCCGAGCACCTGTAAAACGTGATAGGTGTTTTCACCAAGAGTGTAGGTGTATTCGTAGGCTGCTACTCTCGACGAGTCGAGGTTTCCGAGCTTCAGCTCGCTGTCAAGCTCGGGTAGAATAGAGAGCGTCCAGTCGTCGAAATATTCGCTCTCGGTGTTTACGGCCTTAGCTACCGAAATTTTTATATCGGTAAAGCTGTCGGTTATAGCCGAAAGCTTCTCGCGTCTGAGAAGAAGATAATCAAGAATGCCAACACCCGTTTGAGTAGCACGGGTGAGCGAGACGTTTGCTTTATTTGAAATTTTAGCGCTAACGAGAGCGCTCGCGTCAACTAGCGTGTAGTCTACGGGAAGATAAAGCTCAAAGCCGGAGAGTGTCTTGTTGGAGGCAAGGTAATACCCGTCCTTGTCAACAGAGGGAATAGGAGCCTCGCCCTCGTCGGATTTATCTGTAAACTGGAAGTTCTCACACACGGCAAGAGCCTTGTCAAGATACGTGCGATAGTAGGAGCTCTCGTCACTCGGAGAGCCGTACGATGTGTAGGTGAAAATGAAGAAATCCTCGCCCCGTGTCAGCAGAATCTGCATGCAAGCCACGTCAAGCTCACCGTATTTATAGGTATAAACGTAGCGTTTTGCTCTGTCTGCGCCTGCCTCTGCTGTGCCGAAATTTTCACTGACACCTCTCTCGACTACGGTTATTTCATAGGGGAAGGCTGCCATGGAATTTTGAAAATAAAGGTCAAAATCAACAGCGCCGCTACCGTCGGTCTCGCTCGGCATAGGTGCCTTTGTAAAGGTGATAGATGTCTGGTTGAAGCTCGAGAGATACGTGGCCGCAACTGCGCCTCGGTTTGAGATTATCCAACCATCAGGCCCCCAAAAAACGTAGCCCTCACTCTTTGACTCATACACGAGCTGCATTCCGTCGGGTGCCGTGCTACCGTCACCGCAGGACGTAAATACGAGCGTAGTCATGATGAGTATGAGAGTAAGTAGTAAAAATTTCTTCATTTTCTAACTCCTAATTATGTATTTTGGGCAGATGCCCACGTCTGTTTTTTATAGTATATATTTTGGGCAGATTCCCTCTTTTTTGCAGATTACCGTCGTGCTTTACCATTCATTAGACGGTCGATTAACGTTTTATTTTGGTGAATTAAGCGTATAGGCTATGCTGGCTTGATCGAATGTCGATTTAACAAATCGCTTTAATATACTTAAAGCGAGCGCACGATGGACGCAAATTTATCCCCACGCTCCTCAAAGCTTGAAAAAGCATCGTAGCTCGTGCAGGCCGGTGATAGAAGCACGGCTTCACCCTTATTCGCAACCGATGCAGCAAGCCTTACAGCGTCCGAAAAATCAGGGCGCACGGCACACTCAACTCTGCCCGACAGAGCTGAGAAAATTTTCTCTGCCTCCTCGCCAAATAACACGGCAAAACGCGCGTATTTTAACACGGGTGGTATCATAACGTCGTACGAGAGCCCTTTTCCACGCCCCCCGAGAAGCAAAACCACACGCCTTGCAAGCAGCTCGAGCGTTGCCGAGCATCTTTCGGGAGTCGTGTCTATCGACGAGTCGATAAAGTCAACGCCGCCATAGGAATGCACAGTCTCGCACCTGTGCGCAAGACCCTTGAAACGACGCACAGCATCAATAGCGTATTCTCTGTCGACAAGGCCGTCGGCAAGCGCAAGCGCGCACTCGACGTTTAGGATACTGTATCTGTCGGTACGCGTAAGCGAGCCTATTTCCAATATTTTTTCACCGTTTCTCAGTATATACCCGTTTTCCACGGTAAAATACACCTCAGCAGAATATTTTGCCACAAGGTCGCAAAGGCTTTCTCGGGCGCTGTAAACGGCAAAAAGCTCTGCGTATTTTTCCGAAGCAAGCACGCTGTCGTCAGCGCAGATTACACCTGCACCGCATAGACGCAGAGGCCGAAGCTTTGCCGCCTTGTATTCTTCGAAATCCTTATGAAAATCGAGGTGATTTGGGGTAATATTTGTTAGCGCATATCTGTGTAGGCGCGGTGTGAAATACTGAAGCATAAAGCTCGAAAGCTCGGCAACGTACCCCACCGTGTCGCGATTTATTGAATGAAGCATAGGCACGCCTACGTTTCCGACGAGCCTTATTCCGCGCGCCTCACCGCCGAGGGCAAGGTGAGTAAGAGTTGACGTTGTACTTTTTCCTGAAGAGCCGCTTACACCAATAACGGAAGTCTTTGTGCGCTCGAAAAACATCTCGCAGTCGGAGCTTAAAACAACCCCTCGCCTTGCAGCCGCATCAAGCTCGGCTCTCTCTCGTCTGACCGACGGAGACAAAACCAAAATATCCTCTCGTATGTCGTCAAGTGCCGCTGGACCCTCGTATATTTTGTCTACTACGACGTTTTTTGGTATTTTTGCTCGGTCTATCGTTTTGTCAGAGCGGAGCACTATCCGTCTGCCACGGGGCAGGCCCTCTATCAGGGACAGATTTGATTTTCCAAGCCCTAAAAAACCGAGAGCACACCCCTTCTTATTAAGAAGATGCGACGCGTCCATATCATTCTCTCCATATATTATATTAAATTAATGCGCTCCCGTCAAGCCAAAGCGCATAAATTTTACAAAAATAAAACATTCTCTGATACAATATATGCGCGCCTATCCGATAGTGCGAGGCTTTTGTAACCCCTATAACGCAAAGCTCGCTTATCTATGATGCAAAGCGCATACAGCGGGTTTTTAAAGTGCGTTTGTCCTCCATGTGATGGGTTCTTACCCATAATATAAAGCTCGCCTACCCACAATGTATAGCTCGATTGCCGTATAGCGCGAGGCTTTGTTCCAACAAAAACAAAAAGGCGCCGCGGACGAAAGCCCGCGACGGCCCTTTGAAAGACTTTTTATATTTTCATAATTCCAAATACGTCGAGTATAGACGAAACAAGTATTACTACAAGGCACACGGGCGCAACGTAGCGAATAACCGTGCTAAAAAGCCTTGAGGTGAAGCTCTTTTCGTTAAGACGCGCTTCATCTATCAAGCTCTTGGGCTTGATGAAGTAACCGATGAAAATACAGGTCAGAAGCGCTACGATAGGCATCATAATGCTGTTGCTGATGAAGTCGAAGAAATCAAGGAACTGAAGTCCGATAATTTTGACCTCGCTCCATACGTTGAAGCCGAGAGATGAGGGTATGCCGAGCAGGAAAATCACACCGAACGTGATAATACAGCTTACTCTGCGCGTGAGCTTGGTCCTGTCCATAATAATGGAGATAACCGTTTCCATAAGCGAGATGGAGGAGGTGATGGCCGCAAGGAACACCATAAAGAAGAATATAGCGCCTATTATATCGCCGCCGGGCATAGACTCGAATATCTTAGGCAGGGTAATGAACATAAGTCCGGGGCCCTTGCCGAGCGCCTCTTCATTTCCGCCCGAGAAGGAGAAAACTGCGGGGACTATCATAAGTCCTGCGAGAAAGGCCACACCCGTGTCAAATATTTCGATTTGGTGTATGGATTTGTCTATCTGAATATCCTTCTTCATATACGAGCCGAAGGTTATCATAATACCCATCGCCAGCGACATCGAATAGAAGAGCTGTCCCATCGCCGCAACGACGGTCATAATCGAGAATTTTGAAAAGTCGGGAGTGATATAGTAGAGCACGCCATCCAGTGCGCCGGGCAGCGTGAAGAGGGTATATATAACGATAAATATCATCGACACGATGAGCACGGGCATCATAATCTTGCTTACCTTTTCTACACCCTTGTCAACGCCGAAGAAAACAACGAGTGCGGTGAGCAAAATGAACACAAGGAACCAAACGATAGGTTCACCGACTTG
>JAGBTM010000059.1 GCA_017631325.1 Clostridia bacterium
ATGTCTCGAACCCAAGCACCGTCGCGCTTTGCGCTAGGTGCTGTGTTCGATGAGCGCGCGAAGTACCAAAAAAGAGATAGGCACCCACTTCGGAGTGCCTATCTCTTTTTTGGTGACTCGTACGGGAATCGAACCCATGTTTCAGCCTTGAGAGGGCCGTGTCTTAGCCGCTTGACCAACGAGCCATAACTTGTTTGCCCGACTATTATACACTTTTTTTGGCGGTTTGTCAAGGGCTTTTTCAAAAGTTTTTTATAAATCTTTCTTTTTTTACACATTTTACCGATAAAGCCACCTCTTTCGGGCTTATTCGCGATAATTAAAATGTATTAAAAATTGTATTTTTCGCCTATATTCTATTGATTTTATATATAAAAAATGGTAGAATTAAAGTAAAAGACGTTTTTTCTAAAATGCTAGGGTCAAAAAGGACGGTAAAAATGGATTATAAACGACTTAATCCCGAAATTCACTCTGCCTCTCTCTATGAGAAAATAAACAGAACTGACGAATGCACGGCATACGACTCGCGCGTCATCTATATGGTGTCGGGCGACCTTTCGGCCGTTGTGGGCGGAGAAAAATATTCGCATCTCGGCCCGGGAGAGCTTCTGTATATCCCTAAAGGTACACCGTACAAGCTCAAAAGCAAATATCTGAGAGCTGTCGTGATAGCCTTTAGCTTTGAGCCGAGTATCGCTACGCCGCCAAGACCCGTCCCGAGCGCAGATTTTGACAAATCCCTATGCGAAATCGAAAAGATAGACGCGCCCTTTGACAAGCCCATAAGACTTGACGATATGGAGTCCGAGCGCGACACCTTCATTCGTATGAGCAACGTTTTTACCTCCGCTGAGGGCAGTTATCTTGCGCAGATTTCGGCTATGTTCAAGCTCATTCTGCTCAAAATTTCCGATATGGTAGAAGAAAACGCACTCCCTGCCGGAATGGTCGAGGCTCTCGACAGCTACATCAGAGAAAACTGCGCTATGGACATATCCAACACCGAGCTTGGAGCGGTTTTTGGCTACCACCCGTTTTATATCAGCCGTATGCTCAAGGAACGCCGAGGCATTACCCTGCGCCAATACATAATTTCTTTTAGACTAAAGGCGGCTCGCCGCATGCTCGAGCTCACCGACAAGTCTGCTGTCGAGATAGCCGAAGAGGGAGGATTTACAGACGCCTCGTATTTTGCAAAATCATTCAAGAGCGCATTCGGTGAAACTCCAAAGGAATACCGAAACAAATTCAAGGACGAATTTATATAAATTGGGGCTTAATTGTCACTAAAAATGGTGTTTTGCAAACAATTCTTTTCATTTTGAGGTACCTAAATTGAATTTAAAGAAAAACGATATACTAACAGCCGACATTATAGATATTACAAATCTCGGCTTTGGCGTAGCACGTCACAGTGGAGAGGTTATATTCGTTAGCGACTGCGTAACCGGTGACAGAGTAGAGCTTAAAATTATAAAGACCACCTCGTCCTATGCAGTCGGAAAGCTTACTAAGATTATATCGGCCTCCCCTTATCGCACGGAAGGAAGATGCTCTATTGCGCAGTGCAAAAGCTGTGCGTATAAGAACGTAAGCTACGAAGCCGAGGCAGCCATCAAGTCGGAGCTTGTGGCCACGGCGTTCAAAAAATGCTCTCTCTCCGAGGTGAAAATTGCGCCCCTCGTATCTTCACCCAAAGTCGCCGAGTACAGAAACAAGGCGCAGTACCCGATAGCAAAGACCCCCTCGGGTGAGTACGCCATCGGATTCTATGCACCAAAGAGTCACAGAGTTACCGAGGCGGCAAAATGCCCCCTTTCCCCGCCCGTTTTCGCCGAAATTCTCGACACGCTCCGCGCGTTTTTCCAAAAACACGAGCTTTCCGTCTACGACGAAGAGAGCGGCCGCGGACTTCTGCGCCACGTGTATCTCAGGCGCGGCGAGGTATCGGGTGAAATTCTTCTGACGCTCGTAATTAACGGCAAATCCATACCCCACTCCGACGAGCTGATCGCAAGCGTAACTGCAAGGTTCCCTCTCGTCGTAGGAATACTCCTTAACACCAACGAAGAAAGCACGAACGTCATTCTGGGTGATAAATACACCACCCTTTTCGGCAGAGATTATATTTTTGACACCCTTGCAGGCGTCAAGCTCAAAATCACCGCCCCCGCCTTTTATCAGGTCAACCACGACTGCGCAGAGCTTCTCTACGCCAAGGCGCGCGAGCTTGCCGAGCTTAAAAAATGCGACACTCTACTCGACCTTTACTGTGGTGCAGGCTCAATAGGTCTTTCAATGGCGGATGACTGCCATGAAATTGTTGGCATTGAAATTGTGGATAGCGCCGTCGAGTGCGCCCGTTTTAACGCTAGAGAAAACGGCATTGAAAACGCAAGATTCTACACAGGTGACGCAAAAAACACCGAAAGGCTTCTCGAGAACGCAGAGCACAAAATGGGGCAAAAAATCCTCCCCCGTGTCATTATACTCGACCCACCGAGAGCCGGCTGTGACGAGGCGCTCATAAAGCACATCTGCACCACCCTCTCGCCCGAAAAAGTGGTCTATATCTCCTGCAACCCACAAACGCTCGCGCGCGACTGCGCAATTTTCAAAAATTATGGGTTTGTTTGCGACATTGTTTTCCCGTTCGACCTTTTCCCTGCAACAGGACATGTCGAAAGTGTCGTGTGTCTCACACGTCGGCTCGACAATGAATTGCCGTTGGCATGAATTGCACTAACGTGCATGAATTGACCTTCGGTCATGAATTGCCCTGCGGGGCATAAGGATAACGAGGCGATTCAATTCATGGAAGAGGCGGAACGCCGACGAGAAATCATGATGCGATAGCATCAATTCACGACGGCAACGCCGTCAAATCATTCTAAATATTGAGGTAAAAGAAAATGAATGAAATAAAGAAAATCACCCCAAAGAAGTTGATTTCTTGGTTCGCTTCCATTCTGTTTCCTGTGTTCGCGATTGCTGTCGGCTGTTTTCTTCTTTTTGCTGACGCGCTGTTTAACCTCTCATTTGCTGTAACTTATGTCATTGTTCCGATGGTTTCCATCGCACTTCTTGCGTTGATTATTTTTGAGCTAAAAAAAGCACTTCCCAAAGTTATACTATCCGTTTTGGTATTGATTGCTTTTGTTGTTTCATTTTTATTTTCAAGTGCTGTTGGAACTTTTGAAATGCTTACACATAAACAGAATACG
>JAGBTM010000060.1 GCA_017631325.1 Clostridia bacterium
GAATTATGAATTATGAATTAGTAATAGAGGGGCGCACACTTGGATTTTTGGCCTGATTATACGTGGAAAAATGTTGCAGAAATGGTAAATAACAAAGAAAAACTCCTAAAAACCTATATTTTTTAGGTATATTATTCCTTTTTTGTAAAGTTGTGTGTGTTGAAACCAAACTCGTTTTATGATACAATTTTAGGGTATCTAAAAGGAGGAAATAGAATGAAAATGAAAAACAAAATAGGTGCTGCGGCGCTAGCCTTGGTAATAACTGCAGGCTCGTTGACTGTTTCAGCAGAGGCGCTCAGCCACAAAACGGCCGAAAGAGCCATAACGCATTCGGATACTGTAAATGACCGAGCGCTAACCGAGCGCCCCGGTGCTACGAGGTGGGAAAGGTACATATCTCTTGATAGCGTAAATAATAAAAACGTTTGGAGCTATGCAAGGAAGAGCGTCAAGGTTGGAAAGACCGTCCTGTCAGTACAGAGCGTTACCATAGGTGGCAAGGATTATCTACCCACAAGGGCCGTAGCCAACGCCTTAGGTTTATCCTATACCTACACCTCGTCTACTCGCTCGGTAGTAATAAAAGGCGCAGGACTCCAAATGACCTTCTCTGACGGTTGCTACGTCACCTACGCAAACGACAGAGCCTTATTCTCTATGACGCCTGCTGTTATTTTGAGCGACGGAAGAATGTATCTTCCTGCAGGCGTGCTTGCAAAAGCATTTGGACTCGGCGTTAGTACGTCCGACTCTGAGGTGAACCTCACTGGCGCGTATTCTCCGATCACTCACGCTTCCAAGTATTATAGAGAGGACGAGGTGTTCTGGCTTGCAAGAATTATACACGCTGAGGCAAAGGGTGAGCCGCTTCTTGGACAGATAGCCGTTGGAAACGTCGTGCTTAACCGTGTTAAGTCAAATCTTTATCCGA
Source organism: Clostridia bacterium (assembly GCA_017631325.1). Lineage (GTDB taxonomy): Bacteria > Bacillota > Clostridia > Oscillospirales > CAG-272 > UBA1740. Next base: position 935 of record JAGBTM010000060.1, read on the forward strand.
ATACCATATACGGTGTTATATTTGATAGAAAATACGGAGTTCAGTTCTCTCCGGTTCTTGACGGCTCAATTTATAACACACCGAGCTTCAACTCAACCCTAGCTGCAAAAATTTGTCTTGAGGGCAGTGACGTGTCTGACGGAGTGTTCTTCTTCTTGCGTCCCGAGGCTTCTACGTCCTCGTGGATACCTAATAATCGTCTGTATGCCTATTCTATCGGCAGACACGATTTTTATTATTAAATAGAATTTTGAATTAGCGAGAAAATTACTCACAAATTTAAAATAACGTGAATTTTCGAAAAGCGCAAAACGGCCTTGAAAACCCTAAATTAGTAATTTAAAGTTTACATTTTGTGCATTTTTGAGGCTGTTTTGTTGTTTTTTCGTGATTGCTACTTGCGGTAAAAGATAAAGAAAATGCAAGATGTGAATTTTGGCTGCAAAGCCTTGTCTTTTAAAAAAGATAAAAAAACACTTGATTTAAGCTTTAATGTGGTGTATACTATATACGGTATAATCCGGCTGTGTTTCAGCACGGTATCAAAATGACTTATAAGTTGAAAGGAAACTGTTATGGTATACAAGTTAAACGTTGCAGGTATTGAGCGCGACCTGCCCCTTTGTCCTATAAACGACGACCTTTACATAGGCGCTTTTATTCTTTTCGGTGACGTAGAGCTTACCGAGAAATGTGCTGCCGCTCTTTACGAGATGGCCCCTGAGCACGACGTAATGATAACTGCGGAGTCTAAGGGTATTCCGCTTATCCACGCTATGTGCCGTCTTTCTGACAAAAACCGCTACGTGCTTGCCAGAAAGTCTGTCAAGCTTTATATGAAGGACGTTGTGTCCTGTATAACCAAATCTATCACCACGGGTGCCGTACAGACCCTATACATAGATGGCGAGGATGCCAAATATCTTAATGGAAAGCGCGTTCTTATAGTAGATGACGTTATCAGCACGGGCGGCTCACTTCTCTCGCTCGAGAACCTTGTAAAGCAGGCCGGCGGTAACATAGTTGGAAAAATGGCTATACTTGCTGAGGGCGACGCTATCGGCAGAGATGACATACAGTACCTCGCTCCACTTCCTCTTTTTGATAAAGAAGGAAAGCCGCTCTAAGCTCTGTTGGCGCTTCGCGCATAGCGAAACAAGGTGCATGGCGCCACCACGCAAGATGGCGCTTACGAATAGTATAACGTTTGCAAAGCAAATTCATAACTAAAATCAAACCCAAATTAAATGAAACAACCAATCACTAACAATGCGAAAGTGCCGTATTTGACAAGTATAGTAGTCAAATACGGCACTTTCGCATCTTTTCTTTCAGATTTTGACAAAAAACGAAAACGCTAGATTAAAACGCAACGTTGTGGCAATACTAACCTCGTAATACTCGGAGACCCGAGTTAAAAAGGGGGTTGTATGAGAACTAACAAGGTTGAAATTTGCGGTATAAATACGTCTGAGCTGAAATCTATTTCCGAGGAAAAGAAACGCGAGCTGCTCGCGAAGGCTCGCTCGGGTGACGCTGAGGCGCGTTCCGCTCTCGTTATGGGGAATCTCAGGCTCGTCTTAAGCGTTGTTTCAAAATTCAACAGAAAAAACGACTCCCCGGACGATCTTTTTCAGGTAGGCTGTATCGGTCTTATAAAGGCCATCGACAATTTTAATCTTGAGCTTGACGTGCGTTTTTCCACATATGCAGTGCCTATGATAATCGGAGAGCTTCGTCGTTTTCAGCGTGACAACACGCCGGTGCGTGTCAGCCGTGGCGTGCGAGACCTTGCCTATCGCGCGCTTACCGTTAAAGAAGAAATGTCGCGCGAGCTTCAGCGCGAGCCAACTCTTGAGCAAATTGCCGAGCGCCTTGGCGAGTCTGCGCGTGCGGTGGGTGAGGCGATGGAAGCGATAGTAGAGCCTATTTCTCTTTTTGACAGCGTGTACGGTGATGGCGAGGACTCAATGTTTGTCATAGATAAAATTGCAGACGAGCGCGATTCGGGCGAGACCTGGGTAGAAAACATCGCGCTCTCCGAAGCGCTCAAAAAGCTCTCGCCAAAGGAAAAGAATATCATAGACCGCCGTTTTTATAAAGGAAGAACTCAGATGGAAATAGCCGCCGAAATCGGCATAAGTCAGGCACAGGTGTCGAGAATAGAAAAGTCTGCCATAGAAAAGCTCAGAAGACTCATGGAATGAGTGAGTGCCAAAGGCACAGTGGGAATTTGAAAATTGAAAATTAGAATGAGAAATGAGGAATGAGTAACGAGGAATTAACAATTGAAAACCGATAATTTCGAATGAATTTCGTATTTTAATTAATTAATGTTCAAAAGGATAGCGTGGATTTTTTATCGAGGCGCTCTACAGCCGTGCTATATATAGAAAAACGGTATAGATAAAACACAATAGTAAATTTATTTTGCGCGACGCCCCAAAAGGCGCCGCGTTTTTGTTAAAAATGCACAACAAAACAAGGTAAAAATTGTCATATTTTATACTTGTAATTTTCTCTCCAGTATGTTAAAATATATATATTAATAGGAAAGTTTTTACTGTCCTCTTATGTAAACAAACAATATTTATAAATTTACCGTTCAAAGAAAGGAGTATTTCTATGAAGGAAAACAGAAAGGTTCCTTACGAGGAGGCTAAGCTCGAAGTCGTTCTTATTGACGCTCAGGACGTGATCACAACTTCGTCATTCGCGTACGAAGACGACCCTAACGCCGACCCTAACGGCTGGTGCTAAGATGTCTTCCTAAAGAACAATCAGCAAAAATCTTTTCCCCGCAAATTTTATTCTTCACAAAATTTTGAAAGGAAAACAAAATGAAAAAAATCACTAAACTTCTCGTTGTAGTGCTTTCATTGGCACTCCTCGTAGGTGCTGTTATCGGTATCACCGCAGCAGCAGACGGACCGGGTAACGACAAATGGGTTGTTTCCTCTAACGTTTCCTACGGTGACAACATTTATCCCTACATAGCAGTAGATTCTACACTTGCAACCGAACCCTCCAAGCTCTCTATCAAGGTTGGAGGCGACCCCTATGCTGCTAACAAGGATATTATGGAAAAATTCTTCCCTGTAACACAGGAGAACGTTGACATTTACGAAAAGGATCCTGAAAAGGCAGGCTCCGTTATCGCTCACGTTATCGACCTTCCCGGCGTAGCGGCTAAAAATATGGGCGATAATATTTACATTTCCGTATGGTACGACGGTGAAGAGGTTGAAAGCATCACCTACTCCGTAGCACAGTACTTCTTTGAGCGTCTCTACAAGAACGGCGTTGCTGACGAAGAGGGCACTCAGAAGAACCTCTACCTTGCATCTCTCGACTACGGCGCAAAGGCTGAGCTCGTTCTTCGTGGCAGTCTCGCAGCAGCTGAGAAGCTTTCCAACAAGATTTACGTTCAGGCTGATCCCACCTCTGGTCTTACCAGTGGAATAACGCTCGCACAGAGCACCATCACTCTGCCCGAGGGTCTATGGTCTGTTAAGTCCTATGCGAACCCCGGCGTTGGCGCTGTTCAGTCCTACGTTGACGCAGGCACCTACGAGCTTCCCGGTTCTGTAGTTATCGAGCAGTTCATTCCTCAGGAGGATGAGGTTCTTGAACTTCCTTATGCTGACTTCAATCATCTTGAGGCGGGCACTGTAATCGCATCTGGAGCAACCAACACCCTTGCAGATCCTATGATTCCTACCGGCCACGGTGGAAACGAGTATCACGGATATGCCGGTACTGGCTTCTCAGCAACTATTCTTGAGGAGAATGGAGAAAAGTATCTTTCTCTTGTAGACGCAGATACTAATGGCTCGAGACACTTCCGCTTTGGTACGCGACAGGCTCCTGCGACAAATGATCCTCTTGTATTTGAGGCGCAGATTCGTGTAAATACTACTTCAGGAAGACACCCCTCTATTATGTTCTATGGAACTCTCGATACTTCTGTTCAGAAGGGTACTTACAGAGTTCTGTACACATCTGGCAATGACGTTTACTTTGGTCCTGCTAATGAGGGTAAGGTAATCGGCAAGGGACTTGCTAATAAATGGTTCACGCTTAGACTTGTTATTGGCAGCGACGATACTCTTAACGTTTATGTTAATGGTGTACATCAGTCGGCTGTTTCTGGAACTAACGCGAGCATAAGTGCTTGTCGTTACATTTCCTTCTCAGGAAATAATAAGACGGATACTAACACCTACGACATCAAGAAGGTATACTTTGGACATCTTCCTGAGGCGAATATTCCTTATGTTAACTTTAACGGTATCGAAGTAGTGGAGGGCGGCACTCCCTGGTCCAGCGGTCTCGTTTCTAATGAGAAACTCACCATTACCCACAAGGATGTTTCCGGTGTTGTAAGCAGCACTGTTAAAACCGCAAGTGCAGGATACAACTATCTCTCTATAGCTGACACCGGTTCGGAAACTGGTTTCCTCAATTTCACCACAACAGATGCACCTACTGCAGATTCTCCCATCGTTTTCGATGCTATTATGTCTGCGGCTGAAGCGGGCAGCTCTCAATGGGGTGGCATTAAATTCTTAAATGAAACAGCTAGTGCTCAGAGTGCATCGTTCGTTAAATTCAATCCTAAGGCTAGCTCACTCTACAGCGGTTGGATGCATCTTCAGATAGTTATTGATGCTAACGACACATTGACTATCTACAAGAACGGAGCACAGGTTTACACCGAAACTAAGGCAGGTATATCTAATACTCGCATCATTTCGTTTACTGCAAATGATAAGGGCGCTCAAGCTACTTACAACTTCTTCAAAGCATACTTTGGAAGCGAGCTCAAGCTTTTTGTAGCACCTCCCGTTCCCGAGCTTTCCGCAGGTACAGGCACTCTTGCTGACGGCGGTCTTGCTATGAGCGCAGGACAGGGCGTTGCTATCAAGGACATCACTACTAACGCTATTGCTTACTACAGAGTAACTGATACAGATAGCGACGCGGGTAGCCAGAGCATAGCCTTCTACGGCTCTAACGGAACTGCTGATACTCCCGTATTTTACGTAAAGGCTGATATTAGAGTATACGGTCTTGCAGGACTTCTCAATCCTACTAAGGACCTCAAGCTTGGTACTCAGCTTCTTTGGTTCCGCGCATACACTGTCCTTGACTATGATAGATACCTCGTACGCTTCGGAAATCAGGGAACCTTCTCGAACGGTGCACATAACAACTCTGATACAAAGACTGAAAAGGTATTTGATTTCGGTAAGTGGTTTACCGTTGAAATCAAGATTTATTCTCCTGACGGTTCTAACTGGGAGACTGCTATCTCGGTTGACGGCAAGATCGTTACGGTTTATAAGGGTGCACAGTCCGTTCAGGGCTCCACTAACACCGGTATACAGTACGCTCGTGTTTACATCGGTAACAATGCTGGGGGCTTCGCAGGTACCTACGAGGTTAAGGGCGTAAGTGTTGAGCACATCGCATACGACGCAGCTGATTTTACTAAATAATTCAGCACCAAATAGAAATTATGGCAGGGGCGGAAAGCCCGCCCGCCTTACACAATATTTTCCACAGCAAATTTTATTTAACAAATTTTTGAAAGGAAAAAATAATGACTAGATTAAACAGAATACTCGCATTGGCACTTACTCTTGTGCTTATGCTTGGTGCTGTAGTCGGTGTCGTTTCGTCTGCTGCTTACGATGCTGAGGGATACATCCTCGCAACTAACGTTGCATACGATGATGCTATTGCACCCATGTTTGCTATATCTAAGGAGAAGGTTGCTTCCGTTTCCGGTCTTACCGTTACCGTTGACGGCGTAGATGCTACTTACGTAGGTACTACCGAAAACCTTTTCAATACCTCTGACAAGGACATTGAGGAAGGTACTGCTGAGCCTGTTGCCGCTCACATTTTCAAGGCAGCAGGTATTGCTCCCAAGCTTCTTGACGAGGATCTTGAAGTTGTAGTTTCTGTTAACGGTGAAGCAGTTGCTACTTTCACCTACAACGTAGCACTTGACTACTTCCAGGCAAAGCTTGATGCAGGTGCAACCGGCAACAAGAAGGCTCTCTACGAGGCGGTTCTTGTTTACGCTGCTGCAGCAAAGGCTCAGTTCGGATAATAATTAATTTTACAACTAAAAAGGCGCGCTCTATATCGAGCGTGCCTTTTCTTTTTTCTCTTTATATATAAATAAAGGTAGAATATTCAGCCTTGTTTTCCATTAATTACTAAATAAATATTAACTATTATAAAAAGACGAAAAAAGATAAAAAAACTTTAAAAAAGGTATTGACAAGACAGAAAAGATGTAGTATAATAGGAAAGCCGACTTGCGAGGGAGCATATTTTTCGTGAGGCAGGCGCTTGATCATTGAAAATTGAACAACACGAAATGAAAGCACAAATTGTGCATTCTCGTTAATGAAAGAAACACATTGA
>JAGBTM010000061.1 GCA_017631325.1 Clostridia bacterium
CCAAGGCTGCTCCCACTCCCAAGGCTGCTCCTGCTACCAAGGCTACTCCTGCTACCAAGGCTGCTCCTGCTACCGAGGTTGCACCCGCTCCCAAGGCTGCACCCGCTCCCAAGGCTGCTCCTGCTCCCAAGGCTGCTCCTGCTACCAAGGCTGCACCCGCTACCAAGGCTGCTACTGCTACCAAGGCTGCACCTGCTACCAAGGCGGCTCCTGCTACCAAGGCGGCTACTGCTACCAAGGCTGCTCCTGCAAAAGCCGAAAAGGCCAGCGAGAAGACATCTAAGTACACGGGCAGATTTGAAATCAAAAAGGCAAAGGACGGCAGATACGTATTTAACCTTTACGCACCGAACCACGTTATCGTGGCTACCTCTCAGGTATATACCTCGACCGCGGCGGCGCTTAACGGAATAAACAGCATAATCGCAAACGCCGGCAAGGCGCCTCTTGAGGACCAGTGCCTCAAGAATTATGCTCCGCGTACATATCCCAAGTGGGAAATGTATATTGACAAGGGCGGTCAATACAGATTTAGACTTAACGCGCCCAACGGCAGCTGCATCGTTCATTCTCAAGGCTACACGACCAAGGCAAGCTGTAAAAACGGCATGGAAAGCATTATCAAATGCTCGGCTAAGCCCGAAATCGACAAATCTTATTTGAAAAACGAGTAATTTAATACGGGTGGGGGATGAGCATATTGTCCCCTTCCTTTTTTAGAGGTTGTATGGAAAATTTTGGAATAGAAGAAAAATATTTCTCAGAGCTTTCTAGACGTTATCCGACGAGAGCCTCTGTGGTGAATGAAATTGCAGGTCTTAACGCTGTACTGAATTTACCAAAGGGCACAGAGCATTTCATAAGCGATATACACGGAGAGCACGAGGCGTTTTCGCACATACTGAGGTGCGCCTCGGGTGTTATCGGAAGGAAGCTCAGGTCTCTTTTCGGCGGCGAGATGGACGAAGAAGAAATAAGCGAGCTTGCAACGGTTATTTTTTATCCAAGAGAAAAGCTTTCCGACCTTGCCCTATCGGGACGCATCAGCGAAGAGTGGTATTACCGCACGCTTGAGCGTATGGTGAGCCTGTCTAAGCTTGCGGCAGAAAAATATACGTCCCTTTGGGTTAAAGAAAAGATAGCCGACGTAACCGACGGCTACTCACACATAATAGAGGAGCTTATATACGCTGACGCTACAGACGGTAAAAAGCGCGAGTATTACAAAAGCATTTATAAAACGGTAGTCCGTATGGGTTACGCAGACGGTGTAATCTGCGCCCTTGCTTCGACTATAAAGGCGCTTATGCTTGACAGACTTCATATAGTCGGTGATATTTTCGACAGAGGTGCAAGAGCCGATATAATACTCGACGAGCTTATAGCTCAAAGATGCGTGGACGTGGAATGGGGAAATCACGACGCACTGTGGCTTGGTGCGGCGGCAGGCTCTGCCGTATGCGTTGCTACGGTGCTTAACAATTCCCTATCATATAAAAATCTTGACGTTCTCGAGATAGGATACGGTATATCGCTTCGCCCTCTTGAGCAGTTTGCCGAGAGGACCTACTCGGGCCTCGACGCGAGCATATATATGCCAAAGGGGGACGGGGACGGGGATATTCACTTCAACGACAGCAACCTCAATATAGCTAAAATGCGAAAGGCAATAAGCGTTATTCAGTTTAAGCTTGAGGGTCAGGCGATAATTAGAAACCCCGATTTCGAAATGGAGGACAGGCTTCTTCTTGACAGAATAGACCCCGAGCGCTGTGTAATAAAAATTGACGGGCGCGAGCACAAAATCCGCGACGGCTTCTTCCCTACCGTCAACTTTGACCAACCGTACGAGCTTTCCGAGGGCGAGGCTGAAATAATGAAGTATCTCGTTGCGTCCTTCGGGGCGTCAGGCAAGCTCTCTCGCCACGCCAAATTTCTCTACGAGAGTGGCGGCATGTACAAGGTATTCAACAGAAACCTCATTTTCCACGGCAGTATTCCTCTCACAAGCGACGGCCGTTTTATGAAGCTCAGAGCCGCAGAGGGTCTTTCGGGACGGGCTCTTATGGACTATTTTGACAAATGGGCAAGGCTCGGCTACTTTTCACCCGAGGGCACGCAGGAAAGAGCGCGTGGCAGAGATATTCTCTGGTTTTTGTGGTGTGGAAGGAACTCTCCTCTCTGCGCAAGAGAAAAAATTGCAACCTTTGAGGGACTTCTTATCGAGGATAAATCCACTCACATAGAGCCAAGAAACGCATATTACAACGCCTGGAGGACGCCTGAGGTTGCCGATATGATACTCGCCGAGTTTTCACTCAGCGGCCCTAGGTGTCATATTATAAACGGGCATATACCCGTGAACAAGGGCGAAAATCCCATAAAGGCTGACGGAAGAGTTATAGTTATCGACGGTGGATTTTGCAAGGCGTATCACGACACCACGGGAATTGCGGGATATACTTTGATTTACAATGCCGACGGAATGAAGATATCGGCTCACGAGCCGTTCACGGACAAAATGACGGCTATAAAATATAATAGAGATATTCTCTCACAGACCACGGTTTTTGAGCAGGCAAAAAGCAAAATCCTGATACGCGACTGCGACGAGGGTAAGGAAATACGCGATAATATTGCAGAGCTGATTTTACTTCTTCAAAAGTACGAGAGAGGCGAAATTAAAGAAAACTCTAAATAAGAAAAAACGCGCCAAAGCAGGAAGCGTGAAAAACACAAATAAACAAGCTTAAAGCGCAGAAAATCCAAGTAAAAAAGAAAAAACGAAAAAACAAACGAAAAGACCTGTTGCACACGTGCAATAGGTCTTTTTTATTAAATACAAAGGCTCTAAAATTACCAAAAAACACGGTCGTGTAAATTTGGTGTTTATCTTAGCGAGAAAAGGGGCTTGCATGCCGACTTGTTATATTCAGCAGCCGAAATATTCTCTGATTTTAGCAAGCTCTGCCATAAACGAGCCTTGAACGGCATTTGGCTTTCCACCGCCCCTGCCCGAGAGAGCCTCGTTTATCCGCTTGATTTCGGCTGAAAGATTTACGCTGTTTGAGGTTATGACGTACTTATATTCGCCTGCCTCACCGCCGAGCGCGACGAGCATACCGGACACCTTATCTGCCGCGGCGTTTACGAAATAGCGAAGCTCCTCGATAGAAAAGCCCTCGAAAAAGAACACTGCGTTGCCCTCGGTCTTTGCAACGGCCTCAGCGCGAGCCTCGGCAAGCGATTTGCGAAGCGACTTAATCTCGCGCTTTGCCAGCTCGGTGTCCGACATATATTTTTTAAGAGCATCGGCCGTATCGTGCTGAGGGACTGAAAGAGAGGCGGAAATTTCCTTGATATTCTCGTATTTTTTCCTATAATCCCGAAGCGCTCTTTCACCTGCGACCATCCATATACGCATACCTCCGCGGTGCTTCATTATCTCGAGAATTTTGATAAGGCCTATCTCTCCCGTATATGCAACGTGCGGAGCACAGCAGGCGCAGCTGTCGACATCACCGATTTTGACTATTCTGACGTTCTCTGTGAGCTCGAGCTTCGAGCGATATTCAAGTGTGGGAAGCTCGTCCGAGGTTGGAAAATACGTGTCCACCTTTAAGTTGTCAAACACGGCACGGTTGGCCAGAAGCTCTACTCTATCAAGCTCTTCTCTGGTAAGAGGTGCGCTTATATCAAAGGTTACCTCGTCCTCGCCAATATGAAAGCCAACGTTCTCAAGCCCGTAAAGACGGTGTATAATTCCACAAAGGATATGCTCTGCCGTGTGACACTGCATCTTGTCAAATCGAGGGGCAAAATCAACTTTACAATGCACCATATCTCCCGAGACGGCTCGGTCGGTTATATGATGTACGACGCCTCCTTCCTCATATACGTCAAGCACGGTTGCGTCTTTTATTTTTCCTGTGTCGGCACTCTGTCCACCCTCGTTTGGAAAAAAGGCGGTTTTATCAAGGACCGTATCAAAGCCCCCATCGCACGGCTCTGAACAAAGAACTGCTGCGGTGAACTCCTTGATATATGCGTCGATATAGTAAAGCTTTTCAGTCATTTTATATTTTCCTTATTTTGAGGTTTATTTTGAGGCAGAGCCAAAGCTTTAGATTTTGTACTTATCCTTACTAAAAAGGCACCACGGATATTTTTCGATATCGGGAAGCGAGCTTGCCTCGATTTTTTCGCTATCCAGAGTGAATGAAATGCGGCAGGAATAAAGGGCGATATTGCGCGTGCCGAAGTCACGGCTACCGTACTTTTTATCTCCCGTTATCGACAAGCCACGAGAGGAAAGCTGTGCGCGTATCTGGTGAAATCTACCTGTTTTGAGGGTGATTTTGAGAAGCGTTTTTTCACCCTTTTCGGTATTTACGAGCGCTAACGGTTCGCAGTACATCACGGCCTCCTTCGTATCCCGAGTGGCAAAGCGGCTGACCCTTGAGACATTTTGATTTGCCACCTTAGAGAGATGGTCGCGCATCTCACACGGCTCGTTTACGGCGCCGTCACAGACCGCAAGATATTCCTTTCCTACACCCTCGCTACCGACGAGTGCCGAAAGCGCTGCGGCGCTTTTCTTATTTCTGGCAAGCACCATAAGACCGCCTACCACTCGGTCAAGTCGGTGTACGGGGTAAACCTCTGCTCTCTCTCCCATATCCGAAAGCGTGCGTGAAAGAGCGCTTATGGCATCGTCCGAGAGAGTTTTATCATGCTGCGAGGGCATACCCTCGGGTTTATTAATAACTACCGCATTTCTGCTTTTATAGACTATTTCCACCTTTTTTCGCCCTCTTTTTTATTTTTTAGGCGGAGGCCGCTGTCAAAGACCTCCGCCGCTTGTTTATTTGATTTTTTTCTTACTCATTTCTACTATGCGGTATACCGTGGGAACGAGTATAAGGTTCACTGCAACCTCTATTATGAAGTTTAGGCCGATAAGGACGGTGAGTATATACACGAGCACGTCGGTGCCGCCTGACCACTCTACCATTGTGTCCCAGAAGAACGTAACGCTGCCGAGGAAGAATATTCCGCTGTTGACGATGGGTGCCGTGACTGCTGCCATGGTAACGGCAAGATACTTGTTCTTAGCTTCAAGGGCCTTGTACACGAGAGCTGCCGCAAGTCCTGCGAGCGTTCCCTTGACCAAAACAACAGCAACGGTTGCTACGGGGTCTATCGCCAAAAAGGCTGTCGCGTCACCCGTAACCAGTACGGCAACACCAAAGACGAAGCCGAGCCACGGACCTGCCTTGATACCGCATACCGCAACTGCTATAACTATCGGGACGAGCACAAAGGTAAGGCTGAATACGGGGCCTCTTGTGAAGAATGATATTATCTGAAGAACGAACACTATGGCAGTAAAAAGAGCCATATACGTGAGCTGTCTTACGTTGATTTTGCCACTTTTAGTTGTTTTCATAATTGGGTATCGCTCCTAGGTTTGTCTTTTTTCTCATTTTAGCACATTTTTTAGGATTTTTCAATACCTTTTAAGAAATTCGTGCGCGCTCGGGCTCGAGGTTACACGTGCGCGGGCGCACTTTACCCACCTGCGTATGTGCAACCAACTATTTTGGGATATGCCCAACCAACTAATCTAGGGACTGTGCTCGGGCTACTCTAAAGACTGCGCTCGGGCTACTCTAAAGACTGCGCTCGGGCTACTCTAGGGATTGCGCTCGGGCTACTCTAGGGATTGCGGGGGTGATAATTTAATTAGGGCTGAGCTCGGCTCAGAATTTACGCTTTTGTTCTGCGTTTTTATCCTTCAGCGTTACAACTCTTACGGCTTCTCCTCCCGTCAAGGCTATCATTTTTACAGCAGCAAGACTGAAATCGTTGGCATAGACCGAAAGAGGCTTGTCGATAACGCCTCTGGCCAAAACCTTTAGATAGGCGGTATCGTACGGAACGAGGCTCTTTTGCTTTAAGGTGTTGACGTCCACGCGCTCGCCTGCAAGAAAGCTCTGGCTGAGAGTGTCTACGTTTATTATGCTTTTTGCCGTACCGCTTGTGTAGACGACCTCTCTTCCCTTTTTGACTAAGTCCTTTGCAAGCGCGTCGCTTATAAGCTCGTCTGCGCGCTCCGAGCTCATACCGCAGACCTCACTTTCTCGGCCTTCGGGTTTTAGGACAAGTGAGTATTTGTCAGCCGTAAATTCGTTCAAGGTCGAGCATTTGTAGGTATCGCTCACAAATTTCTCCTCGGGCGATACGTCCTCAGGGTCTTCCGTCGGGTAGGTTGTAGCTTCCTTGCGATAGCCTTCCTCGACCGTATCGGCCTCGTTGTCTTCTGACGTGTCGGCATCGGCCTCGTCGTCTTCTGCCGTGTCGATTTCGGCCTCAAGGGCGTTTTCTTCGGTGTTAATCTCGCTATCGAGGCTCTTTTCTAATTTAAATTTATCTTGCGAGACGTCGCTCCGAGCTTCATGTTTAAGCGTCGAGGCAGATAGTATATCGGGGTTGAAAATTTCTGTTACGTTTTTTGTTTTTTCTCTGTCAAGTCCCGCTCTGCTTCGTCTTTTACGGCTTGTCAAACGGAATTTGGCTATTGCCATAAAGTCGGCTATCCTCTCTCTTTCGAGATATAGAACGAACACGAAAAGCGCCGCGGCAATAAAAATAATTACGCCTATTACGATTTTTGCGCTAGTTTCTGGTGAGGGATATGAGAGGCTGTTTATTCTGCCGGGTGTGAGCGTTATCTTGTAGTTAGGGTTGTCCGAGCGAAGATAAATTTTGCCATCGCTTTCGTACTGCACAAGAGAAAGGCTCTCGCCGTCTACGACGCTACCCTTAGATATAACGTAGTTTGCATCGGATATATTATCCCAAAGATAGACGTTCATATCCGATACCGAAATAGATATATTTCGAGCAGTTATCTCATACACGAGCGTACATTCAGAGCTTCCGTCCTCGAAAACATAGTTTTCGCTGTCGCTAAGACGCGCTACGAACGAGTATCTTCCAACCGATACGTAGGCGCCCTCCGACAAAAAGCTGTAAAGAGGAGATGACGTAGCGGGTGCGTGTGACTTGCCGTCGTATTCTACGGTAGCTACGGCAGGAATATTAACGCTCGCTTTTTTGATTTCAAAGGTACAGGGTGGTACTGACGGCGGATTATAGTTTTCAGCATCGTAGGAAAGTATAGCCTCGACGGTATAAACGCCCGCCCTTACTGCGTCTATTTTTGTATATCCTATAACCGTTACTCCCTCCGGAAGTCCCGAGAGCGACGGTTGCTTTGAAAGGCCGTCGTAGTAGAATACAGTATTTTGCCAAAGTGTTGAGGCTGTGTCGTAATCTGCGAGCGAAACGCTTATAGGCAGGGTCACCGAGAAGTCTTGGTGCTTAAAGGTGATTTTTGTGTGTCTTGCCCGCAGCTCTCCGCTGTCTTGATAGATTATCTGCATATCAGAGACCGACAGCTCTCTTTCGCTTCCGTCGTTGTATATAAGGCTGGCTGTTATATCGCCCTCACCAACGGTGCTGCACGCCTTGTAGGTTGATTTTGTCAGCTCAACCGAAAGCGAGACGGGTACGACCTTTATTATCTCAAAGCGCATAGGCGAAGAGGTAAGAGATAGATAATTTCTGTTCTCTTTAGCGTAGGCTATCGCGTAATATACTCCAGGGACGGTGGGGGGCGCGCACTCGTTTTGAGCGCTCGGGTCGGTGAAATAACGAATAAGAGCCTCACCCGATTTTGCTATCGCAAAGACGTCAAGCTCCCCGCTCTCGTAAACGTCCTTTGCGTAGGGGGGCAAGGTCCAGGCGTTTTCAGCCTTAAGAATACTAAAGGAATACTCAGAATTAATGACGAAATAATCGCTTAGCTCACAATAGGCAACGGCTGTATATTCGCCAGCGTCTGCCACAGCTCCCGAAACAATAATTTTACACTCCGGCGCTGTTGCTTTTGGCGCTTGATTTTTGCCGTTGTAGACGAAGCTCTCACCCGTCCAGCTAACCGATATTCCCCTCGGTGTAACAGCAATGGTAGCCGTCATAGGCTCGGGTGAAATATAGTTTTTGCTCTGCGACTTAAAAGTAACGGTTACTGTTACAGTACCGTCCGAGACGTGCGTTGCACCCTGCGAAAAGGAATACTCAACTCTAAGTCCGTCTGCGCCCACGGGAAGCTCACCTGAGAGGGTCGGAAAATGCTCCTTGCCGTCAAAAACCGCGATTGCGTTATTGAACGACACACCCGTCATATCATAGCTCGCAGGTGATATCTTCCACTCGTGCGTTTGCTTTGGCGGAGCGTTATAATTTCTTTGGTCGAAGCTGAGCGTAGCCGTAGCGACGTATACTCCACACACGGTCGCCTTGGCGTCGGTATAGCCGATTACCGACACGCCCTCGGGCAGTCCCGAGAGCGAAACGCTCTTTTGTAGGCCGTCGTAAACAAAGTCCTCGCTTACCCAAAACACACCCGACATATCGTAGTCAGCCTTCAGTATTTCAAAGGCTACGCTCTCAGATACGAAGGTGTAGTTTTTGTCATCGCTTATAGCGTAGGCCGTATAGCCCGCACCCGCCATGGTTTCAGAGCCGACGACCCTAGAATACCGTATAACACCTCGAGCGTCAACGTACGAGGCGACAGGACATTTTGGTGTTCCGTCATAGACGAAGCTTACATTCTGCCACGATATTTCTGTCGAATACGGCAAAATTGTAAGTTTCGCCTCTATGCTATTTGGCGTTTCGTAGTTTTCGCTGTCTGTAAAAAACGAGAGGGTTACAGTATATTCTCCTACGTCAAGACCGCCACCCGAGACGCTGATTTCAAGGGGTATTCCGTCCTCTCCAAGAATGTCAGGGCCATCGTACGTTACGCTCTGATAAAGAGAAGAATAGGTGCGCGTAAGGTCGAAAAAGGTCACCGAGGAGATATCGTAGACAGCACGCTTTACCGTCACCGGTATTCTTACCGACGCCCCATTATATTCAAGCGTAACTGCGCTGTCGCCGTATCTAAAGCTGTCTGCTTGCTGATAGATTACGGGAAGATTTTCTCCGTTTATTATTTCTTCTCTTCCACTATTATAGCTTACTTTCAGAGAAAGACCCGTGAGCGAAATCAACTCAAACGCTCTGTATTCCGTCCTATCCGGCACTGTTACTACACTCAGCGACACTGCCCTCTCGTCGATGACAGAAAATCTGACAGGCTCCGAAACAAGCTCGTTATAATTTCTGTCCGCGGGAACGTAGGCGCGCACGAAATACTCCCCGACCTTAGCCGAAAACTCGGTCTTATATTCACCGTATATGCTATCGGAAAAGAGGTATATCACCTCACCAAAGAGTGCCCTGGCGCGTACCGAGGCCTCGGTGCCGACGTAGACGTCGCAGGCTGATATTTCTTCGGTCCAGACGTTATTTGCCTTCATAATTTCAAAGGGTACGGTGACTATACCCTCTCCGTCTGCAAATCGGTAGTTTTCGCTGTCTGTGAGCGTCAGAGTAACGGCGTATATGCCTGCATCTGTGCAGGAAAGCTCGCTCACAGTATAAAGCGAGGTTTGATATACGGTTGGGGACTGCTCACGGCCGTTGTACACGCATTTTTCAATAGTGGGTATAGGCACGCTCCTCTTGTTTATAATTACGCTAATTCCCTCTGCGCGCACGACGACGCTGTCGGTTGAATAGCAGTAGGTGATTTCACAGCTATATACACCGCTGTCCGAAACGCTTTTAACCGAAAGATACGGGCCCTCAGATACGACAGAGCCGTTTTTGTACCATTTATACTCGTATCTGCCTCCGTGGGCGTCAAGTGGGTGTAGAAGGGTATCAAATCCTATCTCTATTTTCCCGCCCGTATACTCTCCTGAATACGAGGAAAGCGAAAACTCGGGGGGCAAAAGCCTATACCCTGCGTAAAGCTTTGTGTCGGCTGTAACCGTAAAATTCTCCCCAAGAGGCACTCGCGAGGTGCTGTCGAGATACCAGCCGTCAAAGGCGTAGCCTGTTTTTTGCTCGGGCTCGGGCGGATTTACGCCATCACCTTGAAGAACAAGCTCCGAGCCTATCTGTACGCCGCCGCTGTAATACTTGACGCTGTACGGCAAATAGACCGCGGCAAACGGTATTTTCGACAGTCCCGAATACTCGGAAAAGTAGCTCGCGGAATATTCACGTCCAACGCTATCGAATATGCGTATTGAATAAAGAGAGCTTTGAGCATTAATATATGAAACGAGGGTGATATTTCCCTTTTTAAATTCTCCTAAAAACGACATCTTAAGAGGCTCAGTGGGGGTATACGGCACATCACCATTACCTATGGTAATTGGTTTGTCGGTTGAGAGGCCGTAGCCCATACCCGAGATTTTTGCAGAGCCTGTGATAACGAGATTTGCACTATTGCTAATTGCGAGGGCACGCTCGGAAATTATCTCGCCCCCAAGCACCTCGCACCGACCTGCCATAGCCACGACGGTTGCCGTGTCGGAATTAGAGGAAATGCGCCCTGATACTAGCGTAAAAAGGCTTCTCTCTGACAACAGCCGCACAGCACTCGAGGCCGTCGAGGAAATATCGACCTCGCAAGCCTTAACCTCGCCACCCGATATAACGAGCGAGCCTCTGCCCGAGAGCAAAAGGTCAGCCTCACTTAAGTCAAGGCTCGAGCCTGTATTAACCGTTATAGAAAATTCAGTCAAAATCTTACCCGAGAGAACGGTTTTACCCTGTGGAAGAGTTATATCGGTGTGTAGCGTAACGTTATCGAGCCATATTTTTTTGCCCGAGGCAAACTCAAGAAGCGTATCAAACGCGCCCTCTAACACCCTCTGACACTCTCCGTTGGCCGTCGCGCTGAGAACGTACACGCCGTCCTCCTCGGTGATAACGTACTCGGCCACGGAATATTCGGCACCCGCGGTGCTTTGCGATAAGGCACCGTACATAGCCGAAGCGCCTTCGTCCTCGGCAAAAGTGTCCTCTATATCCCGAGTTCCTTTGTCGTCGGTAGAAACGCGCCTTTCAGTAGCTGCAGCGTCCTCGGTAGCTAGACCGTCCTCGTTCAGATAGTCCGAGAAGCTTAGTGTATCGGTGGGTGCGCTTACGCACCCTTCGGTGCTTGTCCCCCTCTCCGATAAATCGTCGAACAGCTCTGCCCTGCAGGTAATTGAAAGCATGGACGCTATAGAAAGCGCAAAAATAGTAACGAGCAGTAATTTTTTCATCAGCCAACCTCTATTTGCCATTATTTACCAAAGATTATACCATCTGAAAAGAACATATTCAAGTAGAGAGGCCGTTAAGATTTCTCGCTGGTTTTATCCTGTTAGACAGGGTTAGATTTATTTTGATTTAATGCTTTAAAATGTGATAAAAAACGATTGCAAATCCGTGTTCTTAGAGTATATGAGATTATCGCGCGAAAATGCATTTTAGAATAAATTAGAATAAACGAAAGGTAACCCTCTGAAAACAGACTTTTAAGCAAAAGCGAATAATGGCGTCCGAGCGTTCACTTTTATAGAAATAAAAGGATGGCGTCCAAGCGATCTCTTTTATGAAAAGCAAAAATGGACGTTCGAGAATGCCTTTTAAAAATAAAAAAAACGAGGTCTTGGGCGAACCTTTGACAGTTCACTTTCCTCGCTTTTTTATTTTTTCGTTACACGGTTGTGTAGGATAACGGTCATATATCCGTTTTTCGCTTACTTTTCCTTATAAAAGAGCATACAGTGACAGTAGCCCTCAAACTCGCTGTCGGCAATCTGCTCCTTGAACTCGCGGCACATACATTTGTTATCCTCGGTGCGCTCAAGACGGCAGGGGCAATAGCCACCCGTACGCTTTAGTCCCTCCTTGATGGACTCTACGATTTCAGCGTTTTCGTTATACCTTATTTTCATTTGTGCATACCTATAAGAGCCTCGAGCTTCGCCTTGGGAACGTAGCCTACCGAAACGTCAAGAAGCGTATCGTCCTTTACAAACGCTATCATAGGAATACTCTGCACCTTAAACTGCATAGCAAGCTCACGCTCGTCGTCCACGTTTATCTTAGCGAACTTTACGTCGGGATTTTCACGCTCAAGCTCTTCGATAGTAGGAGCGAGCATTTTACACGGTCCGCACCAATCGGCATAAAGGTCGATTACAACGAGGCCCTTGTATTCCTCTACCTCGCTTTTAAAATTTTTGCTTGTGAGCACGGTCATTTCATTTTCCTCGCTTTCATTACTATTATATCCCATTGTAACACAAAAAATATCGTTTTGTCAACAGTAGACAAAATAATATTTTACCGTTCAGGCACTGTAAGAGAGTGTCTGCAAAGGGTGGTAGAGCGTGCAAGTGGGGGCGTTTTTTATAACATTTCACACGTTTTGGCTGGAAATTTAGTTTCTTCTTGAAATATTATTGTTTTTCTTGCTTTTATACCGTCAAATATTCACAAAATATGCTTTTTTTACAAAAAATACGACTTTTTTCATATCAAATTTTGGAGCCTTCTTGCAAAAATCAATACTACAAGCTCATTTAATATAGGATATTTTGCCCATTTGAGCAATTTTTGCAATGCGGCTCTCTTATACTGAAAAGCGGCCTTTTCGTTTCCGCATTTTTCGCACCGCACAAAGCGGTAAAATATGATAGAATTTAAACGTGGCGAAAAGCAAAAGAATATCGGCATTGCCTCGCCTAATGCATTGGAGGAAAAAATCTATGAAGCAAAGAGAGAAAACAGTTGACAGCGTAGTAAGACGCGAGGAAAGGTCCGACGGTGAGAACAGCTACGTTTACGAGCTGCGCGTAAGCCAGGTGAAGAACGCATCAAGCTACAAAATTCCGCTCTATTCAATTCACGTTTATATGACCGACTGCGAGGGTAAAACCACGAATGCCAAAGCAAAGGAGGCCTTTGCCGACGCGGGACGCGCTATCCTCTTTTACGAAAAGGTTGTGCGCGGTCTTGCAACCCCGATAGACCTTGCCTACGTTATGGAGGACGAGATGTCCTGACACGTCTTTTGGACCTTGAACGTAATTTCGTGTAAACAAGGCATAGCCTTAGGCAACTCTATGCGCTCAAAATATTTGTGCTTGCAAAATCCGCGTGTTTGTGCTACAATGTATTTATTCGTAGCAAAAACCGATAGAGAGGATTTTTTATGAAAATATGCGTGCTTGGCGCAGGCACATGGGGTACCGCCCTTGCTTCCCTGCTTGCCAAAAATCAACACGAGGTCGTTCTTTGGTCCAAAATACCCGAGGAAATCAAGGGTATTAAAGAAAGCGGCACACACAGAAATCTCCCCGGCGTAATACTGCCTACGGGAATTGAATATACCTCTGATATTGAGCGTGCAATTCACGGTGCTGATATGATCCTGTTCGTAACTCCGTCCGAGTTCATACGCTCAACGGCAAGAGAGGCGGCAAGGTATATAAGCCCGCGCAGTGTAATAGTCAGCGCTGCCAAGGGTATTGAGAGCGGAACGCTCATGACCATGACCGAGATTATAGCCGACGAAATAAAGAGGGCAGATGGCGAGTGCAAAAATCCGCTTGCGGCTCTCTCAGGCCCCACTCACGCTGAGGAGGTGGCAATAGGCTTGCCTACCTCTATCGTCGCTGCGTGCGAGGACGAGAAAATCTCGTCTCTTATTGCGGACGTCTTCAAAAACTCGTGCATGCGCGTTTATATGAACACTGACGTAAACGGAGTTGAGCTTTGCGGAGCGTTAAAGAATATTATCGCTATTGCGGCAGGCATTTGCCGAGGCGTAGATTTCGGTGATAATGCCGTTGCAATGCTTATAACGAGAGGTATGGCCGAAATAACGAGGCTCGGTCTCGCCATGGGCTGCAAAAAGGAAACCTTCTGGGGCCTTGCGGGTATCGGAGACCTCATAGTCACCGCGACCTCCTCACACAGCCGAAACAACAGATGCGGTGAGCTTATCGGCAGGGGCAAAAGCTATGCCGAGGCTCTTTCGGAAATTGGAATGGTCGTTGAGGGCTATCACGCTCTCGGAGCCGCCGTCGAGCTTTCAAAAAGATATTCGGTTGAAATGCCTATCACCGAGGGCGTATACGAGGTTATGCACAATTCGGCCTCGCCCTATGCAATTATCCGCTCGCTTATGACGCGAGAAATCAAAAACGAGCTAAAGCTCTGATGTCAAGCTGATATATGAGAAGGGGCTGTCACATTTAGCAAAACCGAAAAAGTCCAAAAAGGAACAAAAAAACCGTTTCAAACAAAGTGAAAAGAGTAAATGAGACGGTAATACAGTTGAAATCCTATGGATTTCATCATTTTAATAGACTTTTTCTATCGACGCTCTCAAGGCTCGGCGTGCATTTGTACGCCTCACGCCTTGAGAATCGACGCTTTTTGCTTAAATCTGCCTATCCCCTATCAAAATTTTCGAGGGTGCCTCAAATTTTGCATTTGAGACACCCTCTTATTTTTGGGTTTATTTTGCGTTGTAATAGACCTTCTCACCTGCAGGTACGGAATGCGTGAGCCACACGTTACCACCGATAACCGAGCCGTCGCCTATCTTGGTATTACCGCCGAGAATGGTAGCGTTTGCGTATATTACACAGCCGTTGCCTATGTCGGGGTGACGCTTTATGCCCTTGATGGGATTTCCGTCCTTGTCAAGCTCAAAGCTCTTTGCACCGAGGGTGACGCCCTGGTAAATCTTAACACGGTCGCCTATCGTCGTGGTTTCGCCTATGACGATACCTGTGCCGTGGTCAATGCAAAAATACTCACCGATGGTTGCGCCTGCGTGAATGTCGACGCCTGTTTTCTCATGCGCATACTCGGTCATAATACGGGCGATATACGGTATATTTCTTATATAAAATTCGTGAGCCATTCGGTAAATGGATATAGCGTAGAAGCCCGGATATGAAAGAATAATTTCCTCGGGTGAGCGTGCCGCGGGGTCGCCCTCGTATATAGCGATGACGTCCTTCATCAGCTTCTCCTTTATCACGGGGAGCGTTTCGACAACCGAATACGCCACCTGCTCGGTATCCACAACCGAGTCCTCGTCAAAAAAGGCGTACGCTGCGCTTATCTGCATCTTTAAAGATAGAAAAAGCGCGTTCATAATCTCGGTATTTGACATTCCCTTATTCTCTTTTATTCTGAAATAATCCGGGAACATAACGCTCTGCATCGTCTTGATAATCCTGATTATCTCGTTTCTGGACGGTACTGCTACCTTGTGCTTATTGAAATAGTCGTACTCAGATATTCTCGTCCTCTCAAGACTTGATATAACGCTTGAAAGTCTCTCGTCGTGGGAAAGCATAACGGCTCCTTTCGGGGTTGATTTGAAATTGTTTTTTTACAAAAACGTCCTTAAATTCTCGGGATAACTAATTTTACCATAAGATTTCGCATTTTACAAGACCCGTGACAAAAATTTGTAGATATTTTTTATATTTTTATTAATTTTTTGTTGATTTTTCGTTACGGATATGGTATACTTATATTTGTGAAAATCTGCGTATGCAACAATGCCCGAAATAGTACACAATTGTGTGCATTTTGGCCATTTTAACCTAGATAACCGTAAGTCGTGCGTTTTTCACAATTTTATTTTTTGCATCACTCCGCTACCGCGGATTACATATACAGAACAGGAGAGGAAAATGGGAAAAGGTATATATACCTATTACAAGGAACGCCTCATTGAAATAGGCGGAAACAACAGATGTCTATACCTCAAAAACGTAACCCGTAAGAGCGCCTACGATATCGGCAAGCTCTTCGAGGGACGCGACGACAAGGTTTCTGAGCTTGTCGAATTTCTCTGGTCAAAAAGCAAATACCCTCTCACCCTTATCAGCGAGGAGGAGAGTAAGGAAATAGTTAAAAATCTCGGTCTGCCCACCCGTTCAAGATCTGCCCCCGACGTATCAGGACTGTCAGGTGAGGACGCAAAGCGAGCACTCGACCGTCACGCCAAGAATACAGCCACCGACACCGCAAAGGTTATCGAGGCTGAAATTGCCAAGGTCAAGGAACTTAAGCGCGAGATTGAGGAAATAGAAAAGGAGACGGGCCGCTACGAGCTTTATATAGGATATCCTTTTGTTTTCGGCTCGATTAACCAGGGAATAAACAAAACGCTTATCAAGGCGCCGCTTCTTCTCTTCCCTGTCAAGATAGAGATAGTGGACGAGACCACGGTGGAAATACGCCGAAACGAGAGCGAAAGCATTCAGCTCAACCGTGCGCTGATTTTTGCATACGCGCAGGCCAAAAAGCTGAACGTTGAGGATATCGACCTTGAATTTGACGACCTTTCGTCCTTCAAGAACGTAAAGCAGGTGGTCGATTACCTCGACAGAGCGAGAATAAAGGTTGAATGCGCAAATTCAAAGCACATCTACAACTACGGAAGATTTAAGGAGCCCGAGCCAAAGGGCGAGCTTTCCGTGAGATACGCTGCCGTTATGGCGCGCTTCCCTCTCTCGAACTCGATATACAACGATTACACCCTTCTTGAGAAGAAAAATCTCACAAACGACGCCATTAACGAGCTTCTCCGCACCGGTGGAAAGCGCGGAGCAAGGCGCATACAGGCGCTTGAACGCGCTAAAATCAAGTCGCGCGCCAAGGCTCTTAAACGTGCGAAGCGAGGCGGCCTTAACCACAGCTACACGGTCAAAATGCTAGACTACGCACAGTCTGAGGTGGTAAAAAAGGTTGCTGAGCGCGGCAACATGGTTATTTACGGTCCTCCCGGTACCGGCAAGTCGCAGACGATAGTCAATATCATAACCGACGCCATATCCAAGGACAAGAGAGTGCTTGTTGTATCGCAGAAGAAGGCTGCGCTCGACGTCGTTTACTCGCGTCTCGGTATGCTCAACGAGAAGGCGATGTATATAACCGACGAGACCAAGGAGAAGAAGAGCTTCTACGAGAGATGCTTTTCGGCGCATCAAAAGGACGAGGTAGACAGCCTCGTAGACCTTGATGCTCTTCAGTCCGAATACGACGATATAGAAAAGCGCATCTCTCAGGAGGAGAATACCCTCGAGAAAATATATCACACCCTCAACGACAAGCGTCCGTTCGGTCTTTCGCTCTCTGAGATGTACTCATCGTCTTATATGCTTCCGAAGAACTCCTCCGAGTACTCCATATATCTCAATATGCTCGACAGACCCGAGCTTATGTCTCTTAAGTACAAGGAGCTTTCGGACGCTCTCTTTACCATCAAGGCAAAGAACCTTGACCAGATGTATTACGCATTCGTTCAGGCTAAGGAAAAAAATCCGCTTATCGACACTATGAAGCCCGACCTTGATATACGCACTCTCAGTGAGGTACGCGGTATGCTGGAGGAAATACAGAAGTCGAGAAAGGGTCTTTTCAATATTTCAAAATACCCTTATACAAGACAGGTTCTTGCGTATTATTCACAGCTTGAGAGCCGTCGCTCGCTTGACGCTGTCGTAAATATGTCCTACAAGCTTGGGCATGAGGGATTAAAGAGCAAGCGTGAGATGCGCGAGAGGTTCGTTGATACCATCTCGGCTATTGACGGATACGTCAAGGAGTACGACTGTCTTAACAGAGTAATGACGCGCGACGGATATATTTCGGTTATCGACAATATTCTGCGCGGAAACACCTCTTATATCAAGCTCGTTCACGAGGCGTTAGACAACTATATCACTCTTCGTGACGTATCAAAGCTCATGGATTCTCTCGACAAGCACATGCTTGACGTGTTGAATTTTGCCTACACTACGAGCAAAAATTATCAGAATTACACAGACATAATCGGTAAAATCCCGGTTGTCCGTATATACCACGAGGTAACAAAGTACGAGGAGCTTTGCAAGGACGATTTGGCAAAGACGGTGGATTTTGTAAACATCACCTCGAGAATATACAAGCTGAAGGAATCTCAGCTTTCTGTTGCTTACAAGATATGCGCAGGTAAAAACAGCCGTGAATACCGCGACATGTTTGATAACGCAAGCAACAGCAAGGATTTCCTATACCAGATTTCAAAGGAGCAAAAGTTCTGGCCCATCAGACAGACGATGGACGTGTACGGTGACTTTATACTCGCTCTTTTCCCCTGCTGGCTTCTTTCCCCCGAAAACGTGTCCTCTATTCTTCCTTTAAAGAAGAATATGTTCGACGTGGTTATCTTCGACGAGGCCTCGCAGGTGTTCATTGAAAGCACTATACCCACTATATACCGTGGTAAGAACATCGTCGTTGCGGGTGACGCAAAGCAGCTTCGTCCCTCGGCTACGTTCATGAAGCGTTATATGGGCGCAGACCCGGACGCGCAGGACGATTACTCTGTACAGGCGGCACTTGAGGTTGAGAGCCTGCTCGACCTTGCGGTTGCAAGATACGACAGCTCAAACCTCACCTACCACTACAGAAGCCGTCATCAAGAGCTTATCGACTTCTCGAACTCTGCGTTTTATTCGTCAAATCTTCAGGTAGCGCCTAACATTTCGACAAATAAGGACAGCCGTCCTATTGAGAGATACAAGGTCAAGGGCACCTGGATTGACAGAACCAATCCCACAGAAGCTGAGAAGATAGTACAGCTTCTCAAGCACATATTCCTCACTCGCAGAAACAACGAGAGCATAGGTATTATAACCTTTAACAGCGACCAGCAGACCTGTATCGCCGACGCTATTGACAAAGAGGCTCGTAAGAACGCTGAGTTCCGTTCCTCCGTCATGAAGGAAAGATACAGAATGGACGGCGGCGAGGACACAAGCCTGTTTATTAAGAACCTTGAGAACGTTCAGGGTGATGAGAGAGATATTATTATATTCTCTATCGGCTACGCTCCAAACGAGCAGGGCAAGCTTTATACCAACTTCGGCTCACTCTCGTCAGAGGGTGGCGAGAACCGTCTGAACGTTGCCATAACCCGCGCTAAGTCCAAGATTATAGTCGTTACGAGCATTGAGCCCGAGGACCTCAAGGTTGATACCTCAAAGCACCTTGGACCGAAGCTTCTGCGCGAGTATCTTGCATACGTTCGTGCCGTGTCCGAGAACGACGCTGAGCACGTCAAGGCTATCCTCACTGCTCTTGACCCGTCGGAAAAGAAGGCCGAGAGCCTAATAACGACCGTTGCCGAGGTTGAGGAGCAGATAAAGGAAAGACTTGAAAAGCAGGGATACAAGGTTCACACGGGCCTTGGAAACAAAAATAACCGCATCTCGCTCGCCGTATACGATGAGAAGAGTGACAGATACCTTGTCGGCGTTGAGCTCGATAAGGACGCCTTCGCCTCCTCGTCCTCTTCGATGGAGCGCGACGTATACAAGCCCCGCTTCCTCGAGGCAAGAGGCTGGACTATACTCAGAGTATGGTGCCGCGACTGGTGGATTTCACCTACGAGAGTTATAAAAACGATAACTAATCTCGCGGAAAAGAACAGACAAAAAACCGAAAAATAATATTAACGCTAAATGGGTGCGGGAAAGCAAGACGCACCCCACCCTTTAGCTCGGTGTAAAAAATATTTACACAAAATTTTATATTTTGCTTGAATTGTTCAAAAATTAGTTGTATAATTGTTTATAAAGTAAATTTTATTAGGAGATAAAAATGTTTAATTTCGATTTCTTACTTACAACAGCAGATAATAGCGGCAGCGGTATCTGGGGTACCGTTATAATGATCGCTATAATGTTCGCGTTCCTCTATTTCTTCATGATACGTCCTCAGAAGAAGCAGGAAAAGAAGGATGCTGAGATGCGCGACGCTCTCGCAGTAGGCGACGAGGTTACCACTATCGGCGGTATTATCGGTAAGGTCGTTTCTATCAAGGGCGAGACCTTCGTTCTTGAGACCACTAAGGACAAGACCAAAATCCGTTTCCTTCGCGGCGCTATCAGAAGCGTTGACGTAAAGGCAGCTGACATCGCGGCGGCAATTCTTGAGACCAAGGAAGCTCCCGCACAAGATACTGCCGAGGATAATCAGGAAAACGCATAATTAAATAGCAAAATTCCGTCATAAACGCAAAGTCTCCCGAATAAGTTGTTATAGGACTTGTTCGGGGGCTTTTGTTTTCCCCGAGAAAAAGGGGGATAAAAATGGCAGGCAGAAGATTTAAGGGATTAAAATCAGGAGTTCTCGGGCGATTTATGCCCTGCGTTCTGATTTCCTTGGCAGTTACTCTCATTTCTACTCTTGTAATGGCTGCGCTTGCAGGAGTGTCGGAAAATCCAAGCGCTATCTTAGGAACGTATTCGCTAGTGGCCCTTATTCTTTCGGCAGCCGTATCAGGCTTTACCACAGCGAAGATTTCGGGCAGCGAGGGAATTAAATATCCTCTGCTCACTGCTTTCACAACGGTTCTCATAATGCTTTTAATCACGGTTATAATGGGAATTAAGCCGAGCGGCTCTTCATTTATGAACTACGGGTGCTTTATACTTGTCAGCGTGTTCGTTGGCCTACTCGCAAGAAAGCGTGAAAGACGCAGAAAAAGAAGATAAGCTCTTTTTCTTGCTAATATAAGTCGGGTAAATGAAGCTGACAGTCCAATCTTATCTGACACTAAAAACACAATAAAAACGACTTTATATTCTGAAGAATATAAAAAGCGTTTAGAAAAGAAACAAAAACAGCAATCTTGACACGCAAGATTGCTGTTTTTGTTTTGGAAATATCAGTCCTTGTTTTCAAGGCGCGAGATGTAGTACGCAAGCGCCTGCTCGAAATTAACTCCGTAGACGCGGCGGTCCTCGTCGGCCATCGTTGCCTTGATGCACTCGAGGGTGAAATCAACGGCGCACTTAAGGGCCGATGCGGTCGAGTGTCCGCGCATAAGAGCGCCAACCACAGACGAGGCGAATATGTCACCTGTGCCGTGGTATGCAACGGGAAGATAATCGTTGCAGTAGTAGAAATACTCGTCGGTCTCGCTATTATAAGAATATACGCCTAGCTTGGATTTGTCGAAGCTGATGCCCGAGATAGCGGCCTCCTTGGTGCCAAGCGAACAAAGAGATTTAAGAAGCGAGCGTATGTACGCTTCGTCATAATTGGGGTTATAAGGTACACCGAGCATAAACGAAGCCTCGGTGAGATTAGGTATTATGAGGTCGGCCTTTGTGCAAAGCTTAGCCATTTCCCCCGCAAACTCCTCGGTAAAGCCCTTGTAGAGCACACCGTTATCAGCCATAACGGGATCTATAACTATTTTACAGCCCTCGCCTCTGTTTCTGTCAAAAAGCTCGGAAACCAAGGAAAGCTGCTCAAAGGAGCCGAGGTAACCTGTGTATATAGCGTCGAAGGTAAGTCCGTGCTTGTCAAATTCTAAGGAAATCTTCTCTATCTCAGGGGTGAGGTCACAGAACGTGAAGCTCGAAAACTGAGTGTGTGTAGAAAGCACTGCGGTAGGTAAAATTGCAGCCTCAACACCGGCTGCCGATATAATAGGAAGCGCTACGGTGAGAGAGCATCTGCCAACGCAGGATATGTCCTGAACAGTAAGTATTCTTTTCATTTTTTTGTCCTCTTTTTCATCGCATTTTAACATAGCTTTCAGATGTAAAAATTATAGCACCGTGACCCTCTGTTGTCAATAGAAATTGAGATTTTTTTACATTAATATTTATAATCGATTACATTAGTCAAATTGATAGAAGCCTCTCATATCATTAAATACGCCGATTTAACTAATATAAAACACTGCCCTAATAAAGCTCTGATAGACGATAGAAAGCAACGAAAAATTAAAAGGCGCCGTTTTAACCGATAGAAAGCGCAGGCACAGCAAAATACGGCGATTTGACCGATAGGAAGCACCGACACAGTAAAATGCGCTTCTTAATCAGTAGAAGGTATAGAGATAATCAAAGGCTGCTTAATCGATAGAGACGTCTGCGCCAAGTGAACGAAGCTTATATACCAAGTTCTCGTAGCCGCGAAGAATTTGCTCTGCGTTCTCTATACGGCTTTCACCCTTGGCGCAAAGGCCGCACAGTAGCGCAGCCATACCTCCCCTCAGGTCCTCGGCAACAACGCACGCGGGCTGCAGCTCCGAGCTCTCAATGATGGCGCGCCCGTCCTCTATTCGAGAGCTGAGGCCGAAGCTTGATAGAGTTTTGAGATATCCGTATCTTCCCGTCCAGACCCTGTCGCATATCTCACCACCCGACATAACGGCAAGAAGAGGCGCTATAATCGGTTGTAGGTCGGTAGCAAAGGCAGGATACGGCTCAGCGACTATGCTTACCCTCCTGCAAAGCTCGGTGGCTCTTGCGCTGATTATACTGCCACGCTCAAAGACCTCACAGCCAAGCTCACGAGCAAGGGCAAGATACGAAGACAGGTCCTCTCTATCGGCACCTATGACGCTCACCCTACCACCCGTGATAAGACCTGCCGTAAGATAGCTTCCTGCCTCTATCATATCACCGATAATCGCTATATTTCCACCCTTAAGCTCTCCACCCCTGACGGTTATCAGCTCGTCGCTTATCTTAATTTCAGCACCTGCAGAACGAAGAAAATCTATAAGGGCGTGAACGTGAGGCTCGCGCGCATGCCCTCTTACCGTGCTGACGCCGTCGGTGGCCGCCGCCAAAATAAGCGCGTTTATCGTTGCACCGACGGACGCCTTTTTAAACGAAATATCCGCAGGATGAAGCCTGTCTGTGATTATCTCGTTTCCGACAATACGGCCGCCAAAGGCAAGGCAGGCGTCGATATGCATATCAATGGGTCTATCCGAAAATGCACAGCCCCCAAAGGCAGAAAGACGGCATCTACCAAAGCGCGAAAGCATAGAGCCAAGAAGATATGTCGAGGCTCTAATTTTTGATATTTTTTCTGCCGACGGCTCACAAAAGCTAAGGCTTCTAGTATCTATGTACGCCACCGAGCCGTAGCTCGTAACACGGGCTCCTAGCTCTCTTATTATATCGAGCGCACAACGGACGTCGCCTATGTCGGGCAGGTGCCGTACCTCAGACACTCCACGAGTTATAAGTGTTGCAAAAATTATAGGAAGAGCCGCGTTTTTTGACCCTTGCGCGAACACGCTGCCAAAAAGAGGGCGCCCACCGTTTACCGTAATTGTTTTCATAAAAGCTCCGAAAATTATAAGGTGTTAGTATAATATTCGAAGTTTGATTTATCGGTTACAGACGGCGCGCGCCCTTTATTTAATTTTTTCGCAAAATATATTTCTGCTCTATTTTATCTTGGTAATTTGGGATTTGTTTATGTCTTGCTGTCGTTTAAGGCCTCGTGGTATGCGACTGCGAGCTTGACGACCATGCCGTAGCTGACAACGCCCTCGGTGCCGTTGCTCTTAAGAAATAGGTCGTTTACAAAGGAGGAAATATCCTCAAAAACAGTTCCGGAATACTGCTTATAAACCTCGCTTGACGCTATCATATCAGCACGTGCGCCGTCAGAGAGCGAGGAGGTAATTTCGTAATAAAGCTCGGGGTTGGTTCTATAAAGAGCCGAGCCGACGTAGCCGTACATAGAAAGCGCTCCGCTGTATCTGAGATAGTCGTCATCTGAGCTTATCAGGACGAAATAGGCCATAAAATTCGCCTCGTTCTCGCGCAAAATTCCACGCTGATGCGCAAGCTCATGCGCTGCGGTAAAGGCCAGGTCATAATCGGGATAAAGAGTATTGACGTTGGCTTCTCCTGTGTAAAAGGTATATATTCCGGTGAGCGAAAGATAAGAGAGCACCTCTGAAAAGTATACTCCCTTTGCCCGACTTTCAAGCTTTGGGATAAAAGAATACTTCTCTGAGAGCTTAGCGTAAGAGGCGCATATTCTCGCGCTTAATCCGTCAAGGTCTGTGCCTGAGCTTGAGACACCCTCTTCGGTATATTCTATCCTGCCTGACAGCTCGTTAATCTCGTCCCTAAGCGTTATGAGAGTACTGAGTAGACTTTCCTCGTTTACCTCGCACTCGGATATACCGAGCCTCTGTCCGATAGGCGTCGTGTTGTAGCCTATGCCGAGCGCTACGGTATGCCCCGAATAAACGAGAAGCAGGACCGAAACGAGAAGCAGGATAAAATCCCTGCCCTCGCCCGACTTAAAGCGTTTTGCGGCAATTACCGCTACGAGTATAACGGTGGGAACTATGAGCGCTATAACTACCTCAAAGAGCGAAAAAGGAAATATATCGCCAAAGCCCGCCATAAGCTCGCGGTATATTCGGGACACGGTGCTATTAATCAGGTCGGCAGCTCCGTATGAACTTTTTGCCACGGCGAGCAGTATCATAACCGCGATGAACACGGTTAAGGATACGAAGAAAAGCCAAGGCGTTTTTCTTTTTTTGTAAATTCTGTCTTTATAACGCATTTTCGCCCTTTTTTAGTTTTTTGCGGCAGAGGTTAATCTGCCGCAAATTCGTGTATTTTTTTGTTTCGTTACGTTTTAAGTATTTATGACCCTTTTGATAGGGCTTGATAACCGTTTCGCCTTATGAATTAGGTGCTATATGGCGTTTTCAGGGTGATTTTAGACTTATACGGTAAATCAGAGCTTCTCGTATCTTCTTGCGGACGGGCCGACGAGAATAAAATAAAGTCCAAGCACAAGCGCGACGTTCAAAATAAGCACTACTATCTCTGAAACAAGCGCTGAGAATAAGACAGCGAGGGCAATGGAAAGTCCTGAAACAATAATGCCGTAAACCATGCCTACAAGCATCGCAACCGTGCCTGCAAGCGACTGCTTTACAACCTGAGCCTCGTTGTCGTAGTTGAATTTCGGGAATGCAGTATTTAATATTATGCCAAAAAGTGCGAAAACTATATTCGCAGCCTGGGGTATAAGCACAATAAATACGCAGTCTATAGGAGATGCCGATATAGCGACCGACACAAGAAGCGAGGACAGGAGCATAGCGGGTGCAGATACTACAACGTGCGAGAGGGCCTTGGATATAAGGACCTCCTTTCCCGAAAGGGGCATACTCTTGAGTATCCAGAGGCTCTTTCCTTCAAGAGAGAGCGAGGAAGCCGATATCATAGTCATAGAAGCCATAAGGACGAGTGCCGCACTCAAAAGAGGAGCAAGCGCACCGTCGAGAATGGGAAGCTTCTCTACCCATGCATATATATCAGCCGAATATAAGATTGCCGCACCTCCCGCAATAATTGCAAATACTGCTCCGACACCTGCGTTGAGCATATAGGTTGATGAGGTGAAGAAGCGCCTGAGGTCCTTGAGCACGAGTGACCTTATACGTCCGCCCTTGACAAGCCTCTCGCCCTTGAACTCGGTGCGAGCCGCTGCCGTGCCTACGGTAACTATTGAAACGTAGCTCTTGGATATAATCCTGAAGGCAAGATAGGATAAACCAAGCGAAAGAATGACGAAAGCTGCAGCGTAGGCGGGGTTTAATATCGCAGGCGAGCCTATCGCTGAAATGACAGGTATTTCTGAAAATACTATACTCTCGCCCTCTACCTCGGTTCCGAAGTTTCCTACAAACGATGTGTAGGAAATCAAATACAGAACTAAAAAAGCAAAGGAAACGAGGGTTGTGAGAACCGTTTTATTTTTGAGCTTTTTTGCAATTTTGGCTATTATATAGCCAACTCCTGCCGAAAGCGAGGTGGTAAGCAGGGGCAAAAGCAAATACACGAGCACACCGCCTATTACACCGTAAACCGAGCCGCCGAGAATAGCGTACATTATCACAGCAGGCCATAAAATAAAGGCCGATTCGACGTAGTTATATATAAGAACGGTTAAAATTCGGCTGACTACTATATCCGAGGGCTTTATGGGCATAGCGAGAAGAAGCTCGTTATCGCGACAGTCAAAAAGCTCTGATTTCGTTTCAAATATACTAAAAATGAAGACGAGCGAAAACGCAATTAGCATAAATATGCCGTAGTACATTCCGTCAAGCCCCAAGGGAAGCATAAGAATACCAAGGCTCCACGCAAGCGCCGTGAACATAAGCACAAACATCGCTCCAAGACACAAAAACAGAATTGATAAAAGTATTATCTTAGGCCACGAGAGTGACGCTTTACCGCCACCCGTCTTCTTGAGCTTCACAGTGCTGAGAAAAGAAGACAGCCTTACACCGACTAGCCTCTTAATCATTGTCCGCACCGCCTTCAAGCTCGAGGAATACGTTCTCGAGAGAGTCGTTTCCAAGCACCTCGTTCATATCGCCCGATATAACGAGTACTCCGTCCTTTATGATGGCGACCTTGTCGCACAGCTTCTCTGCAACTGCAAGAACGTGGGTGGAAAAGAAAATCGAGCCGCCCCTCTCACAGTGCTCTCTCATCATTTCCTTAAGAATATAGGACGCCTTGGGGTCAAGTCCGACGAACGGCTCATCCATAATAATGAGCTTCGGTGAATGGAGCCATGCCGCTATGATAGCAAGCTTCTGCTTCATACCGTGAGAATAGGCGCTTATCGGCTGCGCAAGGTCCTGAGTTAAGCCGAATTTGTCAGCGAGAGAGAAAATTTTGTCATTTCTGCCGTCGGTATCAACTCCATATACGTCGGCTACGAAATTAAGGTATTTGACGCCCGACATAAAATCATAAAGGTCGGGGTTATCGGGAATATACGCAGTATTTTTCTTGGTCGTCATAGGGTCTTCAAGCACCGAGGTGCCGTCTATGTATATATTGCCCTCGTCAAAGGAAAGTATGCCCATACACGCCTTGAGCGTTGTAGTTTTTCCTGCACCGTTGTGGCCGATAAAGGCACAGATTTCGCCATCGGCTATTTCCAGCGTGAGATTATTGACGGCGGACTTGTCACCGTAGCGTTTAGTTAAGTTTTCAATTTTAAGCATAGTTTTCTCCTTGGTTGTTATCATTTTTCCTTACAGATATGCTCAAGGCTCTTGGTCAGTCAAAAGCCGTTATGCCTTATTTGGATATTGGGTATTTATTGCCCCTTGTTGACAGCGGACAGAATTTCAATATTTCTCTCTACTGTTTTTCGGCCTCGCCAAGCAAACGCTCTGCGGGAAAAGGTCTCCTTGTCCATTCCGTCAAGCACCTCAAGTGTCAGACACTCAATTCGCTCGCGGTGAAAAAAGTCTATTGGCGTCATGACAGGGCTTCGGTTGTAAGGACAGACCGACTGACAAAGGTCGCACCCCCACGCTGTATTGTAGCGCACCATAAGGGCGCGTTCGGTGTCGGCAAGCTCGCCCTTGCGCTGTGTGATAGCCGATAGGCATTCCTCTCCCTCGCCGCCTAAAATTCGGGTTGGGCAGGCCCTCTTACACGCGCCACAGCTGTGGCAGCGCTGAATTTCTCTCGGCTGAAAGCCGAGAGCCTCGTTTGGTTCGAGGTCGGTCAGAATATCGCCGACGAAAACGTACGAGCCGTATTTTTCATTAATCAAAAGACCGTTGTCGCCTGCTATACCAAGCCCCGAAATGAGCGCCGCGTGGCGCTCGTCGATAGGACTGTGGTCGCCAAAGGACGAAAAATGTCCCTCGGGATATTTCTCCTTCAAAGCAGATATGAGCGCCTCCCCTATTTCCCTTATAGCTATATGGTAGTCGCACGACACGGCGTAGCGCGAGATATTCACGCTCTCGCCCGTATAGTAAGGCAAAAGATAGATTACTGCCGATTTAGGCTGAAAGTCCATACGCTCTCTTATGCTCGCGTTGATTTCCTTGCACAAGGAATAAGGCACTATGGAAAAATATTCAATTTTCTCTTCAGAGAGCACGCGCTCGACAGTTTTGTACATAAAATTCTCCAAAAAGCCGTCTACTATATCCTCTTTTCCAAGGCAAGCTTTATATAATAATTATACAATAATATATACGCTTTTGCAATATATTTTTTATATTTCTTGACTTTATCCCTCTCGGGTGTTATAATAGCAGTGGAAAATATGGAGGCTTTCCTTTTTCCAAATCCCGTCAATGACAGAAAAACGGAGCTTTATATGTACGATTTTAATAAAGGCCTATTTGACTATATGTGTAATAGCGGTATCATCGATACCGACTGGAAATTCGGTCTGACACTCGTAGCATTCGCGCTTATAAGCATAGCGGTGTCTTATCTTCTCGGAAGCATAAATTCGGCTATCCTTATATCAAACCTTATCTACCGCGACGATATAAGAACTCACGGCAGCGGTAACGGTGGCATGACGAATATGCTTCGCACCTTTGGTCTCAAGGCGGCGGGGCTTACGCTTCTCGGTGACCTAGTCAAGACTGCACTCTCTATATTTATCACGGGTGTGCTTCTCGGCTTCTACTACACTCACGGTGCGAGCGGCTATCTCGGATTTTGCTATATGTCGGCGCTCTTTGCAGTGCTTGGACACGTATTCCCGATATATTACGGCTTCAAGGGTGGCAAGGGGGTTCTCGTAACCGCAGTTTCGGCTCTTATACTTGCGCCTATTCCGTTTCTTATTTTGCTTCTCATTTTTATCGTTGTAGTATATTTTTCAAAATACGTTTCGCTCGGTTCGGTTTGCGGTGCTGTTATCTACCCCGTTTTGCTTAACGGATATTTTGCGGTTTTCGGCTCAAATCCGGGCGGAATAGCGCAGCTTTCGGTTACCATTATCGCTATACTCGTCGTATGGTGTCACAGAGAAAACCTTAAGCGTATTTCAACGAGAACCGAGCGAAAAATTTCATTTAAGAAAAAGGACGTTGAGGTAAAGAGCGAGGGCGGCGAGGGTGAAAACTAAGGCAGATTTTATATCTCTTGTTCTGAGTACGGTATCGGCCGAGACACTTGGTAAGCTCGTATTCTCACGGCCCGACGCCTCCGAGATAGCCAAGGTCACGGCAAGGCTCGTTTCTCATAAGGGAAAGAGACTTCTCGCGATAGAAAACTCCCTCGTAGGAAACACCGTATCTCATAAGAACGTTCCGGAGGACGAAATCGAGGGTGTGCTTTCCACTCTTGTGCTTCAATACAAGCAAGCGAACCTTATCACCCCTCTTGGCTCGGCCGAATATAAGAGGTCGAAGTCGGGCGCGGAAATCGTGATTGGGGGTGACGCACTTCTCTCGAAGCTCTCGGGTCTTAAGCCCAGCTTTGAGAGTGCGATAGAGGCTCTTGACAAAAAGAAAAACTATATACTAAAGGGTGACGAGCCGTTTTTAAAGAAGCTTGGAATCAGCTCCTCTGACGGCCGTGTTCACGATAAAAAGCAAGGAAAATTCAGACAGATTAACCGTTTTCTTGAAAACATAGAGGATATTTACGATAAGCTTAATAGGGACGGTGAGCTTATAATATACGACCTCTGCTGTGGAAAAAGCTATCTCAGCTTTGCAGTTTACTACTATCTCACCGAAGTCAAGGGACGTAAGGTTTCTATGCTCGGTATAGACCTGAAGCGCGACGTTATAGCCTGGTGCAGCTCTGTTGCCGCTGAGCTTGGTTACGTTGGTATGAAATTCGTATGCGAGGACATAAACCGTCTTGCGCTTTGTGACGAGCCTGATATGGTTATCTCGCTCCACGCCTGCGATATTGCAACGGATATAGTCATTAACACGGCTATAAGACTTAGGGCGAAAATTCTGTTATCCACTCCCTGCTGTCACAGATACCTCAACGACAAAATAAATTCCCCCGAGCTTGCATTCGTCACAAAATATCCTCATATTTCGGGTAAGCTCTGCGAGGCAATAACCGACGCTCTTCGCGTGGGCAGACTTCGCGGGGCCGGATATTCGGTTTCGGCTCTTGAGCTTACAGACCCCGAGAATACACCGAAGAACACTCTTATAAGGGCTATAAGACGTCCCTCGGCATCGCAAAAGGATAACGATGAGGCCTTGAAGCAATACGAGGCGGCTCTTAAATTCGTACTCGGTGACGGGGCTAAGGATTATCTAAAGGAAATCAGGTAAACAAGGCTTAATAAACACACTGAAAATCAAAAATTAACCTTACTAGGCCGGCAGAAATCAAAAAGCATACTTAATAAACGAAAAACGAGCAAAAAACAAGTAAGAAAGGCTTGACTATCAAGCCCTTGAGAGAGAAACGAAATGACCTATTACACAAATTCCGACACGCAGACCGAGGCGCTCGGCACACAGCTCGCAAAGCAGCTTGACGATGGCGGTGTACGACGCGCATTTATCGCTATGAGAGGCGAGATGGGTGTGGGGAAAACCGCATTTGTCCGTGGATTTGCCTCATATTTCGGTATTTCGGGTGTAAGAAGCCCCACATATACCGTGGTAAACGAATATCGCTCAAATGTACGGATTTTTCACTTTGATATGTACAGAATTGAGGACGGCGACGACCTCTACTCGATAGGCTATGACGATTACGTTGAAAGCGACGGGTACTGTATCGCGGAGTGGTCCGAGAATATAGCCGATTTTATACCGGAGGGCGCTATATACGTTTCCATATATCGCGAAAAGAATGAAAACGACAGAAGGATTGAAATAGAATATGATAACTCTGGCATTTGACGGCACTGCAAAAATCGCAACCGTTGCCGTCGTGGACGGGGACAGAGCCTTGTCCTCATTTACAGTGGACAACGGACTTACACAGAGCGAGC
Organism: Clostridia bacterium; assembly: GCA_017631325.1. Taxonomy (GTDB): domain Bacteria; phylum Bacillota; class Clostridia; order Oscillospirales; family CAG-272; genus UBA1740. The sequence continues at coordinate 30,592 of JAGBTM010000061.1, forward strand.
TTCTCTTACCTATGGCAGAGGATATGCTCCGTGCTCTTAAGCTCACCTTTGACGACGTTGAGCTGTACGCCGTATCGGCAGGCCCCGGCTCGTTTACAGGTGTGAGAATAGGGGTGTCTCTTATAAAGGGTCTTGCCTTCGGCAAGAGTAAGCCCTGCATCGAGGTTTCAACCCTCGAGGCTCTGGCAGAAAATCTCAGGGGACTTGATGGAATACTTGTGCCCTGTATGGACGCGAGGCGCTCGCAGGTATACAACGCGCTTTTCTCCTCGGTGGGAGAGCGCATAACGAGGCTGTGCGAGGATAGAGCGATAGCTCTCTCGGCTCTTGCAGAGGAATTAAAGGAATTTAAGGACAAAAAAATTTATATTTCGGGCGACGGCTACGGTGTAACGAAGGACACTCTTGCCTCTCTTGGTGTGAACAGCGAAAGCACTCCTCTGCTTCTTCGCGACGAATCGGCCGTATCGGTCGCGCGCGTTGGAATACGCAAATTTCTTTTAGGAGAGCACAAAACCGACAGCGAGCTTTCCCCCGTGTATTTAAGACTGCCTCAAGCAGAGCGTGAAAGACTTGAAAAAGAAGGAAAGAAGGTATAATAAAATGAATAAAAGAAAAATATACGTCGGCGCTGACAGCGCAGGCTACAATCTCAAATGCGAGATTATAGAGTATCTTAAATCGAAAGGCTTCGAGGTAGCCGATATGGGCTGTGACTCTACTGCCTCCTGCCACTATCCCGAGTTTGCCTCTAAGGTGTGCGAGGCCGTGCTTTCCGATGCCGAGAGCTTCGGCATGCTTATTTGCGGTACGGGTATCGGAATGTCAATGTGCGCAAACAAATATAACGGAATAAGAGCCGCTCTCTGCTCCGACACATTCTCTGCAAGAATGACGAGAATGCACAACGACGCAAACGTTCTCTGCCTTGGCGCGAGAGTTATAGGACCCTTTCTCGCCTTTGATATTATCGACGCATTTCTTGGCGCCGACTTTGAGGGCGGACGTCACGCAATACGCGTTGATATGATGAAGGATATAGAGAAAAATCAGTAATCGCGGCTTAATCAGAGGCAGAAATAGTTTCTATGGCATTTGACGAAGCTAAAAGCGTGCCGTGCTCGGTTATGTATGAGGATAGCTCTGAGGGTAATCTTTTGCCAAATTCCAAAATTGACATAAACTCTATTCCCTCTCTTCCTCGCCCGTATTCCTCTATTTTCAAAACGTATCCTACGTTATCAAGAAAATACAAATCGCCCTTTGGGATAATACCCGACGGGTGATTTTTTATTGTCAAAACGGCTCGGTACAAATCCTCTGATGTACTAAATGCGTAAAATCCATAGCCCTTTGATAAAAGCGTAACTCTGTCGGAGTCGGACACGAGTCTTGCCGAGGCCTCCGAGAGTATTCCAAGCTTTGTAACGAATATTTCGCACCCACCCGATTTCATTGGATAAAGCTGCACGAGCACCTTGTCACCCGACGGGTCAAAGCTCACGGATTTTCGAGCGTCGTCAAGAACGCTCCAGAGAGCTCGGCGTGACCTTTGCGTATCTTTGGCGGGGTCAGAGAGGTCAAGACGGTACCCCTTTGCCTCTTCGCTCGTGAGAACAATTTTCATTTTTGCCTCGCCTATAAGTAGAACTTCCAAATCGCACCCCCGACTTCTTTTTCTTTCATTATACTCTATTTTCGCTCATCGGGTCACTGTAAAATTAAGGGTGAACTGAAAAACATTACCTGTTTTTCTATCAAATACACCTTTTTTATCCTTAGATGTAAAATTCAGTTTTTGTTTTTTTCTTTTTCGTTTACATAGAATAAATTTTTCTTGCTTTTTTCACTCTTTTGTGATAGAATATTTCTCGGTGAGTTCGAAACCTTCCTCACCCAGTCACACGACGAAAAAACAAAACTAAAGGAGAAAAAAATGAAAAGGAAGTTAAATTCTCTCTATCTTACCCGAGGGGCTGCCGTAGCGGCCTGCTACATAGCCCTGACCTATCTTTCGGCAATGCTCGGTCTGTCGAGCGGTGTTATTCAGCTAAGGATTTCCGAGGCGCTGTGTATACTGCCGATTTTTATGCCTGAGGCAACTCTCGGACTTTTTATCGGCTGCATTATCTCAAACCTTATAACAAGCGCTGTGATTTGGGACGTCATATTCGGCAGTCTCGCTACGCTTATAGGAGCTGTTGGCGCTCTCGCTTTGAAGAGGCTACCACCTCGCTTTATATGGTGCGCAACACTCCCTACGGTAATCGCAAACGCGCTGATAATCCCCCCCGTGCTTATATTCGCCTACGGTGTGACGGACGCGTATTGGTTTATAGTCACTACCGTTGGAATAGGTGAAATTCTCTCGGCAACCGTATGCGGTACTGCACTGTATTTTGCGCTTAAGAGGGTTCGCTTTTGAGTTTTGCGTACCTACGCTTTTGCTTAGGTTGTCTCGTTTTCGACACTCCAGGACTGTTTTCAGCGCAGAGTACCGTCCTTTGAGCTGAAAAATTCTCATTTTAATATAAAAAATCGGGTGAACCACGCTTTCCCGATTTTTTGTTTTTTTGGTATTTATAAGATAAATATTTTAACATTTCAGTAATTTCGACCTTACCTGCGTAACCGCCTGTGGTATTATACATATAATGGATAAAAAACAGAGGAGTAAACGAGGATATGAGAATACATACAGTTCGTGAGGGAGAGAGGCTGTCCGATATAGCCAAGGAATACGGAATTAACGAGGACATTCTTAGAGTAAACAACGAGATACCCGAGGGGGAGTGTGCCACGGGGGAGGAGCTTTTGATACTTACCCCGACACGCACCTATACGGTACGGCACGGTGACAGCACCGAGAGGCTTTCCTTGAGGTTTGGCGTGCGCCGTCGCGACCTGCTCGCTATGAACCCGTGGATTTGCACCGATGGACTTGTTCCCTCTCGCAGAGTTGCGCTCTCATACGGCGACGGTCGACTTGGAATGGCGGCAGCGCACGGATTTTTATATAACGGATATACAGCTGACGCACTTATTAGGCGTCTGCCATATCTCACCTACGTCAGCATAGGCTGTGCCGTGTCCGACGGTACCTCGCTTAAAAGACTGTTCGACCCCAGAGACGCCGTTGGGCTCGTCAGGTCTGCCGACAAGATTCCTTTGCTTCGGATTTTCGATCGCGAGGGGATACGCCGCGGTGGTGAGAGCGGTGATAAATTCAGTGAAAATATAATAAATGCCGCAATATCGGGTGGATATAAGGGCATCACTCTTTCGGGTAAATTCAGCGAGGAATACCTCGTTAATCTGAGAGGCAAAATGATAGGCTGCGACCTCATACTCTTTACAGAGGCCGACGAGCATTCACCTCTATATTTTGCCGAATATTCAGACGGAAGTATTTTATCCTACGGTGGTGAGAGTTGCGGTGAGTGTGATTTCTATAAGAAATTTTCGACAGATTCAGAAAGCTCGCGCAGCTTTATTGAATTAGAGCCGTTTGCTTACGCTTCAGGAGAATATATACCTCGCTCCGAGGCAGTCACCCTTGCAAGACGGGGCGGCTACGTCATAAAGCCCGACACAGAGGGCAAATCGCTCTCGTTTGAGCATAAAAAGAAAGGCAAAATAACCTTTCCCTCGCTGCGCGAGGTTCGGGCTGTTATGGATATTATTCACGAATACGGATATATGGGCATAAGCTTTGATATTATGCGCTGTCCTTTACCATATCTTATGATGTATAACGCGTGCTTTGGCACCTCTACCTTTACGAGCGTGAGAAGTGCCGACGGCTGCTCTCAGGCAAAAAATAGGCGCAGCGCCCTCTAGGACACTGCGCCGCTTATAAGTTGGTGTTATTCACTTCGTTTTTGCTATAAAGAACGAATTTGCATCTGCTATAAAGAACGGATTTGAGATATGCCCTCTTGCCTGAGAATTTTGTCGCATCGCCATCGAGCCGTGTGAAGTGATTAACAAGCCGTGCCGTGCGATGCATATAGACAAAAAGGAATATCCGCTTTTCTTATTCTATTCCGAAAAAGCGCTTTGCGTTGCCCTCGGTGAGGGCGGCGCACTCCTCAGGCGTTATACTGAGGATTTCTGCGAGGACACAGTTTGTATATACGAGGTTGCCCGAATGGTTGAGGCTGCCTCTGATGGGATGAGGCGCAAGATAGGGCGAGTCGGTTTCAATGAGGATATATTCCTTTGGCACGACTGCCGCAACCTCGCGCGGCTTTCTTGCATTTTTAAAGGTAAGAGTGCCCGAAAAGGAAATCATATAGCCGAGGCGGACAAGCTCCTGTGCCATCTCACACGAGCCTGAAAAGCTATGAAGCACGCCTCGTACCTTAGGAAATGCACGCAAAACGTCCATTATATCGCCGTGAGCCTCTCGGTCGTGGATAACCACGGGAATACCAAGGCGCTCTGCAAGGCGCATCTGAGCCTCAAAATACATTCTCTGTTTATCCTTGTCGGTATCGGGATAGTGATAGTCGAGGCCTATCTCACCGAGCGCTACGCATTTGTTTTCTTTATCGGTTATGAGCGACTCTATCTCGGCAAGCTCGCTCTCCATATCCGAGAGAAAGCGTGTGTCCGATGGGTGTATACCTATCGCGGTATACATATTTTTATGTGCCCTTGCCTGCTCCACGGCCGACCTAGAGGTGTCGGGCGAGGTGCCTACGTTTACAATATACGACACAGAGGTTGAAAGGAGAGCGCTGATAAGACTATCGGCGCTCTCGCTATATTCCTCGGTGAATCTCTCGTCGTAATAGTGGGCGTGAGAATCAAAATATTTCATTATCGGATACGGTCTCCGTTCTTTGCCGCGGGGTCAAGGAACACGACCTTTACGTCCTCCTCGCCCGAAGCGAGTATCATACCGAAGCTGTCAACTCCACAAAGCTTTGCAGGCTTGAGGTTGGTGATAAGAGCTACCTTCTTTCCTACGAGCTGATCGGGGGTGTAATACTTTGCAATACCGGACACGACCTGACGCTTCTCGTAGCCGAGGTCAACTTGAAGCTTCAAAAGCTTCTTTGCCTTAGGAACGGGCTCGCACTCAAGAATTTCTGCGACTCGAAGCTCCACTGCAGAAAAGGCGTCGATGCCTATCTCGGCCTCGTGCTCGGGCTCGGGAGTGGGCTCGTTTGCCTTAAGGGCGCGCTCTGCCTCGGCTCTTGCCTTCTCCATTTCAAGAAGGAATTTCTTCTCGTCAATTCTTGCAAAGAGCGTGAACGCCTCGCCAAGAGGCTGTCCTACCTCAAGAGCGCCAAAGCCTACGGTTGAAAAGTCCTTCTTATCGGTACCGAGCTGTGCAAAAATATTCTCTGAGGTTCTAGGTATATAGGGGTTAAGAAGAACAGCGCCTACTCTGATGGTTTCAAGCAGGTTATAGATAACCGTCGCAAGTCTGTCTCTGTCGGCCTCGTTTTTGGCAAGAGCCCAGGGCATAGTTTCGTCAATGTACTTGTTCGCGCGTCTGAGCATAGTGAATATCTCGTCAAGAGAATCGGCAACGTGATATTCGCTCATAAGCTTCACCGAGCTTTCTGTAGCGCGAGCTACGGTTGCCTTGAGGTCCTCGTCTATCTCAGAGGCGAGGGTGGGCGCAGGAACGATACCGTCAAAGTACTTCTTCGTCATAGCGTGAGTACGGCTGACGAGGTTGCCGAGGTTGTTTGCAAGGTCGTTATTGTATCTTGTGATAACGCTCTCGTAGGTTATCGAGCCGTCAGATGCGTAGGGCATCTCGGAGAGCGCGTAATATCTGACAGCGTCAACGCCAAAGGTTTCGGCAAGCTCGTCAGCAAATACCACGTTGCCCTTAGACTTGGACATCTTGTCGTTGCCGAAATTAAACCAAGGGTGGCCAAAGACCTTCTTCGGTAAAGGAAGCTCAAGCGCCATAAGGAAGATAGGCCAATAAATCGTATGGAAGCGAAGAATATCCTTGCCTATGATATGCACGTCTGCGGGCCAATACTTCTTGAATTTTTCGGACTGCTCCTCAAAGGACTTGTCGGGGTCGTAGCCGAGGGCGGTGATGTAGTTTGTAAGAGCGTCGAGCCATACGTATACTACGTGCTTGTCGTCAAAGTCTACGGGAATACCCCACTTGAACGAGGTTCTCGATACACAAAGGTCCTGAAGTCCCGCCTTGAGGAAATTGTTTACCATCTCCTTCTTGCGACTCTCGGGCTCGATGAACTCGGGGTGGTCCTCTATGTGCTTCATAAGGCGGTCGGCGTACTTTGACATTCTGAAGAAATACGCCTCTTCTCTGGCTTGGGAGACCTCTCTGCCACAGTCGGGACACTTGCCGTCAGCGGCCTGAGTAGCCGTGAAGAAGGACTCGCAGGGGGTACAGTACCAGCCCTCGTAAAATCCCTTGTAAATATCGCCCTTGTCATAGAATTTCTTAAATATTTTCTTCACCGCGTCGGTGTGATAAGTGTCGGTGGTACGGATAAAATGGTCGTAGCTCGTACCCATAAGATCCCATATCTTTTTAATCTCGCCGGCTACACCGTCAACGTACTGCTGAGGCGAAACGCCCGCCTCGTTTGCGAGGGTTTCTATCTTCTGTCCGTGCTCGTCGGTGCCTGTGCAAAAGAACACGTCACGTCCCATGCTGCGCTGAAATCTCGCAAACGCGTCGGACATGATGATTTCGTAGGTGTTGCCAAAATGAGGCTTGCGCGATGCGTAGGCTATCGCCGTGGTGAGATAAAACTTTTCCATATCATACTCCTTGATTTATGCAGGGCTAATGGAACCCGCATATTTTTCCTATTTTAATATTTTAGCACAAGTGTGCGCAAAATACAAGAGATTTCAAAAATATTTCGGATAAAGAGCAGCTTTTTATCTTAATATTGCGCTTTTTGTTGACACGGAGTGCGCTTGTATGCTATAATTTTTATGTTACATATTTTTATGTTACATATTTTTATTTCAAACTTACTTCTGAGTTAGTGGAGGATTTTCCAATGTGCGCATTTCACAAGCAAACAAAATTCATAACTACGCCCGAATTCGCAAAAATCAAGCATTTGAATATATACCATCTTGAAGACGAGGACACGGGATATTCTCACCCCGAGCATCTGAGAAATATACACCTGAAGCTCAGACGCAAGTTCACGTTAAAAAATGCAATAAAGGGATATAAATTACGCTTCTCTGCCGCCGACTACGCCAAGGTGTATATAAACGGCAAAAAGGTCGGTCAAGGCCCCTGTATGGGATACGATTTCTGCTACTATTTTAACGAGTACTCCTTAGACGGCTTTCTGTGCGAGGGAGAAAACCTCATTGAAGCCGAGGTGTACTACCAAGGACTTATAAGTCACGCTTCTATGAGCGGTGCTCTGAAATTCGGATTTATCGGTGAAATCGTTGACGCCGACAACGAGTGTATTCTCTCTACCGACCAGACGTGGGAATATACTGTCGAAAAGTGCTTCTCCGTGCAATCCGTGATACGCGGTTACGACACGCAATATATAGAAAACTACGACGCGAGGATAAAGGACGGAGATTACAGCCCCGTAGCGACAAGAGATATGGGCTATACCTTTTCGGATAAGCCTACGAAGAACCTTGAGGAATACGAGCTTACTCCCGTTAGCTGCGAGGTGCTTGAAAACGGTGCTCTGTTCTACGATTTCGGCAAGGAAATCACGGCAACGCTCAAGCTCAAGGCAAAGGGCCGCTCGGGCAGCGTTATTAGAATCCTTCAGGGCGAGGAGCTTGACGATAGCGAATACAGAGTAAGATATAAAATGAGATGCAACTGCGTATACGAGGAATTTTTTACGCTAGACGATGGTGTATCCTGCCTGCGTGAATTTGACTACAAGGGCTTCAGATACGTAACTCTCGTGCCAGATAAGGACGTCGAAATCCTTAATTTTGCGGCTTCTGTCAGACACTACCCCATGAGCGACGACGCTTGCATTTTTGAAACCGATAGCGAAAAACTCAAGGCAATCTTTGAGATGTGCAAAAACGGCGTAAAATGCTGCTCGCAGGAGATATACGTTGACTGTCCGCAAAGAGAAAAGGGACAGTATGCGGGAGATATGACGGTTACCTCACTGTCACAAATATATCTTTCGGGAGATTTAAGCCTTTTCAAAAAAGCTCTTGATAACCAGCTTCAGTCCGCATTTATATGCCCGGGAATTATGGCTGTTACTCCAAGCGCGGCTATGCAGGAGATTGCAGATTATTCGCTTCAGCTACCTATTCTCGCCATAAGGTACTACGAATTTACGGGTGACAGGGACTACCTTAAAAATTGTCTTGACGTGTGTCTTGGACTTCTTGACTACTTCGGTAAGTACGATAGGGGCGACGGTCTTATTGAGAACGTTAAGGGTAAATGGAATATCGTTGACTGGCCCGACAATATGCGTGACGGATATGATTTTTCCTTAACGAAGCCCGTTCAAGACGGCACTCACAACGTAATAAACGCCTTTTATATAGGAGCTACTCTTTTGGTTGAGAAAATGCAGGACATACTGTCTGTAAAGCACGAAAATAAGAGCAAAGCTCTTATCGAAGCCTTTAACCGCGAGTTTCTCAACACCGAAACGGGAATATATAAGGATACCAAAGAGAGTTCGCACTGTGCTCTGCACTCCTCTGTGCTTCCTCTTTTCTTCGGCTTTGCGCCCGAGAGCTCCGTAGATAAAATTTGTGATTTCATAATGGAAAAGAGACTTTCGTGCGGTGTGTATATATCGTTCTTTATGCTCAAAGCTCTGTGCCGCGTAGGTCGCGTGCACGACGCCTATTCCTTGATTATTTCCGAGGACGAGTGCTCTTGGTACAATATGGTTCGCGAGGGCGCGACCTCCTGCTTTGAGGCGTGGGGCAAGGACAAAAAGCAAAACACGAGCCTTTGTCACGCGTGGGCAAGCGCACCCGTATCGCTACTGATAGAAAACGTTATTCCCGAATATCCCGAAATAGCTACTGTGAAAACCAAAATTTGTAAAAAGCACCGCATTTTGATATGATATACTCTGCTTGACTTTTTGCGGAATAAGTGTTAAAATATTATGCGAACTATTGAGAAAGGCGCACGGCATGAGAGAATACTTTACACGGCTTGTCGGAAACGACGAAACCAAAAACAGAATAGGCTCTCTTATTGATGCAGGGCGCATGCCACACGCTTTCTTGATAAGCGGAGCCTCGGGCTCGGGCAAAATGACGCTTGCCACCGAGATAGCCGCCTCTCTAAACTGCGAGAGAAGGGGCGAGAGTAATTCCCCGCTGCCCTGTGGAAAATGTGACGCGTGCAGAAGGATTTACGAGTCGAACTTCACCGACGTCAAGGTTTTGAGAAAGCCGACCGACCGCGCTACGATAGGCGTTGAACCTATAAAGCTGCTGCGCGAGGATATGTTCTTATCCGCTACCGAGTCTGACTACAAAATTTACATTATAGACGATGCTGAGCTTATGACACCCGAGGCACAGAATGCGCTTCTTAAGGTACTCGAGGAGCCTCCGACCGAGATAGTTATAATGCTCCTTACCGCAACCCCCGATAAAATTCTGACTACCATAAAGAGCCGCGTTCAGCATATAAGCACTACTCTGTTTACCGACGCTGAGCTTGAAGAACACCTATGCGCAAGAAGCGACAGCGCACGAATGCTGAAGAATACCTCACCTGACAAGCTCAGGGCGATAGTAATGAGCTCGGGTGGAAGACTCGGCGAGGCCGAGGCGCTTATGGATAGAAAGCGTGCGGCCGTGTGTGAGAGCGAGCGCGAGGACGTTTTACGGATAGTACGCTCAGTGCGACACGGCAGTGGCTATGGCGAAACCTACTCCGCTATGAGCGTTCTTCCCACAAAGCGAGCCGAGCTTAGCCGTATGCTTGAGCTTTTGCTATCGGCTCTGAGAGACCTTGTAACGCTCAGGCATTCACCCGAGGCAAGACTTCTTTTCTTCACTTCGCGTGAGGAATGCATATCGCTCTCAGACAGCATTGGCTGGCGACGTCTTTACGAGATTTACGATGCAGTATGCAAGGCGTACGAATACTGCTCGATGAATGCAAACGTATCAAATCTCGTTGCAAATTTAACAGCCCAAATAAGACCTGTGTGATTTTGACGTTTGGTGCAAAATCAAAGAAAGGATGATATAAAACATGGCAGAAAACGAAAATATAAAAAATGAAGCTGCTCCCGAGATGACCGAGGTCGTGGGCGTCAACTTCCGTGAGGCTGGCAAGGTGTACTACTTTGCACCCGGCGGAGTTAAGTATTCCGTCGGTGACAAGGTTATCGTCGAGACGGCAAGAGGCGTGGAGTTCGGAACGGTAAAGCTTCAAACTAAGCTTGTTCCCACCGCCGAGATAGTAGCGCCTCTTAAGCCTATTATGCGCCGCGCTACCCCTGAGGACGTGGCAAGGAACGAGAAAAACAGACGTCTCGAAGAGGAAGCTGCCGAGATATGCAAAAAGAAAATTGCGAACCACGGTCTTGAGATGGACCTGACGGGTGTTGAATACACATTTGACAACTCGAAGCTTATCTTCTATTTCACCTGCGAATCGCGTGTGGACTTCAGAGAGCTTGTTAAGGATTTGGCCTCGACCTTCCGCACGAGAATTGAGCTTCGCCAGATAGGAATACGCGACGAGGCAAAAATGATGGGAGGTCTTGGTATCTGTGGAAGAAAATTCTGCTGCTCGGGATTTCTCTCGGATTTCGTTCAGGTTTCCATCAAGATGGCAAAGGAGCAGAATTTCTCTCTTAACTCGGCCAAGGTATCGGGCGCCTGCGGCAGACTTATGTGCTGCTTACGCTACGAGCACGAAATCTACGAGGAGGCCCTCAAAAAAACGCCCCCTGTCGGCTCTATCGTTTCTACCAAGGACGGTCAGGGCGTAGTCGTTGAGACGAAGCCTCTGGCTGAGGAAATTAGGGTAAAGCTCACTGATAAAGAAAAGGAAATACAGAAGGTTTACCCCATCAGTGACATAAAGGTTATTTCAAGAAAAAATGCAAAGCACAAGGACGAGGAAGAGGACGCTGACGCTATTGCCGAGGATTAAGAGCGCTTTTGCCTCTGCGACTTGACTTTAACGAATGCTATGAGCTATCAAAGTTAAAAACAGCTCGGTGGCAGAATATAAATCACAAATTTTTAAAAAACACTTGATTTTTTTTGTAAATGTGCTAAAATATATGTATAAATAAAATTTTTATGGAGGACTTACCAATGGCATACAAGATTTCCGATGCGTGCATCAGCTGCGGCGCTTGCGCAGATGGATGCCCCACCTCTTGCATCTCCGAGGGCGACGGCAAGTACGTTATCAACGCTGATGAGTGCATCAGCTGTGGCGCTTGCGCAGACGCTTGCCCCGTAGAAGCACCTGCTGAGGAATAATTCCTTGCGAACATAAAATTTGAGGAGTGTGTGATGAATTTTATTGTCGCACACTCCTTAATTTTTATAAATCAGGCCACACTCAGAAAAGATGCGATGATTTTCAAAACGGGCGCGTTTTTATAACGAAATTGAGTGCTTTTATGAGAGAATTGCGCGTATTTTTTCGGGAGGCGGCTATGACTTTTCTTGATATTTCGACCCTTTGGTCGCTACTATATAGGACGATATAAATTATGGAAAGATGCGACTTTGTAAACGACGACTTAAAGCTTATACAAATTACCGACGGTCTTACCTTTGGCACGGACGCTCTTTTGCTCGCGGGATACGTTTCGGGTAAATACAGAAGTGGCGTTGAGCTTGGCTCGGGAAGTGGTATTATATCGCTTCTGCTGCTCTCTCGCGAAAAAATTGATAGAGTGTGCGCACTTGAGGTACAAGAGGAGTACGCCGAGCTAACAAAGAAAAATGCCGAGCTTAACGGCCTCTCGTACAGACTAGAGACAGTATGCGCTGACGCGCGCAATTATAAAGACAGACGCGACTTTGAGATAGCCTACACAAATCCACCGTATATGAAGCTGTCCTCGGGAAAGAAATGCACTCTTGACAAAAAGAATATAGCACGCCACGAGGTTATGGGTGATATACGCGATTTTTGTATAGCGTCATCTAGGCTTCTAAAATACGGCGGAAGCTTCTACGCAGTTTACCGCACCGACAGACTAATCGACCTCACCTCAGCTATGAGAGAAACAAAAATCGAGCCTAAGCGTATGACCTTTGTTCACGCAGACTCTGATGCCCTGCCCTCTATGGCGCTCGTTGAGGGACGTGTAGGTGGCAGGTGTGGATTGACACTTACACCTCCCCTGCTTATTTACAAAGATAAGTCCCACACATCGTACAGTGAGGATATGAATTATATACTTGAGCACGGCTCATTCCCCGAAAAATATATGAGAAAATAACGGCACGGCTCACCACACAAAGAAAGTATCAAAAATCAGGCACGGCTCACCACACAAAGAAAGTATCAAAAATCAGGCGTGGCTCACCTCACAAAGCAAGTATCAAAAATCAGGCGCGGCTCGCACACAAAGAAAGTATCAAAAACAGTGCCACCGTCAAGCAAGGATAAAAAACAGCAGCGCGGCTCTCTGACAAATAAAGAAAAAATGGCTACACGGCTCACTGCCAAACATATATAAAAGGAAACAAACGTTATGGAAGAAAAGAACAAGGTGCTTTCCTCTACGCTCTATCTCGTAGGCACTCCGATAGGAAATCTTGCGGACATCTCCGAGAGAGCAAAAAAGGTCTTAAGTGAGGTAAGCTTTATTGCAGCCGAGGACACGAGAAACAGCTCAAGGCTTCTCACCTCTCTCGGAATACACACCGAACTCGTCAGCTATCACGAGCACAACAAACGCTCAAGCGGAGAGAAAATTGTCGAAAGGCTTCTCTCGGGTGAGAGCTGTGCTCTCATTACCGACGCAGGAATGCCTGCAATAAGTGACCCGGGTGAAGATTTGGTGCGCGAGTGCTCCGAGGCCGGAATTGTGGTTTCGGTAATCCCAGGCCCCTGCGCCGCGATATCGGCCCTTGCGCTTTCAGCTCTCTCAACGAGGCGCTTTTGTTTCGAGGGATTTCTCAGCGCTGTATCAGGCGAGAGAAAAAAGAGACTCGACGCTCTTCGCTACGAGGGTCGAACTATGATATTCTACGAAGCTCCTCACAAGCTCACAAAAACGCTTTCGGATATGAGGGAATATTTCGGCTCCGAGAGAAGAATTTCTCTGTGCCGCGAGATTACCAAGCTCAACGAAGAGGTTACGAGAGTAACGCTCGACGAGGCCGTAGCAATATACGAAAAGAAGGAGCCGAGGGGTGAATACGTGCTGGTTGTAGACGGTTTTTCGGGCAAAGAGGAAAGCGAGCTGACAAACGGGCTTTCAAGCCTTTCACCTGAAGAGCACGTTCTTCACTACGAGGCAGAGGGACACAAAAAAATGGACGCTATAAAGCTCGCGGCGAAAGACAGAGGAATGTCAAAATCCGAGCTTTACAAAATCCTAAATACATGAACCGAAAACTGAGCAAAATTCAAAATTCGCGCTTTAATCTTTGGCAGTTTTTGATTTTTCTAAGATTTTTTCGAAGCAATAATGCGGTGGGACAGTGTGACGTAGCTTTTTGCGCGGCTCTGTCCCGCCGTATTTTTCTGCTTTCAATTCGGTCTTCGAGCTGTTTTTTAAAAGCTTTTGAGAAAGGATAGAGTGACGATTTATGCTTTGCTTTGATTTTGAGCCTTTTTTTCGTGTCTGATAGGCCTTGGTATTTTTTCTTTATTTTAAAATTTTTGCGAAATATATTGTAATTTTGACAATAATATGGTAAAATGAGTATTATATTTTAGAAATTTTATGGGCACTTGCTACTTATCCGTTCGTTTTTTGCCTCTGTATGCTACGGCTTTATCGAAACGGATTAGCATTATTCTCTCCTTTTCCCATTTGACTAAATTTCAGAAAGGTGGATCGCGATATGGCAAAGAAAAAAAGCGCAAGCGAGGCTTTGGATAAAGGCACTACCGATAGCGTAAAGAAGGCTACCGACAGTGCAAAGAATAAAGGCTCCAAGAAGACGGACGACCAAGCGGCTCAGTCCGACGGCGCTCTCCTCTTACCCGAGGAAAAAAAGAATAGCGCAGGCAAAAAAGGCTCGGGCAAAAGGTCTAATAAGGCCACAAACGACACCAAGGACACGGCCGCACACAAGGAAGAGGCGACTAAGAAACCGAAGAAAAAAACAGCAGATACAGTATCTGAAAGCAAGGCCGAAAAAACGACGGCAAAGCCTGAACAAAATTCCGAAATAACAACTGAAGAGGCTAAAAAAACGACCAAAAAGGCTGAA
>JAGBTM010000003.1 GCA_017631325.1 Clostridia bacterium
GCTCGATAACGAATTGGTCGTTTGCTGCAGCGTAAGCGTACAGCTCCTCTCTCGTAGGATATTCAACGGTTATACCCGAGCCACCCTGCGAGCCACCCTGCGAGCCTCCTTGTGAGCCTCCTTGTGAGCCGTCGCTCTCGCCGTCAGAGCCTCCCTCGCCTGCTCCGTCAGAGCCTCCCGGGGTACCCGTGTCAGTATTTTCATCTTCTCCGTTCCCCCCCTCCTCATCTAGGGAGCCGTCGTCCTCGTCACCGTCGGGAATTATCATATCAGAGGTGAAGAAAAGCTCGTCGTCCTTGTATAAGAGAAGATACACGTATCTGTTGCTCTTCGCCCACTCGGAAATTTCGCGCATATCCTCACTCGAAAGAGCGTTTTCGGTGATATATTTCTGTAAGCGTTCAATGTGCTCACGCTCACGCAAATCCTTGTTTTCCTCCGAAAGATAGGTCGTGTTTATATACGAATTTCCTATAAGTCGAGAGAGCGAATAAACGCCAACTCCGACTATTATACCGAATATTATAACGCAAAGAAGTCTTACGTAGAGCGAGGAAATTCTCTCCCTCACCCTCTCAAACAATTCCTTAATCAATTTGATATCCCTTTCCCCATATAGTTCTTATAAGCTTCGGTGACGAGGGGTCGTCCTCGAGCTTTCGTCTTAGGTTCAAGACGTGTACGGTTATGGTGTTGTTAGACGAAGGCAACGGCATCTCACCCCATACGCCCTCGTAAAGCTCCGAGGGGCTTATAACTCTTCCTCTGTTTTTAGCGAGGAAAAGAAGCATCTCGTACTCCTTGTCGCGCACGTCAACGGGCATGCCGTTTTTGGTAACCTCGCGCATCTCGGGTGAAATCAGAACACCCGACGCAAGACGTATAAACTGCTCCGAGCCGTCGCCCTTCGCTCTGTATACGTTGTATCTGCGCGTGAGAGCGTCAACCTTCATAAGAAGCTCGCTTCTGGAAAACGGCTTCACAAGATAATCGTCACCGCCTCCGGAATATGCCGCCTCCTTGTCGCCCTCGAGCGATTTTGCCGTCAGAAAAAGAACGGGCACAGTCGAAAATTCTCTTATCCTCTTCGTCGCCTCAATTCCCGAAAGATTTGGCATCATAATATCCATAATACAAAGGTCAATTCCCGAGTCGTTCTGTACCTCAACCACCGCTGCATGTCCGTCGGCCGCCTCGCGCACCTCATACCCTGCGTTTTCAAGCAGAAGCCTCAGTATATTCCTGATTTCCGGCTCGTCGTCAACTATAAGTATCCTCATTTTTATCACCTTTCGTTAAATCCAAGTAATATCCGTAAATGCCCACGGATTTTTACACTTTTTCATGATATAGTATACCATAAACTTTATTTCATTTCAATAAATATAAAAAAACTCATAATTTTTAATATTTTTATTATTAAATTATAAAAGACCGCCCTCAAACGAGAGCGGTCCCGTACTTTTAAATTGAAGAAATTATCTGTGATTCTTTGCTTTTATTACTGCAATATCAGCTTCAAGGCTATACTCAAAACGCCGAGAGGAAATTCAAAAACGAAAGCGTAAGCTGCTCTATACAAACAGTGCTCCATATATTTTCCTATGTCTTTGTCCTTTTGGTATTGGTACTTAAATGGATCGCGGAAGTACAGTCCCTTCGGCGGCGGTCCAAATTTGGATAATATAATGCTCAAAACACAAAATACAGCACTTATCATGCACATAAATCCAAACAGAAAGAAAGCGCCCGCCGTGCCGTCCTTCATACCCACGTCTTTTATCCACGTATAATTTATGTAACCCACAATCCCCGCAAATCCCAACGAAATAATCGCCGCGAAAAAGGGCTTCTTAAAAATAAATGAAGATATCTTCTCAATCAAACCGTTGTTTTTTTTCATATTAAGTATTTCCCTATAAAACGATGGATATATTAAAAAATTTCATAACGACGCATACAATGTACGCAGCTATAATATGAACAAATAAAAATCCCGAAATTACACGTTTTATCATAGAAAGCTCTCTGTCTTTTGCACAAAGAAACAAAAACGTACACGGAGCAATCAAAAGCACGGCTGTGCCAATAGCGTTCTGTATATCATTCTCCGGCTTGAATCCGTGGAAACTTAAAATATACATCACAACGAACTCAAAAATAATAATATACAAAAGAATTTTTCTCTTTTTCTTCATTGTAACCCCCGCTAGTTAAAAATATCTATAAGTTTATTAAAAGCTCTCGTAAAATTATATCCTACAAAAGCTTCTCCTCCATAAAACGAGTATACTCCCGCGGAAATCGAAATGCAAACATCGTGGTTTTGTGTTTTTTCTTCCTTTATTAAAATTTTTTTAAATCATTCCATTTTTTATTAATTAGAGTAAATGTGAATAGATTCATTAAATAACCACCAACTATAAAAGCGACTATTATTCCATAACTATTTATAAAATTAGTTATATTTACTATTTTTGCTTAAACGTTTACTCTTTATTTTTATACAAACGCCCTTAAATGTGCTATAACTAACCCAAACATATACCAAAACAATTCCGACAAAAACTATTTCTATTATTGAAAAACCAATACTAACAAAAAACAGAACTCCTTGCTTTCCTCGATTATATTCTTCGATAGTACGGTAAGCTTCGGTTTCGCTTCGTGCATCAACAACCAAATTAACCTTTCCGATAATTTCGTATGTCTCACGATACATCAAAAATAATTTGTCGCCTTCCGAAATAGATTCATACAATTCACTAACGGAATGTTCTTCAAGTGTTGGGCG
Source organism: Clostridia bacterium (assembly GCA_017631325.1). Classification (GTDB taxonomy): domain Bacteria; phylum Bacillota; class Clostridia; order Oscillospirales; family CAG-272; genus UBA1740. The sequence goes on from JAGBTM010000003.1 coordinate 2,795, forward strand.
ACCCTTAAACAAATACTTCGTTGTTCCCGAAGAAACAAACAACCAATTTTCTCTTGCAACTCTAAAACAGCAAACGTCATCAACGGTAATTTCAATTTGTTTTGTATCATTTACATTAATCTGTTTGCTATCAATCAAGATATATACAAAGATGAAGATGATTACCAATTGTATCAAAGCTAATAAAATCACCGCCCGAAACAACTTTTTCTCCACTAACGAATAACTTGTTCTTTTCATATATTTATATGTTTAAGGAGTTCTCCATGCTCAAAATTCATTCTTTAATTTCCTTACCACAAATACTTTATTTGCCAACCGGTATTTTTTATTGTTTTTGCCTCCTTGGTCGTAGGTCTTACGTATAAAACCAAAGATTTTGGGGTTTTATAGAATAATTCGCAAAGTCTCGCAATTGCTGTGATATGAGAAAATAATTTGATATTTATTTTGGGACGGAGGCAGTAAACGTAATAATCATATCTCCATATAACCAATAGGGAAATGCTTCTGGATAAAATAAAAATCCATCACATACCGTCGCAACAATCTTATCGTCTTCTATTTTAAAATACATATAAATTAGCGTCGATGTTGTTCCGGGTTTCAAATTATTTGATTTGCCGTTTTCTATCGATAGGACGTAATAATTGTTGTTTCCAACTTCGATCGCATTAACATAATGCTTTTTTTCATCTAATATTATTTCGCCTCTGAAATACCCATCCACATCAACAAATGAATCAAGATACATATCCAATTCCTCAGCATACCAACGCAATTCTTGTTTATGCTGTAATACGCCATCTTTTTTAAATGTTAATTCTTGCGGAATAGTTTCTGTATCAACCGACATACTGTTAAGAATTGAGCAAACAATGGTTTCTGTTTCTTTGTCGAAAAAATAATTAGCACAAATATATCCGCACAAAATTGGCTCACAGCTAACCATCGAATTTGAAAATTCCGATTTTGAAACATCTGTATAAGAATACAAGCTTATCTGAATTTGAGCGAATTCAAACCTGGCAACAGCGCGATAAGACTCCGAATTTACTTCGTAGATCCCAATCATATCTTCGCTATATTCAAATGCGTTCAAGACCATATCCAATTCGCGACAAACCCACCTTGTGTTCGGAAAATCCATGCCTGTTGGAAACATTCCCTGTTTTTGTTTGTATAAAAAATCTATACTTGGACCGCAACCTGTAAAAAAAATAAAATTAAGTGATAGAAGCACGCACATTATTATTTTTTTTGCACTAATCATAAGATTTCACACTCCTCAAAAACATGTATTTATGTGAGGGTTATCAAGCAAAGTGGTGAATACGAATTATGTTTAATCCACTCATCAACCAAGTCGTAATATCTGCTATTCAGATAATAAAGTCCAAGGTCTGCATCGTAGTAATAACCCCTATATCTAAAGGGGTTATACTGTGCAGGTGTCGTTTTACTCCGTTTACAGTATACCACGCCTCGCTTAAGTTGTCAAGGTCGTCGTACACATATTCTACTACAAAGCCGTTTCCGTAGGTTATCTTATAAAAGCCAAGCAAACAAAAAGAACGAGCCCGTTTTACAGGGCTCGTTCAAAGGTGTTTTTGTATCTAATTTTGTGTCTAAGTTTAGTTTGCCAATTAAGTATAACACTCCCCGGATAAATCAATGTAAAACGCCATCTTTTCGTCACAAAAGCTTATTTTAAGAGATTTAAAATAATCAATGCTCGTTGAAATTTCATGCGTTGGTATCGTTGAATTAAAAACGTAATATCCGGTCACGCCAAGCTCTAGCTGCTCGTTTTCCGCCAGAATCGTTTCCTCAAACTCGCAAGCGTCTTTAAAAACCATCTTCAGTTCATTGTAGCTGTTTTCTCTAAAATAAAAGTCGCCAACAAACGCGAACACATCAGCTGCCATTACGGAGCGGTATGAATAATAAAAATTTTCAACCTCTTCAATTTCAAGCTCTATTATATCGCTCAGTCTTAATCCGGCAACCTCAAGATTCAAATCAAGATACTCGTCAACCTTGGCAAACTCTTCGTAATTATCGGTTTCAGATTGCCAGAACGCGCCAGCGACTGTAAATGCCGAAAAAACTCCTATTAACCAAATGCCAAAAAGTGAAGCCAGCGTCAACAAAACAATACGTGTCTTTGTGCTTTTTCGTACAAACATGACAATTAGCACAATAACCAAATTAAGAATCAAAAGTGCGAAAGCATTAATAAGAAACGAATAAAAATTAAAAGTAAACTTGGGGTACAAATATTTGTCCTTTTCGGACAGCAACATCCAAAAGACAAATAAACCATCTATACTTAAAAAAATAAGCAAAAGAGGTTTTATTTTTTTTACCACTTTATCACACCTCCCAATGTGAAAAAAACATACCACCCATGAAGTTTATCAACGCCATTTATGTGATGCAGAGTGAAGCACGTCTTATCCTGTTTACAATTATTTAATTATTTGTTCAATTTTATTATCTTTTAATACCTTTTCGAACTCATCTTTATATCTTGTATTAATCAAAACTTTTTTGTCCTTTATGAATAAATTGAATTGATAGAACACAGATTTTCTATATCTATTACAAGTATATTTTTTTACATCACATATATTAAGTTCGATTTTTCTAAATAAAGTTTTTAAATAAACTTTTTCATTATCAAACTCTACTCTATATTTTAAAGCATACATCCATCCATATAGGCCAATTGTCCCAAGAATAAAGCACCAAAGAAAAATTAATAATATATCTATATCACTAAATTTATCATTATTCATTAAATAATGCACCAAAGGCATTAAAGCAGCAAAAAGATAACATAAAATCATAGCATTTCTAGGCCTCTTCGATTCTTTTTTCATTCCATCAATAATTTTATTACACATAATTGTCCTCAACATCTTTCCAAAAATCGTTCCATGATGCCCAATTGCCATCAGAGTCACTCATATTAACTGGATTATTAAAGCAATATGCATAGAAATTACTTCCGCGCAAATCTCCGCAAACACTTGCCATTACAGCATCAGGATTTATAAACCTACCCACAACAGCATCATAATATCTGCTATTCAGGTAATACAACCCAAGATCTGCGTCGTAGTAATAACCCCTGTATCTATACGGGTTATACTGTGCAGGTGTCGTTTTACTCCGTTTACAGTATACCACGCCTCGCCTAAGTTGTCAAGGTCGTCGTATACGTATTCTACTACAAATCCGTTGCCGTAGGTTGTCTTAAAAAATCAACTAAACAAAAAGAACGAGCCCGTTTTACCGAGCTCGCTCTAAACTGATATTCATTTGTTTTTGACGTCATATTTAATCAAAATGATGATTAATACTGAAATTTCAATAACGTAAAGAATTAAAATTAAGAGCGACGAATATATCTATGCAATTCCTAAGCTCAGAACAAAATGTATTATAAGCGTCACTATTACATTGAATTTTCCTCGCATTCCTTTTCTTACGTCAAAATATGAAATTGGAGCCATACACATCATAACAACACGAAAAACCTCTTTAATGACCAAAAATGTAAATAAAAGTGTGAAAAAAACAGACGAGAACGGACAAATCCACTCTCGCCTGTCTTTTATTTTTACCATCTGTGCCTTACGGAGTTAGTAAGTTGTGTATTCATTTACCAAATCAAGGATACTACAAACCACACTACCACGGGCACCAATATCGCAAAAGTATTTCTAATAAAATATCTCAAATACAACCAATTTCTATCAGCAACAAGCTCTTTGTACCCTGCGTTTTCTTTGGGATTTATCCTTTCAAGATCGATTTCAACAATACTATGTGTTTTTGCTTTGTTCGAGTTTATTTTTGATTTTTTCTCTTTAACACCGTATGTTTTTTCTAAAAACGGATACCGCAAGGATATGCTGTATTCACCTTCCTGAGTAACCAATCCGTAAGTAAAATATTCTTTCACACATGGCTCACCTTTTTCGAAGATGAATGTAAAAAGACCCGCATGTACAATATGCCAGCCGCTAAGACTCATTTCCTTTAGCCATTTGTCGAGCCGTCCGTACATAAAGCTTGGATATATTCGTACCCTTTTTAGATATTGTTGGGTTGTGTCCTTTTGGAAGCGCTTTTTAAAACATTTTTTCCTTTGTTTCATTAAAAATTACCTCATAATATTCCATGCGGAAACAAAAGAGCCTAAAATGTGAACTGGAAACTATCGATGATAGAATCACATACTTTCACTTCAGAGCTCTTTCGTTCACTTTGATATGTGGCAAACACTATTTTCGGATGTTTGGCAACAACCCACAATTTTATAAACCAACCATCAGGTGTTGTGCCTGTTCCGTACAAAATTGTATTGCCATCTCTGTTTAAAAGTATTAAATGAGAATGCAGATTTATATTATTTTGATCAATAAACCTTTTGGCCAATATGCTTATCTGTTCATCTAAAGATTCTTTTGCATTTAAAACATTGAAAAAGGATGTTGTTATCGCACCCTTGCCGCCGGGATTATACAAAAGAAGGTTATCCACATCCTCTTCGGCACACCAATTGTTAGGTAATGTATAATTCAAATATTCATTATGATTAAGCATCATTTATCTTACCTCTAATCATACAATTTAAGCACACCAGTCCAAATCCCACCAAACTGTTGGCTTGCGGCTGATGTGTATCTATTGAGTTGCTGCATTCCTCGAGCAATAGCTTGTGGATTGTTGGGTTTCAATTCATATATAATACGGTTGTTAAAATCTATTCCGTCAACCATGCATCCAGGTAGCGATTTAACAGGATTGTTGCCGCAGTATGCAAACAAATTCAATCCCGTCAAATCGCTACCTGTTGAGAGTTGATTATCCGCACTAATAAACCTACCAACAACAGAATCGTAATATTTGCTATTCAGGTAATACAGCCCAAGGTCTGCATCGTAGTAATAGCCTCTGTATCTATACAAGTTATACTGTGCAGGTGTCGTTCTACTCCGTTTACAGTATACCACGCCTCGCTTAAGTTGTCAAGGTCGTCGCATACGTATTCGACAACAAACCCGTTTCCGTAGGTTATCTTGTTAAGCTTTCCGTTATACTCGTTATATTCGTAGTCCGCAAGAGTTACCTCGTATTCGGTGTATTCGATGGTTAAAAAACAAGACCGCCCCAAATCAATGAGGCGGTCTTGTGCTTTAGTGATTATATTATTTCAAAAAATAAGAACTTAAATCTTTTAAAATACATTTTATCATTCACCAGTTCCAAACATCTTCATAGCTTTCAAAAACATATCGGCTTCGCCGTTTGGATTGGCCTTTTTGCATGCTTCAATAATGTACCACGGATACTCCAAATCATGTATTATAATAGGTATTCTTTTTCCGAATTTTCTCTCTGTAAATCCACTTTCCTGAATATCTCTTGCCACAGTTGTTAATTCAGAAATCAATTCGTGTAAGCCTATCGGTCCTTTTCCTATAAATCGCATTTCGCGGTCATAACAAGTGCCGTAATCTTCATATCCTATATTTTCAATGCCGTTCTCCTTATACCAATTAAACAAAACCTTCATTCCTTCGTCATTATCGTTTGCAACTAGTATAGGCGTTTCATTTTGACGCCAATAGGCATAATTCCATCGCTCCTCTGAAAGTTCTTCTGCAAAATTACAGTCCCTTTCGGTGTTATAGCTTACAGAAAACTCCGTAATGTTTGAATACCCTCTGTATTCATTGACCTCGTTTGTAAATAAAAAGAATGAAATAGCATAAATATCCTCTTCATTCCACGATGAAATTATATTGCATATTTTGTTTTTTAGATACTCCCTAATGCCCGTCATTTGAATACTCCTCATAAAAAATATGAAATTTTAAGTTAATACAAAGGTTAATCCCATCTAATTCCCAAAAGGGAACGAGCATAAATTTCAACTTTAAGAGAAAGCAACGTAGCTTCTACGCCCACTCTATTTCCCTCAACAGAACGAAGCCTTTCAGTTACATAATCATGATAGGCAGTAGTGTGCAGACGAGAATGGTAACTCTTCGGCAATTGAACAAGATTTTGCGAATCGGTTCTGGGGTCTATACCGACATCCATTAGTATTTGCCTTGATTCCTCTGCGCGAGGATCCGCTTTTGCAACAATGTGATGAATGGGATCTTTAGACTGATTTTTTTATAAGTTTGCGTTGTAGTTTCCGTTTTAAGTTTGGTTTCAATTTTTGGTGTAGCATCTGATTTTGTAATGGACAAGGATGAAGAAGACGTTTCTTTTGCAGCTGTATCCACTAAAGTAAGAGCTGCAATTAATCCTACGACCGCAACACCTATTTTCCATACAGCAATCCCACCTATTGTTGCGGTAAGAAAAAACTCTCCGCATGGATCGTAACGATCAACGGGATTGTTTCCACAATACGCAAACATATTGTGTCCTGTTAATCCCTGACCGGTTGAAACGTAACTATCAGCGTTTATAAACCTACCGACAACCGAGTCGTAATATCTGCTCTGCATATAATACAGCCCAAGGTCTGTGTTGTAGTAATAGCCTCTGTATCTATACGGGTTATACTGTGCAGGTGTCGTTTTACTCCGTTTACAGTATACCACGCCTCGCTCAAGTTGTCAAGGTCGTCACGAGCACGCAAAAGTACAAAAAGAAGCACTTAACCACAAAACCGCCCCGAATTAACGAGACGGTCTTGTGGTTTTAGTGATGTTCGCGGAATGTTGTATTCAATAAATAAAGCGAAAGTTTGTTAGGGTGTTCCTGAAGTTTTTAAGGGTTTGGGACTATCCCTACAAGTCTGCGTTTGGGTGACCAAAGGCGATGCTTGCGAGTATATTATAGCTAAAATTTTAGATAACCTTGTTGTTTCCAAACATCTAATGTTGCTTGCGCATTGAAAGCTAAAATAGGGTTGGCTTTACTTTTCGCTAATGATGACAAAACTTTTTTTGCTTCTGAGACATATACACCATATCCTAAGCAGTGAGCTGCCACAAGAGCTTTAGTACGATCATTTTCATTCAGTAATAATTCTAAAAGAAACGATTTGTCTAGTTCGTCTTCAATTTGATAAAACAATTTGCCCAAGTTCTTCATTGCAGCATTATGTCGTTTAGCATCTTCTTTTGTAGTGCAATCGTTTAAGCTTGCACAATGCAGAAGATATAATTCCTTATAATCCGTCATCATATTTTTACTCCAAACATTCTTAACACCTTCATTCCCCATTCATATTGCGTTTCAAAACTCTGTCCAGCAAGCCAATTTCTAAACGTCATTCCACTTGTAAAACTTTGAATACTGCTATAATATGCACTAATTTTGGTATGAACAGAATTGCTGATATTTATAACATTATTAGAGTTCTGAATCCAATACTTTGAGAATCCACTTTTACCTATTTGACATTGCTCAACAATGTGGTGCCATTGTTTTCCTTTACCGGCAGAGCCTAAAGAACGTTTAAGCGCATTAAACGATGAGAATCTCGCTCCCCCGCCTTTAGTGATTGATGTCGCAGCGGTTGCTACACCATATTTAGCAATTAACGCTCCAGCGCCCCAACCAACAAGCGCACCGACGGCGGCACCGGCAACACCAAAACCAACTACATATTTCCAGTAATCCCAACCATCGCTTGGGGTCAAATTCTTTTTATGTTTTGCATAATGATTACCACCAACAGCGCCAACAATTAAACCAATTCCTGCCCCTATAAGCACGCAAGCAAGTGTAATACTTTCACCAGTTTCGTCCTTAAACATTACGGGGTTATTGGCACAATAGGCATACACATTGTAAGCCAGCAAACCAGCGCCTTCGTCAAACTCACCATTATACACGTTTGGTTCGGGACTTATAAATCTACCCACAACCGAGTCGTAATATCTGCTATTCAGATAATACAGTCCAAGGTCTGTGTCGTAGTAGTAGCCTCTGTATCTATACGGGTTATACTGTGCAGGTGTCGTTTTACTCCGTTTACAGTATACCACGCCTCGCTCAAGTTGTCAAGGTCGTCGTATACATATTCGATGACAAAGCCACCACCCGAGCTTGTTCCGTAAAATACACCCCAACAAAAAGAACGAGCCCGTTTTACCGAGCTCGTTCGAAGATGTTTTTGTATTTATTTTTGTGTCAAAGTTTGGTTTGCTTACTTTGGTTTTGATATTGTGTAATTGTTTTGTAAAACACTGAATAAATCCGTTCATTCGCTAGCCACACTAACGACATTCTGAGTTTTCAACAACCCTTCAAAAGAATAATGGTTACATAGCTTTTCTAAATCACCATCTTTCTGTATTTTATAATAATATCCGCCGTCATGAACTAAAGACAAACCATATCCTACATTGCCAATAAAATTGTCAAAATGGTATATATTGCATTCATAGCTTTTGCCCTCCGAAACACATTCAAAATATAATTTCTCAAACTGATTTTCCTCTGCCCGAGAATCATACGCTGCAAAATTTACAAAATCGTTCAAAAAACTAACAGCATTTCGTTGGGTTTCATAATCACTTCTGACTATATATTCCGTTCCGTAAAAATAAAGCTCCGCATGTAATCTTGCCTTAGAATCCACAAAAATACGGAAGGTATAAGCATCATTATATAAATACCACCTGTAAAAGGATTTGTGTTCCAAGTGTCCTACTTCTTCAAAAACCTCGTACTCCAAATCGTAGAGTTCCTTCAACTCGGACAATTTATCCTTATACAGATTGTAGTAGGTCGTATTGAATTCCTCTCTTGTACAGTTCCAATTAGCACTCTCGTAATAATCGTTTGTTTCAAGAGAAAACACAAAATATACCACACCGAATAATATAACGGGAAGCAACGCAAGTACGACTATAAATGATACTACTGATAGCAGAAATTTTTTAATCATATTTTTTAATCCGATAGGCGTTTTCATTTTATTGCTTCATCCACCCATACAATAATATTTCCAATAGCTCTAAATATATATGTTTTTGCTACTTGTTTTTCCTCAAAACCTACATGCTTTAACCTATTAGAGATTGTTCCGTCCACGTTTGGATCAGACATCCAGCCCACATAATTGTAACAAGTCTCGTGATATTCAAACTCTCTTAGCATTTCAGCCTCCGTCCAATTCTCCGCACGTTTTTTTTCATCGTTATAAATTATGTCTTGGCGTATGTACGATAATTTTTCTTCTCGGCTAAGTCCCAAAGTGTCCGCATTTTTCTTTTGATATTCTTTATATAGATCCTCATCCATAGGATCTACATCACAATTTTTTACAAATTCTTCAGTGTCTTCAATTCGTGATGAATTTGCTTCCAACATAACAACTGCAACAACCAGAACTGCAATAGCTACAATAAGCCACGGCCAATTACCGTCAGGGTCGCTCATATTAACAGGGTTGTTAAAGCAATATGCATAGAGATTGCTTCCGCGCAAATCTCCGCCAACTCCGGCCATTACAGAGTCGGGATTTATAAACCTACCAACAACCGAGTCGTAATATCTGCTATTCAGGTAATACAGCCCAAGGTCTGCGTCGTAGTAATAGCCTCTGTATCTAAAGGGGTTATACTGTGCCGCGGTGGTTGCTCCGCCGTTAAGATAGGTGGTAGTATGGTTGCCCCACGCGTCGTAAGTGTAGGATACGAGCTTCGTTCCTGCGTCGGAATATACCGCCACTACGTCGCCCTGTATATTCTTCTCAAACCAGAAGTTATCCCACGTGTTTTCTGCATAGGTGCTGTTCCTGTACTGCATACCGAGCGGCGCACCGTTTGCTACTTCCGTTTTTATTTTATCACAAATCCCATACCCGTGTCAAGAAACCGCACTTATTTTCTCTAAAATCTTAATCCGCAATCCGTCGACTTTTACAAAACAAAGGTCATTTTTTGTATAAAACTACAAAAAATGAGCGAGCCAAATCGGCTCGCTCACTAAACTTTACTTACTCCTATTCTTGTAGTATATCATAATATCTTTCGTAAATTTCGTTCGTCGGAACTCCAAAGCGAACGAAATACTTTGGTATATAATCCCCTGTCTTACCGTTGTAAAAGTTACCGCTGGCAAAGGAATGTATGACGGTTAAATCCTCGTATGAATAACTTACTGTCATAAAATGCACAGAACGGTTGAATTTTCCTCCCAAAATCTCGGTTTCATATCCAACAAAATCCCTTTCGGCTGTTGACACATGGAATTCCGTGTAAAATAAATCAACGAATTTATTATCGTGCGGATTCTGTTTTTCTATAAACGGATTTGTAATTCTACTCGAGTTTCTCCGTTGCAAATAATTTAGATATTTAGCCTTTATTTCTTCCAAACAAGCATCAAGCTCCTCTTTGGTGCCGAATTTAAGCTCTAAATAATAATCCTCGCTTTCTCGCCAATAGTTATAATAACTGAACGAAACCACGCTTGCATTCGAAGGAATAGTATCTAAAAATACGTCCTCCGGTGGATATCTCAAATGGCTTATCGAACTGCTATAATCTTCCGGGTTTTGCGTGTTTAAAACGTTCTTTTTATGTGCAAAGTGAGCGTCGATACGGAGTACTAAATATAAAGCAAGAATGATTGTCAATATCAATAAAGCTATCTTTAATTTTTTCTTCATTGTTCTAAAAATCTCTTAAACATACTCCATAAAGTTTCTTCTACATTAAGGTCGGTGTCTTTGCAATTTTCGATATTTAGTTCATTTCCAAATATGTGAATTGAAAATTCCCAACGCATATGATTTATATCCATCAAAGCATCGATGGATTGGTTATCGCCCAAAGCCTTTTCGACAGTTCTTTCATATAATCTTTCGTAGAAATAATCGTATGCTATTTCATCAACCATATCTACCGTTTCTTGAGTGTCTATTCTTATATCAACCGTATAATTGCCCTTTTCATCAGTGCCCGGATTCAATTCTGCCTTATCGGCAGCATCCTGAGCGTTTTTAATTTGTTCTGGTGTCGCTTCCTGCTTTTCCGAACTTGTAAGTCCAAGTATCGTACCAAAAAACACCAAAACAAGTCCGCCGATGGCAATAGCCGATTCACCTGTAAAATCGTAGTAATTAACAGGATTATTATTACAATACACGAACATATTGTAACCAAGCATGTTATGGTAAAGCGAGTTGTCCGGATTTATAAACCTACCCACAGCAGCATCGTAATATCTGCTATTCAGATAATACAGCCCAAGGTCTGTGTCGTAGTAATAGCCCCTGTATCTATACGGGTTATACTGTGCAGCTGTTGTTGCTCCGCCGTTGTGGTACGTGGTAGTATGGTTACCCCACGCGTCGTAGGTGTAGGATACGAGCTTTGTTCCCGCGTCGGAATATACCGCCACTACGTCACCCTGTATATTCTTCTCAAACCAAAAGTTCTCCCACTCGGTAGTGCCGTCAAGCGTGTTGTAGTACTGGTATCCAAGAGGCGTGCCGTTTGCGTCGTAGATATAGATTATTACGTGGTTTTCCCACTGCTCAGAAAGAATTGTAGAGCCGTAAAGCGAATATTTATAATCTATACCGTTTACGCTCTTGCTCGTCCTAATTCCGTCGTTATTGTAGGTGAATGTAAACAGTGTGCCGTTCTTATTGGCACTCACAAGCCTTCTGCCTTCCCAAGCAAACTCATACGACACGCCGTTATCATAGGCTATAGGGTTGCCTATCTCGTCATATATCATATCGTGGAGTCCGTCGTACGAGATGAGCAAATCTCCCCAAATGCTGTCGCCATAGGAGTAGGATATAACGCGAAGTGGCATTTCATCGAGAACTTCGTCCGTGGAGTAGTTAAAGATAGTCTTCTCAGTTATATTTCCTGCATTATCATAAGTGTAAACGTAGGTTTTTCCCAAAGCATAATTATTCTCTCGAATAAGCATACCGCTTGGAGAATACTCGTAACTTACACTTGATGTTCCGGCGTTTATATTAACGATATATCCGTTTCCGTCGTAGGTATATGAATACGTCGTAGAGGTGCTACCTGAGCCCGTTCCAACGGTGCTCTTATACGTATCTACTCTCGTAGCAGACTGAGTAGCTTCACCCTCGGTTTCGTACTGCTTGTAGGTGTACTCTGTCTTGTTATAGAAGCCACCGTATGCGCTGTTGGTTACCGATGCGAGTCTATCAAAGGCGTCGTAGCTGTAGCTCTGATTAACAGGACTGTTGCCGGTAACTCTGTGCGAGGTTATCTTACCCTCAGAGTCGTAGCTATAGGTATCCTGAAGGGAGTCGTACGACACCTCACCACCTATATTGCGGGTTATATGAGTAACGACCATCCATATCTCGGAGTTTTCGTTATAGGTAATCTTCCTTGTGACGTTGTTCTTATAGTCCTCGCTAGAATACTCACCGTAGCCTACAAGTCTGCCCGACGCATCGTATCTGTATACGGTTACCGTCCCGCTCGTAAAGTCCTCGAGACTGTGTATCTGTCCTGACTTGGTATATGAATATTCATATGCCTTAGTTCTTGTTCCATCTACAGTATACCACACCTCACTTAAGTTGTCAAGGTCGTCGTACACATATTCTACTACAAACCCGTTGCCGTAGGTTATCTTAAAAAATCAACTAAACAAAAAGAACGAGCCCGTTTTACCGAGCTCGCTCTAAACTGATATTCATTTGTTTTTGACTTTATATTTATTCCAAATGATAATTGATACTGCAATTTCAATACCGTAAAGAATTAAAATTAGAAGAGATGAACACATCCATGCAAAACCTATGCTTAAAGCAAAATTAAGTATAAACGATATTATTAAATAATGTTTTCTTATTGATAATATCAACGGGATTTAATTGGAATAAGGTTTTTTAACAAACATTATTTCGCTCAGATGCAATTCCTATAAATATAATATTTACCTGCCACTCTTTTGCTTACGTATTTCCTTAATGGTCCCGCAAATAATACCTATTATCACTACAAAAAAGAGCAAAACAACATGAACAATGCCTATTATGATAGATACACGCTGCATCGCACTTACATCATAAATAATATTTTCGGTGCCACTCACATCTTTAATAACGAGTTGCGAATACGATGTAGCAAACAAACCGAGTACCCCTATATCATTTCTGATAATATATTCGGTATCTCCAAGCTTTTTTCGGCTGGAATTAACGGATTTTCTCCAATATGAGCCGTTTTCTGTGGTGTCTTGGATTTTTGCTATATCTAGGACTTCACCTTTCGGATTAACGGCTAAAGCCACGTCGCTACGAACGAAATAAATGTTTAAAACGTCGTTGTGAAATTCTACGCCAAAGCTACCGGAGTCTTTAAAGCTGTATCCGTATTGAAATTCACCGTTACTGTCATAAATACATACAGCTTTTCTGTTAAAAATTTTACTCCCGATAGCTATATCACCATCTTCATTAACACTAAAACACTGTATGCACTCTTTTTTCGGCTCATCGGTTATTAGTGTTAACTCTTTGGCCTCGAGAAATGATTCTATTTCTTCTTCGGGTATCGGTTCGGTAGAAAAACCGGTGGTCATAGCAAACACGCGCACCGCAGCGACACTCGTCCAAATCATCAAAATCACTATCACAAAAAGCAATCTAGATTTTTTCATATTTACCATTCCATAATTTTGTTATCGTGAGCTACATAAAACCAACTTAAGTTTTACAATGTGATAATCCAACAGGAAGGACAATGATTTTGCCTTGTTTTTCTAGTATCTCCAACAAGTCGGTCAAATTATGGTGATAACTTTCAAAACGCTTGTTACTTAACCAAGGAAAACAAAAAATTTCTTTCTTAAAAGAAAACCCTATGGCAGCCATAACTTTAAAAATTTCATTTCCCGCACCCGTAATTGGACGTTCAAAACGCTCACTATCTATATGAAACAAATTCCTAACGTCTTCATGCGAATAGTCTAATCCGCTATAATTTAAACCTCGCATTACACATTCTTTTACAGAATCGGTTGTAGAAAACAAAGGATAAGATTGATCCATATAGCAAGAAAACTCCGATAAATCATTTAAATGAATCCATTTGTTGTTTATCGCAGCTTTAGGTTCATCGAACAAAACGAAATCTTCAGGTCTATGTTTATACATAGATAATAAGTAACTTATTGCAAAAGAACCTGAATCAATTTCGCCGATCAACTTGTTTACACCTTGAGAAAAGCAGTAACACGAACAATTTGATAAACTATCATGGACGGAATAAAAACCGGACTTGCAGTAAATATACCCTTCATTTTTAATGCTAATACTACTGATTTTCATTTTTTCACTCCTACGATTTGCACATCCCAAACAACTATCGGACCGGGTGTGGTACTAACTACTGGACCGTACATTTGAACCATAGGATCGGTTATGCCCGTATCCATGACAAATGATGCGTTAGTTTTAAAAGAAATAGTAACTCCTGTGTGAGCTCCTGAATTTTCAATAGCGTATTTACTAGGGTTGGTCTTCCAAGCATATACATAACCACCTTCCCATTGACTTCCTGTCATAATACCGGTTGAAAGAATTGCCGCGGCACTTTCCACGGTGGTAACATGATAATACGTCTTGCCATTGCTCGGATTCGGAGCTGGAATCACTTCATCTCTTTCTTCAACCTTTGGTATGGTGGGCGATGGAGCTGTTACAGTAGCATATGTAGCAATTCCGGCACAAACCAGCAATCCGCCAACCAACAAAACACCAGATGCTATATCAGCCAGACCGGGAGCGGGAGAATCTATCTGCGACACCCCGGCTGCCACTGTAAAGTAAAGACTTGCCTGCTGAACTGTTTGAGTAAATGCATTCCATAGTTCTTTCCAGAATGTTCCTGTATTATCAACACGGTTAACCGGATTATTACCACAATACGCGAACATATTATTGCCGAGCACGCCTTGTGCTGTAGATACAAATCCGTCCGCGCTTATAAACCTACCAACAGCCGAGTCATAATACCTGCTATTCAGGTAGTAAAGCCCAAGATCCTCGTCGTAATAGTACCCCCTGTACCTGTACGGGTTATACTGTGCGGGGGTGGTCGCTCCGCCGTTGTGGTATGCGGTAGTGTGGTTACCCCATGCGTCGTAGGTGTAGGATACGAGCTTCGTTCCCGAGTTGCTGTAAACGGCTACTATATCGCCCTGTATATTCTTCTCAAACCAGAAGTTTTCCCACTCGGTAGTGACGTCAAGCGTGTTGCAGTACTGGTATCCAAGTGGTGTGCCGTTTGCTACTTCCGTTTTTATTTTATCACAAATCCCATACCCGTGTCAATTAATTACGGTGCCGTTTTCCTAAAATCTGTTTATTTATTTGTCAACTGTTATAAAAAATTAGCAGCCTTTTTGTATAAAACCACAAAAATGAGCGAGCCGAAATCGGCCCTATCACAAAATCTGAAATTTTGAAATGTTTTTAGTTTACCTATCGCTTATTTTGCCATCGAACAGTTCCCCTTTAAAACCTGCAAAAAGGTCTCACGAAGCAAAAAATCCTCTGCCGAATGAGGCTTTTTCTTTTTGCAGTAATTAAACAGTTTCAGCGCCAAAACAAAAAAGGCTCGGAACGAGGTCCGAGCCTGAAATGAAGTGCTTTTGGATTTGTATTAAAAAGTTGAGGTTTTTAATTAATAGTTCTCTTTTCTAACCTCGAAGTAGCTCTGAGGATGTGCGCATACGGGGCAAGCGCCGGGAGCCTTCTTACCAACTACGAGATGTCCACAGTTGCGGCACTCCCACATGGTAATTTCGCTCTTCTCAAATACTGCCTGAGCCTCTACATTGCTAAGGAGCTTTCTGTATCTCTCCTCGTGAGTCTTCTCGATAGCTGCTACCATTCTGAACTGAGCTGCAAGAGCCTTGAAGCCCTCCTCCTCAGCCTCTTTTGCAAAGGTGTCGTACATATCGGTCCACTCGTAGTTCTCACCCTCTGCTGCTGCAAGAAGGTTAGCCGCGGTGTCACCAAGGCCGCCGAGCGCCTTGAACCAGAGCTTTGCGTGCTCCTTTTCGTTGTTTGCGGTTTCCTCGAAGATAGCCGCGATCTGCTCGTAGCCCTCCTTCTTTGCTACCGATGCAAAGTAGGTGTACTTGTTTCTAGCCTGAGATTCGCCTGCGAAAGCGGTCATAAGATTCTGCTCTGTTTTGGTTCCCTTAAGATTCATGATAATTCTCCTTGTTATATGTTTTTTAAAATTAAATTCAGTCAAAGCTAAACGGCCATGCCGTTTTGAAAGGTCGATTCCCCGTCTGTCATACCGAGATTTACATGATAGAAACGGTCTTACTCTCCAAGCTAGGTGCCGAGGTGAGCCTCCCTGCACCTTTTACAAAGGTACCTTACCTTAAGCTCGTACGAGTCGTACTCGCCGCCCGCTGCGTCCCTCAGCGTTTGGTCGATACCCATGGGTTGAAAATCTGCAATAGCGCCACACCCCTTACAGTAAAGATGTCCGTGAGGAATAGGCGAGCTGTCATACCTGTCTGAGAGGTCCTCTCCCGTAATTTTGCGTATCAGCATTTCGCGCTCCAAAGCGTGAATGTTGTTGTAAACCGTAGCGAGCGAAATGCCGGGCAAAATTTTCTTTGCCTCACGGTGTATCTCCTCTGCGGTATAGTGACACCTTGCGGAACGAATGACCTCTAGAACTGCTGCTTTTTGTTTAGTCATTTTTCCTCCTCGTGTTTCTTTGATTCCGTTTTAGAATCATTCCAGGAATATTATACACGAGAAGATGCTCTTTGTCAATAGGTTTTAAAAATTTTTTAGAATAATTCTAAATTATTTGCAAAAGCTTCTACTAACTTAACCGAGCCGTCGGCAAAAAAGCTGATGTTTTCTTCATTATATAAAGTATCGAGCGGAGTATGTATCCTATTCATATATAAAATGCCAAGTATTTTGGATTTTCTCAAGGCGCATGCGCCGACACCCATAGGAAAGAGTATCTGGTCGGAGGGATAAATCACCCCGCGAGTGCAAATCTCTACCGAAAATCCCCCGCGCGCCTCGTATGCTTTTTCTATATAAGGAACGTATTTTCGCGCTCCCTTCTTAACCGCAAAGAGCATATTTTCTCCGTCTGACACACAATCGAAGTTTATAAGAAGCTTGTTTTTCATAGTATTCTTATGCTTTGAATAGAAGCTCGACGAGCCAATAAGTCCGAGCTCCTCGTTGTCAAAGAAAACGAACGCCGCCTTATCTCTTAAATTTTCGGGCAGCTTCTCCATTGTTTCAAGAAGAGCGGTAACGCCGCTCGTGTTATCGTTCGCCGTATGCTTATTTGCAGGTCCGAACATAAGGAGAATGACCGCAACCCATAAAAGAAAACAATAAATCAGATAGAAAACGTAATACCTATCCTCTACACCCACGCCAAAGCCGTCGAGTAAAAATCCGAGCGGCACACCTAAAGCAAGCGTCAGCAGTGCGGGAGCGAGAAGAATCAATAACGATAAGACGAGCTGATAGATTAAGTATATAGGCAGAGATTTAGGGGTTATAAAGTTTGGAAACGGCAGGACCGGCTGCGTGTCGTAATGGGCGCTGAATACAACCTCTGCTTTTTCTATATTGCCGACCACAACGTTTCTCGAGCCAAACGACGCCCGCTCAACCTTGTGTGTATATCCAAGAGAGGACGCGCAATCTTCAAGAAACGAGATAAATACGCTCTTTTGCTTTCTCGTTTTTCTTATTTGGTAATTCTCAAGTATAGTTTTATTTGTTTCAGTCATATTTCTCTCCGTTAAATGCCGAAATATTGTACGGATAAAGCCATTGTCTCGTTATTTTGACAATCTTTATTTACAAATTTCGCTGTTTTCGTTGCGTTTTTGGTTTTTTCTTTTTCTGGATTTGAGAAATTTTCGCAGCTGTGTTTTATGTGCGCAGAGCTTTTCCTTACAATTTTCGCAATCAAGAGACGCATTAGCAGACTCACAAAATCTCTCGGGGTGGAGCCTGTAAATTATCTCCCACTCCAAGAACAGCACGAGCGAGAGGGCAGCAATACTCACGGTAAAGAAGCTCGGGATAAAAAATAGCGGCGAAAACATCATTATGTAGTCCCAATTATATATTCTGCAGGTGGCACAGCACTTGTTTTTCATAACGAAGGTCTGAAACGGGCAGAAAAAGAGGATACATATAATATCCAGTACCGAGAGAAAAAGACAGTATAAAACAACGAGCCCTGCGTCTATCACCGAAAAAAGATAAAGCAAGACGACAGTACCGTCCGCAGCAAGCCACAGCATAGCCATAATAAACGTTTTAATGAAGCTCTGCCTATCGGGCGGTAGAGGCTTTGGCTTATAGTTTTTTAAAAACTGCTTTTGACAGCCCATACTCTCGGTGCGCGAGGGAAACAGTCTCAGAAATATTTCCACGGCAAACACGCCCCACACGACGAGCAGCACGGCGGGTCTTTTCAAGGCCTGCTCGTAAGTTTTGTCTGCTGTCAGAAGATTATAGATATAGAGTGTGAGGGCGACACCGAGCGCTATGCTTCTGAATATGAGCTTGTATAGGTGATAGAGCGAAATTTTAGACATTTTTCCTTTTTATGCGACACGGGTGCCCTCTTTCCTGTTTTATTTTTAAAGGCGAAGCCATACCGTGACAGCTTCGCCCTCATTTTTTGTAAGCTATCGGTTACAGAAGATTATCCATTCCAAAGCCTAAAAACGTCTTAAATTCTCAAATGTGTTTCTTATGATAAAGTGTGTAACTTATAATACACAAACGGTAATACGGGCATTACCGTCCTGCACCACAGAGCACTCGAGCGTGGGATATAAGGGAGCGCGACGGCTCTCTTACATCTTCATTTCAAGGCCGAGCTCCCTAAAGCGTGAGATTATTGCGTCGGTGGTAGGAACGAGCTCCTGCTTTGTGAGTGTTCTCTCCTTAGAAACGAACGAAAATCTAAGAGTGAGAGCCGATACGCCGTCTGCCGTGTAGATATCCTTGAAGCTCACGCCTGCGAGCATATCCCCGGATACCTCCTCTGCCACGCGCTCGAGAGCTGAGAAGCTAACCGAGCCGATATCAGCAGTAAAGGTAAGGTCGATGTCTATTGCGGGGAACTTCGAGGGCTCCTTGTACTTAAGCGCACCTACGGCGGTCTTAGCAAATTTCTCGGTGTAGATTTCAACGAACGCAACAGCGCACTTCTTGTCAATATTCTCAAGAACGGTGGGGTGGGCAACCGCAAGGTAGCCTATCTTCTCACCGTCTACGGTGATATCAAAGCTGTTCACGGGGTGCTCAAAGTCGAAGTCGGGCTCGGCCGATACGAAATCGGGCGACTTGTGAAGAATATCCTCGCAAAGCTCGAGCGCCACGTCTCTGGCTTTAAGGAAGAGTGCCTCCTCGCTCTCGGTCTTTGAGAAGAGGACGGCGCCGAGCTTATTTCTCTCGTCACAGGTTCCATCAGCCTTAAGACCGCACACGGTGTGGCCTATCTCAAAAATTCCGAAATTATCGTTATAAGTCTTATTCTCCTTTACAAACGAAAGGAGTGTGGGTATCATAGAAACTCGAATTATCGCGTGGTCGGGTGTCTGCGCGTTGATAATTCTAACGTTCTCGGGTGTATTTATACCAAGCTCGCGGTTCTTCTGAATATCAGACCAGATGTACGAGTGTACCTCGTGCATACGGAAGCTCTTTACGAGCAGGTCCTTCATTCTGTCCTCCTCGGACTTAAGCACCTCTTTTCTTACGGGAAGAAGAGGGCTCTCTGCGGTGAATACGTCAAAGTTGTCGTAGCCGTAAATACGGGTGATTTCCTCGATAATATCAGCCTTGATGGTGACGTCCTTGGTTGCTCTCCACGAGGGAACTACAACCTTGAAGCTGTCGCCCTCATTTTCAACCGCAAAGCCGAGAGAGGTAAGGGTTTTTACTATTCTGTCCGTCGAAATGTCTATACCCGTGTAACGATCTACGTATCTTTTGTCAAACTCGAGAGTTATCGTGGGATATCTTTTTGCATACACGTCGGTGTAGGACGAGATAACCTTAGCGCCTGCGTCACACTCGCATAAAATTGCGAGAAGTCTTGCCGTAGCAGTCTTACAAAGCTCGGGGTCGAGCATCTTCTCGTATCTCTGCGAAGCATCGGTACGAAGACCGAGACGGGTCGTGGTTTTGCGCACCGAAACACCGTCAAAGGTTGCGGACTCAAGAAGAAGCGAGCTGGTATTATCGTCGATTTTCGACGCCTCGCCACCCATAACGCCTGCTATTGCAACGGGCTCGTCACCCGAGGTAATCATGAGCATATTCTCGTCAATATTTCTGACGGTGCCGTCAAGGGTCTGGAACTTAAGTCCACTCTCAAAGGTCTGTACCTCAATTTTATCAACCTTTGCGTTATCGAACGCGTGCATCGGCTGACCGAGCTCCATCATAACGTAGTTTGTTAGGTCTGCAAGGAAGTTAATAGCGCGCGAGCCACAGTAGTAAAGGCGGATACGCATATTAACAGGGCTGATTTTCCTCGTTACGTTCTCAACCTTTATTGCGGAGTAGCGATAGCAAAGCTCGGTTGCCTTAACGTCCACCTGTACGGGGGGGAGCGTGTCAAATTTTGAGAGCTCTACAAGCTCAGGCGAGCGAAGCTCTCTGCCAGTAATGGTAGCAAACTCGCGCGCAATACCGTAGTGGCTCCAAAGGTCAGGACGGTTGGTGAGCGACTTGTTGTCTACCTCGAAAATTATATCGTCAATGTCGTATACCGACTTGATGTCAGTACCGAGAGGCACGTCCTCAAATATCTCAATAAGCCCCGAATGGTCCTCGCTTATACCAAGCTCAGCCTCGGAGCAGCACATACCGTACGAGGTGTAGCCTGCAAGAGTACGGGGAGCAATAGTAATCTCTCCAACTCTTCCGCCGACGGTAGCAAGAGCGACCTTCATTCCCTCTCTGACGTTGGGCGCGCCGCAAACGATGTCAACTACCTCGTCGCCCTTGTCAACCTTGAGAAGATGAAGCTTTTTTGACTCGGGGTGATTTTCAACCGAGAGTATCTTCGCAACGACGATACCCGAAATATCACTGCCCTTTTCGATTATGTCCTCTACCTCTGCGGTAGAAAGAGTAAAGTTGCGGATTAAAGACTTTCTGTCAAGCCCCGAGAGGTCAACGAAATCGCCTATCCAGTTCATAGATAAAAACATTTTTCTTACCTCCTTATATCGACTTGAACTGCGAAAGAGCCTTGAGGCTTCCGCTATTAAAATCACGAATATCCTTAACGCCGTACTTCATCATAGCAAGGCGCGTCAGACCGAGACCGAATGCAAATCCCGAGTACTTCTCGGTGTCAATTCCACCCTCTTTAAGAACGTTAGGGTGTATCATGCCGCAGGGGCAAAGCTCAAGCCAGCCCGAGTTTTTGCAAGAGGGACAGCCCGCGCCGCCGCAAATCTCGCAGTTGATATCAAGCTCAAATCCGGGCTCGACGAAGGGGAAAAATCCGGGACGAAGTCTTACCTTTACGTCGCGGTGGAACACCTCCGAGAGCATAGTCTTCATAAAGTAGATAAGGTTGGATATAGAAATATCCTCGTCTATCATCATGCCTTCCATCTGGAAGAAGGTGTTCTCGTGGCAGGCGTCGGTCGACTCGTTTCTGAAGCAACGGCCGGGGAAAATAGCTCTGAGGGGCGCGCCGTACTTCTTCATAATGTAGTTCTGCGCCGCAGAGGTGTGGGTCTTGAGAAGCTGGCCGTTATCAAGATAATAGGTGTCCTGCATATCTCTTGCGGGATGGTGCTTAGGTATGTTAAGAGCCTCGAAGCACTTGTAGTCGTCAACTATCTCATCATAGTTCTCGATAGCAAAGCCCATGCTGACAAACACCTCCTCAACCTCACGCGTAGCAAGGGTGATAGGGTGGTACGAGCCAAGCTCGCGCTCGGGCTTTAAGGTGGGGTTGTACTTTCTTGCAGAGCGCACTTTCGCTGCGATAATTGCCGCCTGGAGCGCCTCGGACGCTTCGGAAATTTTACCCTCTACCTCATTTTTAAAGGCGTTGATGAGCTGTCCTGCCTCGCGCTTGTCTGATACGTCGCGAAGTCCCTGCATAAGAGAAGCCACGTGTCCCTTTTTGCCAAGATATTCGACACGCAGATTTTCAAGACTTGCCGAGTCGGTCGACAAGGCAAGCGCCTCGCCGAAGCTTTTTTTCAGCTCTTCGATTCTCTGTTTCATTTTATATAGTCCTTTCATACTCGCACGCACACTCTCGCGCGGGAGCGTATTTTTACAATAATATATTATATATTAAAGAGCAGGCTTTGTCAAGGCTTCAGTCGGTAATTATTCGACTTAAGAAACGAGAATTTAAATAAAAGAACCAAAAACCCGTCTTTAAAAGCCCAAAAGTCACTCTACGGGTTAAAAACCGTCGTTACCTCGCCCGAGCCGAGCGCAATTTCCTCACCGCCATCAAGCCGTATAAGAAGCGAATAATCCTCGCAAACGTCGAGTGCCGTAGCGAAAAACTCACTGTCCCCCCGTTTTATCAGCACCCTCTTGCCGAGGAGAATACATCTTTTTTTGTAATCCGACACACTCGGTGTATCCGTTGATAAAAGAGAGGCTATTATCTCAGCGCAAAGACGGTTGATATCAGGAAGGCGCACCTCTCGGTTTTTAGCCTCTTTTTCTCTGTCTACCTCGTCCTCAAGCGTCGTTGCTATCGGCATTTTGGACGAAAAATTATTGATTTTGTAAACATTTATTCCCAAACCAAGCACGAAATACGCTAAATTGCCGTTTTCGTCAAACTCGCCCTCGGTTAAAATCCCTGCGCATTTTTTGCCGTTTATATAAAGGTCGTTTACCCATTTTATACCGACCGAAAGACCCGTCAGACGCTCAACAACGGACAAAACAGTAGTCGCAGCCTCCCCCGTTATTCTCTCGGTTTTGGTGTTTTTATCGGGACGGACGAGAAGGCTGAGGTATATTCCCCCCTCTTCAGAGAGAAAGGTCCTTCCGCGTCTGCCGCGCCCGGCAGTTTGCTTTCGGGCCAAAAATGCGACACACCCCCCCGTGTAATCCCCCTTGGCCCACTCTCGCGCCCTATTGTTTGTCGAGTCGGTGCTATCGTAGAAAACGAGCCTTACAGGTACACCCATAGCAATAAGAAGCTCTCTTATTCTATTTTCACAAAGCATTTTGCCGCCCTCCTTCAAGCCGCCCGCCGTGATTTGATAAATCTCTTTACAAAAAGTCGTATCAGCATATATTTTATCCCAAATATCAGGCCTTGTCAATAATTTTATTAAATATCTTGACAAAGCGAAATATTTGTAGTACAATGATTATACTAAAATAATTAAAGGCTATGACGGAGAGAGTAGTTCGGATAAAAGTCCCAAGAGAGTCGGCGCATGGTGCGAGCCGACGGCGAGTAATCCGAGGCGAAAATCACTCCAGAGCCGCATGGGTGAATAAAGTAATCCGTGCCGACGGCTCCCGCGTAAGAGGAGCGCGTATTGTTTGATGCGTGATTTCGGGTGGTATATTCCGTTTCTATGCGAAACGGATTTTTTGTTTTTTAAGGCATCTTATTGACACCCCATAAATCAAGAGCATAAATCAGGTGGGAGCATATTCAAAATTCAAGCCTAGTTCAAAAAAGTATAATTCAGACAAAAGCTAAAGCACAATTTAATTCAAAGCATAAACCAAAAATAAAAATTAAAAACATAGATAAATCCAACTGTAAGGAGAGACAAAATGGCAAAAGAAATCTACGAAAAGGTGCCTACAAGCCTGAATTTCGTTGAGAGAGAAAAGGCCACGAGAAAATTCTGGGAGGATAATTCGATATTTGAAAAGAGCATCTCGCTTCGCGAGGGCTGTGAGAATTATACCTTCTTCGACGGTCCGCCTACTGCAAACGGCAAGCCTCATATAGGCCACGTTCTGACGCGTGTTATCAAGGATATGGTGCCGAGATACCAGACTATGAAGGGCAAGAGAGTTCTTCGTAAGGCAGGCTGGGACACCCACGGACTTCCCGTTGAGCTTGAGGTTGAAAAGAAGCTCGGTATCGACGGCAAGGATCAGATAGAGGGCTACGGACTTGAGCCTTTCATCGCGCACTGCAAGGAGTCGGTGTGGAATTACAAGGAAATGTGGGAGGACTTCTCGGGTACCGTCGGCTTCTGGGCTGATATGGACAACCCCTACGTTACCTACACAAACGACTTTATTGAGTCGGAGTGGTGGGCTCTTAAGAAAATATTCGACAAAGGACTGCTCTACAAGGGCTTCAAGATAGTTCCCTACTGTCCCCGTTGCGGTACCCCCCTCTCCTCTCACGAGGTAGCGCAGGGCTACAAGACCGTAAAGGAGCGCTCCGCAGTTGTAAGATTTAAGTGTACCGACGAGGACGCGTATTTCCTCGCCTGGACGACTACCCCCTGGACACTCCCCTCAAACGTTGCTCTCTGCGTAAACCCACGCGACACCTACTGCAAGGTTCGCGCAGCAGACGGCTACACCTACTATATGGCAGAGGCGCTGCTCGACTCGGTTCTCGGCTCTATCGAGCGTGAGGAGGGCGCACCCGCATACGAGATACTCGAGAAGATGGAGGGTATCGCACTTGAGGGCCGCGGCTACGAGCCTCTTTGGGCTTGTACGGGCGAAGAAGCAAAAAAGCAGAAAAAGAAGGCTCACTTCGTCACAGCCGACAGCTACGTAACAATGTCCGACGGTACAGGTATCGTTCATATCGCTCCCGCGTTCGGTGAGGACGACTCCCGAGTCGGCAGAAAATACGACCTCCCCTTCGTTCAGTTCGTAAACGGCAAGGGCGAGCTTACAGAACAAACTCCATACAGTGGCGTTTTCGTTAAGAAGGCCGACCCGATGGTTCTCGTTGACCTCGACAAAGAAGGCAAGCTCTTCTCTGCTCCCAAGTTTGAGCACGAGTATCCTCACTGCTGGAGATGTAACACTCCCCTTATTTACTACGCGCGTGACACCTGGTTTATCGAAATGACCAAGGTTCGCGAGAACCTCATAAGAAACAACAATACCGTAAACTGGATACCCGAAAACGTCGGCAAGGGCCGTTTCGGCGACTGGCTTGAGAACGTTCAGGACTGGGGCCTTTCCCGTAACAGATATTGGGGTACACCCCTAAACATCTGGGAGTGCTCCTGCGGTCACAGACATTCGATAGGCTCTATCGAGGAGCTTAAATCCATGTCTAAAAACTGCCCTGATAACATCGAGCTTCACAGACCCTTTATCGACGCGGTTACTCTCACCTGTCCCGAATGTAAGGGTGAAATGAAGAGAGTTCCAGAGGTTATCGACTGCTGGTTTGACTCGGGCTCTATGCCCTTTGCTCAGTGGCACTACCCCTTCGAAAACAAGGAAATCTTCGAGTCGCAGTTCCCCGCAAACTTTATTAGCGAGGGCGTTGACCAGACACGTGGCTGGTTCTACTCGCTTATGGCTATATCCACCCTCATCTTCGACTGTTCTCCCTACAAGAACGTGCTCGTTCTCGGACACGTGCTTGATAAGGACGGACAAAAGATGTCCAAGTCCAAGGGCAACGCGGTAGACCCGTTCGAAGCCCTCGAGCAGTACGGCGCCGACGCTATCCGTTGGTACTTCTACTCCAACTCTGCTCCCTGGCTTCCCAACCGTTTCTACGGCGAGGCTGTTACCGAGGGACAGAGAAAGTTTATGGGAACTCTCTGGAACACCTACGCGTTCTACGTTCTCTACGCTAACATCGACGGCTTTGACCCGACCAAATACACCCTTAACAAGAGCACCCTTACCGTTATGGATAAGTGGATACTCTCGAAGCTCCACTCGGCAGTCAAGGCGTGCGACGAATATCTTGGCGCATACAAGATTACCGAGGCAACGAGAGTGCTTGAGGGCTTCGTTGACGAGCTGTCGAACTGGTACGTCCGTCGCTCGCGCGAGCGCTTCTGGGTTAAGGATATGCCCGAGGACAAGGTAAACGCTTATCTCACCCTCTACACCTCGCTCGTAACCATCGCCAAGGCGTCTGCTCCCCTCATTCCCTTTATGACCGAGGATATATACAGAAATCTTGTCGCAAATCTCGATAAGTCGGCACCCGTGTCAATTCATCTGTGCGATTATCCCGTTGCAGACGAGGAAATGATAGACAAATCTCTTGAAGAAAATATGGACGAGGTCGTTGAGATAGTAACCCTCGGCAGAGCGACGAGAAACGCCGCAAAGGTAAAGAACCGTCAGCCTATTTCCAAGATGTACGTAAAGGCAGACAACACCCCGAGCGAGAGCTTTATCGACGTTATCCGCGACGAGCTTAACGTCAAGTCGGTCGAGTTTACTAGCAGCGTATCCGACTTCACCACCTACACCTTCAAGCCTCAGCTTCGTACCGTCGGACCCAAGTACGGCAAGTACCTTGGCGGTATCAAGGCAGCCCTTTCGTCCCTTGACGGCAATGCCGCTATGGCAGAGCTTGAGGCGTCGGGCGAAATCTCCTTTGAGGTATCAGGCGACAAGATAACCCTCACCAAAGAGGACCTGCTTATCGATATGACCAAGAAGGAGGGCTTCGAATCACTCTCCGACAGAGGCGTCACCGTCGTTATTGATATCAACCTCACAGACGAGCTTATCGAAGAGGGTAACGTGCGCGAGATTATCTCGAAAATCCAGACGATGCGTAAGGACTCAGGCTTCGAGGTTATGGATAATATTAAGGTAGCCTTCTTTGGCAACGATACTATTATCGCTATCGCCGAGCGCAACAAGAGTGAAATTCTTTCCGAAACCCTCGGCACCGAGCTTCTCACGAGCACCACTCTCAAAAATTCAAAGGAGTGGAACATCAACGGCGAGCTCGTCACCATCTCGGTTGAGAAGGTATAAGCCCTGAGCCTTCACCCTGCCAAAAGCACAATACTAGGTCTTTCGCCCCGTCGCAAAAGCGAAGCGCATAGGTTTTCACGCCGTCGAAAAGGCGAAACGCCAAGTCTTTCTCGAAGTCGAAAAGGCGGAACGCCAAAGCCTTCAAGACTTCTTTATCGGCTTTTACTTATAGCCGACCGAAAATTAAAGTATTTTAATAAAAGTGGCTATTTGTCAATAGTTGGGGTGAAAAAAGTTTTAAATAAAAGAAAAGAGTGTGAACCGCGGTTCACACTCTTTTTTGGTTTTATTGTTCGTAAAGCTTCTCAACTCCGCGAATTATGTTATTCATTACCATAAACACAGAGGATTTTGCGGTTTCCAAAGTCGCTTCATAATTTGATGGGTCGTTTATATAAACCTTATGAGCTGCTACAAGCGCGGTTTTATTTTCATAAAGCTCTTCGTCGGCATAAAAGGTACAAACACCATCACACTCCGAGTTCAAAAAATTACAAACAGTGAGGATTCCTTCGTCTGTTTCTTTATCCCAAGAGAATAAATCGGAACGGATTACGAAAGAAAATAACCGTACAGAGTTTTCGTTGCTATCATCTCCCATATTTTCTACTTCGAAATAATATCTAATTCCTTGTCCGACAGTTGATTCGTACCAAGTATAAACTATTCCGTCAATCTCTTGCTGCTCATCAAACACCATTTTGTTGTTTTCGGTTACTACAAATTCACGTCCGAGCCATTTTGTCAACTCAATCGCTACGTTATTCAAAAGAATTTGCTGTGCTTCTGCGATATTCATTTAATTTCTCCTTATGCTTTTATAAAATCAATCTTATCTGTCTTGTCCGTTTGCGCCGTTCTTTGAAGTGTCATTTGTGTTACAGCCGCCCTGGCCGCCGCTGCCACCGCGACCGTTATAAGCATCAAAATAGCTTTTGCTTCCGCCCTCGGTTGCGCAAGCGTAACCGCCGTAGCCTCCGTCGCCGCCATCGCCGCCACGTCCTACGTGATTGCTTCCTCCTCCGGCACCTCCGTTACCGCCGTTTCCGCCATAACCGCCTTGGCAAACGAAAATTTCTACGTTTGAAAGCATCTCTTCTATATTTACGTCTTCGTATACCAAAATGCCGCAACCGCCATCTCCGCCGTTACCGCCCTTGCCTCCAATTCTCGGAGTAGCAGTGCCAAGTGGGTTAAAATCCGGGTTATTACCCGCAGAACCGTTACCGCCGTTACCACCGCTTCCGGCATAAAGCTTTAATGCGTAGCATTTCACGATATCAAGAGAGGAAACGTTTATTGCATTACCACCGTGAGCGCCGTTCGCTCCGGGTAATCCGTTTTTGCCGTCCGACACGACAGCTCCGTTACTGCCGTCGCCTCCCCTTCCGGCTTCTATAGTAAGTGACGAATTAAAATTCAAAATCAGCGTGTTCGCCTCTATACCGTCAGCTCCGGATTTATATTCTCCCGCAGGTGATATATACAGCGGTACTCTGCCGGATATTTTAAGCGTTTGCTTGCTTAAATCTAAAATTGAGCTTGCGCTTTGTCCTCCCTGTATCTTGTTGCCCTTTTCCACGCCGGAGGATATTAAATGAATGGTTACATTTTCGTTCGTTTCTTCGGTGCAAGCAATTGCAGATCTGCCGTTATTGGACTTGAACGCAACTCGCTCCAGCTCTAAAGTCACATCGTGTGTCGTATCTATGACTATAGACATATTATCTACTACAGTTGTTATTTCGCGATCTCTATCGTTATACTTGCCGTAGTTTCCAACCAATTTGAACGAATCAAAGTATTTTCCGTTATCTTTTCCGTATAAATATAATACGCCCTCGGATTTTTTATACTCATATCCATCACCCGAAAAATCACTTGACGGACTACAAAGCTCCTTACTTGAATCTATGAGCTGCTCAAGATTTATCACAGCCTTGTACGTCTTTTTTTCGGCATCTCCGAACAAATCCATATCATCGAATACAGTGGCGTCAAAATTCAATTTTTCTTCTATATTTGGAATTAATCTGTCGCGTTCCCCGCTATAAATCATAGCGTCGTATTTTTCGCCAACGCTTGTTGTAATAAAGTAGTATTCGTAAGTGTTTGAGTGCTTATCGCAAACAAGTGCCACGTACACGTCGCAGCTCGTGCAAACCGCATACCAATAATGCCCACGCGGACTGCTTTTATCAATGGTTATCGTTTTTTCTGTGCGTTTTTCTTGTACAGACATAACCTCGAGTTGATTTTCGTTGCTGTTAGTAATCTTGCTTTCAGTACCTATTTTTGAAGACAATTCCGATTCAAGAGTGGATTTCATAGAAGCGCTTACTCCCAATTCTTCTACGCCTACACTCGATTCAAATCCGGATTTGATAGATGAGCCAATCTCAGCAGAAATAGTATTTTCGGTAAGCTCCGCTTCAGTTTCGCTCAAGGTAGTGGAATTTACTGTAGTATCCGTCCAGGTGTACTGAGTATCCGTTAATCCGGAGTGGTATTCGCTCGCGTGATATGCAAGCGGAACGCGTGCTACCTCGCCGATTTTAAACACGAAATAATTGTAAATTTCATCTGATAAATCCGAAAGAACAAGTGTGGTTTCCTGCTGCAAAACCTTATAAGACTCGTCTTCAATTTTGATATCTGCGTTATTACCACCGTTATCGTTGCTTTCGTCTTTAAACTGATTTATAATATTTGATATATCGCAGCTGCTTATCGAAAGCGTGCATAATATAATTATTATAACTGACAGTGCTTTTTTCATAAAACCTCCAAATTATTGCGATGGCGCTATAGAAACTCAAATTTTATTTCTATAGCGCCATCTAATGCGTGCTAAAAGCCGTTTTCTTCTTAAATGGATTTCGTGCCTAAACGGAAATAACGGCTTTTGATTATATATTTTCATTTTTGCTATTGGTCTTTTCCAATGAATATCTTAATATCATAGCAACGAAGCTATAATGACTATAACCACGATTGCCGCGGCGGCAATCGCTCCAAACATTATAAGCTTGTTTTTTGCCGTCATAGGAACACTTATATCCATTTGAATATAATCTTTATTATCACATCTATAATAATATCCAAGATGAACAGACGTGCTCTTACCGTTGCTATCAACAATATCCGTAAAAATCGGCCAAATAGGCACTTTAATAGGCTCGGAAGTATACTCTATTCCGTATCTGTTAAGACGGCACTCGCTCATACCGAAATTCAGGTCGGAAAGAGCTTGTCTACACAATCTTTTTCCTTCCTTCTCCGCTATTGAACGAGCCTCGTATTTAGTAATAACGTCAGACGTATTATATCCGTCAAGGACATATCTCGTCGCGGCGCGACACGTAGCCATAGAAGCAGCATTTTCATCTGCGACTATCAGATATTCGTCTGTGTTAAAGTCTATAGAAGTCGTTCTTTTAGTAGTGGTATCGCCGTACGTGCTTTCGCCCGAGCCCGTGGAATTTCCCCACACGTAACCGCGTGAAAGAATAGGACCGTCGCCAAAATATATACTGTCGGCCTGAATTCCCTCTATCGCCTGTGCAAAGTCGGGGTTTTTATTTCTTGCCTTCTCCAGCCATTCGTTTTCGTTTAAGTAGCGACGAAGCCTGTCAATTACTTGATTTTTTTCAACACTTGCCATGTAGTGTCACCGATTACGCTGCCCTCTTCAATTCCAAGATAGCGGTTATTAAAGCAAGTGCATTTTTGATAATATATATTGCCAGCATTATAGGACCAACGAGAAGTCCTCCGAATATACCACCGATCAAACCGGAAATAGCTCCGCGTATCGGGTGATTCTCTACGTAAACCGTGTTTCCGACTACGCTGGCACTATATTCGTTAGCACCGTCGCGAGCGCCTTTTTTAGCCTGATCAAAAGTCATCTTGAGAATAGGAATAATAATCGGAACAACGCATGCGGCTCCCCAAATAACCCATGACTCAAATCCCGAATGTTCCATAAACATTGTTAATCCAAAAATCCACAAAGATAACGCCACTACAAGCCATATTGAGTAAAACACAATTACGCTTATCTTCTTTGCCTTTTCAAACTTTTCCATTTTTTCTCTCCTTAAAATAAAGTATTATTGCTATCGAAATAGCAACTTGTCTTACATTATATCACTATAGTGATTAAATGTCAATACTTTAGTTGTACTTTTGTGTCAAAAAATCGTGTAAAATAGTATATAATGAAGAAAAAGGAGGTTTCACATGTTCGACGTAAGTAAAAGAATTAAAGAGCTTAGAGAAAAGAGCGGACTTACCGTCAACGGCTTGGCAAATTTGGCAGGAATATCTCAGAGCTATCTCAGAGATATAGAGCTGGGCAACAAGAAGCCTACCGTAGAGTATCTCGAGTATATATGCGATGCACTTAAGATATCCTTGGTAACTTTTTTTGATTTTTCAAGCAATGATGACGAATTGCTTTCTCTCATAGCCAGGCTAACCGCGAAGCAAAAGGATAAGCTCGCAGCCTTCCTTAAAAGCATAGTGTAGATATTGTGTATACGTTTCAAATTAAAAAATAAAGGGGCTGAGTTGCAACTCAGCTCCTTTTCACGTTTATTGTATAAAATTGCTCGTATTTAAGTATATCAAGTCCTGTTTGTGAGAAAATCGCAAAGCGGATTACATAAACTGTCCTCGCTCCAAATACCACTCTTCGTAAAGTCTAACGTACTTAATCTTCGGCTGATATTCTTCGGTCAGAACGTAGCTTTCGCTATTGGCATACTGCGAGAGGTCGTTCATTATAGCGTCGATAACGCTCATTCCCTCGACGACGTAGCCGAACGCGGCATAGTGGCCGTCAAGCTCGGTCATATCGGTGTAGCAGATAAAGAACTGGCAAGAAGCCGAGTCGTAGTCGTCCTCTCTTGCAAAGGAAATTACACCGCGGCGGTGCGAAATATCGTTACTCTTGAAGCCGTTATCGAGAAATTCACCGTGAATTTTCTGATTAAGCGTACCGCTTCCGTCACCTGCGTGACAGCCACCGTGAATATACGCTCCTGGCTTTATCGCGTGGATTCTGTTGCCGTATACGTTAGTAGAGCCCTCGGGAGGATTACTGTAATATCCGCCGTTTGCAAGTCCAACAAACTGAGCAACCGAGGCGGGCGCTGCCGTATGGTCAAGGCAGAAAACAACCTTTCCGTAGTTATATATACACATCTCAACGTAGGTAACTATTCTTCCTACGGTATCTCTCTCCTTTGCGTAATCGCAAGCTCCAACACCATAGGTGTCAGTCTTACCGTTGTCGGGCGTTTGCCCGTCGGGTGCGCAAGAAAAAAGTGATGTAGCCGATATTACAATCACCAAAATTGTAGCCAAAAAACGCTTCATTTGTAAACCTTTCTTTTCAAAATTATAAATTTTGCGAGATAAAAAGCTCTATCATAGTATATCCCGCGACACCGCCAAACTTGGACTCTGCATCAATTTTTGCCAGAGTGTCAACTATCTCCAAAAGCCTTGCAGTAGTATATTTTTTTGCCGCCGAAATTGCGTGCTTGAGTCTGTACGGGTTGATTTTCAGAATACTTTCTATATCCTGCGAGCCACGCCCATCGTCAAGCAAAAGCGCAACCGAGAGAAGCTCGGAGAAGCTCCTTGACATCATACCTACGATAATCTGTGGCTCAACTCTCCTATGCTTCATATCCATAAGAGCGTCGTAGGCCTTTTCCTTATTCCTGTCGTTTATGGCGTTTGAGAGCGCGTAGGTATCGCTCTCGGGTGTGGTGCTGGCCGCCTCGATTACGTCGCTTGGCGTAAGTTGACCCTTGCCTCTTGCGTGAGCGAGGGCAGAAAGCTTTTTGACCTCGTTTGCAAGCACCTCCATCGAGCGTCCCGAGCGAAATACTAGCGTTTTGACCGTATCGAGCGTTACTGCAAGACCCTCCTTGTCGAAGTGCTTTTTGAGCCAGGAATAAAGCTGATTTTCGCTCGATTTGTCATATCTTAAAACGTTTATTTTCTTATCAAAGCGCGATATAAACGCCGACGGCTTCTTCGGTGTACCGAACTCAACTCCCGTCGCCGTCGCAACCAGCACAACCACGGCGTAGCCGCCCTCGTTGACAAGCTCGGCTATTTCGGAAAGCGCCTCACACTCGGCCTCGGTGAGTGAGGTGAGGTCTGCGTGACGCCATACGACGAGCTTGTAGTCGGACATCATTGGCGGGGATTTCGTTGCTTCCTTAATTGCCGCAAAATCAACGTCCTCGCCATCGTACGAGAGGTTGTTGAATACGGCAAAGGGCGAGTCGTCACCAACGGCCGAGATAAGCTCACGCGAGTAATACCTCGAAAGATATTCCTCCTCGCCGCAAAAGAGGTACACACCGGAAAGCGTACCGTCCTTTATTCTGTTTTTCAGCTCGGCTGTATCCATATTCTCATTCTCACCGCCTTGTTTGCGCCGCCGATTTTCATATTGTAGTATAAGTCGAGCTCGCCACCGTCTGCTCCGAGCTCAAAGGATACCCTAAGAGGATTTACCGTCATATCAAATTTATAGGGCGGCACGGAATACAGAGAGCTGTGCTCCTCTCCTTTTTTAAATCGGATTTCGCTCTCAATAGCGCCCGAGCGCGCAACGGTCACCACGTCAGAGTCAGCTTTAATCTCGGTATTAACCTCACCGCCCTCGCCTCGCTCGGTGTAGGTGAGGCGTATCTGCTCCTCGGAATAGTAATAGTATCCCATAAGCACACTCTCGGAAATCTCCGGCGAGCCCATGCCAAAGCCTCTGCCATCAAGCTCCTCTATTTTAGATTTGATTTTGATTTGTGATTCCCTTATAATCATATCCGCCGCCTATAAGAATAGCGCACCGACCAACGAGTGCGCTATGCTGTCACTTTTTCTTTTTAAGATTATACTCGCTTCTCGGGTTTACGAACTCGCGCCAGTCGAAGCTTCCGGCCTCGAGCGCCGTTACAAGCACCTCTGCCGTCGCAAGATTAGTTGCGATAGGCACGTTGTAAACGTCGCAGAGCCTGAGAAGGTCGTTGCCCGCGTCGGTGCCGAAATCGCTGTCGGTGCTTCTGAAATAAAACACCAAATCTATCTCGTTATACGAAATACGAGAGGTTATCTGCTCAGTACCGCCCTCGCTGCCTGGCATCATGGTTTCTATATCAAGCCCCGTTGCGTCGGCAATGTATCTGCCGGTGCTGTCGGTTGCGCAAATAGAGTGCTTTGAGAGTATGCCCTGATAGGCAATACAGAACTGCGCCATAAGCTCTTTTTTATTATCACTTGCTATGATAGCAATATACATAATTGACCTTTCCCCTTTAATCAGGAACCGCGCGATAAAAATACCGCAAAAACGTGACAATTCATATACTTTGGTTATAGAAATAATACCACAAATTTCGCTTTTTGTCAATTAGATTATAAGATTTTATTTCTTTTTGTAATTTTCAACAAAAATATTTTCAAAAATAAGGCTATTTTCACAAAAGCCCTTGAAAAAGAGAAATAATTGTTGTATAATACTTTTGGCAAAAAATATGTATAATAGTATCGTCAATAAAACTAGCAAGGAAACGAAAATGAAGAACTTTAAAAGAATAGGTATTCTCACCTCGGGCGGAGATGCGCCCGGAATGAACGCGGCAGTCAGGGCCGCAGTAAGAGTTGCGCTTACGCGCGGTGTTGACGTAGTTGCTATCTACCGCGGCTACTCGGGACTTATCAGCGGCGACATCAAGCCCCTCAGCATGCGTGACGTATCAAATATTATCAACCGCGGTGGTACTATTCTTTACTCAGACCGCTGCCCCGAGTTCAAGACCAAAGAGGGTATGCAGCGCGCTATTGATACCTGTAAGAAATTCGGTATCGACGGTATAATTACCCTTGGCGGCGACGGTACGTTCAGAGGAGCTACCGACCTCACCGCTCACGGTATTCCCTGCGTAGGTATCCCCTGCACTATTGACAACGATATAACCTCAACCGAAGCAACCATCGGCTTTGACACCGCTATGAACACCGTTATCGAGCTTATCGACAAGCTCCGCGATACCTGCGAGTCTCACGCAAGATGCAACGTCGTCGAGGTAATGGGCAGAGGCGCAGGAGACATCGCTCTCAACACCGCTATCGCTTCGGGCGCGTCCTCAGTAGTAGTGCCCGAGTTCCCATACGACGACGAATCCATCTGCAAGAAGATTATCTCGGCAAAGTCTCTCGGCAAGCGTAACTTTATCGTTATCGTATCGGAGGGTGTCGGCTCCGACTATGCTCCCGCACTCACAAAGAAAATACAAGACGCAACGGGTGTTGAAACCAAGTTCGCTCGCCTCGCTCACATCGTCAGAGGCGGCAACCCAACCCTTCGCGACAGAGTTTTAGCATCAAAGATGGGAACCTTTGCAGCAGAGGAGCTTCTTCGCGGCAACTCCAACGTCGTTGTTTGTGAGAAGCGTGGAAAAATTGTTTCAAAGGACATCAACTACGCTCTTATCCTCGACAGAATGTACAAGTGCACTCTCAAGGAGGGCGACCTCGATAGCTTTAGCGAGGAGGATATCGCAAAAATGAAGCGCGAAATTGATAGAAAGCGCGCCCATCTGCTCGAGCTGTTCACCGTCGAGAACAAGATTAACCTTTAATTTTTCGAAATTCCAAAGAGGATTTGCAGCTTGAGAAGAGCTTAATCCTAAAGAAAATTTGCAGCTTGAGAAGAACTCAAGAAGGAATTTATAAATTTTCAAATTTTCAAAACAATATTTGGATTTCCCCTCTAAATATAAAGAAAAACACCCGATTTGTAAACTAACAGTTGCATTTTTGGGTGTTTTTCTTTTGAGTTATTATTTTTTGTTTTTGTTTTATTTTCGCTTTTCGTTTGATGTTCGCTTTTCGTTTGATGTTCGCTTTTCGCTTTGATTTTTTGGTTTTTCTTGCTTTTGTTTTATCTTAAGCTGTTCGCTCTTGCAAAAAACAACAGCTTTTTTTGCGCTGTTTTATACAACACAAGGCCTCGGCGCTTTATCACTCGGTAAGATGGGAGTAGGTCGTTCTGTCACCGAAATCGTCCTTGCCCATGAGATGTGCGACGGTCATAGGTATCTGTATATTTTCAACCGAAACACCGTCGAAGCGCTCGGCCGCGGCACCGTGAACAAATACGAAAACGTCGGCTGAGGTATGGTCGCCATAGGTGAAGTAATATTCACCCTCTCCCTCGGTAAGACCGCCCGTCTCGTGGTCTGCCGTGATTATAACCATCGTGTCGGGGTGATAAAATGCATATTCCATAAAGGTTGCAATAGCCTGATTAAATCTCACGAGCGCCAAAAAGAGCTTCTCGGTGTCGTTGTTGTGGCTGTGCTTGTCGATATGCGCTTCCTCGTACATGAGGAAAAATCCGTCACCGTCATTATCAAGTGTATCGAGCGTCTCGCGTATCTTATCCTCTATGCCAAGAAGCTTTGCGCTCGTGTAGTAGTCGTAGCCGCAGTCGATTAAGGTGCCGTACTGCGAGGTGAGCTGTATCTGGCTTTGAAGTATAGCAGATTTTCCGTCGCGGTCCTCAGCGTGTGCCGAGAACGATGCGGGTGTTGCTCCAGTCTTGGTCTCGGTGGACATAACGGCAGTGCTTTTGCCAAGAGAGGACGCAAGCTCGGTTATAAGTAGAACGTCGTTTCCGTCAGCGTCAATTCCGATATGCTCGTTGTAGGTCTTATGGCCCGAGGAAAGAGCCGTTCCTCCCGCCGCGCTGTCTGTCGTTCCCGTAAGAGAGTTAGTCCTCGAGTATCCGATAGCAGAAAGATAATAACCGTAGAAAATATCCTCTCCGTCACCGTATTCGACGTCGTTTTCAAGCACGTCAAAGAGCTTGGTGTGGTTTTGTCCCATTCCGTCGCCGATGAGCATTATAAAATTCTTCGCCTCTTTAACTATCGGCTCGCAAACCGACACACCCGATGGAACGGTTGCCTGATAATTGTTTGTGGGCACAAAGGTCTCGACAAAATAATAAGCCGCTGCGGCTATAAGGAAATAGTCGCCTTCAAGGGCAATTTTCGTTCCGTCAGAAAGAATAGCAAACTCGGAACGCGAGCAATCCGCATCAAGGCTCGCCGAGGCGCTGCGTGACGTTTCGCCAACGATTATCTCGCACTCTCCCTCCGTCTGGTCGTCCTCAACGATTTTAAGCTCTACGCCCGTGCGTGTCTTTACGCTCGACTGTATGTACTCTGCCGCTCTGTAAGAGTAGTCGTGGTCGTCTGCCGAATATACTATTTTGTAGCTTGAGAGCTTCTCGCCGTTTATCGTCGAGCTGTTAAAGAGCGCGCACGACGATAGCAGAGCAAGTGTAGCTATGCAAGTTAAGATTAAAAACAAAATCTTTTTCATTTTAAATTCCCTTCTAGCTTTTGTCAAAACTCTTGATTTGCTATGTTTTGTTGTCATTTTGCATTATTCAACTGCTTGCATTAAGTCAATTATTAATGCTTATCGTAATATTTCCCATTACATAATACATCATATCACGAAGTATATAATTTGTCAAGAGCCCCCTCTTGTTTCCGAGAGCAATATAAGCCAAAAGCCGTACAAAAGACAAAAAGTGGCAAAATTCAGACCCTGCTCAGTTTACTTTTTGCAATATCATTTATGACTTTTAACAATTTACATCTCTAAAAATATATTATACAATTAAGGAAAGATAATTTTAAATTATTAATATTTTTTACGCTGAGGTATTATGGACTACGTACTTTTAATACTGGTTACCGTCTTTTGCTCGACGAGAGCCATCATTATGAAGAAGATGGGACACGACAGCTCGAATATGTCGGGTGTTTTGTTCCTAAACTCTAATATCTTTTTTATCGGCTCGCTGACGGTTATTCTGCTCTCGGCAGGGGACCTCGGAGCGCTCTTTTGCGTATCGGGAGCATCGGTGCTTTTTGCACTCGTTTTTGCCGTCTTTCTACTTGTAATGCAGGTTACACTTATGCTCGCGCTCGGTATGGGCGCAGCCTCGCTCAGTACCTTGATTTATTCCTGCGGCTTCGTTATACCGATTTTTTACAGCGCGATATTCCTTAGCGAAGAGATTTCACTCTGGCAGTGGCTTGGACTGCTTTTGCTCTCGGTTGCCCTGATTTTTATTATCCCTCCCAAAAAAGGCGAGAAGCTCTCGGTTAAGTGGCTCGTCTTTGCCGTATGCTCGATGGTCGGCTCGGGAAGCCTCGCAATAGTCCAAAAGATACATCAGAACTCACCGTACAAGCCCGAGCTTCAAGGCTTTATATTCTACGGACTGCTCTTCGCCTCGGTTTTGCTCCTTTTGGCCTCTCTCGTTACCAAAAAAGGAGAGCGCCGCGAGCTTCTTAAGCTCTACTCATCAAAGAAAACGACAGTGCTGCTCGTAGCAGTCGGTATTATAGTCGGCGCGCTCAACGTTATCAACACCTCTCTGACAGGCAAGCTCCCGTCTATTATACATTTCCCCGTATACAACGGCTGCTCGCTTATCCTCACAGCCCTCGCAGGCAGATTTTTGTTTGGCGAGAGAATAGGCAAGCTGAAGCTCTCGGGCTTTATTCTCGGACTTATAGCTATAATTATTATCGGTCTTTTATAAAACTGTTAGCGTTATCACACGCAATTATTGTCAGTAGTTTATAAAACCCTCTTCGGTTTTTTGGGGTTTTCGCTTAAAACGTACGTTTCAGTTTACATATTTGCAAAATTTGTGTTTTAATTATCCAACAGCCACCTTGGCAGAAAGGAAATTTTATGTATATCGGTTTTCTTGATTACGACAAAAATTTAGTATTCACCCACGAGGGCACAAGCAAGGCGTTCAACCCCTCCGAAAGTGGAGACGGCGCTTTCACATTTGCCTGCTCGGGTGTCTTTGATTACACCCTTGACGTAAAGCTCTCGCTCACAAAGGGCTCATTCGTCGGAGCTTTCAATTTCAAGCTTAACGAGGGTGTTATGAACTTTGCGGAGCTTTTCGTTGACGGCAAGCTCAGCGCACGCCGCGCATCTGAGAATAAGGACGTACTCTCGGGTGGTGAAATTTCGCTCCCCGTCGGTGTGTTCGGCAAGGAGCTTACTCTCCGTCTCTCCATTTTTTCTCAGTCAGCAGTTACGCTCTCGGACGTATTCGTTCTCGGCGCGTCCGACGACGGAAGGCCTCTTGTATACCCCACCCCAAAGTCTCTAGTATTCACGGGTGAGAAAAGAAAAATCAAGTCAATAACCGCAGCCACAAAGGACGCTGACGAGCTTTATGCAAAAGAGTTTCTTCGCGAGGGCCTCGATGAAAGAGTATACGGCTGGCAGTGTGAGGACGGTGTTGAGGTTGTAATCGAGAAGGACTCTTCCTACAAGGACGAGCGCTACACCGTAAATTATAAGGACGGTAAAATCACCGTAAAGGCAGGGACGAGAATTACGCTTCTGTATGGCATTGACACGCTTATACAGACTGCATCTGAAGAGGGAGTGGCCCTCTCGAACGTTGACGACAAGCCCTCAATGAAGATGCGAGGCTTCCACTTCGGTCTTCCGAGAAAGGATAAAATAGAGTTTACAAAGAACCTTTTCCGTTACGTTCTTCTTCCCATGAGATACAACGTTATCTTTATGGAATTTGCAGGAGGCATGAGATTTGACTCGCACCCCGAGATTTCAGAGGCCTGGCTTCGTGCGATAGAGCTTGCCGATAAGGGTCTTCAACCCTATATGCCCCACTCGGACAAGGTTTCGGGCCGCTCGCTTGTTGAAAAGGCAGAGGCAAAAGAGGTCGTTGACTACGCAAAGGAGCTGGGATTTGTGTTCATTCCCGAGATCCAGAGCCTCTCTCACGTTCAGTTCATAACCTACGCGCACCCCGACATCGCAGAGCGTGTTGAGTCTGCTCCCAAGGCAGCCCCCGGCAGCGAGGACGGCGGTGACGATGCGGCAACCTTCGCTGATTTCTACGAGATTTGCTACTGCCCCTCGAACGAAAAAAGCTACAAGATTATATTCGACCTCTTTGACGAGATACTTGAATTGACACAACCGTCCGAGTACGTGCTTATCGGTCACGACGAGGCCGACCACGTAGGACTTTGCCCAAGATGTAAGGGTAAGGACCCGGGAGACCTTTTTGCCTACCACGCTACGAGAATTTACGAGTACCTTAAGGCTCGCGGACTTAAAACAATGATGTGGGCAGACAACCTTCAGCCCCCGCCCGTAACC
This sequence comes from Clostridia bacterium, assembly GCA_017631325.1. GTDB lineage: Bacteria > Bacillota > Clostridia > Oscillospirales > CAG-272 > UBA1740. The sequence goes on from JAGBTM010000003.1 coordinate 43,053, forward strand.
CGTTATCCCACCTCGGGCGCAAGAGAAAAGCTCCCCCGCGATATAGTTCTTCTTGACTTCATCTGGTACTTCAGACTGAATATGGACACCGAGGATTATCTTCTTTCCCACGACTACAAGGTAGGCGTTGGCAACCTCTATTCATCGCATTTCCCGAGATACAAGTCGAGAATTACAAAGAAGAATATGGTAGGCGGCGAGCTTTCTATGTGGCTTATGGCCGACGAGGACGTCTTTGGCGAGTGCGGTAAGATATGGGAGATGATGTATCTTTCCGAGATGCTCTGGAATACTGAGGGCTACGAAGCCGACAACCGTCGCTCATACAGTGAGATAATTTCAAGGTACGTTCAGCCGAGGCTTCGTGACGGTCTCAGACGCGTAGCATCACCCAAGGGCTACGAAGCAACCGAACTTAAAATCTCGGGAGATAACGAAAATATACCCTCCGAGCTTCTCGCCCTCGCCCCTGATACGGTTATGGCAGATAGCGCAGCGGTCGAGGTTCTTGGCAAATACGACAGGCTCGTATTCAAGCACTCTACTCTTACCAGAGCGCCGAGAGTTGCCTGGACGGATACCCTTAAAATCGGTGAGTACGTTATCACCTACGAGGACGGAACCTCTACCTGTTGCGAGGTAAAGTACGCCAAGAACGCCCTCACCTATAAGTCGGTCTACGGCGACCCGATGCCGAGCAACTACTATCGCCACATGGGATACGTCGGCACTTGGTTTGCCGACCCAGCTCTCACAGGTAAAAATCTTTCGGGCGATGATATGACAGTCTCGGGCCTCGTCTTTGAGAACCCAAATCCCGACAAAGCTATAACTAAAATCGAATACAAGCCGCAAGAGGACGATTTCACCCGTCTCACCCTTTCGGGCGTTCTCGGTTTAAACAAAGTCAAATAAACTGTGCAGTAGGTTTAAACAAAGTTAAATAAAAAAGATTTTGGGCGCATATTCCCGGGGGAATTTTGCGCCCTCTCTTGACTTTACTCGAATATTTAATTATAATACTGTTATAAACTATTTAATAATTAAAGCGATAGGAGTACAAACTTATGCAAATGCTTGAAATGTTATACGACGAAATTCAGGACGCGGTTGACCGCAAGGTTCCCTTTATAATTCCGATAGGAACGCTCGAGTACCACGCTCGCCACGCCTCCTGCGGAACCGACACCCTCGTAATCACGGGCTGTCTTCGTGAGCTTGAAAAGGAGAAGGAGATAGTAGTTTGCCCTCCTCTCTGGTACGGTGTAGCTTCGTATGCCGTTTGCGAGCCTAAGCCCAGCCACTTCCACGTTGACGAGGACGCTTATGCCGGCTATCTCTACTGCATACTCAAATCCATGATAAACGCAGGCCACAAGAACATTTATCTCGTAGCTCACCATCAGACCGAGGGCGCAGGACTTATGCCTATGACTATCGCCTGCCACAAGGCCGCAAAGAAGGTAACTATGGAATATATGGAAGAGAAGCTCGGTAAGGGTTGGTGGGGCTCCGACGCCTACGCCTCCTACTACGAGGATATGGGCAGCCAGGACGACCCGTTCTCCTACATAAAGGTTATTCCCCTTATCGGCGCTGACGCGCAGATAAAGTGCGGTGGCTTTGACCACGCGGGCAAGTGGGAAACAAGTCTTATGATGGGCACCTACCCCGAGCTCGTAGACCTTTCCCGTTGCGAGCGCAACACCGAGTGGTTTGCCGAGAGCGCAAAGGAAGCAAGCGTCGAGACGGGCAAGCACATGGTTGAATGCACTCTTGAGTGGCTCAGAAAGGTTATCGTATAAGCATATCCAACCTCAACTTAATAAGCTACACGGCGCTTTGAATTTTCATGGCGCCGTTTTTGTTATTTTCTCTTCATAGGTACCGCTTCCTTCAAAGCTGATTTACACAAAAAGCAAGAAAAGGTAAATTTAAATTTACAAAACAGAGAGATTTATACATTCAATCCTTCTAAAAAGTATTTTTTGTTCATTTACTTTTAAAAGCAAAATGAGCAAATCGGAAATTTTCGGTTTGCTCTTTCCTTATTTACTTGGTTTTAAAAAATGCACGACGGACATAATCGTTCGTCGTGCATTTTGTTTGTATTGTGCTTATTGATTTTCAGGCAGAAAATCAATAATAATTGAGGTTGTGCTCGTTTCCACGGTCAGCGCTCGAAATTCCACCCGGGTGCGCTTCGAGACACTCTTCCTTCGTTACTTTCTTAACCGTTATAGGTGTAGAATTAATTATCTCTATTTTATCCTCACCGTCAGTACCAAGAAGAAGCGTAGGATTTTCGTAACCCTCAATGATGCAGTTCTCGAAAATCAGACGGTCGAAGTTTCCTATCGCAAGAAGCGGTACGTGGCCGTATCCCTCTCGGCAAGCTATTTTCACGTTCTTAAAATGGCACGTAACCTTTTCAATATCCTTGCCCCAAACCATACCCGTGTGAATTAAATCGAGGATTTCGCAGTCCTCAATAAGAATGCTTCTAAGACCTCTGTTGCGGCAAAATCTGTGGCGTCCGTCGTACTCGATACGAATAAGCTCGTGCTCCTGCTCGAAGCGGCAGCCGCGTATTACGATATTCTCAGCAGGCTTTCTAAGCTCACCCCAACGGTAGTCACAGTAGTAAGAAAAGGCCGTGTGCGACTCGTGGTTACAGCTTGCGTCGGTAACCTCGCCTCTCATTTTCTTCTCGTCTGCAAGCCAACGGCGAGTACCGAAATTACGCTCGTTTGATACGCAGTTCTCGATAAGAATGTTATTTCCGCCCATTCTGACGGGCATACACGGTGTGTTAAGCGTGCAGTTTCGCACCGTAACGTCGTGGCTGTTAAATCCGGCGATACAGTCATCGCCCGAGTTAATGTTGCAGTCCTCAACGAGAACGTTGTCGCAGTAGTGCACGTTGACACCGTCGCAACCGCCGTGAATTGCCACGTTCTTTATAGTGATGTTTTTAGACTTACAGATTATATGGCACCAGTTCGAGCTGCCGATAAAGGTGTAGCCTGTGAGGGTAATATTTTCGCTGTACCAGATACTGATACCGTGAGGGCCTCTGTAATTCTGCTCACCAATGGGATCAAAGCAGTAACAGCCGTCAAAATACGAGCCGACCTCACCCGTAATCTTGATATTCTTCGCGTTTATAGCTCTGATAAGTCCGTTCGACCACCTGCTCGTTGCAATACCCGACTTTGATTTGCCCGACTCCGCCTCTTCCTTTATAAGCTCGTCAACAGGCTCGATTTTATCGTTACGGTAGCCGAAATATTCCTCAGGGTCGCGCACACCGCGAATTATCGCACCCGTCTCAAGATACAGCTCGATATTCGAGCGCAGACGAAAGCTTCCCGTTATGTAAACGCCCGCAGGAACGACGACTCTTCCGCCACCCGCAAGAAAGCAAGCGTCAATTGTCGACTGAATTGCCTCAGTCTGTAAAGCGTCACAAGTCTTAGCACCAAAATCCTTGATGTTAAACGTTTTCACATTGTTCTCCTCAAAAAAACGACATTTTTAACGAAATCCCAAAGCTTCGTTTTAGAATGAAGTCACTTTCGTGATAAAGTCCAAAGCACAGCTTTGGGTTGAATTAAATCCACTCATCACCGCCGTGATTTCACCCGAAGGTATGCAAGGATTTCATCTGCACCGCAGATTTATTTCACCAAAGGCGGATTTAACTTCACTTGCATGCAAGTGGCTTATTCCCACTCAATTGTTCCAGTAGGCTTTGGAGTGAGGTCGTAGAGAACTCTGTTTATTCCTTCTACCTCAGAAGTAATTCTTGAGGTTATTTTATGTAGAATTGCGTAGGGAATTTCCTCTATGGTGGCGCTCATAGCGTCTGTGGTGTTTACGGCGCGGATTATCGCGGGCCAGCCTTCGTAACGGCTCTCGTCCTTAACGCCAACGCTCTTTACGTCGGGAATTACGACGAAATACTGCCACACCTTCTCATTAAGGCCCGCCTTGTCGAACTCGTCGCGAAGAATAGCGTCTGCCTCGCGAAGCGCCTCAAGTCTGTCACGGGTGATAGCGCCAAGA
>JAGBTM010000004.1 GCA_017631325.1 Clostridia bacterium
TAGGCGTCGATATTATGACGCAGTTCGTTCTCGATAACCAAGGCGGCATAAAGTTTTAATATGGCGTATATACGCTTATTTAGTTTGCTAGACTACACTCGCCCTTTCCAAATTATTTAATATTTTCTTTCATGTTTTTAACACAAAAAGCGCACGGAAAATGAAAATCCGTGCGCTTTTGTTAATGTTTATTTACATTTTTGCTCGTTTTGTCTCATTTTTGTAGGCAGTACTACTCTTGCCGTGTTGAAAACTCGTCAGTCAAGCTCCACAGTCTTTGCGGGTGGAATTAAGTACTGCTTTCCCCTGCCCCACTCGATATAAACGTCAAGAGCCGAGGGGTTATATACGCGCGTACCCTCTGCAGAAAATCTGAGAGAACGGAATGCCGTAACGTAATCGTAAATCTCGCCGTTCGTTGCGTACCACACGTCCTCACGTCCACCCATATAAGAAGAGAACTCTTCAATTATCTGCCAGTTATCCTCTCTGTCAAACTCGTAGGAATGTCCCCAGAGATAGAAGAGCTTTGGCGTCTTGTATATCCACTTGTCGCACTTTTCGCTGACGAATTTCTCTGCAAGCTCCATAAGGCGCGGATTTCCGTGGTGCGAGGTCGGGTTGAGCTTCATAAAGTCGGTCGGTATATCGAATTTTTCGGTGCTTTCGATAGTTCTCGCGTACCTTATTCCACACTCCTCGGCGATTTTTCTCGCCTCTTCGTCGTAATAACCGCAGGAATACGCCATTCCCGTGATAACGACGCCAAACATCTTCTCAAGCGCTCTCTTGTCGTCGAGAATATCGCTCATTTTCATGCTGCTTGGATAGTAGGGCAAAATATAGTGCTTTGCACCGTGTACGGCAATTTCCTGGCCACAGTCCTTGTAGGTTTTGTATACGTCGTCGTATCCCATACGAATAGGAATATCGCCAAAAAGTCCCGAATTAAGGTTAAAGGTGCCTTTTATACCGTTCTTATTCATTATTTCGATAAGCCTTACGTCTGCCGAAACGCTGTCGTCGTAGCTTAACGTAAGCGCCTTATCACGAAATCCGGGCCAGCACATAAACTTATAAACACTCATACCACACCTCTTTAACCGCCTATTTTAGAAAAACAAAAAACGAAGAAAACTCTACACGGGTGTACCGTATTACCTTTTTGTAAGTACCTCGCGCTCGTACTCAAGAACCTCGTCAAACCACTCGCGGCCTGCAGGATTTCCCTCTCTTTTGCAGTATTCCTCCCACACCTCGCCAAACGGCATAGTCTTCATTTCCTCGCTCATAACGAGCATTCTCGTATAGTCGGCCTTGTCCTGATAAGCCTTAAACTCACTCGAGGGCGTAAGAAGTGCCATAAGAAGTGCCTTCTGCATATTTCTCGCACCCACAGTCCACGCTGCAATACGGTTTACCGAAGCATCAAAATAGTCGAGAGCGATAAACACTCTGTCAAGCGCGTCGTTTCTGACTATTTCCTTTGCTATCTCGCGAGTTTCGTCGTCGAGAATAACGACGTGGTCGGAGTCCCATCTGACGCTTCTCGTTACGTGAAGCGCAATCTTCTCGTTAAAGAGAAGAAGCGAGGAAATCTTATCCGACACAACTTCGGTCGGGTGATAGTGACCGTTATCCATAAGAGGAGTAATACCTGCCTTGGTCGAGTAGGAAAGGCAGAATTCTGCCGAGCCTACCGTGTAGGACTCAAGTCCTATGCCGAACACCTTCGACTCAAGAGTAACGTACACGAGGCTCTTGTCGTAAGGTGTGCTGAGGATTTCGTCAAGAGATTTCTTGAAGCGTGCTCTCGGGCCGAGTCTGTCAGCGGGAATTTCCTTATATCCGTCGGGAATCCAGAAGTTAATTACACACTCAACACCCGTCTCGCGTGCAAAATACTCCGCAATCTTAAGACAGGCCTTGCCGTGTCTCACCCAGAACGCTCTGACCTCTTCGTCAGGCGAGGAAAGAGTGAGATTATCCTTTACCATAGGGTGAGAGAAGAAGGTGGGGTTAAAGTCTATGCCTACGCCGTGACGCTTTGCAAAATCAACCCAAGCTGAAAAGTGCTTAGGCAAAAGCTCGTCACGGTTCGCATACTCGCCCTCCTCGAAGATGGCGTAGCAGGCGTGTATGTTCAGCTTCTTTTTACCCGGAACAAGCGAAAACACCTTTTCCATATCAGCCATAAGCTCCTCGGGTGTCCTTGCGCGACCTGGATAGTTACCCGTCGCCTGAATACCTCCCGAAAGCGAAGCAGGTGAATCAAAGCCGGAAACGTCGTCACCCTGCCAGCAATGTATAGATACGGGAACACTCGAAAGGCGCTCAATAGCAGCCTCGGTGTCAATTCCGTATTCTCTGTATTTTTCCTTTGCAATCTCGTATGCGTTCATTTTATGTCCTTTCATTTCGGCTAAATGAGCCTTTTGTTTTTCACTTTTGGGCGGCGCTTTGCCGTCTTATGTTTTATATTATATATGAAAATATGCCACCTGTCAACAAAAACCTCACACAAATACAAAAAAACAGAACGTAAATCTCAAAAAATGAAAGAGCACCACCAAAGGAAAACAAAAAACCGCACCGCCAAAGGAAAACAAAAAACCGCACCACCAAAGAAAAACAAAAAACGCGCCACCAAAGAAAAAGCGAAACCGCCTCACTAAAACAAAACCTAAATACCAAAAGAATGAGCGAGCCGATTTCGGCTCGCTCTGCTGTTTTTAGTTTGTTTTTGTGGGGGTAACTAATTAGTCGATAGTCATATCCATCTTGCGTCTGAGAATTTTACGAAGAGTGTTCTTCGGGAACTCCTCCTCGCGCACCTTGAGTAGACCTATCTTCTTATAAGGAACGGCGGTCTTGTTATACTCATTAACAAAGCCCTGGAAATATTCCTTAAAGTCCTTAACGCCCATATCGTCAAGCAGGTTCTTGTCGGGATAAATCTCGGCAACTATCGTGTTATAAGCGTCGCCGCGTCTGGATTTACCCTCGTAGACAACGATGTCAACGACACCAGGTGTTGCCGAAAGCGCATCCTCGATTTCCTCGGGATAAACGTTCTTGCCGTTTGAGAGGATTATGAGATTTTTAAGTCTGCCTGTGATATAAAGAATACGCGTGCCGTACTTATCAACGGTCATTTTACCGTAGTCACCGGTCTTGAAGTAGCCGTCCTCGGTAAATGCCTCGCGGTTTGCCTCTTCGTCCTTGTAATAGCCAAGCATAACGTTGGGGCCCTTTACCTGAATTTCACCCTCGCCGTCCTCGTTGGGCTCATCAATTCTCGCGTCAACGATAGGAAGCACGGGGCCTACGCTCTTAGGAACGATAAAGTGGTTGTGGTTAACTGCAAGTATGGGAGCGCACTCGGTAATGCCGTATCCGTTAAGCACCTTAACTCCTATTGAGTTAAACAAGTCAGCCATCTCCTGATTAAGAGGAGCGCCGCCCGAGATAATCATATTAAGCTCTCCGCCAAACGAGGAAAGTATCTTCTTTCTGAAAAATGCGCCAAAGGGATTAAGTCCTATCTTCTTAAAGGCGTCATTTATCTTCATAAGAGCAAGAAGAAGCTTTTCCTTGCCCGAGTCCTTGATACCCTTGAGTATTCTTCTGTAGAAGGTCTCAACGTAAAGAGGAACTGCTACGAGGTGGCCTGGCTTATGCTCCTGAAGCTCTTTAAGTATATACTTAACGCCCGAGGAAATGTAAATGTCACAGCCGATAGAGTTCTGACCGAATATAGAAACCGACGAGCCGTAGGTGTGATGAGGGGGAAGCACGTTCATACACTTAACCGAGAAGTCGATAAAGGGTATAACGTCGGCAAGGTCGGACATAAAGTTGCGCTGCGAGAGCATAACGCCTTTGCCCTTACCCGTCGTGCCCGAGGTAAATACGAGAAGCGACATCTTCCTATCGTCAATATCGTTCTCAAAATAAAGAGAGCTGTCTTCAGCGAACTTCTCTTCACCCGCTTCAAGCCAGCCGAACAAAGACCCCTCGCCCTCACCGTCAAGCATAAGAGGCGCGTCTATACCGAGAGAGCTTGAAATATCCTCGCCCTTATCCTTAATTTCAGTGTCAACTATAACGAAGTCTACGTCGCCCGTCTTTACTGTTTCAATAAGCTCATCCGTGCCCCAGTCCTTATCAAGAGGAATAAGCACAGCGTCTGCCGCAAGCACTGAGTAATAAGCAAGTATCCAGGCGTAAGAATGCTTGCCGATAAGAGCAATATGCTTACCCTTAAGACCCCTTGCCAAAAGCTCGGTCGTAAGCGCTCTGACGTCCGAGCGAAGCTTCTCGTAGTTTACTACTACCGCTTCCTTGTCGTGAGGCTTCTTGCGATAGCGATAAGCAGGTCTGCCCTCGTATCTTGAACCGATATCCTCCACCATTTCTCTTATATTGAGGTATTCTCTTTTTTCATGTATGGCTCTGTCTTTCATAACAATCTCTTTTCCTGCAAAACCCCAAAAAACTATGATTTAGCTAACTTTTCGCTCGCTTTGTTCATTAACTTAGGGCAGTTTGCATTTTTGTAATTTTTATGCGAACGTAGACATTTTAGCATATTTTGTAAGCTTTGTCAAGTATTTTAGAGTTTATGTACACTTGACAACGTTCGCGCCCCTCTGCCTTTTAGACCTAAAATAGTCGCTAAGCAGCGCAGCGCACTCTTCCTTAAGCACCCCACCCGAGACCTCGGGAATATGGTTAAAGGGGATTTTAGACAGGTCGGTCAGCGAGCCGAGAGCACCGAAGCGCAAATCGGGTGCGCCGTACACGACCCTCTCAACCCTCGCGTTTATTACGGCGCCTGCGCACATAGCGCAGGGCTCAAGAGTAACGTATAGCGTAACGCCGGGAAGCCGCCAGCCGCCAAGGGTCTGGCAGGCCCTCTCAATAGCCAGAATTTCTGCGTGATGCGTCGCACATTTAGAGCTCTCTCTGGTGTTGTGCGCCCTTGAAATTACCACTCCGTCACGCACACACACAGCTCCGATTGGAACCTCGTCTATCTCCTTAGCCAAATGCGCCTCGGCTATCGCCTCGCGCATAAAGGTAATGTCAGAGCCGGAAATCTGTCGAGTATTTTCCTTATCCATATAGTTTCCTATCCTTATATTTTATATACCGCCGCACAGCGCGACAAAAGATTTTTATACGCCCACCCACATCTTAGCACTTAATACTCACCGCACAACACGGCTCGTCGCTTATACTCGCCGCACCCTCGGAATACGGCCTTAAGCGAAAAATTCACCGCAGGCTACAACGAACGCTGGGATTACGAAAAGCAGCGAAAAAAGCCAACTCTCCTCCCTCTTGACAGGTGTAAATATCTGGTTGATTTTGCCTATTAACCTCTTTCTCTCTCTTAGGAAAAGCGCAAACGAGAGAGCAAAAAGTAAACCGCCGATTACATTTAGGCATATTTTGGCCACCAAATTCTCACCGCAGAAGATTAAAACAAGCGAGAAAACATTATTAAAGAAGTGCAAAATAAATGACGGTAAAACGCTACCTGCCATAAGGTCTAAAAGCATAAACAGAAATCCCGCTACCAATGCGTACGGTATCTGATATAAGCTTGCGTGAGCAAAGGCAAAGAAAAGTGAGGAAAGCATAATTATCCTTGACCTTGGAGCGCCCGAAAGAACGCGCATAGGCAGATATCTGAACATAATTTCCTCAATAAGCGCAGGCAAAAGCGCCGATACCAAAATTGCAAGCAGAAAATCGTCAGGCACCGAGGGGGCCTTAAGCTCTCCAAAGAAGAATTTTAAAACAAGCCCCGTCGTATAGGATATACTGCCCGTCAAGGCAATTGTGGGCGCCAAAAACAATAAGGTAGTCTTAACGCCCTCGCTGTCCAGACCAAGATACGCCCTTATATCATCGCTATCTTCCTTCTTTATATATCCGAGTGCTAAGAGCGTTGGAAGCGCAAACGACAGTGCAAACACCACATCAGACCACACCCCACGAAGCTCGCCCGAGAGAATATTCAAAACGAGGTATAATAAATACACCGCCGACAAAAGCTTAACTCTGTTTTGCACAAGTCCCTCCAATGATAAATTTGATAGATTTAAACAAGTCCGAACCTTAATTTTCCTCGCTGAATATCGCACTCCAAAAGTTCAACCTCTACCCTCTGCCCAAGCCTGTATACCAGAGAGCGTGAAACAAGAGAAACGTTCTTTTCGTCAAAGAAAAATTCCCCCGGCATCTCGCTTATAGGAACGAGGCCCTCGCAGGTGTTAGGAAGTCTTACGAAAAGTCCAAACGAGGAAACCGAGCTTACAACGCCCGAGAAGCTCTCCCCGACAAAGTCCGACATATATATAACTTTATAAAGGTCCTCGATTTTGCGCTCGGCTACCGTCGCGCGAAGCTCACCCTCGGTCGCGGCTGCCGCAGCTCTCTTAGCATACGAGGAGTATCTCGACGCCTCCTTGCCCTCAAATAGCACACGTCTTATAATTCTGTGCGTGGCAAGGTCGGAAAGTCGTCTAATAGGTGAGGTAAAGTGACAGTAATTCTCTATTCCAAGGCCGAAATGTCGGCTCTTAATCTCCGAATACTTGGCCTTAGACATAGCTCTTAGCATACTGTACGATATAGGCTCGAGTATTCCTCTTTTCTCGGCCTCGGAAAGAAGAGCTGAAAGCGAAGAGGAGCTAATCTCACCCTTTTTAATAAAAGAGGTATCAAATCCCAGATTGTGAACGTACTCGACGAAATCCGACATCTTTTCCTCGGGCGGCGGCTCGTGTATTCTGTAAACGCAGGGTATACCCCTCTCGTAAAGAAGCGTTGCAACCCCCTCGTTTGCAGTCAGCATAAACTGCTCTATCATGCGCTCGGCCACACCTCTTGTGCGCGGAATAATGTCACACGGGTGACCCTTTTGGTCGAGAATTATCTCTGCCTCGCACTCCTCAAAGTCAATAGCGCCTCTTGCCTTATGCTTTGAAAGAAGCAGCTCGTAAAGCTCCCTCATTTTTTCAAGAGTGGGCAAAACAGCCTTGTATTTTTTGATAATCTCACCCTCGGCCGTGCCATCAAAAATTCTGTTGACCTCGGAGTAAACTCCTCTTACCCTGGAGCGTATCACAGCGGGCTCGAGCTTGGTCTTTATGATTTTTCCGTCTTTGTCAAGGTCGATATGAGCGCTTATAGTATACTTATCCTCACCCGCATTCAATGAGCATGCACCGTTTGAAAGTGCCGTCGGAAGCATAGGCACAACCTTGTCGGTAAAGTAAACGCTCGTGCCTCTTCCCATAACGCACCTGTCAAGAGGCGTTTTCTCGGTGACGTAGCTTGAAACGTCGGCTATATGGACGCCAAGTCGGTATCCTCCCGAGGAAAGTCGCCTGAGCGATACTGCGTCGTCGAGGTCCTTTGCGCCCTCGCCGTCTATCGTGAAGATAACCTCGCCCGAAAGGTCTACCCTTCCCTCAGCGCTGACAGGAGCAGATGCCACTCTCTCGGCCTCCAAAAGCTGCTCGTCGGTAAACTCGCACTCTATCTCACACTCGGCGAGTATAGCCTCGTAATTTGCCTCCTTGGTGTCGGCAGGTCCGAAATTCTGAATAACCGTGCAGCATAGCTCACCGCCTCTTATAAGCTTAGCCAAAACCTTGTCGCCGACAAATGCGCTCTCGCCACCCACGATTTTCGGGTTAGGGTGCACCTTGCCGCCGTCAACTATTAACACTGCCTCGCGATAGGTCCTGCGCCCGTGTCGATGGTATATTTCTTCCACCTCTCCGACGACAACCGACCTGCCGTATTCAAGTATTTTCGTGACACGCCCCTCGGTTTTGGTCTCTCCAAGGCGTGAGGTGTATTCATGGTAAACCACCGTAACGGCATCGCCGTCAACAGCTCCCCCTTCCTTGCCCATCGGGATAAATACGTCCCCGCCCTCACAGCTTACGAAACCGTAACCCGAACGGCTGGAGGAATATACGCCGCTGGCTGTTATCTCGTCCCTGTGGGGCGAGAGCGAGGAGCGACCCCGTCTGCCAAGGTCAACCCTGTCTCGTATTTTGACGCCCGTGACGTCGGTACCGCTCTCCCGTATCGCTCGCAGAAGCTCTCTTGCCGCCGCGTCCTTCGCGCGTCTTCTGTGCGAAAGACGACCTATATCCTTTTTAAAATTCTTGTTCTTCATTTATTACTTATTACTTTTTATATCTTTCTCTTACTATTTATCAAGATTTCTTACTCTTTATAGCCTTAGCTTCTCTTTATAGCCTTAGCTCTCTTTACAGCCTTAGCTCTTTTTACAGCCTTAGCCCTCTTTACAGCCTTAGCCCTCTTTACAGCTTTAATTACTCTTTAAAGCCTCAGCGTACTCTTTATACTTTCTCTGATTTTTTAGTACCTTTTCTGCCTTTTAGTCTGCCTAAGCAGAGAGGGGCGTCATTTGTCTCTTTCCTTATTTTTTATACTGCGCGTTGTTTTTTATACAATTCGTTCCTTTTACACCTATTGCTGCAAGGCGCACTCTTATTGACGCTTTATCTCTTATACGGTATTCTTATACAGCGCACTACCCTTGCAGAGCGTAAATTATAGAAATTTTCAAAATCCCCGCTCAAAAAAGCAAAGGCTGCCGCTTAAAATCAGCGGCAGCCGTCAGTCCCTTAGTTAAAAATGTGGGAATACTCGTTAAGATATTCGCTCATCCAGTCGTCAAGCTTGAAGCCCTCTGCATAGTCGGGCTGAATAATGTATACGGCGAGAACCGCAACCGAGAAAACTATTCCCGCGATTATAGTCCACTTGAACAGTATCTTTTCGGTATGAGCCGTTTTATCTCTGCCGTAGAAGGTATCTGCGCCACCGGAGATAGCGCCCGAAAGTCCCTCGTCGTTTGATTTCTGGAAAAGAACAACTGCAACGATTGCCAAAGCGGAAAGAATAAGAACCGCTATAAGTACGTACTCTAAAATTTCCATTATAAAAACCTTTCAAGATTACCCTATGCAAGAGCGCATAGATATTTAGCATACATTATTTTACCATAAAAATTTCCAAATTGCAATAGTTTTTTTATTTTTTTATATTTTTAACAAAAAAGCAAAAAAAGATAACTGTAACGCCAAAAAATTATACAAAACGTGCTTTATTTTATACCTTTATAACCCAAAACTAAGATATACTATTATTATAAAAACAAAAAAACGGCACCGGCCGAACTAAAAAGGTGAGGAAAATATGCTTTTTATCAACAAAATAAGCTCACACAGTGCGATAGATTTCGCCGCCGAGGAGCTAAAAAAATATCTAAGAATGATGATGCCCGAGTGCGGTGATATAAAAATTGCATATAACCCCGAAGCAACCGACGGATTTCGCCTTGGACTTATGCAGCACCTCGGCCTTGACGTATCCGATGCCGAGTGCCCCGAGCTCGACGACGTTCTCTATATTGACACTGACTGCCACGGTGGTATTATAGCCGGAGATAATCCTCGCTCGGTGCTCCTTTCGGTCTACGAATACCTCAGACAAAACGGCTGCGTCTGGCTTATGCCCGGTCACGACGGTGAATTTATTCCGATGAGAAATATCGAGCCTGTAAAATACCGATTTAAGCCGTCCTGTCGCTATCGCGGTCTTTGTAACGAGGGCGCCGAGTTTCAGCGCTGTATGACAGATATTATCGACTTTTTACCAAAGGTTGGTATGAATATCTTCATGATAGAATTTAAAACACCCGTTGCCTACTACGATTGGTACTATAACCACATCTACAATGAAAAGAACCGTCCACCCGAGCCGATAAGTCCGAAAACCGTCCTTCAATGGAAGCGTATGTGCGAGTGCGAGATAGCAAAGCGCGCCCTTCAGTTCCACGACATAGGCCACGGCTTCACCATCGACCCATTTGGAATAGACTCGAACATGGCCTGGTATAAGGTTGACGAGGATAAGCTCCCTCTTGAAGCAAAGGAGTACATGGCAGAAATCGACGGTAAAAGAGGATTTTTCCGAGGCCAGCCGATAAACACGAATTTCTGCATGTCAAATGAAAAGGCCCGTACCCGTGTCGTAAAATACATAGCCGACTACGCTGAGAGCCACTCGAATATCGACTATCTTCACGTCTGGCTTGCCGATGCGGCAAACAACCACTGCGAGTGTAAGGAGTGCCAAAAGCACACCCCCTCAGACTTCTATATGATGCTCATGAACGAGCTTGACATTGAGCTTTCAAATAGAGCGCTCAAAACACGCATAGTCTTTATCGTGTACCTCGATACAACCTGGCCTCCTCTTGAGTACAGCATCAAAAACCCGGAGCGCTTTTCTCTGCTTCTGGCACCCATATCGCGAAGCTACACCTACACCCTCGACCAAAAGCCTCGCACCCTCACCCCCTACGTTCGCAACAAGCTCCGTCTTGCGCGCGACCTCGACGAGTATTTGGCCTACTTTGGCGAGTGGAAGAAAATATGGGGAGGCGCTGCGCTTTCCTACGAGTACCATTTCTGGCGCCACATGGCCTACGACCCCTCGGGAACCGTGCTTGCAAAAAGACTTATCGAGGACGTCAAAGCGTATAAGTCGAACGGAGTAAACGGTGTTATCCAGGACGGCTCGCAGCGCGCCTTCTTCCCCAACGGCTTCGCGTTCTACGCCTATGCAAGAACTCTATTTGACACGAGCAGCACGTACGACAAGCTCGCGCAGGAGTATTTCTCGGCAGCCTACGGCAAAAGATGGCGCGATTTCCTCTCATACCTCGAGAGGCTCGGTGAAGCCTTTAACCAGAAATACCTCGAGGGCGAGGCTTCCTCAAGGCGCGAAATATCGGCATACTACAACCCCGAATATCTTAAGAACCTCGATGCCGTTACCAAAATTCTCGACGAGGGCGCAGCCTTAATAAAGGAATGCTACACCTCGGAAAACAGAATAGAGACCGTATCTGTAAGACTGCTTGAGGACCACTCGGACCTCTGTCGATACCTCGTAAATATACTCAAAAACAAATGTGCCGGACGCGACGACGCAGCGCTTTCCGAGTTCGAGAGGTTCACCGAGGAGTTCGGCGCGCGCGAGGCTCGAATTGAGGGATACTACGACCACTTTATTTTCGCCGCAGCATACCATAGAATTTTAAGGCTCCACCCAACGAAAAGGTGCGACGATGTAACACTCTGACAAGATAGCTTCTGCCGAAGTCCGCAGCTGTGCCTCGCATTTTTTAAAGCGCTCGGAAACTCTATCACACAGCACACAAAAATTACGAGGCCGCGGAGCATCTATTTTAGCTAATCGGAGAAGAAAATGGAAATAATAGAAATAAAGGAAAACAAAAAGCAATATATCGACCTACTCCTTTTGGGAGACGAGAGCGAGAAAATGATAGACCGCTATCTCGAGCGGGGCAGAATGTACGTCCTAATTGACGGTGCAGTAGTGAGCGAGTGCGTGGTTACAGACGAGGGAGATGGCCTGCTTGAAATCAAAAACATCGCAACAGCCCCCAAGCATCAGGGTAAGGGATATGCAAGAGCCCTTATCGAGTTTGTTGCCGAAGCCTACCGTACCGACTTTTCGATTATACAGGTCGGTACAGGCGACAGTCCCCTCACTATCCCGTTTTATGAGCGCTGCGGCTTCACCTACTCGCACACAGTCAAAAATTTCTTTACCGACAACTACGACCACCCGATATACGAATGCTCGCGTCAGCTTGTGGATATGATTTATCTCAAAAGAAAAATAAAATAGAAGCAGCATTCAATCAAAACGCAAAAAACACCCGATTTTTCCTCCGAAACCAGAGCGTTATGCTCGAGTTTTTGGCAAAAATCGGGTGTTTTTACTACTTTAATTTACTTTTTGATAGCATTTATGTCTTTGACGGGGGTCAACCTAACGAAGCAATATACGCCTCTCTTCCACTCTCATAAAGATTATTACCCTCGCTGTCTATTACCACGACCACGGGAAAATCTTCAACCAAGAGGCGCCTTACAGCCTCTGCGCCAAGGTCCTCGTATGCCACAACCTCGGAGCTTTTTATACACTTTGCGAGCAGGGCTCCACAGCCACCGATAGCGCCAAAGTAAACAGCGCCGTGCTTTTTCATAGCCTCTACCACCTCGACGCCTCGTTTTCCCTTGCCTATCATACCGGTCTGACCCTCACCTATAAGAATTGGACTATACGCGTCCATTCTGTACGAGGTCGTAGGTCCTGCCGAGCCGATAACCTCACCCTCTCTTGCAGGTGTTGGTCCGACGAAATATATAACGCTGTCCTTTATCTCAAAGGGCAGCTCCTTGCCATCTGCCACAAGCTCGCACAGTCTTTTGTGTGCCGCGTCGCGCGCAGCGTAAATCACGCCCGAGAAAAGACAGCTGTCCCCTGCCCTGAGCTTCCTTGCCTCGTCGCGTGTGAGTGGTGCCTTAATCGAAATAGCCATCATATCACCTCCGTCTTATGCCTTGTGACGTGACAGTTGATATTGACAGCCACGGGCAACCCGGCAATATGCGTCGGCATGCTCTCAATATTCACCTTAAGAGCCGTCGTCCTGCCACCAAATCCCTGCGGGCCTATACCAAGCGAGTTAATTTCCTCAAGCAGCTCGTCTTCGAGCCTCGAATAAAACGGGTCGGAGTTTTTCTCGCTTAGCGGACGAAGAAGCGCGAGCTTCGAAAGATATGCCGCCTTATCAAAGGTACCGCCAATGCCTACGCCGACGACGATAGGCGGACACGGATTAGGTCCCGCCTCCTCTACCGCCTCTACTACGAAGCGCTTGACGCCCTCAAGTCCGTCGGACGGACGAAGCATTTTTATTTTACTCATATTCTCACTGCCAAAGCCCTTCGGAGCAACGGTAATTTCTATTTTGTCTCCCGGCACAATATCAAAGTAAATCATGGCGGGAGTGTTGTCCCCCGTATTTACTCTGTCAATAGGGTCACGAACCACGCTTTTTCTAAGGTATCCGTCACGGTATCCACGACGCACGCCCTCGTTGACAGCCTCAGTTATATCGCCCAAAACGTGAACGTCCTGCCCTATTTTTAAGAAAACGCAGGCCATACCCGTGTCCTGACAAATCGGTCTTTGCGTTTTGTCGGCTATCTCGTAGTTTTCCATTATGCGCCCGAGTATTTCCTTAGCACCGGGCCAGCTTTCCTGGTTATATGCGTTCGCGATACACTCCTTAACGTCCTCACAAAGATGGCAGTTCGCCTCTATGCAAAGTCGCTTTACAGTCTCGCTTATCAATACCGCATTTATTTTCCTCATAAAATCCGTCCTTAATAAGTCCTGAAAACGCCAAAATCATAACGTTATATAGTAATTATATAGTACCTTTGAATAAAAATCAATGTTCTTTTGCAATTTTCCTCTTTTTACGGTCGAAATCCGCCCACAATGCTCACAAAAGCCCGAGATTAGCATAGCTTTTCGCTACAAATATCGGTCCTCCAACAAAAAAGAAGAAACCGAAAAAAGAAAAATAAAACGAAAATTAAAAACCAACTAAAAATTAGAAAGTGACGAAAAACAAAAACAAATAATAAAAAGGAACAAAAAAGGCCAGAGCCACCAGGACAAAGCCTAGCTAAGCTCTGAAGCCCTATCATTTACCCGTGCTCTTCCTTTTGCGCTTCCGACGGCTCCCCGTTCAGTCCTCGTACGGTAGCTATCGTAGCCATCGTGTCACCAAGCTGAACAAAAAGGCTTGCCAAAAGAGCTATCTCGCTCACCGCAAGCCCCGAGCAAGCCGCATTTGCCAAAGCAGTGACAGCAGAGGTTATTTCAAGCGAACTAATATCAACCACCTCTTTCGTTTTACGTCACTATATGATATGCAAAACGTTAAAAAATTCACACGCCCCCCTATATAAACACTCCCACCTCAAAACCACAAGGCGCCTGCAAACCCAAGCCGAAAGCTCAAGAAATCCTCACAACGCACCCTTCTGCTCTATCCCCACACTACACTAGGGGTGCGCCACCGACAAACAACGCAAGATGATACGCGGCGTTTATCCGAAAAGACGTTTTTCGACGCGTAGATTTATCATTTGACAATAGCCTGGTTTTGTGATACAATATCAATGTATTTTAGAAAAACGGTGATAATAGAGGTTATCTCATGCAAAAGAAAAGGGACGTTTTAATTTATACAACCATAGCAATGCTTGTCGCTCTTACGGTATTCGGTTCGTTTTGGGACCTTGAGATTTCAAACGCTCTATACCTTGGACAGACACCCTCGGACAATATTTTTGGAATAATATTCTCGTTCATAGGGATAATTCCGACCTTTGTCGGCTGGAGCTTTCTCGGAGCGAGCATATTTTACCTATCAAAAAAGCAGGTGAAGAACGCCAAAAAAAGAAAAGCGCTCATAGCATTTTCGGTTTTACTCCTCCTGCTTTCATTCTTCTATTTTTGCAACACGCTCTACCTGTCAAACTCGAATGCATTTGAGGTTCACTTTGCCGTTGCTTACTCAATAGGAATTGCGGTTATTTTCTTCGCAGCATACCTTGGATACAGATTTTCACGGAGCAGCGATGACGGTGAACTTCTCAAAAAGGCGCTCTTTTTGGCCGCAGTGAGCCTTCTCTCGTTAATTATAATCAGCTGTACCAAGGAAATTATGTCGAGACCACGTTTCCGTCTGCTTCTAGCAATGGACGATGAAAGATTCTTCAGGAGTTTTTGGCAAAGTGGAAAATCGCTCAGGGAAAGCCTCGGCCCGAATATCGTCACCGACGAATTTGCGTCTTTTCCGTCCGGGCACTCGGCATACTCAATGTTCGCTATCTTCATATTTCCCGCGCTTTCTGACTACGTAAGCACTCTTAAAAAATTCAAAACCCACCTTTTCCTCTTAGGCTTCGCTTGGTGGGTAGCCACAGCCCTCTCTCGCCTTACCGTCGGAGCACATTACCTTACCGACGTCGCGCTCGCAGGCCTTATCACAATACTTGCATACGGCATAGTTTTTTTCACACGTCTAATCTATACAAAGCGAAAAAACACCAAAACACGAACACAAAAAGCGCCCGAAGAAAATAAGGTGTTGTAAGGAGCGATAAAACGAGAAACGCAAGGGACGATTAGCGGGATTTTCACAAAAGCTGAATATTCTCACGCTTGCCGCTTACGTGCGAGCTCGACGCGTCTGCACGGAGAATGCGAACTCGCATCTTGCTGCGCAAGACGAGTTCAAGTCAAGAAACCACAGCCAAAAAACAAGAGACAACCGCAAGGGTACGTATTCTTAAGGACAGTTTTTGATCTTAAAAAGAATATCTTATTTATTTGCAAAAATGACAGAGAATGCTTTACACTCTCTGTCATTTTTTACTGTTTTTTAGTATCATTCTTACTTGGAGTAATATTTTCTTCTTTGATTTGATCATCAAACTCCGGAAAACAAAGCAAAAAGTAATCACACTCGTCACAACAACACTCAAACCCTTGTTCGCCGTTACCAAGGCAAACGCTGGGTTTTCCCGGTGTAAGTTCAACGCCGGTAATATCTATGATTTTTTCTTGAATCTTCTTGCTCATATATCCTCCATCCACATATAAAAAGGTGCGTAACCGAAGCCACGCACCGAAAAACGCAAACCCCGATTGCTGCTACACAAAACTTAACAAGCTCGGAGATAACTCTCGCTTATACGCTAAGTGGAATTTGCGTTTTTGCCAAATTCATTATTAGCATATAAGCATAGGGATAAAACCCTCTATAAAAATAGAGAGTTCCCTCGCATAGCTTGTTAATTAAATTTTGTGTAGCAAGATTATTATATCACAATTTTTGCGATTTGTAAACATATTTGGTGAAAATTATAAACTTACCTTGGCGAAAATTATAAACTTACCTTTCGGGAGATAGAAAAAAGCCTCCCTTGTGTAAAGGGAGCTTTTTTACGTTCATCTATGATCTGTCAATTTTCCCGACAAGCACTGCATTTGTATCCACAAACGCAAAATACGGCATACCTCTTTCGAGATATGCCGTATTTCCCCGAACTGTCCTTTAGAGTACAGCTCTAAGGGTTGTCTCTGGCGGGATTTTCACAAAAGCTGAATATTCTCACGTTTGCCGCTTACGTGCGAGCTCGACGCGTCTGCGCGGAGAATGCGAACTCGCATCTTGCTACGCAAGACGAGTTCAAGTCAAGACACCACAACCAAAAAAACAAGAGACAACCACAAGGGTTGTCTCTTGTTTTTTGGTCGAAGTGGCGGGACTCGAACTCGCGGCCTCCAGTACCCGAAGCCGAAAAAATATGTTTTTTGAGCACCATTATTTACATATAGTCCGTATATTCCGCTGAAATGCACCGTTTTGCACGTTGTTTCCGTTATTTCCGTATAGAACAATTCCTGTTGTGGTCAGTTATGTGGTCAAACCTAAAATACGGTTAAAAGCAGAAAACAGAGATCCGGGCAAAGCCTTTCCTCCCTATTAACAAACTGTACCCGTGTTAAGAAATACGCACGAAATATACACTAGTTTGCTTTATTGTAACTCTAAAACGAAGAAAAAGCAAGAGCATTTGATGATAAAAATCTTACCAGCCTTAGACAAAGATCAACCGTGAAAATCACGTAGCCTTGCGACAATGAAAAGCGCCTTGCACTTATCAAAATTTAGTCAGCATGAAACAAAGAATAGAGCCGATGAAAAAAATCGGCTTTTTATTTTCCCCAAGTGTCTGGACTTTACTAAATTTATGTGGTATTGTATTGTGCTACCGGAGGTAATAAAAATGAACGTAATAAAAGAACTGTGGCACGGAAATATCGTACCGCAAGAGAATAGCAGGACGAACACAAAGGAAATGAAGGAACTGCTCGGTTACATGGCAAGGCATCATGAAGATTTAGAAAAAACTTTCACAGAAGATCAAAAAGCGATCTTCGAAAAATTCCACGACTGCTGGAGCGAGTATATGAGTCTTGCCGAAGCAGCCATATTCGAATACGCTTTCCGCCTCGGGGCGAGGTTAATGATGGAGATAGAAACAGACGCAAAATGATAGAATAGGGCTGACGGAATTACAACCGATAGCCCTAAAATTTACTTTGTATAAAAAATGGCAACCGAATAATATTTTCACTAAAGTAGTATAAAATGCACAAAAAATGTTGACAAACTGATGAATGTGTGGTAAAATGTAAAAAAAGTAAAAATTCTTACAAATTTTAATTTCATTACAAAAAGCCGTGTTTCGACGGCTTTAGAATTTGGGGAAAACATGATTAAAGCAGTATTGAAAAGAAACAATATCCTATTAAGCGAATTTGCTGACAGTCTTAATATTTCTCGACCTACGCTCGATACTTATATTAGAAATTATGATAGCGGAGTAAGGCTTTCAAACAATCTCTTTCAGAAGATTTTTGATTTTCTGTTCAGCGATGCACAGATGTCAAGAGAAGATTTTGAGAGAAGATATGCCTATGTGATAGAGAACTATGGTAAAAAAACCGATATGTCCTCCTACTCTCAAAGTGCGCCACAGACATCGTCAGGCGAAACGAATGGCGCGAACCGAGCGCAGGCTGTTTTTGACGTGCTTGGCGAGGATCTCATTTTGGAGCGCTTCACTCAAGATGAGTATAATATCTTGGCTAAACTATTGATGAAGGATAGCGGTCTCCTCCATTGCATCTTCAAGTATTTCCTTCTTTGGAAGGATAAGGTGCAATTGGCTGACCTAAACGAGCCGGAAAAAGTTATGGCTATCAACCTCTTTATGTTTGACAAGAAACTGCAAGGGAAAGATTTTACTTATTCTGAAGAAGAATATCGGGAACTTGAGGTAGCAATCGACAAGAAACTCAATCCGTCCAAATATACGACCGAGCAAGAGCAAAAAACAATTGACGAGATCAGCGGTTCGATATCAACATTGTTAGCGAACAACAGCGGATTATCAATAGATGAAATCATCGCGCAGATCAAAAAGAAAATCTGACCGAGAAAGAGGAATGACTATGAAAAGACAGTTTACAAAACTTTTTTGGGTAATTGCAACCATCTGCCTTGCCTTTGCAATGATTATAGGCGTTGGCAGTATTACTGCCTCTGCAGCGGATGGCGAATGCACGCTCTCCCTCTCGCTGATAGGTGATTCAACGATTTACCTAAAAAAAGGAACGGAATACAAAGAATTCGGAGCTACAGCCTATGATACCGTCGAGGGAGATCTGACGAAAAATATCGCAATCAACAATCCTGTTAAGAAAGACACGGTGGGAACGTACACGGTGTCTTATAGTGTTTCTAATGCATCCTCTCAAACAGCTACAGCAAGTAGGACAGTTATAGTTTTTGATGAAATGAAATTAGAAACATATAAAACATATAGCGCATCTTATTCAGGATCAACCTTGACTAATGTTATTCAGACCAATGACAACGGAATTGTTGCTTATGGATATCTTTGGACTTATAATCGTAGAGAAAAAATTATAAAGTATGATAGCCGTTTTGATGTAGAATGGGAGCTTTCACTATCTGACAACCTTCTGACACGCGAAGTTTTACAAGACAAAAAAGGAAATATAATCCTTCTTTCAAGTCGCTATTTAACTGTGCTGGATGAGTTTGGCAAAGTCCTTTCCCAAAAATCATTATCTGGTGATTACTATCATATCGCAATTATAGGTGAAAATACATATATGCTATATGACAATTATTATAGTGACAGAAGTAACCAATACACTATCGCATTTTTTGATAACGATACAAAAAATATAACTTTTGAAAACAAAACTGCTCCTGTCAGTCTTGAAAATGCATTTGTGATGGATGGATTCGTTTATGCAATGCATCAAGATGGTGCGATATACAAAATGGAATTAGATACAGGAGAAATAAATTCTATAAATATCGGCTATTCATTCTCAAGTTGCCACTACTGTATTGATGGAAAAAATGTGTACTGCATAATGCTCGATGCAGTTGGAAACAAAACAATTTACAGGCTTGATGAAAATCTTAATATACAAGCCCAAAATGATATATCATCTATAACGGGAACAATTCAAGATCTCTGCGCAAATGGAAACAGCATTGTTGTTAAGAGCGGTTCTGAATTTGTTGTGTTAGATAACAATACATTCTCTTTAGTGGGTACTTTTAGTGCGCAACACGATTTTTTTGCTCAAGACCTATTGTTGGCGGATGATGGAAACATATATTTTGTTGGTAGCTACAATTCGTCCTTTGCTGGCATCGTTAAGATGTCAAACATAGTGATGTTTTGCAATAATAGTGATTATTATAGTGAATTAAATCAAACCATTGATTACAATCTAGGTATTGATATCGTAGATATCTTTGGCAAATCGCTCGGCACATACACCTGTGATTATTCGCAAGTAGACATTACCAAGGCAGGAAACTACAAAGCATATTACACTTTTACTGCAATTGATACCGAAGGAATCAAGACCTATTATGTAGGCAGAGATATCATTGTAGAGCCAACCACGACATTTGAGGATGGCGCGGTATATAGTGGAAGCAAAGTTGTTGATGTTGAAGGCGGCAGCGTAACAATAAATGGACAACCCTACTCCTATGGTGACATTTATAATATCCCCGGCGCGAGCAAAATGATTATTACGGGTGAAAATGGCTACACCAAAACAATCAATTTCACCATTGAATTAATCGTTGACGGCGTTGAAAAGGATACTACTTATTACACACCTGTAATTCCTACTATTTCAGGTGGTGAAATTACGCTTGACGGTCAGCCTTATGTGAGCGAAACACCCATTACCACAAAAGGTTACCATACCTTGGTTATTAAGGGTGCAAACAATTTCAAAGAAACAATCAATTTCACAATTGAAACCACGATTATCGGCATCGAAGATGAAAAAACTTATTATGAAACGCTCTACCCCGATATCAATGGCGAAAATATGACACTGAATGGTGTTGAGTGGAACAACGAGCCTATTGAAAACTGTGGTAATTATACGCTTATTATAACAGGTACAAACGGCTATAGAAAAACCGTTACCTTCGTCATTGAAACCGTCGTAACAGATTTGACTAATGGCGAAACCTACGAGGAAGAAGTAACGCCTTCCTTTACCAAGGGAACGGCAACGTTGAACGGCGAGCCTTATGTTAGTGGCACTACAATCTACACGCCCGGACTCAACACCCTTGTTATTACAGGCGAGGATGGATATTCTGTAACATATAAATTCACCATCAACTTAGGTGTTGAAAACGTAGTGCAAGGTGAAACTTATATCGGAGAGGTAACCCCCATTATTTCGGGTGGTGACATTACACTTAATAATCAAACCTATGTTAGTGGAACAAAGATCGATGTTCCCGGTTATTACACAATCACTATTCTCGGTGCGGATGGATATAAAAAGGATATCCATTTCATTGTTAAACCTTACGAGGTCAACGTTGAACACGGAGCGACCTATAACCATTCCGTTGTACCTACGGTATCCGATGGTACATTAACTCTTAATGGCAACCCTTACACAAGTGGATCTGTTCTTAACAAATCGGGCGAATATACGCTTGTTATTGTGGGAGAGAACGGATATTACGAAAGTATTACATTCACTCTTGTTACGGGTGCAAACGTAGAGGATGGCATGCACTATAACGATGCGGTCACCTTAAAATTCGTTGGAACGGCAACACTTAATGGTGTGCCTGTTCAGCCTAATACCATCATCGAAAAGGTTGGCAACTATGAGCTTGTTTTGACAGATGGAGAAAACACTTATACATACAATTTTGTTATTGAACCTGACTATTCGATTTTTGACGGAAGAATTACCTCTTGCGTGGTCGATTTGGCAAATTGCACCGTCACGCTCAACGGCGAAGCTGTAATGAATGCCACCACACTGACAGAGGTGGGCAATTACACCCTAGTCGTTGAAGGCGAAAATGGTTATGCCGAAACAATCAATTTTGCTATCTGCGCAGAAACTAACGTGGAGAACGGAGGCGAATATGCAGCCGGACTCGTGTTAAATGCAATTGGCGGTATAATTAAGCTCAATGGTGAAGATTTCACGGACGGCACAGTTCTGTCCGAAGTTGGAACATATACGCTTATAATAAACGGATCAAACGGCCATGAGGAAACCATTGCCTTCGACATCGTTCCCGAAATCAATGGCATCAGCAATGCAATCGCTTACTACGGTTCTGTAACACCTTCTATCGTTGGCGGCACCTTAACCTTAAATGGTGAGGACTATGTCTCCGACACAGCAATCACCGAGGAGGGCGTATATCAGCTCGTAATTTCAGGTATCGGTGGATACACTAAAACGATTAATTTCATAGTTCTGTCCGAGAACTTTGAAATCAAAGAAAACGGCACTTATATGCAAGCCATGTCCATCACGAACAACGTGTGTGATATGGAAATCAATGGTGAAACCTATACCGTAGGATCAGCAATCAATACCATAGGTAAAAACACGCTTACCTTTATTTACAACGGAGAAAGAACAGACATCACTTTCTACATTTTCCCTCTTATCAGCGGAGTGGAAAACGGTGCGGTGTATGAAGGATCAGCGACACCAACAATCGAGTGGAATAATCTCCTTTTGGACGGAAAGGCATATGTAAGTGGAACGCCGATCACCGAGGTTGGACACCATACTCTCACCGTTGCAAATCTCAACGGATATAATTACGAAATCACATTTACAGTCAAAGAGGTTTGGGAAAGCATTGAAGCTGATGGCAGTTATGAATACTCCGTTGCTCCTAAAACTGATAATGGAACATTGTATCTCGATGGAAATGCCTTCACGAGCGGAACAACAATTTATGCCGTCGGACATCACACAATAAAGATTATCGGCGTAAATGGATATGAAAACGAAATAACATTTACCGTAACCGAACGAATCAGCAATCTTGAAGATGGAAAAGAATACACGGGTACGATTTACCCGTCCGTATCTAATGCAACGCTTTACTTGGATGGAGCATCATATTCAAGCGGCTCGTCTATCAACAAGGTAGGATATCGCACTTTGCGAGTAGAGGGGGTAAATGGGTATGTATCGGAGTATCATTTCACCATTTTGCCGTCTATTTCAGGCGCACAGGCTAATGAGGAATATTCTCCCGGCAACACTTATGTTTCTTGCAGTAATGCTACCATTAAATTAAACGGGCAAGCATATACTTCGGGAACCGCTATTTACAATGCCGGATATTATACGGTGGAAATTTTTGGCGCAAACGGTTATGTGTACACATACAAGTTCACCGTTGTTCCCACTATTTCAGGAGCGCAAGACGGCGGTGAATATAGTAGCTACACTTCTGTTTCGTGCAATTATGCAACACTTAAACTAAATGGCAATAGTTATTCCTCTGGAAGCACCATATACGACATTGGATACCATGAAATTGAGATTATCGGTGTTGGTGGCTATACAAAAACCATTCGCTTCACGAGAACACCCAATCCGACCATTACAGACGGAGAAGAAATAAATTATTCTAAGTCTGTAAGTATGGACTATCTTTCAAACTTTACAAATACGATTGTAAAACTTGATGGCGAAATTTTAACGAGTTCTAAAACCGTCTATGCAATTGGTTATCATACTCTCACTATTGAGGGCGCAAATGGTTACATTGATGAAAGAAATTTTACAATCAAAGCGAATTGGAGTGGAGTAGCCGATGGCGCATCGTATAACTCGACGACAGGTACTTACTTAAGATTAAGAAATAGCAGTAGTAGCAGTAGCATTCTTTCCGAAGAATACTACGAGAAGATTTTGCTTGACGGTCAACTATTCACCAACAACACGTACTGCTACACCGTGGGCAATCACAAGTTCGAGATTTATGGCGCAAACGGATATGTGGAAACTATCGAATTTGTTATAAATCCCGTCGTTGATAAGCTCTATGATAATTCAACCATTAGTACGAAAAATGACTCTTCGTATCCTTTCACCTTTAGTGATGGTATATACGAATCAACCAACAAGCGCGATGGATCTTCCTCCATATTCATATTAACGGCAACCGCAGATATTGAATTCACTTTGAGATATTTCGTTTCCTCCGAGTCAGGATATGATAAGCTTGTCATCGTGAAGAACGGAACGGAAATCGTTACTACATCGGGAAGCCCCGGATGGGCAGAACGCTCGCTCACTATGAGCGCAGGCGAGGTTATGACTATATCCTATCGCAAAGATGGCTCTGCTTCAAGAGGTGAAGATTGCGTGAGATTTGAGTTAAATATGAAATCGGAGGGGGTCGGAACAAAGCTCATCCCCGAAATCTACCTCAACAACACCAATACATTCCAAGATGAAACAACCTATGTGCTATTGGATGGTCAGCCCTACACCTTGAACTCGACCATTGATACGGTAGGATACCACACCTTGAAAATATTCGGCGTAGGTGGCTATGAGAAGGAATACAAGATCACCGTTATCCCAACTATTGCTGACATTGCCGATGATGCAACCTATGAAGGCGGCGTTACTCCCAATATCGATAAATGCACACTTCTTCTCGATGGAGAGGCATATATCAGCGGAACGCCTATAGTTGCCGTAGGTCATCATACCATCGAGATGATTGGTGTAAACGACTATGTTTTGAGCTACAGCTTTACTATCACTCCCTCTCACGTGGAAGATTATAGCGATAAAGTGTTCTACAAAGAGGTAGCGATTAGTACAATCGAAAATGCCACTCTATATCTTGACGGTAAGCTTTACAACGGAGAAAAAATCACTTCTCTCGGCTACCACACCATTAAGATTGAGGGAACTAACGGCTATGAGCAATCCTTCGACTTTAGCATTACCGAAAAGCCCATTCTTAAAGATGTAAACGGATACAAGGATTTTGTGGATGGATTTACTTCGGAATACATGGTCAACATAACAATTCCCGATGCGGAATTGTTTATTGACGGTGCAGCTTATACAAGCGGAACGGATTATTATACTGTTGGTTTGCATTATCTCCGCATCGTGGGTGAAAACGGATACGAAGCGGAATACACATTTACTCTTACGGAGAAAATTGCAGGACTTATTGACGATGAGGAATATTCGAGCATTCAAATCGATTGTGACAATGTTGTATCGTTGATTTTAAATGGCGAAGAAATTGAGAACCATACAATAATCAACCTCGTTGGAAATTACACACTTGTAGTTAAGGGCGCAAACGGCTATACGAACGAATACAACTTCACTATTGGTCTTAACTTAAAGAACGTTGCCAACGGAGGTGTTTATGACTCCACAATAGCTCCGACAGTGAACGCAAACACCATCTATTTGAACGGCGAAGCCTTCGTATCGGGAACTTCTGTATCCAACGTTGGCTATCACAGCATGAGAATTGAAGGTGTTGGCGGTTATATACACGAAATTGCCTTTACCATAGATGCAAAAGTAGAAGGAGTAACGCATAACACTATCTATACAACAGGAATTTGTCCCAAAATTGATTCGGCTCAGATATTATTGAATGGTCAGCGTTATACTCCTGGAACAGTTATTTCTTTGGTGGGCTACCATAAGCTTCAAATTATAGGCTTGAACGGCTATGAAAAGACAATATCTTTTACGATCAAAGACAACGTACAAGGTATTACAAATGGGGCAACCTATCAGGCAAATGTTACACCTACATTTAACAATGGAACTACGGTTACATTGGATGGTACAACGTTTACTTCAGGTACGCCTATTTTGAGTAGCAACATCGGTATTCACAAGTTGAAGATTGTTGGTGTTGGTGGATACGAAAAGGAATATGTATTTACTATTATTCCTACCATTAAAAACATCGAAGTAGGTGGTACATATCAAGGTAGCGTGTCACCTGTAATCAACGGTGGCTCCTTCAAATTGAACGGGCAGTCGATCACTTTGAATAATCCGATCAGCACCGTTGGAAATAACAAACTAACGATCTACGGAACGAACGGATATGTCCAAGAGATTACATTCACCATTGAGCCTGTCATTGAGAATCTTAAAGGCAGTTATCAACAATCGTTCACGCCCAATGTAATCGGTAGCGGAATGACCATGAAGTTGAACGGCAGTTCCTATACCAACGGAACGAGGATTGAGACCGTAGGAAACAACAAGCTCGTTGTTAGCGGATATGGCGGTTATACCAAGACATTCACCATCACGGTAGTACCGCTTATTACAGGTATCGAGAATAATTCCATCGTTCACGGAAGCATTCAGATTAAGGTTTCTCCGAATGCAACGCTTAAAATTGACGGTGTAAGTTACACCAACAACGCTTCGTACACAAAGGTTGGCAATCACATCTTGAAGATTACAGGTGTAAACGGATACGAGCAAACACTTACGTTCACACTTAAGGAGAGTAGTTCCACAATCTCTACTGACCAATATAACGGAGTGTTTAAGCTAGCATTTGACAAAGCTAACTTTGAAATTCTTATTGACGGTGCGAACTATACAAGCAATACAAACTATTACACAATCGGTCATCATGAATTGACGGTAGTCGGCTCTAACGGATATGCAAGCACTTACGCGATAACTGTTACTCCTAAACTGAACGGCATTGTGGACAAAGGCGAGTATAATGAAAAAGTTATTGTCACAACGAATAATGGCAAGATTTATATCGATGGTACGCTTTATAATGCTGGAACTGCGTACAAAAAGGTCGGTCACCATACGTTGACCATGACGGGAACTGGCGGATACAAATATTCTATCGCCTTTACGGTTACACCCAAGATATCGGGAATCACCGCAGGTGGCTCTTATAACTCCACCGCAAGCTGGAGTATCCCGACGGATTGTACTGCAAAGCTTGACGGCGCATCCGTTAACGTGAACTCTTCCACCTCAAAGATCGGTAACCACACCATCGTAATTGAGGGCGCAAACGGCTATCAGACCTCTATCTCCTTTACCGTAACAGAAACTATCAATATCGTAGACGGCACAGTATACAACAAGGCTATCACCATTGATATTCCCGATTGCTCGGCTGTTCTTAACGATTTGGAAATTAGCGACCTTTATGAGTTAAACACTCCCGGAAGTTACACCTTGACGGTGTTTGGAACGAACGGATACACAAATGAATACAAGTTTACTGTTATTTCTGTTATTTCTGGAATAGTAGACGGTCAGGAATATGATGGAAGCGTAACCGCCAACACATCAATTGGTCAATGGTATCTTGACGATAAGCCATATGTATCGGGAACTTTAATCACCGAAATCGGGCATCATACGCTCAAGGTTAGCGGCCCTGATTACGAACAAATCTGTTCCTTTACCATTACGGTAGATGTATCGGCGTATGCTGAAAACCTCAAAAAATTCAATTATACCAACAGCGATCTTGAACTGTACATAAACGGTGAGAAATACTCTTCCGGCGCATCGTTCAAGCAAGTTGGTAACCACACGGTTGAATACAGAGGAGCAAACGGATATATTTCAAGCGCAAACTTCACGATTGAATATACCTACAATGGCAACTCCGAGTACAAGTATCAGGATATCGCGGTTATCAACATCCCGAACGCAACGCTCTTCGTAAACGGAACGCAGATCGAGAACTTGACGGAAATCACATCCATCGGTAACAATATCGTCACCATCAAGGGTGCAAACGGATATGAAAAGACCGTCGAAATCTTCATTGCCCCCACTCTCACTATTGTGAATGGAGAGGAAAGAGATGAAAAGATAACCATCAAGAAACTGAATGCAACCATGTACCTTGACGGCGTCGCGATTAGCGGTGATACCATAGTCGACACGCACGGAACTCATACGTTGAGAATCGAAGGTGCAAACGGTTATGTCGAAGAAATCTCCTTCACCTTCAATAACCCCAACAACACGTATGTGATTATGATATCCATTGTTCTTGGATTGGTTGCGGCGGCATTTGTAACCATAATGATCATGCGAAAGAAGGTGCTGTAATATGGAATTCATAGAAAAATACTTTATTATATTCGCAGCACTTCTCATCGCGGCAGGCTTTGCACTCGTTGTTCTTTATGCAAAGCGCGATTTGGTCTTACACAAAAGAAAAGCGATTTCATACGAGAATTACAAGAAATACAAAGGATACTTCACATTTGAACCAAATAAAACCCTTGTAATTCTCGGTGCATCGTACTTGGCGTTGGTGCTTATCGCATCGTTTTTGATAGTTCGCAATGACATATTGAGAATCTATTTAATTGCATTTGGTGCAATGGAGCTTTTGGTAGGTTCGAGCTTGGCTCTCTACTACTTCAGCAAGAGCTACAATAAGAACTTAAGCGAATTTGACTCCATATACGAGAGCATCAATAATAGCTACATCAACAAACAAAGACTCCTTGATTTCATCAAAGTCTTAAAATTAAGACGAGAGGAAATCAGGAGCGATATCAAAAAGATCAACGACAACTGCGAGAGCCTCGTTCTGAATTATAAAGGGATCGATGGCTTGACAGAAATCGATAAGCCTTTGTCGGACATTATCGTAGCCCAAGAAAGCATTGCAAACGGCTTTGATAATACGATGACAGGCATCTTCACCAAGTCGCTCATTGAATACTTGCAAAGTGGAAAGATCAGCTCCCATACATATAACCTCTTCAACCCGATTACCAGCGTTGAACTTGAGAAAATATGCACAGGAATACAGGAAGAAAAGAAAAGAATCTTTTCCGCCTATATTGTATCGGTATTTGAAAACGCCGAATTCAAAGGCAATCAAGCACTCATCCGCTTGGCTGATGTCTTACGTGCGAACGGTATGTTCAAGGATGCAGAATATACGGGGATCATATTGGGATACATTTCAACCCACGAGCAGAACCGAGAAGAAGTTGTAAACTATCTCTACGATAAAAACCTTATCACCTATCAAGTATTGCTTGATTGCGAAGAAAAGGAATTCAACTTCATGTTCGACCGTTCGGTAAACAGATACCTTACGGAAAAAGAATTGATTGAATTCATTTCAATCATTATCAAGAAAAACAACCACAAATTGGCGAATAAATACCTTGTATTCTGCACTAAGGCTGATTGCGAGAGCATCAAGACCGCCCTCGACATTGCCGCGGCTTCTAATAAGACCTCCGAACTCTTTGAAGGATACTACCACTTATTGCAGCTTGATAGTGGATACAATGATATCTCAACTCGCTACGAGAGCATCGCACTTACATTACGCAACTACTTTGCGAATGACAAAACATCTCTCGATAACATCAATCGCATCATTAATCAGGAAAGTTATTTGGAAAATCAGGTTAGTTTGGATGCAATGTACAATCGAGCATTGGCAGATATGCAGCCGATCCTTGATAAATGCTTCAAGTCGTTGCTTTACTACTTCGTCTACGGCAAGGATTATGTAACCCAAGTCGTTGAAGAAAAGGTTAAGTGGCTATTTGTAGAATATAAAAAGTGTCTGAATGCAAGAGGTCTTTTGTGTCTCGCAGCTTTGCTTGATGGTCTAATGCTCATCAGCGTAAAAGATAAGGCGAAAGCAAAAACTATTTGCGACAACATATTGTCCTACGGCAATATTTGTGCTGATTTCGATTACTATCCTTTGAGTGCAAATAGCAAGAACAACTACGTGCTTTACGGCAAGGAGATCGTTGAGAACCTTTATACAGGCGATAATCTCCCCGTACTTCGTAACGTAATCATGCACATCGAAAGCAAGCGATTAATGTTGGATACTTTTAGAACTTTATAAGGAAAATGCGTATGGAAATGTCACTCGAAAATATAATTGCCAACGGTACATTGATGATAGATGTTTCATCGCTTATGGTCGGTCAAAAGGATTTCTTTGTACTTGACCTATACGGAGCATTGAAGAAGCATCAGAAAAAGGTGTACATAAAAAAGGATGCAAGCGAACAACTGAAAAAGTATTGTGCTTTTTCGGAAAGCGAGCAAGCAGCTCGTGAAGGATTGTTCGTCATTGAGCATTATCAAAAAGAAGGATTGGTTGTCGAAATTGAATCGATTGCTGATCTGCCGACCGGTAATTTATATATCTTTTCCGAGGACAAGACCTACGCCGAAAAAGAATTAAAAGTAATAAAAAAGATTGAGTTCAGCGGGAAAATCAAATTCATGAAAATCGAAAAAGGTTTTCCCGTTGAAATAGAGGTGGAAAAAATGTCAGAAGAAGGAAAAAAAGCAAAACTTTTAATTAGCATATCTATGGATAACAGCGCCTCTATGAAGGGCGACAAAATGGATAGATTGAAGCAGGCTGTATTCGCTTTCAATGAAAGATTGGAGAGCGAAGGTCTGCTCGACAGAATTGAATTCTCAACAACGGTCTTCAGCGGATTTAATTGCGTTGTAGCAAAACCGTTTGAGGAAACGGTAATAGCAAAAGAAAAATTCTTTGCAGGCGGCATTCCGTTTTTAGATTTGTCTATCACCAAAAGCCTTGAAAAGATCAATGATAGAACAAGTGAACTCGAAAAGAATGGAATTCCTTACTACAAGCCTTGGCTTATTGTTTTGTCAAACGGCGAGAATTTTGGAGATGTCAGCAGCTCGGTAGAAGGAATCAAGAAGATGGCAAGCGACGGAAAACTAACCTATTTCCCATTTGCATTATCAGATCGTGAGTTCGATAGCAGCCTACTGCTTCTCCGCAAACTCAAGAAATTCATCACAATTAAAAATGCAATGTATGACGAGCTGTTTAATTGGATCTTTACTATAGCAAAGAAAAGAGTTGAAACCCCAATTGATCAATCCTTTGGCATAGATGCAAATTCTTATGATGGATGGACGGTAAAATGATTATAGAAAAATGGAAAAACGTTCAAGCCTACGAAATAGGAAAGTTGCATATATCGCGCAATATGGTTTGCCAAGATAGAACGTTTTACAAAGAAGCAAACGGAGTGAAGATAGTTGCACTTGCCGACGGAGCAGGCTCGAAGTCCAAATCGGAAATCGGAGCTGAACTCGTTTGCGAAAAGGTATGCGAACTGTTTTCAACCAAGTTTATAGACTATCTCCTCTGCTTTGAGGACGAGAAAACAAATCAGGCGAAGCACAAAAAGAACATGGCGAGCCTCAGCAAGGAAATTATTACATACCTTGTAACTGCATTGAAAGCGAAAGCTCTCGAAATGAATATCGCCGTGGAAGAATTATCCTCCACCTTGCTGTTCTTCGCAATTAAAGACAATCACTACATTATGGGGCATATTGGAGATGGAGTGATTGCAGGCTTATACAATGAGAATAACGCTTATAGAGTAAGAGTTATATCAGAACCCGAAAACGGAGAAAGAAGCAATATAACCTTCTTCGTTCCCGACACGAATGCCGCAGAGCATCTGCATCTTCAAGCCGGAAGCATCGACAACTTGAAAGGCGTATTGCTGACATCCGATGGTGCAGGAACAGTACTATTTAACGGAACTTCCGTGGACGATAACGTGTATAAGCTCTTTTCCAACTTCCAAAATCAGCAACACACAGATTATGCTCAAGTAATATCGAAGTTTTTACGTGAGATCATCTCGAACTACTCAACTGATGATATGAGCTTGAACATTTTGAGATTGGAAGATGCAGATACAGGAAAGATAACAAACAATTATGCAGAGTATTTGCTATCCGGCGTTGAATCCCCAAAGCAAATAATTCGAAAATCACAGTACTGCTATTATATTGATCCGTCAATAGCTGCAACACAGGAATTTTCGAGCATTGATGAGGTTAAGGAGTATATGAAATGGAGATAAGTGTATCAAAAAACAATTACATCTTTATTGAAGATACCGTTTTCGTATATCCTAACTTTTATTTGCTTCTGAAGAAATATATTGAAACCGTTGAAGCAAACGGACAAAAGCTCACAGTTTTTGTGGACAGCGGTATTGGAGAAAGAATAGAAAAATACAAAGCGGATCTCAAATTCAAGGAAGCATACTTGTTAGAGGGGTTAATAGACATTCTTGAACAAAAGGGCTTACTTCAGAAAATTGAAACCAACAGTTATTTGGACTACACTCTTCTTGAGGCTGAATTCGCAAAATCAAAGAAGGATGCCAAATGCAGCATTATTACCCAAAGAGATGGCGTATATAATGTTTTCAAAGAGCTGAACAACTCATGCAAGAATCTCACCTTTTATCAGGTTACCGATTCGGGATTTGAGGAATGGCTAGATCAGGCACAGCTTACAACTCCGAAAGATGCATTCTATCTGCAGGATGACGAGTATGTCAATCGAATCGATACAACAGGAATTGACTATGTCTACTCCCCCAAGTATGGATATTTGAAGCTCAATATTTCCTCGCAAATGAATGGTGGCGAAGGTAGCGTTTACAGAACCTACAACAACATGATGGTTAAGATCTTCAAGAAAGAAAACATAACCTATGTGAACTTTAAAAAGCTATCGGAAATGATAGAGATGAATCTGTACAACCCCTTTATTTGTTGGCCTCGTGATTTGGTCTATGTTGGTGATGTTTTTGTAGGCTATGTCATGGACGAGGTCAAGGGTGCAGAAACTTTGTTGAGCCTCCGACTACAGAGCTTTTCCGAATATACGCATCCCGAACGATTTGAAATATGCTACAACTTCTTGAAGCATATCAAATACCTGCACGATAAAGGAATTCTTATCGGAGATTTGAAGCCCGACAATATATTGGTTAAGTCTCCGAGCGAGGTTTACTTCATAGACTGCGGATGCTATCAGATTAACGACTATGCGTGTCCCGTATGCCATCCCGAATACACCAAGCGAGTATTCAAAAAGGACGAGCTGAAAAAGCAATTGAGAACGGTAGAAGATGAATACTATCCGATCAATAAAATGGCTTTTGAGATAATGATAATGAAAAATCATACCTACAGCCCGGACAACATGGATATTGAGAACACAGATAAATCGCAATTCTTCTATCCTCTGGATGTAGATGGCATCGACATTAAGTCGGAAGATATGGCTTTGTGGGCAAAGTTTCTCACGGCTTCAATGAGAAAATACTTTTATTACTATTTCAAGCAAGGCAAAATTACGGACTTGTCTGAATGGGTAAAGGAATTACAACTGTTTTTAGAAAAAATCAAAAAGGAGATAAATAGCAATGGACGGTAATTTCGATTTCTTTAGCAAACCTACAATGAATGGAGGCATTAAATTGCCTGTATGTCTGATTTTGGACAAGAGTGGTTCGATGTCAGAAAGAGTTAGAAGTAGCAGAGGCATGGTCGTTAAAATCGATGAGCTTAACAACAACATTCAGGAACTTTTCAGAACAATCAGAAATGACTCCAATGCAAGATTGATGAGCGACGTTTGCCTCATTGGATGCGGCGGTGAACATCCAGAAGTTATCAACGGTTATTCGAGCGTTGATAAGATTAACTTCGTTCCTCTGACCGCAGGAGGTAGAACTCCCCTCGGCGCGTCCGTTGAGTTGGCTCTCGACCTTCTTCAGAAGCGTAGAGAGTATTATAGAAGCGCAGGCATTGAGCATTACAAACCTATTATGATGATTATGTCTGATGGTCAGCCTACCGAGGTAGAAAGCGTTGTTTATAACGCAGCACAGAGATGCTCTGACATGGTTAATACCGAAGGATTGAAGGTTCTTCCTATAGGTATCGGTGATAGCGCAAGATTGGATATTTTGGATATGTTCTCCCCCAAGGTAAAAACTAAATGCATTACCAATATGGACGTGTTCGTAAAACTCTTTGAGATGTTGAGTGTAAGTATGAGCCAATCCGACAACACCGTATTCGATTGGTTAAATGATCAGGTTTAATTAGGAGGTAAAATATATGCGTTGTTCATGCTGTGGAAATGAAATAAGAGAAGATGAGAAATATTGCGATAAATGCGGTCAAAACAATGAAGGATATGTAGAAAGAAAGCCTATTGAGAAGGTTGAGATTTATCATCAACAACCTAACAACTCTTCATATAGTCAGCCACAAACTACATACCAACAGACTAACATTTATCAACAAACAACTTACCAGGTTACCAAGCCAGAATCGGGTGTAACGACTGCGGCTAAAGTGTTTTTGGTTATAGGAACTATTATTATGGCGCTAAGTACTTATTTAATTGGCTTGGCATGGTGTATTCCTATGACAATCCATTACTTTAATAAGATTAAGAATGGACAAGCGATTGGAACCGGATTTAAAGTATGCACTCTGCTTTTTGTAAGTTTGCTAAGCGGTATTTTGATGCTTTGTGACAAAGATCATTAATCGCATAGTTAAATTAGTAGGCGGTGAAAATTTCACCGCCTACTGTTTTTATTACTCAAGTTATCTGCAATAATATACATTTTTGAAAAGGTAAAATATAGACAGTCTTTGGCTTTTCACCATAATGCCAAAATGCTTTTAACAACAATAAAATAAGATTTATTTACAAACTTTCAAGATGTGCACGCACGTGTACATCTCCCTCTTGACAACTCTAATTTTATATGTTATAATCTAAATGTACCAAATGGTAATTATATCTTGGGGGTGCATATGAGAAGCAAAAACGAAGCTGTGTTCGGTGAGATAATCGAGTTTGTAAATCGTTACTTTGAGAGGAATGGTCGCTCCCCGTCGACCAGAGAAATCGAAGGTGCAGTAGGACTCTCTCACGTTACTGTGCAGAGATATCTGCAGGTTTTGCGTGAGCGCGGAGAAATTGAATACGACGGTCACAGAAGTATTGTAACTCAGTTTATGCGTGAGATGTTGGATACGAATCGCGCACAGATGGGAAACAGTATTCCTTGCGGTGCGCTCGATGACGTGATAGACTCAGAAATAGAACATCTCCGTTTACCGAAAGCAATCACCGGAGAGGGAGAATTCTTTCTGCTTCGTGCACGCGGTGAGTCAATGATAAAAGCCGGAATTGATGACGGTGACCTCGTCCTTATACGCAAACAGGAAACTGCTAAACAAGGAAATATTGTTGCGTTTCTCTACGACAACGAGCAAACTACCCTCAAAAGATATAAGCAAACCGACGATGCAATTTACCTTTGTCCCGAAAACGATACAATGCAGCCTATCGTAATTCGCGGAGAAGATCGTGCAAAGCTTCGCATCCAGGGAGTTGCTACCGGTATCATTAAGAAAATTGGTTGAAAGGAGTTAGCAGATGAAAGACGAAATTACTTTTCCAAAAATGAAAGCCGCTATTCAAAAAACAGGCGGGTTGTTTTATCAGTATAGACCTTGCAAACGAGAAGCAACTACTATATATGATATAGAAAACATTCGTCACGATGTTGTATATGCGCGTACTCCACTGCAAATGAACGATCCGTACGATTCATCGGTAGGGTTTTCTACAGAAAAAATCTGCGATGAAGTAATAGATTTGGTTTTAGACTCTGCTGAGGTTTCTGCTACTGATAACGTTAAACTTTTACTTAAATATCTTATAAAGTACAGAATGCTCGGTAAAATAGCAGATTTTATTTTGGCATTGAACAAATTGAAAAGATACATAACAAAAAAGTGTGTTATCAATCATATAAGCTCAGATAATGCAGCACAATATTTTGCAGCGAACTATAAAAAGCTCTTCAAGGATAGTCCCAGCGAGATAAAAAAGGTCTTTAATGCAGAAGCGTTTCTTGTGTTTTCACTTGTAATTAGCGATTATAAAGAGGTTGATATTGACGAGAAAACCCTTTTAGATACGTTAAAACTTGAGGATATGATTAAGGAGCTAGAAGCCACTATCGAAAAAGTAAAAAACGATATCTATCTTCCTTTTCTACGAGATTATTTATCGAAAATAACAATCACATGCTTTAGTGCAAGTGGCTGGAATAATCAATTAATGTGGTCGCATTATGCGAACTCATATA
>JAGBTM010000005.1 GCA_017631325.1 Clostridia bacterium
ACAAATAAATAAATAAATAAACAACATTACTGTAAATAAATAACATTACTGTAAACAAATAACGCTTCTAAAAAATAAACGAAAGTAAAGACAAAAAGCACGGGACGTACCTTTTGGGTAGCCTCGTGCTTTTTACGGTTTTTGGCATATTTTAGACCGTTATTGTTTGTTTTCTTATATTTTCGATGCTTCTTAGAGTTTTAAGTCTTGCTTTAAAGTCTCGCTTTTAAGTCTTGATTTCAAGTCTCACCTTTAAATCTAACTTTAAAGTCTGATTTTTAAATCTTATTTTCAGGTCTCGCTTTTAAGTTTCACCTTTAAGTCCGGAAACAAAGAATTTAATACGCCCGAAGAAGCTCGGCTATAAGAAGCTGCGAATTTTTAGCTGCGATAGGCAAAAACTCGGCATAGGACATTGTAGCCTCGCCGTCTGCCGAGTCGGATATTGCTCTAACCACGGCAAAGGGTGTAGAATTAACGAACGCCACCTGAGCTATCGCCGCGCCCTCCATCTCGCAGACATCGGCACTGAAATCCGAGATAATGCGAGCCTTCTCGTCTGCCGAGGCGATAAACTTATCACCCGAGGCAATTCTTCCAACTCTCGAAGAGAGTCCCAAGGCTCCTGCCGCGCGGCTCAGAATTTCCAGAGCAACACCGTCAGTCTCAAAGTATATCTTGTTAATTCCCGAAACAAGACCCTTTGGGTCGCCTATCGCAGAGGTGTCCATATCATGCTGAACAAGGTCTCGCGCTATAACCACGTCTGCCGTTTTAAGTCCGTCGGCAAGCGCACCGCCAACGCCCGTATTTACTAACAGGCCGGGGGAGAACTCAAGTATCATAATCTCGGCGCACATAGCGGCAAAAACCTTACCGATTCCGCATTTTGCTATCGCAACTCTTTTGTCAAAGAGCTCGCCCGTATAAAACGTTATAGAGCTAATCGTCTTTTCTTCCATGTCCGAAAGCTGTGAGACAAGTGCCTGAATCTCCGGCTCCATCGCTCCGATAATTCCTATATCAACCTTCATTTTCACTACCTCTATACAAAAAGTCGTTTTCCTTTGCCAAAAGGCACGATAAATATCTTCTCGCTTCTGTTCTTGCAGACTCAACGTCGAGATTTTTGTAATTACCGCACTCGACACGCGCCTTGCCAAAAATCTCGCCCTCATGGGATATAATTTTCTCAAGAACGTCAAAGACTGTATCTAAAACCTTCGAGTTTTCAGCATTTCTGACGAGTAGATAAAATCCCGTCTGGCAACCCATGGGGCCAAAGTAGATAACGTCCTCACCTATTTTACTAGAGCGCACGTAGGTTGCAAACATGTGCTCAAACGAATGAATAGTTAAATTATCCATATAATCGTCCGAGTTCGGAATGCGCGTTCTCATATCGTAGGTAGTAATATCACCGTCAATACGGGAGACGTATATACCCTCGGTAATATAATCGTGGTCAACGGTAAACGAAGCTATTTTCTTTACATTTTCCATTTAAAAAATCTCACTTTGCAAGAACTAAGTAAAGGGATAAAAAGACAAAAAGGTCTTAAATGCAAACTTTTGTTTGCATTTGTCGTGTTTTTTATAACATTATAACCAAAGGGCTGCCGTAGTAGTAGAACGCAGGCAACCCTTTTTGTCGTTAAATTTCAAGCCACATAAAATGTGCTTCTTTAAAGCTTAAAGCCACAAAAGGCGCGCCTCTTAAAGACCCGAAGCCGCAAAAGACACTCTTCGCCAAAGCCTGAGGCCAAAGGTGCTTTTGTTCAAAGGCCAAAGAAGCAAAAACGCCCTGTATAAAGCCTCAAAATCAGAACTCAAGCTTCTCTCTGATGTAGCCTCTTACCTCGGTAAGAGGTATTCTTACCTGCTCCATGGTATCTCTGTCACGAACGGTTACACAGCCATCGTTTTCGGTATCAAAGTCGTAGGTAATGCAGAAGGGAGTACCGATTTCGTCCTCGCGGCGATATCTCTTACCGATAGAGCCAGTCTCGTCAAAATCAACCATAAATTCCTTTGAAAGCTCGTCGTAAAGCTCAAGCGCCTTGTCCGAGAGCTTCTTCGAAAGAGGAAGAACCGCCGCCTTGATAGGAGCGAGAGCAGGGTGCAGGTGAAGAACGGTACGAACGTCACCCTCACCGATTGTCTCCTCGTCGTAAGCGTCAACAAGGAACGCAAGCGCTACTCTGTCAGCGCCGAGCGAGGGCTCAACAACGTAAGGAATATAATGCTCGCCTGTTTCCTGGTCGAAATAGGTCATATCCTTACCCGAGTGGTTCTGGTGCTGACCGAGGTCGTAGTCGGTTCTGTCGGCAACACCCCAAAGCTCACCCCAGCCAAACGGGAAGAGGAACTCAAAGTCGGTAGTAGCCTTGGAATAGAAGCAAAGCTCGTCGGGATCGTGGTCACGAAGTCTGAGGTTCTCTTCCTTCATTCCAAGATTAAGAAGGAACTTATGGCAGTAGTCCTTCCAGTATGCGAACCACTCAAGGTCTGTTCCAGGCTTGCAGAAGAACTCGAGCTCCATCTGCTCAAACTCTCTCGTACGGAAAACAAAATTGCCGGGGGTAATCTCGTTTCTGAAGGATTTACCTATCTGCGCAACGCCAAAGGGGAGCTTCTTTCTCGCAGAACGCTGCACCGAGTTGAAGTTTACGAAAATACCCTGCGCCGTCTCGGGACGGAGGTAAACGGTGTTGGTTGAGTCCTCAGTTACACCTATAAAGGTCTTGAACATGAGGTTGAACTTCTTGATGTCGGTGAAATCGTTTCCGCCGCAGTCGGGACAAACGATGCCCTTTTCCTTAATATATGCAGCCATCTCGTCAAAGGTCCAGCCTGCGGGGTTGTCCGAAAGGCCGTTCTCGAAAGCGTACTCCTCGATAAGCTTGTCTGCTCTGTGGCGAGCCTTACAGCCCTTGCAATCCATAAGAGGATCCGAAAATCCGCCGACGTGTCCCGAAGCAACCCAAGCCTCAGGGTTCATTATAATAGCGGAATCAAGTCCTACGTTGTAGCGCGACTCCTGCACGAACTTCTTCCACCACGCGCGCTTTACGTTGTTCTTGTACTCAACGCCAAGAGGACCGTAATCCCAAGAGTTTGCAAGACCGCCGTAAATCTCGGAGCCGGGGAAAATAAATCCGCGGTTTTTACATAGAGCTACGATTTTGTCCATTGTTTTTTCTGTGTTTTTCATTTCT
Organism: Clostridia bacterium; assembly: GCA_017631325.1. Classification (GTDB taxonomy): domain Bacteria; phylum Bacillota; class Clostridia; order Oscillospirales; family CAG-272; genus UBA1740. Next base: position 3,219 of record JAGBTM010000005.1, read on the forward strand.
ACACCTCTATTTCAATCTCTTTTGTAAACTTACGTTAGCATATTTTTTATTTTTCTATCTTTCCGTACACAACTCCGTTCTCGTGATGAGTAGGAATTACATTAAGTATTTCGCCTCTTATATCGCGTTGTGCCTCGGCGCAAATCTCAATATACGAATCCGAATGTCCGACGTAGCGACACCCTCGCCTCGTCTCAAAAACGGTAGCAAGCGCAGTACCGTCGGCAACTACACCGTCGAGCACCGCATCACGCACTCTGTTCTTCTCGGCTATAAGTCTTGCCGAGCGTTCCTTCTTTATGCCGTCGGGTACCTGGTCCTGCATCATCGCAGCGGGAGTGCCCTCTCTTCTTGAGTAAGAAAAGACGTGAGCATCAAGAAGCCCTGCCTCCGTGACGAAGCTTACTGTTTCAAGAAACTCCTCTTCGCTCTCACCGGGAAAGCCTACCATGAGGTCTGCCGTCAGCATAACTGCCGGCATAAGAGCTCTGATACGGCGTATATTAGCAAGCGCTGTCTCCCTTGTGTATCGGCGCTTCATTCTGTTAAGCACCGAGGTTGAGCCGGACTGCATAGATATATGAAAATGCGGCACGAGTATTGGCAAACGCGCCACCCGTGTAACGAATTTCTCTGAAAGAAGCTCTGGTGCCATAGAGCCGAGGCGTATCCTGTCGGGGATACCAAGCTCACTGAGTCTATAAAGAAGCGAAGCTAAATCGCACCCATCCTCGAGGTCCTTACCGTACGAGCCTGTTTCTATTCCCGTCAGAACTATCTCTCGCGTTCCACCCGAGTAAAGCGTCTTTATTTCGTCTATTATATCCTCAGGGCGCTTTGAGCGTACGGGGCCGCGCGCTGACGATATAGCGCAGTAGGTACACTTACACTCACAGCCGTCCTCTATTTTGACGTATCCTCTCGTTCTGGGCGCACGGCTTATACGCATATTCTCAAATTTCGTCCCGGCAAGATTAGACACCGTCACGATTTTGCCAAGCCCTCTATCGCCAAGAAGCTTTATGGCAATATCGGGTGCCGCAAGCTTGTCGGCCGTTCCTATTACCGCGCTGACACCCTCAATTTCGGACACTTCCTCCGGTGAGCGCTGACTGTAACAGCCCATAACTATCACTACGGCATCGGGATTTGTTCTTATTGCGCGGCGAATATATTTTCTGGATTTCGCATCGCTCTCGGCTGTTACTGTGCAGGTGTTAATGACGTAAACGTCGCACACATCGCTAAAATCGGATACGAGAAAGCCTGCTCTCTCGAACGCCTCACCGACAGCCTCGGTCTCGTAGCTTGAAACCTTGCACCCGAGAGTGTATAATCCTACTTTGTACAATTTTTCCTCCGCAAATTTGCGTATTTGATGAATTTATTAAGAGCCACTTACTCCGAGTAAACCTCAGGCTTCAGGATACCGACGTAAGGAAGCGCACGGTATCTCTCGGCGTAATCGAGGCCGTAGCCGACGACAAACTCGTCGGGGATTTCAACGCCGACGTAATCGGGCGTAAACTCAACTGCGCGACGCGAGGGCTTGTCGAGAAGAGTGCAGGTTCTCACACTCTTGACACCCTTGTTAAGCAAATACTTCGTAAGATACGCAAGCGTTCTGCCGCTGTCGATTATATCCTCTACTATAAGAACGTCACAGCTGTCGAGGTCGGGGCGTATAAGGTCGAGAACGATGTTCACCTGTCCCGAGGACTCGGTGCCCGAGCCGTAGGAGGAAACCCTCATACAGTCTATCTCAACGGGAACGGTAAGCTTCTTCATAAGGTCGCCCATAAACACTATTGAGCCCTTGAGAATACAGAGCAAAACAAGTCTTTTGTCCTCATCTCTGTAATCGCGGCTAATCTCGTCTGCCACACGGCTGACAATCTTAGAAAGCTCCTCTTCGGAAATCAGTACCCTTGCTATGTCCTTGTTAATCATACGAACCTCCGCTATAACTAATAACGCACCCATTATTTTAACAGAAATAGGACAAGTTGTCAAGAGCGTTATCGGTCTTTTACGCTCTTTCTTTCCTATTAATATAATTTTTTTCATTTTTCTATTGACAAAACTATATTTTTAAGCTATAATATACTCTGCTTTCGTATGAATACGCGGCAAAAGGGCAAACTCAAGCCCGCGATGTTAATACTTTTGACAAGGAGGTGCCAATATGAAAAGAACATACCAGCCTAAGAAAAGACAGAGAAAAAAGGAACATGGCTTCAGAAAGAGAATGGCAACCGCTAACGGCAGAAAAGTTCTTAAAAGAAGACGCGCCAAGGGTAGAGCTAAGCTTACCTATTAATCAAGTCTTTTGATTTGGTCGCACAGCGACAGTAAAAACCTCGGATAAAGCGCGACTAGTTGCCGACTTTATCCGAGTTTTTAATTATCCTTCCGGCTTTGAGCCGCAAAAACAAAGGGGGTACAGAAATGAAGCTAACGCCTATATGCGAAAACCATCTGTATTCCAAAGCGTATTCAAAGGGCAAAAGAGCCTTGACATCAGCTCTTGCGGTCTACGTCCTGCCCGATTATCACTCAAAACGTCTAGCGAAAGCGCGTCCGGACGGCAAGGTAACTAACAGAATAGGCCTTACCGTATCAACAAAGCTTGGCGGCGCAGTAGTGCGCAGCCGTGTCAGGAGGATACTGCGCGAGGGGCTCTACGCCCTAGAAAAGAAAAAGGCCATCAAGGTCGGATTTCTCGTAGTAATCGCGGCAAGGTCGTCCTCCGTTAATTTAAAGAGCTGTGATATTGAAAAGCATCTCGATATCGCATTTAAAAAGCTCGATATGTACAGTGCCCAATGAAGCACGTTATGATTTGGCTTATACGCCTTTACAGAAAATATATATCTCCCCTAAAACCGTCCTGCTGCAGGTTTACGCCAACCTGCTCTGCCTACGCTATCGAAGCGTTTACCAAACGTGGCTTTTTCGTCGGCTTCGGCCTGACCGTGTGGAGAATTTTACGGTGTAACCCCTTTTGTAAGGGTGGATACGACCCGGTCCCCGAGCCTCGCCGCAAGCGACACTCAAGCAGGAATGAGGAATATATTTCAGGCGAAGATGCTATCACACAAGACAAAGAAAAGGAAAATTAGAAATGTTAGATTGGCTATATACCTTAGTAGGCTCCATGTTATCATGGTTCAGTAGCCTTTTCGGCGGAAGCTACGCGCTTGCGCTCCTTCTTTATGCTTTGCTTTTCAAGCTCCTGTTTCTTCCCTTTACAATTAAGCAGCAGAAGAACCAGATAAAGATGGCAAAGCTTGCCCCAAAAATTGAACTTATCAAAGCAAAATACAGGGGAAGAAACGATCAGCCTACAATGCAGAAGATGCAGCAGGAGATCATGGAGTTTCAGCAGAAGGAGGGCTACAGCCCCTTCTCAGGCTGTCTGCCTCTTTTACTCCAGCTTCCTATTATTATGTTCCTCTATGAGATAATCAGAAAGCCCCTTACCTTTATCTGCGGCTGGGGCGACAAAATAGGGGATATCAAGACGGCACTCGGCGAAGCAGCGGCAAATATCACCGATGAAATCCAGCTTATCGGCGAGATAATGAAGAACCCGACTGCTCTTGGCAAGCTTGGTCTCAGCACGTCCGCTATCCCCAACTTCGAGATTTTCGGCGGCTGGCTTAACCTCGCAGAAACCCCCAACATCACAAGCCTCTCGTGGCTCGTTCTCATACCGATAGTTGCCGCAGCTCTCACCTGGCTTTCCATGTTCCTCTCTCGCAAGTGGAACCAGAACCCCGCTGCTATGGCGCAGGGTCAGGACGCTCAGGCGCAGGCATCTATGAAGATGATGGACCTCGTTATGCCCCTTATGACGCTCTTTATTGCGTTTGGTTTTTCGGGCATGCTCGGTCTTTACTGGATTTACCAGTCGGCTCTCGGAATTCTTCAGACCTTTATTATCTCCCGCGTTATGCCTCTTCCCAAGTACACCGAGGAGGAGCTCAAGGAAATGAAGAAGGCTCAGAAGGCGGCCGAAAAGGCGCAGAAGGCTGCTCTCAAGGAGGCACCCAAGTACCGTTCCCTTCACTACATCGACGAAGAGGATTACGACGAGCTTCCCGAGTTTAACTCCAAGGAAGCAAATGCACAGAAGAAAAACACCTCGGGCATGGATATCCCCGAGATAAAGGATTGACGGTAGGATTTTAGTATGATTAAAGAAATTACAGCAGTAGGAAAGGATATCCTCGAGGCAAAGGAAAACGCGCGCACGGCACTCGGCGCGGGCGAACTCGATGAGGTCCAGTTTGAAATAGTAGACGCAGGTACAAAGGGATTTTTCGGCTTTATGTCAAGACCTGCAAAGGTAAGAGCTTTCATTGAAACTCCCGACGAAAAGGAGAAGCCTAAGCACAAGGAGCGCACCGAAAACGGCTCCGAGGGCAGCGAGCGTCGCGGCAAGAAGCGCCGTCAGAGAGGCGACAAAAAGAAAGCTCAGCGTCCCCAGGGCGAAAGCAAGCCCGCAGCTCCCAAGAGCGAGATTATTCCCGAGGAGGAGCTTAAAATGGAGCGCCGCGAGTGCGGTGAGGGCGAGGATATGTCCTTTGATTTTATCAAGACGGTTATCAAGGACATCGGCCTTTCAGCAGAAGCAGAGCTTTATTCCTGCGAGGACGGAACCAGAAGAATTACCGTCGTAGGCGAGGACGCATCTGTTCTTATCGGCCACCACGGCGAAACCCTCGATGCTCTTCAGTATCTCGCAAACCTCGCTTCCGCAAGAAAGAACATCAACGGCGAGCGTGACAAGAGCCGCGTCACCATTGATATCGAGGGATACAGAAGAAAGAGAGAGGCAACTCTCCGTGCTCTCGCCAGAAGAATGGCGCAGAAGGCTCTCAGAAACAAGAGAAGCGTTATGCTCGAGCCCATGAGCGCCTACGAGAGAAGAATTATTCACTCCGAAATTCAGAACATCGAGGGCGTCTGCACGAACTCCATCGGCTCTGACAACAACAGAAAGATAGTTATTTACCTCACTGACAAGAAGCCTAAGGGCCTCTTTGAAGAGGAGAAGAAAACTCCTCTCGCTGAGGAATTTGCATCTGACGAAGCAACCGAAATCACCAACTCAATTCTCGGTAGCGAGCTTTCCACCGACTCAGACGAGTCCTCAAGAGAGGTTTTCACAGTTGAAGAGCTTCGCCCCGCAGACGATATAGTTGACGAGGACGGAGATTTACAGTAAATATGGCTCTATTGTTTGATACGATAGCGGCTGTGTCAACCCCACCCGGCAAGGGTGGGGTTGCCGTTATAAGAATGTCGGGCGAGCAGGCCGACAGGATAGGCGAGAGCCTTTTTTCCCCAAAGGGAAATCTTACCTATCGCGAGCTAAAACCGAGAGTACAGTACTACGGCTATATAGTGAGATGCGGCGAGGTAATAGACGACGTACTTCTTGTGCGCTACCCTGCCCCGAAATCCTACACCGGCGAGGACACGGTTGAGATAAGCTGTCACGGTGGCACTCTCATAACCCGAACGGTGCTTGAGGCTCTACTCACCGAGGGGGCAAGAGCCGCGGAGCCCGGAGAGTTCACGAGGCGCGCTTTCATAAACGGCAAGCTGACGCTCACCGAAACCGAGGCGATAGGCTCTCTGCTTGACGCTCACGGCAGCTGGCAGATTAAGCTCTCCTCAGAGCCCTCGCGACGCAGACTTAACGAAAGAATTTCAGCGATAAGAGAACGGCTCGTCAGGGCTATGAGCTCTATGTACGCCCGTATCGACTATCCCGACGAGGACCTTGGCGACTACGGTGACGGGGAGCTTCTCTCAGAGCTTGCGGCCGTCAAGGATATGCTCCTGTCTCTCAAGAATACCTATCGCACCGGAAGAGCTATATCAGAGGGCATCACGGCAGCGATAGTCGGTAAGCCAAACGTAGGAAAAAGCTCGTTTTATAACATGCTGGTCGGTGAGGACGCAGCAATAGTAACAAGCCTTGCGGGAACCACCCGTGACGTGCTTGAAAAAAGCGTATCGGTCGGCAAGGTTATGCTAAGGCTCTGTGATACAGCAGGCATAAGACACGGGGAAAATCTCGATGCAGTCGAGCAAATCGGAATGAACAAAAGCCGTAAAATGATGGAAAAATGCGAGCTTTTATTTACAATTTTCGATGCTTCGCGCCCGTTTGACGATGAGGACGAAGCGATAATCGACTCCATTTGTAAGCTTAATTCAACTAAAATCGCAGTCATAAACAAGTGCGACAGAGAGTGCGTTTTTGACAAAGAGCGTCTTGGCTCGGGCTTTGATAGAGTCCTTACCTTATCGACCCTAAACGAAGCCGAGGCTATATCGGCTGTCACCGAGGCTCTCGAGGAGCTTTTCACCGACGGTAAGATAGCGCTTGGCAAGGAGGCAGTAATTTCCTCTGCGCGTCAGCACGCAGCGCTCTCTCGCTCGCTTGATTTTCTTTGTGCAGCATGCGATGCGCTCGAGCTCGGTATATCTCAGGACGCAGTATCCTCGGACGTTGAGCGCTCACTCGGAGCACTCGGTGAGCTTGACGGCAGAGCCGTCAGCGAGGAAATAGTACAGGATATTTTTTCACGCTTTTGCGTTGGAAAATAAGTGATGGATTATGGAAGAAAAGAGATTTAAAAAGAACGACGAGGGCTTCATTTGTAAAAATTGCGGAAAAGAGGTTCTCCCTCTCGGATTTACCTCGAGAAACCACTGTCCCTTTTGCCTTTGCTCTCTACACGTCGATATAAACCCCGGCGACAGAGCAAACGAGTGCTGTGGAATACTCCGTCCCATACGCGCCTTGCCAGATAACAAGCGCGGATATATCATAATCCACCGTTGCGACAGATGCGGCAAGGAGGTTAGAAACCGAGCCGCCCACGAGGCTAAGGTTCAACCCGACGATACAGACCTCTTAATCAAGCTGACAGCAGGGGTTGCGCCTTAATTTTCTCAGAATAAAAGACGGCTTCAGGACTGCCGTCTTATATGAATGCTCCCAAATTTTTATCTAAGTAAAAACAGCATAGACCGTCATGGCAAACAGTAGGATTTGCTCATGGCGGTCTTTTGTACTTTTTAAAAAACTTTTATGTGAGCTAAAAGGGTATTGAATATTTTGCATATCTGTGGTATCATATTATATATATAATATTTTCGCATTTGACGATTTACTTAGCGGAGGTCAAATTGTATAAAAGAATTATAAGCGCCGCTTATACGATAAACATAATTTTTCAGGCGTTTTTCACCCTCGCTATGCCCATCGGACTCGGGCTTCTTTTGTCGTGGCTTCTTACAAGCTATGCCTCATTTCCCCAATGGACCTACGCTATTCTCGTAGTCCTCGGAGCGCTTACAGGATTTTATTCTATGATAAAATTCGTGCTTTCGGCCATGGCTGGACTCGAGCGCCTTGAAAAGCAGAGGGGCGCCTCAAAGGACAACTCCCAAGTTGGCGTTATTCCCAAAAAAACATGCAGCGATAACGATGTAGATAGCGTCTGATTTCGCACAAAAACACTATAAAGGTTAAACGTATGAAAAGCATCAACAAAAGTATAAAGGAAAGCGCACCGCTCCTTTTCGGAGAAGCCGTTGCCGTAGCACTCGTCGTTGTTGGATACGCCGTAGCGTCAGCCTTCACGGAAATCAGCATGACGGGCGCTGTGCTTGGCGCCCTGCTCGGCGCTTTGGTTTCAGTATTAAACTATTTCTTTCTGTCGCTTGCGGTAAACCGCGCAGTAGACGGCTACCTTGAGCTTCGCGGAACACACGAAATGACGGATGAGCAGGCCGAGAAATTCACGGCCGAGCACTCGATGAGAATACAAAACGCGCTCAGAACCTCTTTTCTTGCTCGAACGGTCTCCATCGTCGCAGTGCTGGTTTTAGCATTTATCACAGAGTGGTTCTCTCCTCTTGCGACCGCGATACCGCTTCTTTTGTATCGCCCGATTCTTACCGTATCCGAGATTATAAGAGAGAAGCTTCAGAGGGCTAAGTCCACCAAGTCGGCAGAAAAATTCTCTTGCGGTCAAGATGCTGGCAGATGCGATGCGCCAAAGGAGGCGGCTGGGGCAAGCCTATCCGATACCGAAAACGATAACGGGTGCATCCCTGCACAGACAAAGGAGGGTGATGAATAGTGGACCTTCAGGTAAACGGCCCTAAGGTGTTTTTTGAGCTTCCGTTTGATTTGCCGGACAGCGCAATTTTCACTATGAAAAATCTTATAACCCAAACGACCGTATCCATCGCCGCCGTGACGGTTATTCTGATAGCACTTGCGCTTATCGTCTCACGTAAAATCACAAAGCGCCCGGGCAAACTTCAGGTAGTCGCAGAAAAGCTCGTATCAATGCTCTACGGCTTGGTCGAGGACACTATGGGTAAGCATAATCTTAAATTTGCGCCATATATCGGCACGATTTTTCTCTCCTCTATTATAGGAACGCTCATAGGAACGACTCAGCTGTTCCGTTCAACGACCGCGGACCTCTCGGTCACTGCGGCTTGGGCTATCGTAACAACGGGTATGGTGTGGTATAACAACATCAAGAACTTCGGCTTTGGCACCTGGCTCAAGGGCTTCACCGAGCCGATAGTCGTAATGACGCCTATGAATATCGTTTCCGAAATCGCAAACCCCGTGTCCATGGCATTCCGTCACTTTGGAAACGTGGCAGGCGGATCGGTGCTTACCGCTCTTATATACGGCGCGCTCTCCGCGGCATCAAGCCTTCTTTTCTCGTGGCTTCCCGGAGCGCTTTCGCAAATCCCGTTCCTTGCGGCAGGTATACCCGCATTTCTTTCTATATACTTTGATTTATTCTCGGGCTTCGTTCAGGCTCTCGTCTTCTCGCTTCTGACTATGATTTACGTCGGTGGCGCCTGCCCTCCGCCCGAGGAATTGCCCGTCAAAAAGAACGAAAAACAGTGATTTTGTCAATAAGAGTTTACAAAATAAGTCGTTGACAAAACGAAACGCTCAAAGCAGCTACACAAAAACAAAAAAACACCAAACCAGCAAAAACAGTAAAAGCAAAAAAAACGACCCTAAGCAAAAACAATCGGGGTAACAAAATATCAGAAATAAATAAAAATTAATTTAAAAATAAAAAACATCAAACTTTTTGGAGGAAATTTAAAATGGATGCAAATGCAGCAAAACTTTTGGCAGCGGGTCTCTGTATGGGTCTTGGAGCTATTGGCCCCGCTATCGGTGAAGGTAACGCAGTAGGCAAGGCGCTTGAGGCTATGGCTCGTCAGCCCGAAATGGCAGGAACACTCCGTACAAACATGATTTTAGGTTGTGCAATTACCGAGACCACAGGTATTTACTCGCTCGTTATTTCGCTTCTTCTTCTCTTCATGTTCTGATTTTTCTATTTATTTTTCCTCTCCCACGTCAACTTAAAGCAGTGCGGCGCGCCGAGAGGTTAAAGACCTTTATCAGCCCCCTCACCGTCAGGCGCTTGTCGGTGAAGCTGGGATTTATCTAAACGCGCGAAGGAGGATACCATAATGGGACTTTTATCTATGCTTGACAAGTTTGAGAACTTTGTCGGTGTAAACTTCTGGACGATGATTTTCGCGTGGATAAACCTTCTTATTCTGTATCTGTTTCTCAAAAAGCTACTCTTCAAGCCTCTCAAGAATATGATAGACTCAAGGCAAAAGGAGATAGACGATATGTACTCGGAGGCCGAAAGCTCGCGCAAGGGAGCCGAAGCGCTAAAATCCGAATACGAGGAAAAAATCAGCCGTGCCGGTGAAGAGAGCGAGCAAATTCTCCGAACCGCACTAAGACGCGCCCAGCTCAAAGAGGAAGAAATTCTTCGTGAGGCAAACGAAAAAGCCTCGCGCACTCTGGAGCGTGCTGAGGAGCAAATTGCACAGGAAAAGAAGCGCGCAGTCAACGACATTAAAAACGAGGTTTCCTCGCTGGCTATCGATATTGCAGCAGCCGTTATCGGACGCGACGTATCAGAGAGCGAGCACGAGGAGCTTATAAACGAATTTATAGAAAACATAGGTGAAGAAAAATGACGGCGGCAAAGGAATATGCGACGGCACTCTATGAGCTTTCCGACGAATGCGGCCTGACCGAGGCGGTTATGGAAGACGTCGTCTTAGCCCGCACCCTGTTTTCTGAAAATCCCGAGTATTCAAAGCTTCTTGATACGCCCGCAGTACCGAAGGAGGAGCGCATAGCCCTCATAGACGAGGCGCTCGGTGAGCTTGACAAAAACCTTTTGAGCCTTATCAAAATTCTTGCCGAGCATCACGCGACACGCACCTTTCCTAAGGTAGCGGACGAGTATTCGAGGATTTACGACACAGCACACGGTATAATGAGAGCCGAGATTATCAGCGCGCGTCCGCTTACAGACGCACAGCTCTCAAGCCTTACCGACAGGCTTTCAAAAAAATGCGGCAAAACGGTTAAGCTAACCGCAAAGGTAGATAAGAGTCTGCTCGGCGGCGCTAAGCTTCGTTACCTTGGGATACAGCTTGACGGCACGGTTAAATCAAGACTTGAGGCTGCCGAGCGTAAAATCAAGGAGCTAGTTATTTAAAAAATTTTAGGTTGGTGATAAAATGCAATCAAAAATTGACGACATCAGCAAAATTATCAAGGAACAAATAAGAAACTACGAGAAGCGCACCTCCGAGGACGAAATCGGCTACGTTATATCGGTCGGTGACGGCATCGCAAAGGTACACGGAATAGAAAAGTGTAAATCAAACGAGCTTCTCGAGTTCTCGAACGGCACGTTCGGTATGGCATTAAACCTTGAAGAGAGCTTTGTCAGTGCAACTCTTCTCGGCACCGACGTCGGTATCTCCGAGGGCAGCATAGTCAAGCGTACGGGACGCGTAGTATCGGTTCCCGTGGGCGAAGCCCTTATCGGAAGAGTCGTAAACGCTCTCGGTGAGCCTCTTGATATGGGTGGGCCTATCGCAAACGACGGATACAGCCCCATCGAGCGCCGTGCCTACGGCATTATCGAGAGAAAATCGGTTTCGGTTCCTCTCCAGACAGGAATCAAGGCTATCGACTCTATGATACCGATAGGCAGAGGACAGCGTGAGCTTATCATAGGTGACAGACAGACGGGAAAAACCGTTATTGCTACCGACACTATAATAAACCAGCGTGGCAAGGGAGTTATTTGCATCTACGTTGCAATAGGACAGAAGCAATCCACTGTAACCGGCGTTGTTGATACTCTTACGAAAAGTGGCGCTATGGACTACACCATAGTAGTTGCAGCTACGGCCTCAGACCCCGCTCCCCTGCAATACATCGCGCCCTACTCGGGCTGTGCTATGGGCGAATATTTCATGGACCGCGGACGCGACGTGCTTATAGTTTACGACGACCTATCGAAGCACGCAGTTGCCTATCGTGCCCTTTCACTTCTTATCAGACGTCCACCGGGCCGTGAGGCATACCCGGGCGACGTATTCTATCTTCACTCAAGACTTCTTGAGCGCGCGGCACGCCTTTCGTCCGAATACGGTGGAGGCTCGCTCACCGCTCTGCCCATAATCGAAACTCAGGCGGGTGACGTATCCGCTTATATACCCACGAATGTAATATCCATAACCGACGGTCAGATATTCCTCGAGAGCGAGCTGTTCCACTCAGGAGTACGCCCTGCCGTAAACCCGGGTATTTCGGTATCGCGAGTTGGCGGAAACGCTCAAATCAAGGCGATGAAAAAGGTTGCCGGCACTCTTAAGCTTCTCTACTCTCAGTACAGAGAGCTTCAGGGCTTTGCCCAGTTTGGCTCTGACCTCGACCAAGATACCAAGGCAAGACTTGCCCAGGGCCAAAGAATAGTTGAGGTTCTCAAGCAGGACCGTGGCTCTCCAGTCAAGGTAGAGCTTCAGATAGCTATTATTTACGCGGTTGTAAATAATCTTCTTTATGACGTCGAGCTTTCACGCATACGCGATTTTGAGAGTGATTTGTATGAGTACCTCAGCTCAGAGGGTGAGGCTATTCTCACCTCCATCTCAGAAACGGGCCAGCTTTCAAAGGAAACCGAAGAAGAGCTTAAGACGGCTATCATTCATTGTAAGCAGAAATTTATTTAACTTTTTATAGATATTTGCAAATAATGATTTACAAAATCAAGATTTCAAAGGGGGTATAAGGCATGGCAGGCGCAGCGATGACAGATATAAAATCGAGAATAAAAAGTGTCAATGGAACCATGCAGATAACCAAGGCCATGGAGCTTGTTGCCACCTCTAAGCTCAGACGCGCAAAGGAGAGTGCCGAGCGCACCCGTCCGTTTGGAGATATGCTTCGAGAGGCTATCTCAACCGTTCTTGCTTCACCGGAGGTCAGCCTCCACTCGCTTTTCAAGGCGCGCGACGGCGCAAAGGAGCTTCTCGTCGTTATAGCAGGCGACAGAGGACTTGCAGGAGGATACAACGCAGGTGTGTTCCGACTTGCCGCGACGCTCTCAGACCCTAAAAGCACAGTATATCTTCCACTTGGAAAAAAAGCCTTTGAGCATTACACTCACAAAGGCGCTGAGGTTATTATATCCGAGCCGACCTACGTATCAGACCTGTCGGTAAGCGACAGCTTCGATTTAGCAGAGAGCATAATTTCAGGGTGCAAAAGCGGTGAATATTCCTCGGTTAAGATAGTCTATACAAAATTCGTTTCGATGCTTACTCAAACTCCCGTCGAGGAGCAAATTTTCCCCTTTAAGCTTTCAGCAGGGGATACCGACTGTGACGTTATGCTCGGTGGCGAGGCTGAAGAAATAATCGATGGAATACTTCCCTTTTACCTCGGCGGTATCATTTATTCAGCTATAACCGAAGCCTCAGCGGCCGAATCGGCGGCCAGGCGCACGGCTATGAACGCCGCAAACAAGAACGCATCTGAAATGATAGACTCTCTCATGCTCAAATACAACAGAGCCCGTCAGGCAATAATAACTCAGGAAATTACCGAGATAGTTTCGGGCGCAGAGGCGCTTTAAGCCGACGCAGCTCAATTTGTCTTTTATACTTTCAGAAAGGATTTACTTAAGATGGCAGAAAACATCGGAAAAGTAATACAAATAATCGGCCCCGTTCTCGACATTAAGTTCGAGAGCGGCAAGCTTCCCGACATTCTTAACGCTATCGAGATAGAACACGACGGCACGAAGCTTATATGCGAGGTAGCGAGCCAGATAGGTGACGACGTGGTAAGATGTATCGCCATGTCAAGCACCGACGGTATGGCGCGCGGCATAGAAGCGCGCGACACGGGTACGGGCATAACCGTTCCTGTAGGCGAAAGGACGCTCGGGCGTATATTTAATCTTCTCGGTGAGCCGATAGATAACGAGCCGATAGAAGACGGTGGCGAAAGATGGTGTATCCACAGAGACCCTCCCCCCTACTCCGAGCAGGAGAGCACCACCGAGATACTCGAGACGGGTATCAAGGTAGTTGACCTTATCGCGCCCTATGCAAAGGGTGGTAAAATAGGCCTTTTCGGTGGTGCCGGAGTTGGTAAAACAGTTCTTATAATGGAGCTTATCAACAACGTAGCAAAGCAACACGGTGGTATCTCGGTATTCACAGGTGTCGGTGAGCGTACAAGAGAGGGTAACGACCTTTATAACGAGATGAAGGAGTCGGGAGTTCTCTCCAAGACCGCACTCGTGTACGGCCAGATGAACGAGCCTCCGGGAGCGAGAATGAGAGTTGGTCTTTCGGGTCTTACCATGGCCGAGTACTTCCGTGACAAAGAGGGCCAGGACGTGCTTCTCTTTATCGACAATATTTACAGATTTACTCAGGCGGGCTCCGAGGTTTCAGCGCTTCTTGGCCGCATGCCCTCAGCCGTAGGCTATCAACCCACGCTTGCTACCGAGATGGGCGCCCTCCAGGAGCGTATCACCTCTACTAAGCACGGCTCTATAACCTCGGTTCAGGCTGTCTACGTTCCGGCAGACGACCTTACCGACCCCGCCCCCGCAACCACCTTTGCGCACCTTGATGCAACGACAGTTCTCTCAAGAGGTATCGCGTCTCTCGGTATTTACCCCGCGGTTGACCCGCTCGACTCCACCTCGAGAATACTCACACCCGACGTAGTCGGCATCGAGCACTACGAGGTCGCCAGAGACGTCCAGAGCATTCTTCAAAGATACAAGGAGCTTCAGGACATTATCGCAATTATGGGTATGGAGGAGCTTTCCGAGGAGGATAAGCTCGTCGTCGGCAGAGCGAGAAAGATACAGCGTTTCCTCTCTCAGCCCTTTACCGTTGCAGAGCAGTTTACCGGCATGGAGGGACGCTACGTTCCTATCAAGGAAACAATTCGCGGCTTCCGTGAGATACTTGACGGCAAGCACGACGCGCTTCCCGAGTCGGCATTTCTCTTTGTCGGTACGATAGACGAGGCCGTCGAAAAGGCAAAGAAGCTCGGCGCTTGATTTCGATAGCTTATATAGCGTTTACCGAGAGCCCGTGTAACGTATTGCCGGATTAAACCAACGGATTTCATTCGTTCCCAAAAATCGGGTTTAAATTATACCTAAACGACAGGCTTTTGCTATACCAATCAGTAGTTTCAGCTAAAGCTTATGTAACCGGACACCCACATTCTACACGGACGGAAAAATTCCGTTATATAAGCAAGGCTGCACCGTTTCAAACGAATTTTAACCGAAATTTCAAGTAAAAACACCACGAAAGGAAGTCTTTATGAGGGCTTTTAAGTTAACGGTAGTCACACCCGACGGGCTTGCCTTTTCGGGCGAAGCAGAGAGCATACTCGTGCGCACGACCGACGGCGACGTCGAAATACTCAGAGGACACGCAGATTTTCTGGCAACACTTTCTATCGGCAGAACAAGAATTATCGAGGGTGGCAAATCACGTCTCGCTTCGTCCGCAGGCGGCTTCATAACCGTGACGGCAGGCGAGGTCAAAATGGTTGCCACAACCTTCGAGTTCGCCGAAGATATCGACCTCTCCCGCGCAAGGGTTGCAAAGGAAAGAGCCGAAGCAAAGCTCAGCTCGGCAAAAACGAAGCACGACGTAGCCATAGCCGAAGCGAAGCTCAAACGCGCTCTCAACCGCATAAGCGTCGGTAGCGAAAGGTAATCGCTTGCCGCCACGAGCCGTCCTTCACCAGGCTTTTATTAATTTTATTAAGTAATAACTATAAAGAGGCAGGGATTTTCTCTTTTCTACCTCTTTTCTTTTTTATTTACGTCGCACCGAAAAAATGAAAACGCAGCGTAAATACCACAAAAATCGTAAAATATGATTGAAAATGCAATAAAACCCCACAAAAATGTTAAAAAATTGCAATATTTCTAAAATTTCGTTGTGATATAATAATATTGTAGCGTGGTGCTTTTTCAGTTTCCCGTATCTGCATCGCGCGCAAAACTAACTAAAAAGGTGTGTTAGATTATGAAGAAAATCATTTCGGCAATTTTAGTGGGAGTGCTTTTGTTACTATCCTCATGCTCCCCTACTCCACAGAACGGCAAGGACGGCAAGGACGGAATAACTCCGACCTTCAGACTTGACGGCGATACCCTTATGGTATCCTACGATGGCGGCAGCTCCTGGGCCACGCTCGGCAATATCAAGGGCGAGGACGGCGAGAGCGGTACTAACGGCACTAACGGCATTACCCCGACCTTCAAGCTCGAGGACGGCGCGCTTATGGTCTCCTACGATAGCGGCGCAACCTGGACCGCGCTCGGCAATATCAAAGGCGAGGACGGCGCAAGCGGTACTAACGGCACTACACCGAAGCTGATGCTTCAGAACGGAATGCTTATGGTTTCATATAACAACGGCACTAGTTGGAGCGTGCTTGGCAACGTCAAGGGCGAGGACGGAAAGAACGGTACTGACGGTATAACACCCGAGTTAAAACTTGAGGACGGAAAGCTTATGGTCTCTTATGACAACGGCGAAACATGGAATGAGCTTGGCTCTGTGAGCGGCGAGGTCACACCTCCCGTTATAGAGGATACCTTTGAGCCCACGGCAGAGATAAGCAACGGATACGGCGGCAAGAACGGAATTATCTGTCTTATGACCGATAACGACAACGGACTGTTTGACACGGTAAGGCTTCTTGACGAGCTTTATATAAAATACAACCTCGTCGGCGGTATCGGCACTGTCGTAAAGCAGCTTTACACCGACGCCACCTACACAACCCCAAAAACCTCTACGGTTGCAAAATGGCAGGAATTTCTCGACACGGGTCGCTGGTCTATAATCTGTCATTCCATGACTCACACCACGTACTGTGACAAGGTTGACGGCGTAACCACAGTAAACGAAGAGAAGATTTACAATGAAATAGTACGGTCCGCAGAGCTTCTCCGAGAGCTTTTCCCGAACGAACGCGTTATCACCTACGCTCAGACGGGAGTCCAGAGCGCAATCGGCGCTCCCTCAGATCCTAACGATATCCGTCAGGCGGAGCGCGACCTGATAGCAGAATATTACATAGGCGGCCGCTTCAAGGGTGCGGGCGCTACCGCGTTCGACGAGCTCGAGTGGAACAACCTCCCCTACGACCTTATCAGAGACACCAATCTTACTAATATGCTCAGGAAGATAGACGACGCCGCTATAAACGGCAAATACTTTATGGTCTATAACCATTACGTCATCGAGGACGAGAAATTCAACTCCAATATGGCGGATCAGTTCGTTCCTCTCTCGGTTTACGAGGGTATGTGCGCGCGCATTAAGGAGCACGTAGATAACGACCTTCTTTGGTGCGCTTCCTTTGAGGACGCGGTAATGTATATGAGAGAGCGCCAGACGGCAAATCTTGTCGTAGACTATGAAAACGGCGCTATCACAGTTCTTCTCACCGACGAGATGGACGACGATATATACAACCACAAACTCACAGTTAAAATCAGCGTTCCAGATAGCTGGGAGGCTGTAAAGGTAACTCAGGGCTCTGACGTAAGCTACGCTGAGGTTGTCGTAGCCGAGGGGGGCGAGCGCTACGTTCTCGCGGACGTTCTTCCCGACGGCGGTATGGCTACTCTCACGAGCGTATCAAGGAATGAAATTCCCGAAAAGACCCCCGAGACCGTCAAGCCCACCCCCAGCACGGGTACTACCCCCTCTACTCCCTCAACAACCGCACCCGACGTTTACACCTTCGAAGGCACTATCGACGAAATTTTAGAGACTCTCAAGGTTGCTAACAAGTCCGACCTCGCGCTTGAAAAGGAAAAAGACAATCAGATTCTCGTTTTCAATAAATCAACGGGAAGCACGAACAATTCTGTTTCTTTT
The DNA here is from genome assembly GCA_017631325.1 of Clostridia bacterium. GTDB lineage: Bacteria > Bacillota > Clostridia > Oscillospirales > CAG-272 > UBA1740. The sequence goes on from JAGBTM010000005.1 coordinate 20,562, forward strand.
AACGGAAACAGCACCGAAGGCGCGGGCAGGGCGGAAATTGAAATGGACCTTAAAATAGTTCGCACCTCATCAAGCGGTGAAATCTATTTCTCGGTAGGCGAATACAACTTGGCGCACTACGCTTACAGAGCGTATATGCGCTTTAATGCAAACGGCACTATTACCTACGTCAATTACAATGAGGATAAATCCATTCAAAAAACCGCTAACCTTGGTGTCAATCTGGGTGAAACCTTCAAATTGAAGCTTGTCTATGAGAACGCCGACAACGGCAGCGTAACCATTACCGTTTACGTGAACGGAAACAAGGTTCTTACCTCCAATAACCATTATAATACTAACAAAACACCCATTTCGGCAGGCAAGATACAGACCGTCTGCGTAAACTTTAGCTCTTCTTGCCTCGGCAGTCTGTATTTCGATAACGTATCGGTAAAGCAAATAGCAGACTAATACTCGCAAAATAAAGGCTTTCTTTAACCCAATTTACATTGAATATTTTAGTTTTAATTTGCATTAAGCCTTTTTGCTAAATTTCAATAAAAGCCTAAAAAACACCGATTTTGCAAAGCAAAGATTGCATTATCGGTGTTTTTTCTTTTTTATTTATATTTTTGGATTTTCTCTTTTACACTTTTTATGTTTTTCGGTATGCAAAAAGCGAGCGAAATATTTCGCTCGCTTTAATTGTTTTTTGGTTTTTGCTTCAGCTTTCGATTGCTTTATATCGATTATTCCTCGACAGTCTCAACGGGTGCAGACTCTGCCTCGCCGAGAACAAGCCCCTCGGTGGAGTAAACGGTCTGTTCATCGTCGGAAATAGTGAAACTCGTGGTAGACTCGCTGATGTCCTCCTCAACCTTAGTGTCCTCAACCTCAACGGCACGGTACTTACCGATACCCGTTCCCGCAGGAATGAGCTTGCCGATAATAACGTTCTCCTTAAGACCAAGGAGCTTATCCTTTTTGCCGCTGATAGCAGCCTCGGTAAGAACTCTTGTGGTCTCCTGGAAGGAAGCTGCAGAGAGGAAGGACTCGGTCATAAGAGCAGCCTTGGTGATACCGAGAAGGAGGGGCGCACCCTCTGCCTTGCGAAGCATTTCGCCTGCAGCGCATCTTCTCTCTATCTCCTCGTTAGCCTCGCGGAACTCAACGACGTCAACCTTCGTACCAACGAGAAGGTCTGTGTCACCTGCGTCCTCGATCTCAATCTTACGAGTCATCTGTCTTGCTATACACTCGATGTGCTTGTCGTTGATTTCAACGTCCTCGCCGCGGTACACCTTCTGTACCTCACGAATGATATAGTCGTAAACTGCGTCGATACCACTCATGTGAAGAACGTCAGCGGGGTTAAGGAAGCCCTCGGTAAGCTGCTGTCCGCGCTTAACCTCCTGGCCGTCCTCGATAGAAAGACGCATACCGAAGGGTATCTCGTATACAACCTCGTCAGCTGTGGGCTCAACGGGGTTCTGGATAATAACCTTGGAGAGTTTCTTGTCGGAAACTATTCTTGCAGTACCGGTAAACTCGGTAACAACGGCAGTCTTCTTGGGTCTGCGAGCCTCGAAGAGCTCCTCAACTCTGGGAAGACCCTGAGTAATATCCGAGCCTGCAACACCACCGGTATGGAAGGTTCTCATCGTAAGCTGAGTACCGGGCTCACCGATAGACTGAGCGGCGATAACACCGACAGCCTCACCGATAGAAACGGTAGTGCCGTGAGCAAGGTCTGCGCCGTAGCAGTGAGCGCAAACGCCACGCTTAGCAAGACATCTGAGAATTGTACGAACCTCGACCTGAGTAATACCTGCGTCGATTATTGCGTGAGCCATTTCCTCGTCAATCATAGTATTGGCGGGAGCAATAAGCTCACCCGTTTCCTCGTTGATAACGTCGCTTACGGTGTATCTGCCAAGAAGTCTCTCATAGAACTTCTCAACGACTACCTGACCCGAAATGATGTCGGAAACTACGATACCCGAGGTAGAGCCGCAGTCCTCTTCTCTGACGATAACGTCCTGAGAAACGTCAACAAGACGACGGGTAAGGTAACCCGAGTCAGCGGTACGGAGAGCCGTATCCGAAAGCGATTTACGAGAGCCCTTAGCACCCATAAAGTACTCGAGCATCGTAAGACCCTCACGGAAGTTTGATTTAATAGGAATTTCGATAGTCTTACCGTTGGTTGCAAACATAAGTCCGCGCATGCCGGCAAGCTGTCTCATCTGCTTGATAGAACCACGGGCTCCCGAGGTAGCTATCATGTTAAGCGAGTTGTACTTATCAAGGTTTGCGATAAGCGCGTCGGTAACGGCATTTGTGGTCTTATCCCAAATGTCGATAACCTGCTTGTAGCGCTCGTCGTCCGACAACTCACCCCAATTATAAAGCTCGTTAATCTCGTCAACCTGACGTGATGCTGCCTCAAGAAGCTGCTTCTTCTCCGAGGGGATAGTCATATCGTATACCGCGATAGAAAGCGAACCTCTTGTCGAGTACTTGTAGCCCATGGACTTGATTTCGTCAAGCACCTTTGCAGCCTCTGCGAAGCCGTGATACTTGATAGTAAGGTCAACTATCTCCTTAAGCTTTTTGCTCGTGGTGGGGAAATTGATTTCAAGCGAGAACGGATCACGGGATCTGTCAACGTAGCCAAGGTCCTGAGGAATTCTCTTGTTGAATATAAGACGACCGTAGGTTGCGTCGATAACGGCGCTCTTCTCTACTCCGTCAATAACCTTGGTTACTCTTACCTTGATTGCAGCGTGAATACCGAGTCTCTTGTTCTCATACGCCATCTCAACCTCGTTGAAATCGCGGAAGAACTTGCCCTCGCCAAGCTCACCGGGGTGGTCGATGGTAAGATAGTAAGAACCAAGAACCATATCCTGCGAGGGAACGGTAACAGCCTTACCGGAAACGGGCTTCAAAAGGTTGTTAGCAGAGAGCATAAGAAATCTCGCCTCTGCCTGCGCCTCGCTCGAAAGCGGAACGTGAACAGGCATCTGGTCACCGTCGAAGTCCGCGTTGAATGCGGGACATACGAGGGGGTGAAGCTTAATTGCTCTGCCCTCTACGAGTATCGGCTCAAACGCCTGAATGGAAAGACGGTGAAGAGTAGGCGCACGGTTGAGAAGCACGGGGTGCTCCTTGATAACGTACTCAAGTGCGTCCCAAACCTCAGGAGCTACCTTGTCTGCCTTCTTCTTCGCGTCTCTTATGGAGTTAGCCTTCTGCGTCTCGATAAGTCGCTTCATAACGAAGGGCTTGAAGAGCTCGAGCGCCATCTCCTTGGGAAGACCGCACTGATAAATCTTAAGCTCGGGACCTACGACGATAACCGAACGGCCAGAGTAGTCAACACGTTTACCGAGAAGGTTCTGACGGAAACGTCCCTGCTTACCTCTGAGTATCTCGGAAAGAGATTTGAGGGGTCTGTTCGACGCGCCTGTTACAGCCTTACCTCTCTTACCGTTGTCGATAAGAGCGTCAACGAACTCCTGAAGCATGCGTTTTTCGTTCCTTATAATAATTTCGGGAGCGCGCATCTCAAGGAAGTGCTTAAGTCTGTTGTTTCTGTTTATAACTCTACGGTAAAGCTCGTTTATATCCGAGGCTGCAAATCTGCCGCCGTCAAGCTGTACCATAGGACGAATGTCTGCGGGAAGAACGGGGATAGTATCGAGTATCATCCACTCGGGACGGTTGCCCGACTTTCTGAACGCCTCGACTATCTCAAGTCTCTTTATAATTTTAACCTTCTTGGGTCCTGTTGCACCCTGAAGGCTCTCGCGAAGCTCGGCCGAAAGCTTGTCGAGGTCAATATCACGAAGAAGCTCACGGACAGCCTCAGCGCCCATGCCTGCTTTGAAATCGTCCTCGTACTTTTCTCTTGCGCTCTTGTACTCTGCGTCGGTGAGAAGCTGCTTCTTTTCAAGAGGAGTGTTACCGGGATCGATAACTACGTATCTTGCAAAGTAAAGCACTCTTTCGAGAAGTCTTGTTGACATATCAAGCACAGCGCCCATTCTTGAGGGAAGAGCCTTAAAGTACCAAATATGCGACACGGGTGCTGCGAGCTCGATGTTACCCATGCGCTCACGGCGAACCTTCTTGGTCGTTACCTCAACTCCGCACTTCTCACAAACCTTACCCTTAAAACGAACTCTCTTGTACTTTCCGCAAAGGCACTCCCAGTCCTTAGTCGGACCAAAGATGCGCTCGCAGAAAAGACCGTCGCGCTCAGCTTTCAGAGTACGGTAGTTTATAGTTTCAGCCTTAGTTACCTCACCGTGAGACCACGAACGAATCATCTCGGGAGAGGCAAGGCCTATTTTTATAGAATCAAACGTATTGTTTTCCATACCTTGATTATTTACCCTTTCTGTTGCGAATTCGGAAGACTCGGTCGGGAGCGCCGTGTCCGGCGCTCGACCGCTGTTGTAGTTTTATCCTGCCGTATCAGTAAAATTATTCGTCGTCGCCGTCGTCGTAGGCGTCCTCAAAGGCATATTCCTCATCGGAATCAAACTCCTCGTCAAAGGAGTCGTCGAACTCGCCGTCCTCGTCGTCAAAGGCCTCGTCGGACTCGTCCTCCTCGTCTGCCTTCTCCTTCTCGGCGTCAACCGATCTGTTTACTTCCTCTATACTGTTGAATACGGGCGCGTCGTCCTCACCGATACCGGTAAGATCAACTGCCTCGCCGTTCTCATCAAGAACGCGAATATCAAGGCACAGAGCCTGAAGCTCCTTAACCATAACCTTGAAGGACTCGGGAATACCGGGAGTAGGTATGTTCTGGCCCTTGACGATAGCCTCATAGGTCTTGGTACGGCCGGTGATATCGTCGGACTTAACCGTGAGTATCTCCTGAAGGGTGTATGCTGCGCCGTATGCCTCGAGTGCCCAAACCTCCATCTCGCCGAAACGCTGTCCGCCGAACTGAGCCTTACCGCCCAGAGGCTGCTGCGTTACGAGAGAGTACGAGCCGATAGAACGCGCGTGAATCTTATCGTCAACAAGATGGTGAAGCTTGAGGTAATACATTATACCAACTGTTACGGGGTTATCAAACGGGTCACCGGTACGTCCGTCGTAGAGCGTTACCTTACCGTCAATAACCTTGAGCGACTGTGTCTTCATGAGGCTGTGCAGCTTCTCATCGTCGTCAACGATGGACTGGTCCACTCTCTGAAGGTCGGTCTTGCCGTCCTCGCGGACAACCTCCATGAATACCGCCTTACCGCGAACTGACTCGTCGGGACGGATATCACGGGTGTATTTTGCCTGGCGAAGAAGCTCGAGAATGTCGGTCTCCTTTGCGCCGTCAAATACGGGAGTCATAATCTTGATACCGAGCTTGCGGCATGCGATACCAAGGTGTACCTCGAGCACCTGTCCGATGTTCATACGGGAAGGAACGCCGAGGGGGTTAAGAACTATATCAAGGGGCGTACCGTCTGCAAGGTAGGGCATATCCTCGGGAGGAAGAATTCTGGAAACGACACCCTTGTTACCGTGGCGGCCTGCCATCTTGTCACCGACTGAAATCTTTCTCTTCTGCGCAACGTAAACGTGAACAACCTTGTTTACGCCGGGAGCAAGCTCGTCGGAATTCGTACGGTCGTAGATTTTAACGTCAACGACGACACCGTATTCGCCGTGGCGCATCTTGAGCGAGGAGTCCTTAACCTCGCGCGCCTTCTCACCGAAGATAGCGCGAAGAAGTCTTTCCTCAGGGGTGAGCTCGGTCTCGCCCTTGGGCGTTACCATACCGACGAGAATATCGCCGGGACGCACCTCAGTACCTATTCTTATGATACCGTCTTGGTCAAGGTTCTTAAGCGCGTCGTCGCCAACGTTGGGAACCTCACGCGTAATCTCCTGAGCACCGAGCTTGGTGTCGCGCGCTTCCTTGGTGAACTTCTCAATATGAATAGACGTGTACATGTCCTCACGGACAAGCTTTTCGTTAAGAAGAACGGCGTCCTCGTAGTTATAACCCTCCCAGGTCATAAAGCCGATAAGAGCATTCTTACCAAGCGAGATTTCGCCTTTAGAGGTAGCGGGACCGTCTGCGATAACCTGTCCGGCCTCTACTCTGTCGCCCTCGTTGACTATGGGACACTGATTGACGCAGGTACCCTGGTTCGAGCGCTTAAACTTAATAAGGTAGTAGGTATCCTTGCGGCCCGAGTCGGTGTGAATAACTATCTCGGAGCCTGTAGCACGCTCTACTATACCACCCTCGTTTGCAACTACGACAGCTCCCGAGTCAACGGCAGCCTTGTACTCCATACCGGTTGCAACGATAGGAGAGTCGGTAACCATAAGCGGAACTGCCTGCTTCTGCATGTTCGATCCCATGAGCGCACGGGTGTTGTCGTCGTTCTCAAGGAAGGGGATACAGCCGGCAGCAACCGAAACAGCCATCTGAGGACATGCGTCCATAAGGTCAACCTCGCTGGGTGTAACCTCGATGAACTCGGTGTTGTATCTTGCGATAACCTTCTTGTTTACGAAGCAGCCGTTCTCGTCAAGACGCTCGTTTGCCTGAGCTACTACGTTGTTGTCCTCTTCGTCTGCGGTGAGGTATATAACCTCGTCCATAACGCGACCCGTAGCCTTGTCAACGCGTCTGTAAGGCGCCTTGAGGAAGCCGTAGTCACTTACCTTAGCATAAGAAGCGAGATAGGAAATAAGACCGATGTTAGGTCCTTCGGGCGTCTCTACGGGGCAGATACGTCCGTAATGTGTGTAGTGAACGTCACGGACCTCAAACGAAGCTCTGTCACGCGAAAGACCACCGGGGCCGAGCGCTGAAAGACGGCGCTTGTGAGTAAGCTCTGCAAGAGGGTTGTTCTGGTCCATGAACTGCGACAGAGGAGACGAGCCAAAGAACTCGCGAATTGCCGTAGCCACAGGACGTGTATTGATAAGAGCCTCGGGACGAAGCTCGTCGCTGTCGTGAGTAGCCATTCTCTCGGTGATGTTCTTGTACATTCTCGACATACCGATACGCATCTGGTTCTGAAGAAGCTCGCCTACGCAGCGAAGACGTCTGTTACCGAGATGGTCGATATCGTCGGTCGAGCCGATACCGTGAGTAAGGCAGAACAGGTAGTTGATGGAAGCGAAGATATCTTCCTTGGTTACGTGCTTTGGAGAGAGCTCGGCAAATCTGTCCTTTGCCATTCTCTTGACGTAGCTCTCGCGAGCCTCACCCTCAAAGCCCTCAGCGTCAGCCTCGGCGATAATATCGGAAAGAACCGAATATCTTACCTTCTCACCGGGCTTAACGCCGCAGTCAGAGAGGTCGTAGCCGAGAACGAGCTCGGGTCGTACGGTGTCGTTTCCGAATACCTTAACGCGTCTGCCGGTCTCGGTAGCCACGGTTACGGTGTTTACAAGGCTGTTCTCAATAGCCTCTGCAAGCTCTGCTGTGATGGTAGCACCGGCCTCGGCAACTATCTCGCCGGTAAGGGGGCTGACGACGGTATCCGCAAGAGTTGCACCGACTATTCTCTTTGCAAGAGCAACCTTTCTGTTGTACTTGTATCTTCCAACAGGAGCAAGGTCGTATCTCTTGGGGTCGAAGAACATATTATTAACGAGTATCTCTGCGCTCTCAACGTGAGGAGGCTCGCCGGGACGGAGCTTCTTGTAGATTTCCTTAAGCGCCTCGTCACGAAGCGACGCACCGCTTTCCTCGGCAAGAGCGCGGCACTCGTCCTTTGCCATGGTGGCAATAAGCGCCTCTTCGTCACCGAACATCTCGGTTATAGCCTCGTCGGTATCCTGACCTGCGGGCAGAAGAGCGCGAATAAGTATGCTGATAGGAATTTTGCGGTTCTTATCGATTTTTACGTAGAAAATTCCCGCACTGTCATTCTCGTACTCGAGCCATGCGCCTCTGTACGGAATAACCGTAGCCGAGTAGTTGTGCTTGCCCTGCTTGTCAACCTCCACTCCGTAGTACATACCCGGGGAACGAACGAGCTGTGATACAATAACACGCTCCGCTCCGTTGATAACGAAGGTTCCGTTGTCGGTCATAAGGGGGAAGTCGCCAAGGAAAATCTGTGCGGTCTTTAATTCACCGGTTGCCTTGTTGACAAGACGTACGCCCACCTTCATGTGAGCATCGTAGGTCACCGACCTGTCCTTGCACTCCTCTACGGGATATCTCGGGGTCGGGTCAAGGGTGTAGTCGGTAAATTCGATGGACAGATTTCCCGTGTAGTCAACTACGGGAGATACGTCTCGAAGAACCTCGTCAAGACCCTCCTCGAGAAACCACTTGTACGAATCCTTCTGGATTTCGATAAGGTTGGGCATCTCGGTAGTTGCTTCAATCTTGGAAAAGCTCTGTCTTACGTTCGTGCCGAGCTTCCTGGGTTTAAGCATCATAAATAGAATCACTCCATTCCTGAAAATTTGAAAAACATGCACCTTTTGAACCAATTTTTACCAAAAAGGCAAAATGTGCAAAATTCCGACGGGAAATTTGTGCATTTTTAACAGTGACAGCCTGAAAAAAGGGCAAAAATCCCCCATAGAAAAAGCAATTATAATGCATTTTAATATTATAACACAAAAAGTCAATATGTCAAGGGGTATTTTGAATTTTTTTGGAATTTTTTTGGAAAATTTTATTTTTCCTCATCATTTTCGCCTCATTTTGAGGCTAAAAAACAAGAACCCGTCGAAAAAAGCAAAAAAATAAGCCCACCTCACACACGCTGCGGGCAGGCTTATCAAGTGTAGTGGGCAGAGCTTGTCGGCCGCCCAAGTTCTCGTTAATTCGACCTAAAAATCGGTCTTTCGGCTTTAAAATAAGAGTGAAAGAAGCGGTGATACGATAATCGGCATAAAAATCGCAGGGGTAAGATTTGCGGTTTTTACCTTGGTTGCACAAAGCATATTCGTACCGATAAGAACGATAATCAGCGAGCCGGTCACCGACATATAGCTGACGGTTGCGGCAGGCAGAATTTCGGCAAGGCCGAGGCCGAGAAGCGAAATAGCACCCTGATATACCAGAACGAAGAAAGCAGAAAAGGCACAGCCTATACCAAGGCTTGCCGACATAACGAAGCAGGATATTGCGTCAATTACTGATTTCGCCAGCAGAATATCCGGCTTTCCTACGGCATCGTCCAAAGCGCCGTTTACAGCCATAGCGCCGACACAAAACAAAATGCTGCAGGAAACGAATCCCTTGGCGAAATTTCCCTTACCGCTCTCGGTAAGCTCGGAGGTGCCGTCAGCACTTGATGGAGTAAGCGCCGCTCCCAGCTTCCTTTCAAGAAAAGCTCCGAGGCGACCAATCTGCCTGTCGATATCGACAAGCTCGCCGACAAGTGCACCCACTGCCATCGAAATTATCATAACGAGGACCTTAATAAGTCCTGCGCTGAGAAAGCTGTCTTGACTTACCGCGGGCGCTGCCTCGAGCACACCGTCAATTCCTATGTAAACGACGCATATTGCCATAGCGCTCATTACGCCGTCCTCTATCCTCTTTGGCAAACCTTTTTTGATAAGACTTCCGACAATTCCGGCAACTAAAACGACCAAAAAGTTAACTATAGTTCCCAAAAAAGGCATTTTAAATCCCTCTTTTCATTTTCATCTCATTTTTTAACTTGAGATTTTTTCACACGAATTTTGCACATCTTACGCTGCCCATTCGTACAGTTTTTACTTTGAATTAATGCAGTCAATTATGAAACCGCTTATGCAATACGGAATTCGGCTTTCAGCCTTTGGGCCTTCAGTATTACGAAAAATGGAATACTCGCCTAGATTTCAACCGTATTTGCTTCCATTCCTGCAACAACCACGTGGTATTCAAGCGTTATACCGACCATTGACAGAAGGTCTCTTATACCTACGGTAAGAGTTTTATCCTCCTCGGACGGAACGGCAGCGCCGCGTGGGTGGTTATGAGCTATAACTATTTTTCTCGACCCTCTTGACAGGGCCGCCTCAACTATCTTTCTTGGCAAAATGTCAGATGCGTTAACCGTACCGACGAAAAGCATTTTACATTCTATTACGGCGTCATTCTCGTCCTTGAGCATTACAGCCGTTTTCTCCACTTCCTCGGGCAGATACAAGCCTATGAAATAATCGGCAACCTCGGCCTTAGTATGAGGTATACCAAATTCAAAAAGGTCGGTGATACGCCTCGACGTAACGGCCGCTACGGTCTTTAAATACATCGCCACCTTCTCGCCTACACATTTATTCAAGTCGGACACCTGAGCACACAGCGCGCCCTCAACGCTCTTAAACTTGTCGATAAGGCGCGCAGCAAGCTCCTGTGCCTTACCCTTTGCGACAGGAGCAAGTATTTCGGCAAATGACCTATTAAAGTATGCAAGATAATCGTTTAATTCACCGCTCATATACTCCCCCGTTTTCTCTTTGGTTATAGATTTAGCGCCACCGTGTGTACGGTTTTGGGCTTTTTTATCTCTTGTCTAAATAATTTTGTGCTTCGGGATTTTTCGCAAGACCCATCTCTATTGCCTCTCGCTTTGAATTGACGAACTGCTCAAGATACGAATTTGACCATACGTGATTTGAAAAATGATGCATCAATCCAAGATAATCGTTTCCCGACATCAGATAATGCTCTACGTGTGTGATACCCACGGCACGAAGAGTGTTCGTAATAAGGTCGTTGGTCGCTCTGTCACCCTCGGTGGGAAAAAGAGGGCCTCTAAGGTGCGAATGAGCCGTTATAACCACGGACGCGTTTGAGGTTATCGCCTCGTCAATGAAGGCCTTAGGCTTCACAGCGCCACTCTCGTAATCACAGCCGGTATAAAGAGTTACCGTCTTTATGCACCTCATTTTATTATCTAGCAGCATAAGGACTATCGCGGAATCGGATAGGCCCTTGTAGTATTCAAGCAAATACTCGCCCGCCGCAAGAAAGGTGGTAAACACCTTCTCGCTCGAGCTTGTAGGACACGCGCCGAGAATTCCGTCTACCGAGCCGACCGAGCAAATAAATTCAGCCGCTCTTTCACCGATACCCTTAACACCCATAAGCTCTTCCTTGCTTGCGCGAAGAACTCCGTCAAGCGAGCCAAATTTATACAAAAGCTGCTTTGATATAGGATTTGTGTCCTTGTACGGTATTACGTAGTAAAGCAGCATTTCAAGAAGCTCGTAGGTGTCAAAAATACCCGGGCCGTGTGCGGAAAGCTTTGCTCTCATTCGCGCTCTGTGTCCCTCGTGAATTTTGTCATCTCTGAGAAAGTTATCCATCATTTCCTCTGATAAGCCTTTTTTCTGTAAATGAATCCTCTATCTCGGGCATAAAGCCCGCGGGCTTTTTAAGCCTCAGCATATTGATTTTGACGCCCTGAGACGAGAAATTTTCCTCGTACTCAGTCATAATGTTGCCCTCGTTCCACTCGGACGCGTGCAAGTCGCGAGTCACAACCTCGGGCACAAGGCCCATAGCCGAGATTTCCTCAAGCGAGAAATCAAACAGAGCGTCGTTGTCGGTCTTGAACTGAATTTCACCGCCGTCGGAAAGCAACCTCATATACACCGCAAGGTAACGTCTGTGCATCAGCCTACGCTTTGCATATCCCTTCTTCGACCACGGGTCAGAAAAGTTAAGAAAAATTCTATCAATGCTCCTCGGCTCGAATATGCGCATAAGGTTGTCGGCCGTGTCTATAACGAAGCGCAAATTCTTAGGCTCACCGTATTCACCGGAGCGAGCACGCTCAGCACCGATTACGACGCAGTCGGTAACCCTCTCCATAGCAAAGTACGCAGCCTCAGGGTGACGCTCGGCCATCATTACGGCAAATCTTCCCTTGCCGGCGCCTATTTCAAGAAACACCTCGCACTCACCCATATTCATAACGCCGGCAGGCGCTCTCATAGGCTCGCCCTCGTGCTTATAAAGAAAATCCTTGCAAAGCGAGAGCCTTGTATCAGAATTTTTCTTTTTTCTCATTCTCATAAGAACACCTCAGAATGTTAAAATAGCATAATTGCGCAAATTTGCAAACTTATGTTTTTATTTATCGCAAAAACGCAGGTAAAAATTTTATAAAAACGCAAGCGAGTTTTTCGCAAACGAGTGTTGAATTTTAAAAAATGCGAGCAAAATTTCGCAAAACGCGAGCTGAACTTTCGAAAAAACGCGAGTTTGATTTTAGTTTTCGTTAGTGCTAAATTCAGCAAGCTTCAAGTCGGGATTATCCTCAAGAACCCAGCGAATTGCCCACTCACTCGTAAAAATCAAGAGGTTTTTGCCTCTGAAATCCTGCACCCATTTAGTGTTGTGCGAGAGCTTTAAGGTCTTGGGGTCGAGCTCCTCGTTTTCTATCCATCTAATTTGTGAATAGCCCATATCGCTGCGACGCATATCGCAGCCGTATTCGTTTTTAAGTCTATACTCAAGCACCTCAAACTGAAGCACACCGACAACACCGACGATAACTCTCTCAAGGCCCGAGTTTGGCTCAAAGAATATCTGTATAGCACCCTCTTGCGCTATCTGGTTCATACCCTTTGCAAACTGTTTGCGCTTCATAGAATCGACCTGCTCAACCATGGCAAAATGCTCTGGAGCAAAGGTGGGAATACCCTCGAATTTTATCTTTTTTCCCTTCTCGCAAATAGTATCTCCGATAGAGAAAATACCGGGGTCAAAAACACCGATGATATCGCCTGCGTACGCCTCGTCGATAACCTCTCTGTCCGAGGCCATCATCTGCTGAGGCTGAGAAAGTCTGAACGCCTTTGCGCCCTGAACGTGATAATATTCCTTGCCGCGCTCGAACTTGCCCGAGCATATACGCATAAATGCAATTCTGTCGCGGTGCGCCTTGTTCATATTCGCCTGTATCTTGAATACGAATGCCGTAAATCCCTCGTCAAACGGGTCAACCGTTACGCCCTCTGCAACTCTCGGAAGAGGCGAGGTCGTCATCTTAAGGAAATGCTCAAGGAAGGGCTCGATACCGAAGTTATTAAGAGCCGAGCCAAAGAACACAGGCGAGAGCTTGCCGTGGCGTACTGCCTCGAGGTCAAAATCGAACGAAGCGCCGTCAAGAAGCTCTATTTGCTCAACGAGCTCCTCTCTCTGCTTATCACCTATAAGCTCGTCGAGCTTCTCGGTGTCGGTTATCTCGCAGTCAATACCGTGAATTCTGTCGCGGCCTCTGTGAGAGTCGGAAAAAGAAAGTATAGAGCGACGCTTTCTGTCGTAAACGCCCTTGAATTTCTGTCCGCAGCCTATCGGCCAGTTCATAGGATAGGTTCCTATACCGAACTCGCGTTCCAGCTCGTCAAGAAGATCAAAGGGGTCGCGCGCCTCTCGGTCCATCTTATTTATAAAGGTGAAAATCGGAATATCACGCATAGCACAGACCTTAAAGAGCTTTCTTGTCTGAGGCTCGATACCCTTTGCAGCGTCGATAACCATAACCGCAGAGTCTGCTGCCATAAGCGTGCGGTAGGTATCCTCCGAGAAGTCCTGGTGTCCGGGCGTGTCAAGAATATTGATACAATATCCGTCGTACTCGAACTGCAATACCGACGAGGTTATAGAGATACCTCTCTGCTTTTCGAGGTCCATCCAGTCCGAAACTGCGTGCTTGTCGTTCTGCTTGCCCTTTACCGAGCCCGCCGACTGTATAGCTCCTCCGTAAAGCAAAAACTTCTCGGTAAGCGTAGTTTTACCTGCGTCGGGGTGTGATATAATCGCAAAGGTTCTGCGTCTTTCTATTTCCGATACAAAATCAGCCATTTTTACCCTTCCGTGCGCGAAATCACATCACAAATCCGCAAAACCGCACACTTCCCATTTTACTTTATTTTAACTTAATTATTTTAACACATACAAAATATTTTGTCAAGATGGAATGTTCACTTATGCAACTTTTAAGCCATTAGTCTACCTTTGACTACAATTATCACCCACCCATACCGTTTCGGCTCTTTAGACTTTAAAACAAAAATGCCGTCATTTGACGAATGCATACAAAGATACGCTTGCAATATTCTCTAAGGCGCAAGATATCGCAATCGCCCTTTAACTCGCCCCCTGCCATTTCGGCTCTTTGAATTTTGAGATAAAAACGCCGCTTGTGACCCGAAGGCTGTGTACATCATATCAGCGTGGGATTTGTATTTATGCTCGCAACCGCCCTTTAACTCGCCCCCTGCCATTTCGGCTCTTTGAATTTTGAGATAAAAACGCCGCTTGTGACCCGAAGGCGTATAAAAATACGACGAGTGGGCACAAACGACGTTTTTAGCCAAAAGACAACAGCCGAAATTAGTAGCCGCTGATGGGGAGGCTCTCATTATCCTCCCCTTTGGTTATTTTCAATACCTTAACGTAATACGACATCTTCTCGTTCACCTGAACCAAAGCACGCTCTCCAACCTTCTTGCCCATTAGGGCAGAGCCGAGAGGCGACTCCTTACTTACATAGCCGAGCAGCGCGTTCTGTCTGAGGGTGGTAACTATCTCTATTTCCTTTTGTGCCCCCATTTTCTCGTTGAAAATCAGAACTCTGTCGAAAAGGCCGACAGCGTCCTCGCTCTTTTCGATATCAATCACCTTGGCAGTTCTTATCATATTCTCAAGGTATCTTATGCGACCCTCGTTTTTGCGCTTTGCTCTTTTTGCTTCCTTGTATTCTGCATTCTCGGACAGGTCACCGAACTCGCGCGTTCTCTTCAGCTCTGCGCCAAGCTCGGGGGCGAGGGTTACCTTTCGGTAGTTTATCTCCTCCTCCATTTTCTGTATATCAACCCGCGTAAGCTCGTCGTACATTTCTTTACCTCGTATGTGAAAAACCCGCCGAAGCGACGGGTTTTTTATCTATTTTCGTTATTACTTGTTAAGATTTTTTACAATCTCGAGAGTATCTCTTGCGATTGCAAGCTCCTCATTTGTGGGGATAATGTAAACCTTTATTGACGAATCGGGGGTGGAAATCTCAATTTCCTCGCCTCT
Organism: Clostridia bacterium; assembly: GCA_017631325.1. Taxonomy (GTDB): domain Bacteria; phylum Bacillota; class Clostridia; order Oscillospirales; family CAG-272; genus UBA1740. Next base: position 35,572 of record JAGBTM010000005.1, read on the forward strand.
TATCTTATTCTTTGCCTCGTCAATTTTTACACCCATAAACGCAAGATTCTTGCAGACCTCAGTACGATAGTGGCCTGCATTCTCACCGATACCGCCCGTGAATACGATGGCGTCAGCACCACCCATAGAAGCGATGTAAGAGCCGACGAACTTGGTTATCTGATGAGAGTACATCTTCTCTATGAGATTTGCTCTCTCGTCGCCCGCCTCTGCAAGCTTGCCGATTTCCTGGTTGTCGCTGGTCTTCTGCGATACACCAAGCATACCCGACTTCTTGTTCATCATCTTGTCAATGTCGTCAGCAGTAGCAAGCTCACCCTTACGCATAAGGTAAGGAATTATTGCGGGGTCGATGTTACCGCATCTTGTACCCATCATAATGCCCTCAAGAGGAGTTACACCCATCGAGGTGTCAAAGCACTTGCCGCCCTTAACTGCCGCAAATGACGCGCCGTTGCCAAGGTGACAGGTAACGATGTTGCACTCGTCTGCGGGCTTTCCAAGAAGGTCAATAGCTCTGCCGCTTACGTAGCGGTGAGAGGTACCGTGGAAGCCGTAGCGACGGATTTTGTACTTCTCATAATACTCGTAAGGAATTGCGTAAGTATATACGTAGTCAGGCATAGTCTGGTGGAAGCTGGTATCAAATACAGCAACCTGGGGAACGTTCATAATCTTCTCGCACTCGATTATACCCTTAAGGTTTGCGGGGTTGTGAAGAGGTGCAAGGTCGGAGCACTCCTCAACGATAGCCTTAACCTCGTCGGTAACAAGCACCGAGCCACATACCCTCTCGCCGCCGTGAACAACTCTGTGTCCGACAGCGCCGATTTCATCAACGCTCTTGATAACTCCGAGCTTCTCGTCTACGAGAGTGTCAAGCACAATTTTGAACGCCTCTGCGTGAGTGGGGAGAGAAACCGCAAGCTTGTAGTCCTCTCTGCCGGGAACCTTGAACTTAAATCCCGACTTTCCGCCGATTTCCTCGCAGATACCCTTTGCAATAACAGCCTCGTTGTCCATATCGATGAGCTGGAACTTAAGAGAGGAGCTACCTGCGTTAATAACTAGAACCTTCATAACATTTACCTTTCTTAGCTTATGTATTTTGTTTTTTGATTTTTACTGTTTTTTCTCGACACGCCCCTCTCTGTTTTGGAGGAGCGACCGCCGAGCGAGGACTTGAGGCGCCGACGCGACGCCTGGGCGCGTTACATGGGAATGCCGAAAATTCCCTTAAAGACGAGAAGATAAAGCAGTACCACGACAAGACCCACTATCGCCCCGCACACCACCTGTAAGGGAGTGTGACCTACGAGAACCTTAAGCTTGTCCGTCTTAATCTCATCGTCCTTTTCACCGAAATACTCGTTGAGCATATCGGCTATCTCAATAATGGAAACCGCCTGCTTACCGGTCTCGCGACGCACACCGAGAGCGTCGTGCATTACTACGAATGCAAAAATAGCCGAAATAGCAAAATAAGGCGAGCCAAATCCACCCGGCGCACAGAAGCCGCACATAGCAGCCAAGGACACCACCGTTGCCGAATGGGCACTTGGCATTCCACCGTCACCCCAAAGGCGCTCGGCAGTGAACTTCTTATTAATTACGCCGTTGACTATAAGCTTTAATATCTGCGCCGTAAACGACGCAAAAATGGGAACTAGCAAAATATCGTTCGTTACAAGCGCCAAAAGCGCGTTAAGAAACTCCATATTTTCACCTTCCTTGGTTCGTTCTGTATTATTTTAGCACTTTTCTGAGATTTTTTCAAGAGGTAAATTAAATATCTTTTATTTTTTAGCATTTTCGGGTGAATTTAGTGAGTTTTTTCTCTCAAAACGCATAATAATCTATAATATGCGGTATGGCTGTCGGCCGCCGTGGATTTTACCAGCGTCGGAACACTTGGCGCAGCAGGTGCTAAAAAGGGGTAAAGATATGATAAATCATATTAAAGACAAGGAATTTTCGGTTCTCGGCATAGGCGAGGTTATGCTTCGTCTGTCGCCCGTCGGCAAGGAGAGGATTTCCTACTCCGAGGCCTTTGAGAAAAAAGCAGGCGGCTCGGAGCTGAACGTCGTGTCGGGAATATCAATGCTCGGTCTGAGGACCGGAATAATCACGAAGCTGCCCGGAAACGAAATCGGCAAATTTATAAAGCACAAAATACGTTACAGCGGAACGAGTGACGACTATATCACCTACGACTACTCACCCGCAGCGCGTCTTGGCATATACTATTACGAAAGCGGAGCGTATCCAAGACAATCGGTAGTGTCATACGACAGACGGGGCTCGGCATTTACGACCTTTTCTCCGTCGGAGCTTCCGGAAAGCATATATTCCTCGGCAAATCTTTTTCACACGAGCGGTATCACCCTCGCGCTCGATAAGAGACTGAGGGGAGGTGTGCTTGAAATGATGGAGCGCTTCAAAAGAGAGGGGACGCTGATTTCCTTTGACGTCAACTACCGTGCGGCCCTCTGGGACGAAGCAGATGCCAAGGCGGCCGTGCTAGAGGTCCTGCCACTCGTTGACGTGCTGTTTATATCAGAGGAAACCTCGCGCAAAATGCTCGGAATGAAAGGCTCGCTCAAGGAAATACACCGCGCACTTTCGGAGAAATACCAAGGCCTTGAAATCATCGCCAGCACAAAGCGAAGGCCGATAACCCCAAACAAGCACGACTTTTCCTCTCTCGTATACGACTGCAAGGAAAAGCTTCATTACAGCGAGCCGGAATACCGTAAAATAGACGTCGTAGACAGAATAGGCTCGGGTGACGCCTACGTTGCAGGGGCAATTTTTGCTCTGCTGAAATTTCGCTCGGTCGAAAAAATGGCAAGCTACGGCAACGCTATGGCGGCTTTAAAAAATACTATCCCGGGCGACACCGCGCAGTGCGACCTTGCCGACGTCGAAAGAACGATAAAAAACCACACCGAAAAATCAAGCGCCAGCGAAATGGTAAGATAGCTAAAAGGTATAAAACGGGCCCAAGACCAAAAACGCTTGCAAAATCGCACAAAATACGTTATAATATAATCAGAAGCCTATAAAATAAATTCAAAGGAGTAACATTATGGCAAAAAAGACATCTCTTACCGCAAGCTACGACGCGCTTCCTCTCTTAGTCAGAATTATCATTCAAATAGTAGGCGGTGTCGTGGTAGGCGGCGCTTGGCGTATCGCGCGTTACTTTGAAACCAAAAACATAGTTACCCTCATCGTAGGAATACTCGTAACGTTTACGGGCGTCGGTAACGTCGTCGCTTGGATACTCGACCTTGTAACTTTAATTATGAACGGAAGATACACTCTCTTCGTAGATTAAGTGCGCGCCTCTCCATTCCACTAATAGCCAAAACATAAATTGGGATAAAAAGCGGGGACACCGTCAATTAAATCGCAATGAAAAAAGCGTGTTTTGTAAATTTAGGTTTACAAAACACGCTTTTAAAGTTTGTTAATCTTCTTTTACTTGTCACCGTCTGTGCCTGTGCCATCTTGCTTATTTGAGCAATTTCCCGTCCCGCAAGAAGCACTACCGGCACTACCGCATCGGTTTTTCATAGGGCACTCAGCACAGCCGCAGCCGCACCCTCCCGAGCGTTTCTTGTCCCTGTGCATAAGGTAAATCACAAGAAGCACGACACAAATCAAAACAACTGACACAATAACCGTTGAAAGATTATTCATAAAAAACTCAAAGATGGTCATTTTGTCACCTTAGCCCTGCCCTCTCTTATGCGAATTACCTCGTCGCTCGGAGTTCTGATAAGCATATAAGTCATAAACGATATAATAGCTATCGCCACGGCGCCACCGAGAATATGCCAGCCGAAATTACCCGTAAAGAGCATACCGAGCTGGTAAACCGTAAGGGCTACGCAGTATGCGTACGCGCACTGGTAGGCTATCGCAAAGGCAGTCCATCTTGTGCTGTTCATTTCGCGCTTTATTGCGCCGAGAGCCGCAAAGCAGGGCGCGCAAAGAAGGTTGAAGACGAGGAACGAGTAGCCCGAAATCTGAGTAAATCCACTGAAGTCAAGCACACCGAATACAGCCACGATTTCTTCCTTAGCGAGAAGTCCCATAAGCGTTGCAACGGTAGCCTCGAGGCTTCCAAATCCAAGAGGCGCAAAAACCCAGGACACAAGGCTTGCGAGAAGACCGAGAAGGCTCGCCTCAAGCGACATCTCTGAGGACCAGGCAAGCGCGCCGTCCACAAAGCCAATCGTCGAGCCCGCCCATATAACCATAGACGAGAGCAATATAACCGTACCGGCCTTCTTGATAAACGACCAGCCTCGCTCCCACATTGAGAAAAGCAGGTTCTTCACAGTGGGCATGTGATAGGCCGGCAGCTCCATTACGAACGGTGTTGGCTCGCTTGCAAACATTTTTGTCTTTTTGAGCATAATTCCCGACACGGCAACCGAGCCAACGCCTATAAAGTAGGCGCTTATCGCTACGAGTGCGCTGTTATTAAAGAGCGATGCGGCAATAAAGGCTATCACGGGAAGCTTTGCTCCGCATGGTATAAAATGCGTCGTCATAATAGTCATACGCCTGTCGCTCTCGTTTTCGATGGTGCGAGAGGCCATAATACCCGGCACGCTACAACCCGAGCCGACAAGCATTGGTATAAAGGACTTGCCAGACAGACCGAATTTTCTGAATATTTTATCCATCATAAAGGCAATTCGCGACATATATCCCGAGGCCTCGAGAAATCCTAAAAGCAGGAAAAGAACGAGCATCTGAGGAACGAAGCCGAGCACCGAGCCGACTCCTCCGACAATTCCGTCAACTATAAGTGAGGTGAGCCACTCAGCACAGCCAACCGACGCCAGCATATCGCCAAGGGCAACTCCGATGCCGGGCACAAAGCTGCCGAATATGTAAAAGCCCTCGCCAAAGAGCCCCTCGTTTGTAAAATCCGTCACAAACGTACCGACGGTAGTTACTGATATGTAATAAACAAGGAACATAATAAAAGCGAATATCGGCAAAGCAAGAAAGCGATTGGTGACAACCGTGTCAATTTTTTCAGACACGGACATTCTTCCAAGACGGTTCTTCCTGTAGTTCCCCTCAAGCACTCTTGCAACAAGACCGTATCTCTCGTTCGTGATAACGCTCTCTGCGTCATCGTCGAAATGCTCCTCAACGTGTCGTATATCGGACTCAATATGAGCTACCGTTTTCTCGGGTATATCAAGAGCCTCGAGCACCTTTTTATCTCGCTCGAAAATTTTGATAGCATACCACCTCTGCTTTTCGGGTGAGAGGTCGTGTATAGCAGCCTCCTCTATGTGAGCGAGCGCATGCTCAACCTCGCCTGAAAATGCGTGCATAGGTATTGATTTTCCGCGCGCCGCTACCGAAACAGCCGTGTCGAGCGCCTCGTCGATACCGGTTTCCTTAAGCGCAGATATTTCTACCACGGGACAACCGAGAGCCTTCGAAAGACCCTGAACGTTTATTTTGTCGCCGTTTTTTCTGACGACGTCCATCATATTGATAGCAACCACGACAGGAATACCAAGCTCGGTAAGCTGCGTCGTGAGATAAAGGTTGCGCTCAAGATTAGTTCCGTCAACTATATTTAAAATTACATCGGGCGACTCCTCGACCAGATAATTTCTCGCCACAACCTCCTCAAGCGTGTAGGGGGAAAGCGAGTAAATTCCCGGCAAGTCTGTAATAACGACTCCGTCTCTTTGGCGAGCCTTTCCCTCTTTCTTCTCAACCGTAACACCGGGCCAGTTTCCTACAAACTGATTTGAGCCGGTCAGAACGTTAAAGAGCGAGGTCTTTCCCGAGTTTGGATTGCCGGCAAGGGCAATTTTGATTTCTTGCATAATACCTGCCTTTCATAAAGTCAACACACATTCAGTTAGCACACGCTAACCGTATTCAAAAAAATAAATCAGCCTACTCTATCTCTATCATAGCAGCGTCGGACTTTCTTATCGAAAGCTCGTAGCCGCGTACGGTAAGCTCAATAGGGTCTCCAAGAGGCGCAAGCTTTCGTATCGCAACAGTCGTGCCCTTGGTAATACCCATATCCATTATACGACGCCTTACAGCGCCCTCGCCGTGAAGCTTTACAACCTTGCAGGCCTCACCGATTTTAGCTTCCTTTAAGCTGCGCATCTTCTTTCTCCTGTCAGCCGTGGCAAATCCACGTTTTGAGTTAGCCTCTGCTAACTGCAATATATTATATCCCAAAAAAATTATTTTGTCAAGTACTTTTTTCTTTTTTCTTCCTATTTTGTCTCTATTTGTATGTTTTAGAGCCACCGTTTTTTGTGTATCTATACACCGATAAGGTCTTTAAACGGCAACTTTTTATTTTTTCTTGATTTTTCTTGTGGAATGTGCTAATATATAATATAGACGCGGACAAAATAAATAATAAAGGAGGGAAACTTGTGTATGCAGCTTCAGGAATCAGGAGAGATGTATCTTGAAACGATACTAATTCTCACAAGGAAGAAGCCGAACGTGCGCTCAATAGACGTTTGTGAGCACATGGGCTTTTCAAAGCCGAGCGTGAGTCGCGCTATATCGTTGCTTAGATCGGGCGGATATGTCAATATGGACTCAGACGGTTTCCTTACCCTCACCGACGTAGGCCTTGAGGTAGCAGAGAAAATCTACCTTCGCCACGAGCTTCTCACGCGCTTTTTAATATCCATTGGCGTCAGTACCGACACAGCCTCAAACGACGCGTGCAAGATAGAGCATTGCATCAGCGACGAGTCGTTTAACGCTATCAAAAAGTATATGAAAAACAAGTAAAAATAGCCGTTTTGTAAATTATTATTTGCAAATTCGGTTATTTTTCTTCTTATACTCCTCTTTTTTCGTGTGGCAAAGCTCGAGGCTTTAGCAAAACGTTGCGCAAAACTAACGGTCACTTAAAAAATCGCAGAGGGGCACAGCGCCTACTCGCAGCCCTTGCCTCTTTAATAAAAGCTCACGCCTTAAAGATTAAAGCCCCTCTTTTGCTTTGAGAAAAAAGTGTTATACGGCGCGCAATATCCTATCTCAATTTCCCCCTATAATCTTGTTGCACATATTTTTTCAAAAAAACACTTTACAAATCCTTATATATTTGTTATAATATAGTGCGTGATTTTTATTTAACCGTTTTTACGGTATAAAGGAGTGAATTTTTATGAGCCGTATGGTCGGCACAGTTTCAAGAGGTCTCAGAGCGCCTATTATCCGCAGCGGAGACAATCTTGTTGAAATAGTTACCTCTTCCGTTATAGAGGCATCGGAGTGCGACGGATTTGCGCTTCGCGACCGCGACATCGTCGCTATGACTGAAGCTATCGTTGCCAGAGCGCAGGGTAACTACGCATCTACTGATGATATTGCGTCGGATATCCGTTCTAAATTTCCCGAGGGCGAGATTGGAGTTATATTCCCCATTCTCAGCCGTAACCGTTTCTCAGTATGCCTCAGCGGTATAGCGAAGGGAGCAAAGAAGGTTTATCTTATGCTCTCATACCCCTCAGACGAGGTTGGCAATCACCTTGTTTCCATCGACGCTCTCGACGAGCACGGCATCGACCCATACCGCGACGTTCTTGATCTTAAAAAATATCGCGAGCTTTTCGGCTACGAGAAGCATCGCTTCACCGGTGTTGACTACGTTGAGTATTACGAGCAGCTTATCAAGGCAGAGGGTGCAGAATGCGAGATAATCTTCGCAAACGACCCGCGCGCCATTCTCAAATACACCGACGCAGTTCTTGCCTGCGATATTCACACCAGAGCACGCACCAAGCGTCTTCTCAAGTCTGCAGGCGCCAAGACCGTTCTCGGCATTGACGAAATTCTCACCGCATCTGTAAACGGAAGCGGATATAACGAGAGCTACGGCCTTCTCGGCTCTAACAAGGCAACCGACGACAGCGTTAAGCTCTTCCCCCGCGAGTGCCAGCCTCTCGTTGAGGCTATCCAAGCGAGCCTTTATGAGAAAACCGGCAAGAAGATAGAGGTTATGGTCTACGGTGACGGCGCATTCAAGGACCCCGTGGGCAAAATCTGGGAGCTTGCAGACCCGGTTGTTTCCCCCGCCTATACCGCAGGACTTTCAGGAACACCCAACGAGCTTAAGCTCAAGTATCTTGCAGACAATAATTTCAAGGACCTCTCGGGCGATGCGCTTCGCGAGGCGATAAAGAGCGAGATAGAGAAGAAGGATAACGACCTTGTTGGCAAGATGGCCTCCGAGGGAACCACTCCCCGCCGTCTCACCGACCTTATAGGCTCGCTTTGCGACCTTACCTCAGGCTCGGGCGACAAGGGTACCCCCATCGTCTATATCCAGGGCTATTTCGACAACTACACAACCGACTAACGTATTTTCGGCCTACCGACACACTCGGTGGGCCGTTTGTCTTTTGAATTGCGCCCGTCTTTCAATTTGCACCCATCTTTCGAACGGCAATCCTTATTTCGATTTGCGCCCCGTCTCTCGAGCGGTAACCCATCTTTCGATTTACGCCCATCTTTCAAACGGCAATCCGTCTTTCGAACGGCAATCCTTATTTCAATTTGCGCCCCGTCTTTCGAACGACAATCCTTATTTCGAATAAAAAATCCCTCGCGACACCCAAACCCCATCTCCCTTGACAAAAGACTTGACAAAACGAAGAATATATTATAATATATATATAACCGATGTTTTATAATATTCCCGCTTGATAAAAAACAATTTCAGGAGATATAGTATGAAGGTTATTATAGTAGGCTGCGGCAAGGTCGGTGAGACGCTCGCGGCCGAGCTTAACGACGAAGGCAACGACGTCACCGTAGTAGACCAGAATTCAAAAAAGGTTAAATATATCGCAAATAAATACGACATTATGGGCGTAATAGGTAACGGCGCCACCCGCGAGGTACAAAAGGAAGCAGGCGTCGACACAGCTGACCTGATTATAGCAGTGACAGGCTCCGACGAGCTTAACCTGCTTTGCTGTCTTATGGCTAAAAAATCAGGCGACTGCCACACCATCGCCAGAATAAAAAATCCCGAATACGCACAGGACGCCCCCCACCTCAGAGATGAGCTTGGGCTCGCTATGGTTATTAACCCAGAGTATGCGGCAGCGGAGGAAATCAAGCGTATTCTCAATTTCCCCTCGGCCATCAAGGTCGAGACGTTCTCAAAGGGACGCGTCGAGCTGGTTAAATTCCGTATGCCCGAGAATTCTCCCCTCATAGGCCTTTCGCTTCGCGACGCTATGATTAAATTCAAGAGCAACGTCCTCGTGTGCACCGTTGAGCGCAGTGAAGAGGCGTATATCCCAAAGGGAGACTTCGTCTTTGCCGAAAAGGACGTTATCTCGATTATAGCCTCGGCCAAGAGCGCCGCTGACTTTTTCGACAAAATCGGCTACAAATCCCATAGGGTAAAAAGCGTAACCGTCATAGGCGGCAGCGACATTACGCACTACCTGTGCGAGCTTCTTGACCGCTCGGGTATGCGCATCAAAATCATCGAAAAAGCACCTGAAAAGTGCAGCGAGCTTGCCTCAAAATTCCCGAACGTTACAGTTATCAACGGTGACCCGGCCGATGAGGATACACTCGTCGAGGAGGGCGCAGCAGAGGGCGACGCCTTTATTGCCCTGACCTCACACGACGAGGAGAATATTCTGCTCTCGCTATTCGCCAAGAACGCGGACTGCAGAAAGGTTATCACCAAAATAAACCGTATAGAATACGACGGAGTTATCTCAAAGCTTGACCTCGACTCTATAATTTACCCCAAAAATTTGACGGCAGATATGATAATCCGTTATATCAGAGCGCGGCAGAACACCCTCGGAAGCAATATGGAGACGCTCTATAATCTTATAAAGGGCGAGGTCGAGGTGGCTGAGTTTACCGTCAGCGAGTCCTCCCCGATAATAGGAAAGCCCCTTTCCGAGCTGAAATTCAAGGACAACGCCCTCGTTGCCGCAATTCTCAGAGATAGACAGCTTATTATCCCCAGAGGCCAGGCCGTTATAAACGCCGGCGACTCAGTCGTTACGGTTACCAAGCTTCTCGCTCTGCGCGACATTTCGGATATCTTGGCTTAATAGCCGTATTTTGTAAATATTAGTTGTCATTCACCCAAGATTATAGTTATTTTACTAATAAAAGGACTGTATATAAAATGAACTTTTCAATGATAAGATACACGCTCGGCTGGCTTTTAATTTTCGAGTCTGTGTTCTTTTGCGTTCCGCTTATAGTAGCGGCGGCATTCTGGGAGAGCGCATTTTTCTCATTTCTTATAGCGGCTCTTATAGCGCTCGGCGCAGGACTTCTTTTATCCTTCAAAAGGCCACGCCACACCGACCTTTACGCCAAGGACGGATTTGTAATAGTTTCGCTTTCCTGGATTATCCTTAGTCTTTTCGGTGCGCTTCCCTTTATGTTTACAGGCGTTACCACCTCGTTTATAGACGCCCTCTTCGAGACCGCCTCGGGCTTTTCCACGACGGGCGCATCTATTTTCTCTACCGTTGAGGACCTGCCGCGCTCTATTCTTATGTGGCGCTCGTTCACACACTGGATAGGCGGTATGGGAGTGCTCGTCTTTATTATGGCGTTTTTACCGCTCAGCGGTGGACAGAACATGCACATAATGCGTGCCGAGTCCCCAGGTCCCGAGGTGTCAAAGCTCGTACCCCGTGTCAAAAAAACGGCTACTATTCTCTATATCATATACTTTGCTATGACACTCGTGATGTTCGTTTTTTTGCTCATATCGGGAATGGACGTCTTCGATGCCCTAAACACAGCATTTGCTACCGCAGGTACGGGAGGCTTCGGATTCAAGAACGACAGCTTCGCCTCGGCAAGCATCACCCAGCAGATAATAGTTACCGTCTTTATGCTCCTGTTTTCCATCAACTTCAACTCCTACTATCTGATGCTCAAGCTGAAGTTCAAGGACGCAATAAACTCGGAGGTCAAGGCCTTTATCCTTATCGTGCTTTTTGCGATAACCGTTATAACTATAAACGTATCTTCGATGTTCGATAGCATCTGGGACGCGCTAAGACACGTCTCCTTTACGGTTGCCTCGCTCATCTCAACCACAGGATTTTCAACCGAAAACTTCGACCTCTGGCCTGAACTTTCAAAGACCGTGCTGGTCATTATAATGTTTATCGGCGCGTGTGCAGGAAGTACGGGAGGCGGTATCAAGGTTTCGCGTATAATCATTCTCTTCAAGGGTATGGGTCGCGAGCTAAGTACTCTGGTCCATCCAAGACAGGTCAAGAAAATAACCATTGACAACAGACCCGTCGACCACGAGGTAACGCGCTCGGTCAACGCGTATATCGTAACCTTTATTTTGATTTTCGTAGTCTCGCTTCTTGCCATTTCCTTTGAGGATAGAGATATGATTACGAACTTCACCGCCGTAACTGCCACCATCAACAACATCGGACCAGGCCTTGGAGGTGTTGGACCCGCGTCGAATTTTGCGGCATTCTCGCCTATATCAAAGCTCGTTCTGATATTCGATATGCTCGCAGGCAGGCTTGAGCTTTTCCCCATGCTCATTCTCTTCTCTCCATCAACCTATAAAAAGGGCTGATACCAAGAGAAAAACTGCGCCACTCGGCAAACATCCCCAAAAAACTCGAGCACCGCTTAACTAAACCGATATCGGCTCTTTTTCAGGCGCCAACTTATTGCTCAGCGCCGCCCTCTTTTAACGCCGAAAGCACAGACTTTACAAACGCTTTCACAAAGGACGAGTATTTTAAAAGTCAACCACGGGCGCCTTGTTACCAGCATCGCGCCCTTACTAATTTAAATTTTGGACAGTGTACTAAAAATGAAAAAGTATTTATCTTCACTTCTATTCCTGCTTGCCGCGCTCCTATGGGGTCTCGCATTCTCAGCCCAAAAGGACGCAGGAACCCTCCCCGCGTTCACAATAGGAGCCGTGCGTAACGTTTTTGCCACGGTTTTTATCCTAGCCGTTATTCCGTTTTTGGATAAATTCAGAAAAAACGGCAGAGCCTTAATACAAAAGGGCAAAGCCCCCGATTTTAACAAAACCGAAATTATCGGCGGTGTTATCTGCGGCTTTATTTTGACGGTTGCAACAGCCTTTCAGCAAACAGGCCTTGGAGACGGAACCGACGCGGGAAAGGCGGCCTTTATTACAGCCCTCTACGTCGTTATAGTCCCGATTATCACGATGCTCGGAGGCCGTCGCACCCCCATTAACGTGTGGATAAGCATAGGCGTTGCCGTTGTAGGCTTCTATCTTCTTTGTATAAAAGAGGATTTTTCGATAGTCCCATCGGACGCGCTCGTTCTCGTATGCGCTCTCATTTTTGCCCTGCATATAATCGTTATCGACCGTTTTTCACCCAAGTGCGACGGTGTCAGAATGTCCTCTATACAGTTCCTTTCCGCCTTTGTCTTTAATCTTATTTTGGCGCTTATATTCGAGGGTGGAGTTCCCATCACGTCTATCACCGACAAGCTCGGCGCGCTTCTCTACCTCGGTATATGCTCAAGCGGTATAGCCTACACTCTACAAATCGTCGGACAGGGACAGGCCGACGTCAATCCCGCGGTAGCCTCTATAATTCTTTCGCTCGAGTCAGTTTTCGGTGTGCTCGGCGGCGCCTTGCTCCTTGGCGAAACCATGCAGCCAAGAGAGTATATCGGTTGTGCAGTTGTGTTCGTTGCCGTTGTGCTGTCGCAAATCGAATTTAAGAAAAGGGCGAAAAAATAAGCAAATTTGTATATATTTATTTGCATTTTCTCGGTTTTTTCGAAAACAAGCAACCAAGAAGCACTTTCAAATCTTTTATTATTTGCAGCTCTTTTGCATTTTGATTTTATAACGTCTGGCTTTTTCGGAGGTATTTATGAGCGAGCTTACAGAAAAGCAGCTTTCAAGAGAAAAGATATACGAGGGCTCAGTTCTCACCGTTGTGCGCGATGAAATTGAACTTCCAAACGGCACCCACTCTCACCGAGAAATTTGCCTGCACATCGGTGCAGTAGCAATCTTACCGCTTCTTGAGGACGGACGGGTTATAATGGAGCGTCAGTATCGCTACGCTCACGGCCGTGTATTCTTTGAAATACCTGCAGGCAAGCTAGATACTCCAACAGAGGACCCACTCGAAGCGGCAAAACGAGAGCTTCGCGAGGAAACCGGTGCCGTAGCCGAGCGCTACACGTATCTTGGAGAAATCGACACGACCCCCGCGCTTATGAACGAGAAAATATACCTATATCTTGCCGAGGGCATCACCTTCGGTGAGCGAAACCTCGACTACGACGAGTTTCTCGACGTTGAACTTGTCCCCCTCTCTACACTTGTCGATATGACGATGAGAGGTGAAATCAAGGATGCAAAAACACAGGTGGCGGTCCTCAAAGCCAACCTTTTAAAATCAAAAAATTAAATCTCCCTTACAAAACCTCAAAACAAATCCCCCAAGCCATTCAATATCATCAAACCTGCAAGC
>JAGBTM010000006.1 GCA_017631325.1 Clostridia bacterium
AAGGAAGGCGGCCGTTCCAAGCCCTTCTTCTCCGGCTACAGACCTCAGTTCTACTTCAGAACTACCGACGTTACCGGTATCATCAACCTTCCTGCTGACGTTGAGATGTGCCGTCCCGGCGACAACGTTGACATGACCGTTGAGCTCATCACTCCTATCGCTTGCGAGAAGGGTCTTCGTTTCGCTATCCGTGAGGGTGGCCGTACCGTTGGCTCGGGCGTTGTTTCCGAAATCCTTGCTTAATTTAATATATTAAATTAGGTAGAAAACCAAGCAATTCCCCGACGTCTTTGGCGTCGGGGAATTAAAAAATAAACGGCAGTATTGCCATAATAGGTATCAGTTGTATAGAGATGTATCCCTGGGGGACAGATTTTCTAAAATACATAGCGAAATCCTATTTTAACGTCGTGCGCAAGGCAATTGGCACAAATATAAAGGTGATACACCCGCCTGGCAGGTCGCAAGCCTCGCGCTTGCAAGCGATATATCATAAGTGATATACCACAAGCGACGTATCGCAAGAAAATATCAAATATATAAGTAAATATATAAGTAAATATATAAGTAAATATATAAGTAAATATATAAGTAAATATATCACAAGCTATATATTACAAACAAATATATAAATAAAAAATATAATATCTTTGGGGATTGGTGAAATTCCATACCGGCAGTATAGTCTGCGAAGCTCGGTGTAAGCACACCGGGTCCGACAAGGTGAGCAAAGTGTTGCAATTCCTTGACCGACGGTAAAGTCCGGACGAGAAAAGAGAAATAAAATAGTCTATTATGTGCTCACTTTAATACTGATTTTGCGAAATTCGCGTTTTGTTATTTTGTTTAGTATGCGTCGCACTTTATTAAAGTAGCTGAAATATAAAATGCTTAGACTGTTTTGTGTTTTCGTCCTCGGTTATGCCGAGGCTTTTCTTTTTGCTAAACAAACACAAAAGAGGTAATCAAATGGATATCAGAAAACAAAACGGAAGCAGTGCGGTGCGCAAGCCTTTCAGCACGCAGACAGTCGTCGGTATAGCGGTTTTCTCGGCGCTTGCCTTCGTCGTTTCGCTTCTTATAAGAGTGCCGGTTCAGTTTTTGACCTTTGATGCAAAGGACGCAATTATTGCAATCACCGCATTTATATACGGGCCGATCACAGCGCCTATAATATCGTTTTTTGCAGCGTTCATTGAGCTTGTAACGATAAGCGACACGGGTTGGTACGGATTTCTTATGAATTTCGTGTCCTCTGCGACCTATTCGCTGGTCGCATCGCTGATATACAGCAAGTTCCGTAGTCTGAATGGCGCCCTCGTGGGTATTTACTCAGCGGTTGTAATTACCACGTCGGCTATGCTCGGACTTAACATACTTATCACGCCTATATATATGCGCGAATTTCTAGGAGTACCCATGACGGCTGATGGGGTTATCAATATGATACCCACTATCCTGTTGCCGTTCAACTTCGCAAAAACGCTTATGAACAGCGCTGTGGTGATGCTTCTTTACAAGCCCGTGACACTTTCACTCTCGCGAGTAGGCCTTTTGTCAAAGAAAACAAGCGCTAAAATTTCTCGTGGAACTGTCGTTATAATCGCTGCCGGAGTTATATCCTTGGTACTTGCAATTGTCATATTTACTCTCCTATCATCGGGCGCTTAATTGATTAAATACGAGATTTTTTGCCGCAAAGCGCATTGAATACTAACCTTTAAAAACAGCAAAAATGCCGTTATTTGTAAAGTAATGTTTGCAAATATAGGATTTTTTGCTGTTTTTTGTTTTGAAAACAAACATTTATGAAATAAAAAATAAACATAAAAATAAATCTAGAGTTCTTGTATTTGTTTTCACGCCGAATGATTTTTCACCGGTTTCCATAAACTTCGAGTTAAAGAACTTTTGTTTAAAATGCATGTAAACGCCTAAAATATTTGTATAAAATGCCTATTGTAATTTAAAAGAAAATAGTGTATAATTAGTGCGTATCTATATTTTCATTTGACGCGCGCACTCGTGCCCGTCAAGAAAGGAACATTATGAAAAACAAGACGAAAAGGATTTTGATGCTTGTAATTGCTTGTGCGTTGGTTATTTGTGCGACGTTTAGCATCGTGGCATCGGCTGAGGAGAGCTCTCCTGCAGTAGTGGAAACGGGCTCTGAGTCGGTAGCATTGCCTAAAATCGCAAGTAAGAACCTCTCATACGCATCGCAGCTGTACATTTATTTTGCAGTTCCTGCAAGCGACGTCCCGACCGGAGCGACTATTTCGCTTCGCTTGTATGACGCAGCTCCCGAGGGAGGCGGAAATCTCATCAGAACTGTGACTGCTTATTCCAAGCAGGTTATATCTAGTATCGGTGTAGATCCTGGAGCAACTTATTACGTTTTCTCCTCTCACGGTATAGCACCGCGTCAGATTAGTGAATACATATACGCGGTTCCCGTGCTTACTATTGGAGATACCGAGATTGTCGGTGTTACCGAGAAGTACAGCGTAGCTGAGTACTGCTACGACCGTCTTTACAATCAGGACTTCATAAGCAAGACGGCATCTGACGGTGAAGACTACAACCGTAAGCAGCTGTATCTTTCCTTGCTCAACTACGGTGATGCGGCTCAGCTTCATTTTGGAACTCCTGATGCAGCTCTCACCTCTAATTTTACATACTATAATATCAAGCAGGCACTTGTAGCCGACAATTCCGGCTTCTGCACTCCTGGCGACACGGTTGCTCTTGTTCATGATGGAACCACCAAGGTTGGTATGATGCATTATGGCTGGCAGGTAACGTATTACGACGAAAACAACGTCAAGACTGTCGAAAGATATTTTGGCGCGGAATACGTTATTATGAGTATTATCTACGCAGCGAAGGCAACAATCGCAGAGCCTATTTGGGTGGTTGACGACCCGTATGCCGCTCAGGTTGCTGAGGACGAGGCCATGCTCG
This sequence comes from Clostridia bacterium, assembly GCA_017631325.1. Lineage (GTDB taxonomy): Bacteria > Bacillota > Clostridia > Oscillospirales > CAG-272 > UBA1740. Next base: position 2,965 of record JAGBTM010000006.1, read on the forward strand.
CTGCTAAGTGGGCAGCTCTCGAGCAGACAACGGGCAAGGAAATTGCCGATGCCCTTAAACAAACGTACGATCTTTTTGGCGACGATATAGTTGAGTGGTCCGCAGGACTTTACGCTCCCGGCTACTCCGATCCCGAGAACGGCTACTACGCCGGCGGCTATTATGCGGCAGTTTCGGGCAGAGATAACCTCGGCTTCGGTCCTGACGTTGAGTCCACCTACCAGATGATAAACTTCATTGTCAAGTCCGGTATGCTTGCACACGAGGGCATTACTGATTACGATGACGCAAACGACCGCGCAAGGCTCAGATATGTTCTTCCCGAGTGGATGCAGCAGCAGATCGTTCACTTCATAAAGAGCCTTCAGCATGAGGACGGATACTTCTATCATCCTCAGTGGGCGGTAGCAGATCACTCCGACAGACGTCTTGGACGAGACCTCGGTTGGGCAAGGTCTCTTCTTTCAATCTTCCTTTCGGGGCCCGTATACGACACTCCTGATAACAAGAAGGGAGACGGCATAACCGCCGAGGCATATCTTGAAAGCCTTGGATACTCCTCCGCTGCAGAGGCAAATGCGGCGTTCTTCGCAGCGCGCGGAGCATCCAATGCGGTTGCTATGAGCCTTCGCTCGAGCGCAAGAAGCGCGGTTTCCGGCGTAATGCTTGTGGCTACGATCACTACGGTTGACAGTATTACCGATGCTGTTAGCTCGCATGAAAACCTTGAGATCTGGCTTGAAAACAAAATTAAGCTTGACGTAGATCCCTATTCATACGGTGACCAGCTTAACTCCGTGTACGTACAGATAGGTGCTGCAAGCGACGAGCTTGGTAAATATACCGCAAATTCCTCGAAGTGGTACTACGGTATGACGCTTAAGGATATGACTATCGCATACGTCAACAGCTTTATTGACGACGAAACCGGTCTTATCGACGACGGCTGGCGCGACGACGAGGGCAGAACCGGTGACGAGTTCGTTCACACAAACGGCCTTCTTAAAATTTCTTCGCTCTATCAGAACTGGGGATATCAGTATCCTTATCCTATGGCGGCTGCGACATCTACCATTAACGGTATTCTTGGCGACGAGCAGACCGACAACCAGATAACGGATATCTATAATATGTGGTGCGCAATAAACTTTCTTAAGAGAAACGCAGGTGCAGACGGTCTTGCTGCAAGCCCCATTAAGAACGGAACCCCAATAACCGTTAGCGAAGAGGAAAAAGCGGCTACAGTTGAGTATATTGCTACTCGCCTTGGCGAGAACGCTCTGTTCGCTATAACCAACAGCTACGAAAAGCTCGCACGCTTCAAGAAGCCTGACGGAGGATTTAACGCAGGCGTTTACAGCGGCGCAGGCGCGAGCGCAACCTGCCCCACCTCTCTCGGCCTTTCTAACGAGTCACTTTGTGACCCGACTCAGATCGCAATCAGCACCGTTCATCACATGATGAGTGCATTCGGTTATACCGTTATCCCGTTCTTTACCGAGTCTGACTGGATGAGGTATATTGAAATAATCAGAAACGCACAGCCCATAACCAAGGGCGACTTTAACAACGCTGAATACAGCTTTGACGACGGTAACGTTCCCGCAGACGTAACGTCTGAGAACGCAAGCCTCGGCGTAGCTGACGGCGCACTTACTCTCTCCGGAGCAAGCAATGCAGCTCTTAGCGTAGCACGTCACTCTATCTGTTCTCTTGGTAAGGTAATCAAATTCGGTGCGGACATGAAGTTCACAAGCACCGGAGATTATGCACTTACCTTTAATACAGAGGAAGGTGTTGCCGTATCGTTCACTATCAGAGTAGAGTCGGCTAAGGTAACTCTTATCGACGACCTTTCCGGTACCGATTATAATATGGTAGCTGCTCTTGGCAGCACCGTTAGCATCAAGTTTGAGACATCCATCAGATACAACAGCACCGATGGAAAAAATTACATTGTAACCGACGCATTCCTTGGCAACAATTACTGTGGAATTATATCGAGCTTTGTAACTGCAGATGCATACGATAGCATTGAGGCTCTTACCGAGATTAAGACGGCGTCTCTCAACACTCCCGCGGGCACAGTAAGTCTTGACAACCTCATATTTGTAATCGGCAACTCTTCAGCACCGGCTGATTTTGAGAGCACCCAGCCCTTCGAAATGGTAGGTAAGGCTTCCGTAACGAGCGGTGCTATCACCACCTCTCTCGCTCCGAGAAAGAATACTGATGCGAAATTTATTGTTATGCGCGAGACTGTAAACGGACTTAATAACACCTTTGTTCGTGTCAATAATGCTACGACTCAGACGGGCGATGGCGCATCCACCGTAACTCTTTCTGCAAAGTCACCTTACGTCAAGGGCAATACGCTCGTTGTTCAGGCTAGAATCCGTATTGATAACACGAACAACAGGGGCGCATTCGAAATTAATCTTACGGGTGTGGGCAGCTTGAAGCCTTGTGCTATCAGAATTACTCCCGTGTCTAACGGAAATGACACATTGTACTTCTATACCGATCACGCTATACTTAAGGACAGCACCAAAAACCTGTATCCCGCGGATGGTCAGACCTCGCTTGGCGCGTATGGAGCAGCTCAGGGTCAGTGGTTCACCGTTAAGTTTGTTATAACCACCGGCGAGAACAAAGCGTTCCAGTACGATGTTTACGTAAACGACACGAAACTCAATAGCACTCCTATCACTAAGACCTACACACAGAACCATGAGCTTAAGGCTAGCCAGATTGACACTCTTAGTCTGTATGCTGAGAGCGGTTGGATAGGAACTGTTGATATTGACGACGTTTCATTCACGACACTTGCTAATTAAGAAGACGGCGGAAATTCGTCTTAGACGAAAGACGGCCCTTTGATTAATTAACTAAAAATAATAAAAAACGGCGAGCGCCGAGGACGTATTTTACCCTCGGCGCTCGTTTACTTTTTTTGCATTTTGCTCCTGAAACAATTAATAAGGTTTTGCCTACGAAAATGCAAAAATGAGTGTTTAAATTCGAAAATGTAAACTAAAGTGTGCGATATGCGACCTTATTGGCTATTTTGCTGTCAAAACAAAGGCGCAAAACGAAAAGACATATGAAAACGAAGTTGCAGAAAGAACCCGGGTAAAAACAAAAATGCAAAACAAATAAGTGCTTTGCACATAAGAAGCCATAAAAGAGAAAAACAAGGCGCTTAGTAAAAAATGCTTTCCCGCAGTGTCGGGAGTGATTTCTACAAATATAATAATATTAAGCGCGTAAAACAATATTAAGGGCATACATAGGTTCCTTACCGAGAACGGCCGAGGGGTGTGCATAGGGCTACGTAACGGTACTTCGTATCTATGAGAGATGGACGTACAGAAGCGGCGACGGGTGTAAATCGTCGATGCTTTTTAAATTTGGAGGGGCAAAAATTAACGTACCATGAACATTTTGCGCAAGACAAATATAAATTCGGTGTTCCGGACTGTCAAGGCAAAACTATATGTGCAATAGTACTAAAAATATTTATTAAAATTTATTTAGATTGCATATTGCAAATGGCTTGTGTTTTATAGTATAATATAAATACTCCTATATTATTTTAATGCGCTGATTATTTGTCGAGGCGCCTCGGTGCTTTGGCATATCATAAATCCGTGATATTAGAAACTCCATTACCAGAAAGGAAAAGAGAAATGAAAAGAATTTTGGGACTCACACTAGTGTTGGTTGCCGTTCTTCTCGCCTTGGCTTCTTGTGGGGACAACGATCCCTGTAAGGACGGCCACAGCTTCACGAGCTATACCTCGAATGGCGATGCAACCTGCACGGCTGACGGCACCAAAACCGCGAAGTGCGACAGATGTGACGTGACTGATACCGTAGATGACGTTGGCTCACAGAAGGGGCACCACTTCGACCCGACGACGTACTTATACGACAGTGTTAATCACTGGTTCAAGTGTACGCGTTGCGATGCGGTAGCAGGCTCCGAGGCGCACGTTATGCAGTCGGGCGATTGCACGAAGTGCGAGTATAGCATAGGCGGGGGCAGCACCGACTACAACGGTGTCACCGTCATGAATAAGGGTGTAACCTACAACTACGTAATTACAGATGACATTGATAAGATACCCAATGAGATTTCGACCGCAATGTCTATAATGACGACCCTCAATAGTAAGGGCTTCAAGTTCTGGCGTACGTATATGGACGAGGATATCACTGCTCAGGAGATCGTTGTAGGTTATGATGCAAACCGCGATATCTCAAGACGTGCGTACGACTTCCTTAATAGATTACCTAAGGATAACTACTTCGAGATGAGATACGTGGTATACGCCGACAACGGAAATATCGCTATCGCATACGAGCTCAACCGGTATACCGATATGTCGGTTATCAGCTTTGTTATTGACGAGCTTATCGAGAAGCTTGTTGGCAACAGAGATTACATAGCTATCGACCGCGGTATAGTAATGCAGGGTTCGTTCGACCTTATCGAAGAGCAGGAGAAGCTCGACGATGCAACCGAGGCGCGTCAGTGGGAGACCGTAAAGAATAATCTCGTTGCAAAATGGGGTGAGGAGAAGGGACTTGAGTTCCTCGAGGCATTCAAGCAGCTTTATTCTCTCTACCAGGACGGTCTTGTAGTTTGGGCAGCTAACCTCTACGACCCCGGTATCGGTGGCTTCTACGCTACCGCATCGGGACGTGACCACGAGGGCATTTATCCCTCGCCCGAGACCACGGGTATGTGTCTTGATATGGGCGGTAGCTTCGGTGCGCCCGGAGAAATCAGAGACCTTATCCCCGATATAATGAAATATCAGATTATCTACTACCTCAAGAGCGTGCAGTACTCCGACGGATACTTCTATCCTCCGGGAGCGTCGAGAGCTGTTTGGCAGACTACCGGTGTGGCGGCGCGTGGACGAAGCCTCTCACGTGCAGAGAGCCTTTTCAGAAGCTACGGCGCTAAGCCTCAGTACGATACCGCTAACCTCTACGGTGACGGCAAGACCGCTGACGAGTACTGGGCGGAACTCAGAGCGAAGGGCCTCGTAAATCAAGATCCGCCTAAGGTTCCTAAGAACGTAGATGACCTTAATAGCGCGGGTACCGCAAGTCTTCGCACCTCCTCTGTTGTAGCGGTAGCAGCTATCTATGATAGCTCCGTCGTAGCGACCGCTACTACCGTCAACGAGCTTAACGACTACTACAAGTTTATTGACTGGCTTGAGACAAACAACATCAAGGCGTCTCCCTACGGCCCCGGTAACACGATACAGGCGCGTCTTGTTGAGTTCCATACTGCGAGCAGACAGCTTGAGAACAACGAGGGTAAATTCATACCCAAGGATACCGACTCCGATAAGTACAAGAAGTACCACGGCATGAATATGCTTGATATGATTTACTACTACTGTGAGAGCTGCATAAACCCCGCGACAGGTATTTGGGGCTTCCCGAACGACTCTAACCCCACAGGTACCGAGTTCCTCTACACCAACGGCTTCTTCAAGATTATAGCAATTTACGAGTCTCTTGGCAGACCCGTTCCCTATCCTGTAAAATCTGCAGAGGCTCTTATGCAGGGTACTGTAAGTAAAGAGGGTACCTCTAACAACGCCTGCGACGTTTATAACATCTGGGCGAGCATTTCAATGCTTCAGACAAATATAAAGAAGTGGACCGAGACAACGTACCTTAACTTCCTCGGCTTCAGAGACGACTACGGCACTGAGGTAATCAGGACTGCGCTTGATAAGTATCTTGATAGCCTCGGTATAACCGTCGACGACCCCGAATACGAGACCAAGAAGGCTGCTGCCAGAGCGGACATCGCCGAGACGATCAAAAAGTTCAAGGAAGATACCTTGAAGAAGATAGATGACCTTCTTAACGAGTACGGTGCGCTTCCTATCATCACCTCGTATAAGAAGCAGAAGGGTTATCAGAAGGAGGACGGCTCGTTCTCTCACTCCACCTCAGGCTCTGCCGAGACCTATCAGGGACCGCTCGTAGTAGGTCTTGGATACAAAGAGGGTGACATTGACGCTATCGCAAAGGCTCTGTGGTCGACGATTGGTCCTATCGTACAGCTTTACGGCGCAACAGGTAAATCGGGATACTATCTGCACAACTATATGATTTACATGCAGATACTCCTTGAGAACGGTCCTGTTATTAAGTACAGCTACAAGGAGCTTGAAGCGGGTACGGCGTACGTTCCCAACAACAGACTCCCCGGACCGAGCTATGCTAACGCAATACCCGGCTCATCCTCCGTGGAGACTGTTACTACAGTAACAACTGAGACCTTGTGCGTTCCCAGCTTCAATACAAGCTACTCCTCGTCGGGCAAAAAGCAGTACTACGTTGCGTGATGGCGAGAAAAACGAAATTTGTAACCTAAGATTTACAAAAACATTCATTTTCCTTAGAAAATAGCAAAATGAATACCTATAAGAAAACGACGGTTTTCTAAAAAGGGCGAGGCTTCAGAGTTATGCCGTAGGGCGTGAGCTGAGGTCTCGCCCTCTGCTTTTTTCGGCGGTAGGATTTTGAAAACGAAAATACGTCGGGCTGTGTTGATGCTCGTTTTTAAGCCGTTTCGCTCTTCAAGCTCCAACTTCGGAAAATAAAAAAGCCGATTTTATTCTAAAATCAGCCTAGAAAATATGAAAAAATTTATAATTATTACTATTTTCCATTGAAAAATCCTGTATTTTATTGTAAAATATTCAAAGAAAACAAATAAAAGTTCAGTTTTTGGCGAGGGACAAGTGTTGCTTTCGGTTTCATAACCGCAAAGCTGTGTTTTTTTGGAAGTGGGGAGCGAGCTCTTCAACTTGAAAACCGTTTTTGCAAGCTGCAAGCGTCATATTCCGTCCATAGCTTTAAAAAACCGTGCTTTACGGGGCCTCGATACGTCGCGCTCTGTTCCTTTAATTACTAGAAAGGTAAGAAGATGAGAAAATTACTACTTTTAGCATTAACTCTCGCCTTGACTGTCTTGGTTTTGGTCTCGTGCGCTTTTGACGGCTCGTCGTTGTGTGACGGTGCGCATACCTTTACAAGCTATGTGTCAAACGGAGATGCAACCTGCACACAGGACGGCACGAAGAGTGCTGTGTGTGACGTGTGCGGCTCTACCGCAACCGTCGTGGACGAGGGTACGAGACTTGGCCACACCGTCACGGAGTACACCTCAAACTCTGACGCAACCTGTACGCAGGACGGCACGAAGAGCGGTGTATGCTCGGTGTGCGGTCTGACCGATACGGTAACTGACGAGAATACCATGACCTCTCACGATTTTGATACCGATACGTATCTTTATGATACGGAATATCACTATCACAAGTGTAAGGGGTGCAGCGCAACCGATGAGAAAATCCCTCACAGCTTCGTAGTTAACGTTTGCTCTGAGTGCGCATACGTGCACGAGGACCCGAGCTACGCAGGAGTTACGGTTATTCACCCCGGCGACGAGGTAAACATAATAGTAGCCGAAAACGATGACGCTCTGAAGCTTTTTGACTGCTACAACGAGTTCGTGAAGCTTGGCTACCGTTCTTGGATTTGCGATATATACGAGCCTGTCTGTGAGTACGAGATAGTTTTCGGCCTTGACAGGCGCCGCGATATATCGGTTAAGGCATACGAGCTGCTTTATGCTATGGATAAGCAGTCCTATTACGATATGCGTTATCTCGTTTATGCCGACAGCGGAAAGATATGCGTGGCGTACGACTATAACGAGTACACCACTCTTGGCGTCGTTGATTTAATAAAGGATGCTTTCTTTGATAAGCTCACAGGCGGCAAGGATTACATAGCGATAGATAAGGGTGTCATGATGAGTGGCAAAATTGACCTTATCGCAGAGCAAAAGAAGCTCGACGACGCGAATCTCGAGGCAGAATGGGATGCGCGCCGCACGGCTCTTATAGAAAAATGGGGCGAAGAAAAGGGCCTTGAGATATACGAGGCGTTCAGAGACTTTTACACCCTCTGTGACGACGGCCTTGTAATTTGGGCGGCAAATCTTTACGACTCGGGAGTTGGCGGCTATTACGTCGGCTCATCGGGACGCGACCACGTTGGCTTCGCTCCCTCGCCCGAGATAACCGACATGCACCTCAGAGTAGCGTCGTTCTTCGGTGCTCCCGAAGAAATGAGGGATATGATCCCCGACGTGATGAAATACCAGATAGTATATTTCATCAAGAGCGTGCAGGATCCCGACGGATATTTCTATCCCCCGGCAGCTAAGAGGTCCGACTACCGCAAAGGCGGTGTTGCGGCAAGAGCCAGAAACCTTGCGGCAGCTTTATCGCTTCTCAGATCCTACGGTGCTCTGCCTACCTACGATACTCCCTCGGGTGAGATGATAGGCGACGGAAAAACGGCAGACGAGTATTGGCAGGACCTCAGGGATCTGGGACTTGTTAATCAAGACCCGCCTGTCGTTCCTAAGAACGCAGACGATATTACATCGGCGCATCTTAGTCTTCGCATGACGTCGGCTGTGGCTGTTAGCGACATAATTGACAGCTCGGTGTCTCTCACCTCTACTAACAAAAACGAGCTTAACGATTACAAGCTTTTTATTGACTGGATAGAAAAACAAAATCTCAAGAAGGGTCCCTACGGTGCAGGCAACAATATTCAGGCAAGGTCTGCTGAAATAAAGGCCGCAAGCGAGAAAATGCAGCCCGCTACGTATACTCCCTCACAGACCGAGGCTGATAACCCCAAGTATGCAAAATACGCAGGTTTAAGTATGCGTCAGATAACTATTAAGTACCTCAACGATAACGTAAATCCCGATACGGGACTTTGGGGCGACCCTGAGATAGCGAAGCCCGGACAGAATGCTGCGGGCACGGAATTTCTCTTTACAAACGGCTTCTTTAAGGTCGTTTCCTCCTACAATATTCTCGGCGCCCCATTGCCATATCCCGAAAAGGCTGCCGAGGCGCTTCTTCGAGGAACTGTCTCAAACGAGCCCTCTAACACGAACAGCTGTGACGTTTATAATATCTGGGCAGGCATAACGATGCTTCAGGATAACGTCAAAACTCAGTACAAGGGCGAGGCAAATAAGGAAATACGCGAGGCAACTCTTAATAAAATAGACGAGCTGATAACCGAGTTTGGCGCAGAGCCTATTCTCATATCGTTTGAGAAGCAGAAGCGTTATCAGAAGGAGGACGGCTCATTCTCGCACAACGTCAACACCTCAAATCCCTTGCACCAAGGACCTCACCCCGTAGGTCTTGGCTGGCGAGAGGGCGACATCGACGCTATTGGAAAGTGCCTTTGGGGAACGCTGGCGCCTATAATTAAGGTATACGGTGCCGGTGGCGTTTCGTACTACCAAGAGCATCACTGTATGATGTATATTGAAATTCTCGTCTCAAACGGCCCGATTATTAAATGCCAGTGCGATACCGACGGACACACAATGGACGAGTGTGTACCAAACCAAAGAGCCCAAGGCCCTGTTTTTGAGCCGATTATTGTGAAGCCTGCAACCGACACGCAAGCGCAGGCCGCCACTCAGACCGAGACGGCGACGCTCCCTGCGTCAAGCCTTGCTATCACAGCCTCTGATAAGAAGTATAAAACTGCATAAACAATAAGCAAAAACACCCCGGCAGGCAACTGTTGGGGTGAAAAGCAAATAAAACTTTGCAAAAATGAAGAAAAAGTCCCAAAAGTTGCGCAATAGTTACGCATAAAGAAAATAGAACACGTAATATACAAATCGTAATTAGCAGGAAAATTTAATTCATTTCCGTAACAATTAAGCGAAGGAAAAAGGAGAACGTTATGAATAGCTTAGGGGGCGCGCCCGTGAAAATAGGCGCAAAAGAGAAGATTAATTTCGTCATACCATTTGGCGAAAAGGTAAAGTTCGAATACGCAAAGGCTAAGGCCTTCTTCGAGCAGCTTTCGGCACTCGGTCTTGATTTGACCTTAACCGATGCCTCGTGCAAGGGAGCGCCTGAGATAATAGTAGGATACGACAAGAGCTCCCCTGTGTCAGAGAGAGCGTACGCACTCCTAAGAGAAATGAAAAGAAGCCTCTATTACGATATGCGCTACGTCGTCTATGCTGATGATAGATGTGTGGCGATTGCATACGATTACAACGATTTTACCGAAATCAGCGTTCTCGACTTTATAAAGGAGCCGTTTATCAAGGCAGCCGTTACGTCTGACGGCTCGATATCCTGCGAGGGTGTCGTGCTTTCGGGCAAGGTGGATTTGCTCGAAGAACAGACCAAAATCGACGCAGCTGAGAGAGTAGAGCAGTGGGCGGCGCTCAAGCAGTCTCTAGTCGAGAGATGGGGTGAGGATAAGGCCGAGGAGCTTTACGAGGCCTTCAAAACTCTTTACACCCTTTGCGACGACGGGCTCGTCGTTTGGGCAGCGAACCTCTATGACGCCGGTGTCGGAGGATATTACGTTACGGCATCTGCTCGCGACCATATCGGATTTGCCCCTTCGCCAGAGATGACCTACATGCACATGCTTACAGCCAGAACGTTTGGCGCACCGGGTGAGGCAGAAATGCTCATGCCCGACCTCATGAAATATCAGATAGTATATTTCTGCAAGAGCGTGCAGGACGAGGACGGATATTTCTATCCCCCTGCTGCAAGAAAGTCGGACCTCAGAACGAAAGGAAAGGCGTGCCGTGCAAGAAATCTTGGCACGACAGTCGAGCTTCTTGAGCTTTACGGAGCTAAGCCTGTGTACGACAACCCTATTTGCAATGGCGACGGCATTACCGCCGACGAATACTGGGCCGACCTCAGAGCGCGCGGTCTTGTTGACCGTGATCCTCCAAGGGTTCCGCTGAACCTTGACGACCTTGAGAACATTCAGTCCGAAGAGGGCGCTGAAGCCCCCAAAAGCGCTCCAAAGCCCAAGGGTCAGACCGATATGACAAACTATAAGATGTTTATCGACTGGCTGGAGAAACAAAATCTGGACAAGAGCCCGTACGGCGCGGGAAACAACATTCAGGCGCGTTGCATGGAGATTAACTCCTCCAGCGCCAAGATGGAGCCTCCTACCTACACCCCCGAGAGCGAGGAGGCTACTAACGAGAAGTATTCGAAATACGCAGGCCTTACCATGCGTGAGATTACGATAAAATATTTTAACGACCACGTCAATTCCGAAACGGGACTTTGGGGAGACCCCGAGATAGCGAAGCCCGGTGAGGGCGCTACCGGTACGGAGTTCCTTTTTACCAACGGTTACTTCAAGATTTCACTGGCGTATAACACCCTTGGCGCTCCGCTTCCTTATCCCGAAAAGGCTATCGAGAGCATCATGAAGGGAATAGTAAGCGAGGAGCCCACCGTTACTAACGCCTGCGACGTTTACAACGTATGGACTTGTATAAATCTGCTTCGCAACAACCTTAGAGATCAGTACAACGACGGAGAAATGGTAAAGGTGCGCGAGCGCATACTTAAAAGAATTGACGAGGTGATAGCCGAGTACGGCGCGAAGCCCATCATCACCGCTTACAAAAAGCAGTCAAGATACAAGCTTCCCGACGGCTCGTTCTCGCACAACACACTCTCCGGCTATCCCTGGCACCAAGGCCCTCACCACATAAGCCTCGGTATCGAGCGCGAGGGTGACATCGATGCTATCGGAAAGTGCATAGGCGGTACGATAGGCCCGATTAGAACCGTTTACGGAGCAAAGCCCATTCCTTATTTCCAGCGTCATCATTTTATGAACTATATGCAGATTATAGTTTCAAACGGCCCTGTCCTTAAATATGATAGAGAGGCCGTCGAGAGAGGCGAGGTTGAATTTAAGCCTAACACAAGACTTAAGGCGGAGCCGCTTGTTTCGCTGAAATAAGCTAAAAAGCAAATATTTATTTACAAAAAGAGCGAAAAAACGAGGAAAACAAGGCCTAAACAAAAATTATGCGTTTGATTTTAAGTCGTTTTTACGGTGCTTTTTAATGGGCCTTTGAGCTGCTATAATCGAAAGCTCACCGACGAAAGCTAAAACGCACCCCCTAGACCGAAGCAAAAACACATACCAACAGACTAAGGGGAAAACGCAAAGCACGTCGGTGAAAGCCAAGGCACAAAGCTCACCGGCGAAAGCAAAACGCATGCTCATAGACTAAAGTGGAAACGTAACCACATCGGTGAAAGCTAAAGCATAAAGCTCACCGAGGAAAGCTAAAACACAAAGCGCGTCGACAAAAGCTAAAAAACACAAATCTCAAAATGTGGCGAGGTTCACTTCACTATGGGGCCTCGCTACTTTTTATAAAATCCGTCTTCTCGGACGCATTTTATCTCGTAAAACATTTGTTGTGCAAAATAGACAATAAAAAATATTTATTTTGGTAAATATGCGAATTGAAATCGAAAACACCTTACTGTATAATAGACAGTAAGAGCGAAACGCTTAATATATCTGAAAGAGAAAAGAGGATTTTGTTATGTACGAAGGAAATAAAAACTATGATGCCTCGTGGCGCGACCCTTATTTTGAGCGCGCCTTCGAGCAGCTCGGCGGTGACGAGAGAGCGGCGGGTATAGTTGACGCGCTTAAAACCATGTATACTATGTATACTGACGACCTTATTAAATGGTACGCGAACCTCTACGACCCCTATTACGGCGCGTTCTACTGCACGACGAGCGGTAAGGAGAACGACGGATTCCTGCCCGATATAGAAAGCACGATGCAGGCGCTTGACTTCCTTGAGAGAAGCGGTATGATAAATCATCTTGACAGAGATTACCGTAAGGTGCTTACCGACGAGCAGAAGGCGAAGATTGTCAGATTTATCAAGAGCATGCAGCTGCCCAACGGATATTTCTACAACCTCATTATGGACCAAGAGGTGCTTGACAAGTACATATCCCGCCGCGGCCGTGACCTTTCCTGGTGCACGAATTTCCTTCGCGAGCTTGGAGCGTCCCCGACCTACGATACACCCAACGGCATGAAGGGCGACGGACTCGACAAGGACGGAAAACCCGTAGCCGATTACGTGTCGAAATTTGCCGAGGCTAAGACGGAGGAGGGCGCCGACAAGCCCGCCTCTTGTGCAGCAGCTCTCAATAACTATCCGGATTATCTTGAGAACCGTGAGACGCTCCTTGCGTGGCTTGAGGAAAAGGTGCCTATCAAAACCGGCTCGTACGGCGCAGGAAACCTTCTTAACGCCGTGTTCCGCGAGATTAAGGCTCGTTCCGACGCGCTTATCGGCGCAGGCGCGGATTACTCGCTCTGCGACACGCTTATAAACTGGCTCAACGAGAGAATAGACGAGAACACGGGCTACTGGTCGGATAAGCCCACCTTCGCAGGAACGAACGGCTATTTCAAAACTATAACGCTCTATAACGTATGGGGCTACGCGTATCCGGAGCCTGTAAAGGTTACTAAGTCCATACTTAACGGCATACTCGGCGACGAGCCCTCTACCACCAACATCTGCGAGGTGTTCAATCTCTGGATGGCGCTCTGCTTTACTATAGGTAACGTAAAGAGCTTCCACTCCCCCGAGGTCAGAGACGCGGTGCTTAACGAGATAAACGAGGTTATGTATAACAGAGGTCGCGACGCTATTCTCAATACCTACAAGAAGCAGTCGGCATACCAGATGCCCGACGGCGCGTTCGCACACAGGGTTGACAGATGCCTGCTCTGGCATCAGGGTGACATTCCCGTAGGCACCGGCGGTCAGGAGGGCGACGTTGACGCTATCAGCAAGGCTTGTATGGGTATCACCGATACTATTGCCACGGCTCTCGGAATTAAGCCTATACCCCTCTACTCTGAGCGCGAGTTCAAAATCTATATGGATATACTGAACAACGCAAAGCCGGTCATTAAGCCTAACACCAAGTTAAAGAGATAAAACGAGAAAAACATGACACGGGGTGGCATTAATCTATGTTTTTTTGCCATTTGCCTCACGACGATATGGAGGTAATATATGAGAAACGATTATTCATGGCGCGACCCCTACTTTGAGCGCGCATACGAGCAGCTAGGTGCTGACGAGAAGGCAAGAGAGGTTGTAGAGGCACTGAAGAAATTCTATTCGCTCTACTCAGACGAGCTCGTTGAGTGGGTAGCGGAGCTTTACGATCCCGGCGAGGGCGCGTTCTACTGCACCCATAGCGGAAAATACAACGACGGATTTTTGCCGCACACCGAAACCGTGTCGCAGATTTGCCAGTTTATGGAAAGCTCGGGAATGATAAGCCACCTCGGCGGTGACTACAGAAACGCCTTTCCCGAGGATATGAAGCACGCGATAGCACGCTTTTTAAAGCGTCAGCAGCTGCCTAACGGCTATTTCTATAACGTTGCTAAAACTCAAGAGGAGTTCGACAAGCATATTCCTGCCCGTTCAAGACATCTTCAGGTCGCCACCGTCTTTTTAAAGGAGCTTGGTTATGCTCCGACCTACGACACGCCAAACGGAATTAAGGGCGATGGCCTTGATATTTACGGTAATCCCGTGTCGAATTACAAGGCGGCAGAGCCGGTAGAAAATAAGCCCGAGGAGCCGAAGGTAGAGAAGGTTGGAGCCTCCGTAAACTATCCCCCGTATCTTGAAAACCGCGACACGTTCCTCGCTTATCTTGAAGAAAGAATAGGACCGATGATTACTGTCTCGCCCTACGGCGTAGGCAACGAGCTTAACGCTATGTTCCGTGAGGTAAAGGCCCGCTCCGACGCTCTTATTGCAGAGGGTGCTGATTATTCGCTTTGCGACACTCTCATCAATTGGCTCAACGAGAGAATAGACGACGAGACGGGATATTGGTCGAAGAAAACCACCTTTGAGGGAACTAACGGATTTTTCAAGATTATCTCGATTTACAACGTATGGGGCCTGCCGTATCCCGAACCCGTAAAGGCGGCGCAGTCCATACTTAACGGCATACTCGGTGACGAGCCCTCGACTAAGAATATTCTCGAGCTTTCGAACCTCTGGAACGCTCTTAGCTACGTTAAGTACAACGTAACTAAATTCCATTCCGAGGAAAAGAGAAACGAAACTCTCGAGCTTATAAAGGACATCATGAAGAAGCGCGGATACGACGCTATCACCAACACATACAAAAAGTATTCCGCATACAGAATGCCCGACGGCGCGTTCGCACATAGGACCGACCATTGCCTTCAGTACCACCAGGGCGATATTGCGGTGGGTCTTGGACTTCGCGAGGGCGCTATGGACGCTTGTGGCTTCGGTACGATAAATTCGATAGTCGGAGCGTACGGAATAAAGCACATACCGATTTATTCGGAACGTGAGTGGAAGATATTCGAGCGGGTTCTTCTCGCTCAGACGCCCGTAGTCAAAAACACAAAACCCCTTAGATAAATTGACACGCCCCCCTTCTTTTTAAATTTGAGGTGGGGGCGTGTACCGTTTTTTTTGCCTCTTCGACGCCCTCTTTTTTATAAGTATTGACAAAGGACGCGAAAAATGGTAAAATAGGAGTAGAAAATAAAAAGAGGTTTTTCTTATGGAAAATAACATCAAGGTTTCCGTAATTATGCCTATATACAATGCCCTTGATTATCTCAGGCCGGCTCTTGATACGGTGCTCGACCAAACTCTTCGTGAGATAGAGGTAATCTGCATTGACGACGGCTCTACGGATAAATCGCTCGCTCTTATAAAGGAGTATCAGGAGCGCGACCCAAGAGTAAGAATAGTTACCGAGAACAACGCAGGCGTTTCGGTTGCCCGTAACAAAGGCATTATAAGAGCGCGCGGCGAGTTTATAATTTTCCTTGACGCAGACGATTTCTATGAGCCAACCCTCATAGAGACGCTCTACGATGCGGCTGTGCGCGACGAGCTTGACATAGCTATGGTTCGCTTCGACGTTTTCAATAACAAGAAGTCGTCCTTTACCGCAGGAACGGGCGAGGAGCATGGCGATATCTTCTCGAAGGGCGCCGTTGTGTCTAAAAGCGAGTTTCCGGACTACATACTTCAAAGCAGTACGGGTTACATCTGGAACAAGCTCTTCAGAACCTCGTTTATAAGGGAAAAGGAGCTGATTTTTGCCCCTGAGCTTTACGTCTTTGAGGACGTGTATTTCGTTTGCACAGCGCTCTCACTGGCCACCCGTGTCAAGAGAATTGACGAGGTGCTTGTGCATCACAGAGTGTATTCCGACCAGTCAAGGCAGAAGCTGTTCCGTAAATATTACGCCCAGGTTCCCGTCGTGTATATCAAGATAAAGGAGTTCCTTGCATCTCACGGCGTGTACGTTCCGCTTGCGGTTTCCTATCTTAATCTTTCGGCCAGCCGCTGCTATAAGATTTATAATCTTCTCTGGAGCGATGCGAAGGCTGATTTCTGGAACTTGCTTCACAACGGATACGCCCAGGACTTTGGCTGGTATCAGCACGAGACGTCGGATTTTGAAAGCAAGGAGGTCTGCGATTTTGCGGCAAACGTCGGCCTTTATACCCACGAGCAGTATATTAAAAGGCTCGACAGGGGAATTGAGCTTAATATCGACAAGATGACCAAGGAAAGCCTTAACCGCAGAATAAAGAGCTCCATCGCCAACGCAAAAATAGTTTCTAAGCTGAAATCGTTTGTCTCTCGCTTTAAGAAGAAAAAGAGCGCCGACTGATAAATAAAAAATGATATAATCCCCTTAGAGTAGGCACTTGAAAAAACAAAAAGGTTTTCAAGACTGCACTAAGGGGATTATATCATTTTTTCTTAGTTTTATGTGTTTTATGGTATAATATTTGGATATTTGCTGTTACATCAAAGCGCTTTTTGGTATTCACGGTAGAGCAAAGGCGACTTTCGGCATTTAGAGAGCAACAAAGTGTTTTTTTGATATCGCTACGTTAAAAAGAGCCTTTTAATTTGCTGTGTTATAAAGGCAACTTCCTTATTTACTGTATTATAAAGGTGCCTTCCTGATTTTGAGGTGTTCTCAAAGCGGTTTTTTTGAGATTTGCGCGTAGGGACGCGGGTAGGCGGCGGGGGTTTTCTCTGCCTTATCAATAATTATCAAGGGGTGCGTCTGTTCCTGCCCGACACCGACGAGCTTAATTTGTTCGCATACTGCGCCTCTGCCACCGAGCATGGAAATTGCGCGTTTCGCTCCCGATAGCTCAAACTCAGCATTCTTGCCCTTCATAGCGAGCATTTTACCTCCCTTTTTGACAAAGGGCAGGCACAGCTCTGTGAGAACTCTAAGCTCTGCGACGGCACGGGCCGTAGCGTAATCAAAGCTCTCACGAAGCTCGGTGCGTGAGAGGTCCTCGGCACGAGCTACAACTGACGTGACGTTTAGAAGTGAGAGCTGCTCGGCAGTCTCGGTTACGTAGTTTACTCTCTTTGCGGTTGAGTCAACCGCCGTAATTTTAACGTCGGGGCGCACTATCGCAAGTGGGAGCGTAGGGAAGCCCGCTCCACAGCCGACGTCGATTATAGACGCGCCCTTTTTGATTTTAGAGGCAATCATAGCGCAGTCGGCATAGTGGTTTAGTATTATCTTGTCAATATCGGTGATAGCAGTGAGATTATACTTTTCGTTCTCGGTAAGCATTCTATCGGTCAACTTATAGAATGCGCCGACGGTGTCCTTTGAAATCAAGGAGGACAGTCCGTTCATGCTGAAAATCTTCGTAAATAGCGAGGTGAATTCCTGTTCGGTTACGTTCACGGCGGCTCTCTCTTTCTCTTTTTCTTAGTCTATTTTACCACACCGGAGAGTGCTTGTCAATAGGCTCTCTTTTTTCGGAGAAAACGGAAAAATATACTCTGAAAACGCCGAAAATATAAGAAAATAAACAATAACGAACCAAAAACGCCCTAAAGCTTGTAGATTTTTTCAAAAACACGTTGCGCAGGCTAAGATGTAACGGCTTTAAAGTTAAATTTTTTATATATTCATTGACATAGCATAACGGGTGTGCTAAAATAGGAATGTAAAAACACTTTCGGAGGAAAGATATGGACATCACGCAAATAGATAAAAATTTGAAGGTAGACCGCGAGATAGACAAAACGGGCCTTGTTTTTAAAAATATTGACGAGGAGCCTTTCAGAATTTACGGAGTATTCCGTGACGGCGAGACCTATTCGCGTCTTCCGCTTGAGGTAGCAGAGGCTACGAGCGAAAACGTCAAGAACCTCAGAATTTATACAGCGGGCGGTAGAATAAGATTTGTCACAGATAGCGCACGCGTTGCTATTATCGTTACCTACGTCGGAACCTACAACGCAAGCCACATGCCTCTTTCGGGAAGCACGGGACTTGACTTGTACGTGGACGGCTCGTATATGAAGACCTTTATTCCACCGTACGGTATGAATTACGGCTTTGAGTCTGTGGCAGACCTTGGCACGAGAGAGAAGCGCCTTATTACTATCAATATGCCGACATATAGCCGTCCTGCGCAGATACTTGTCGGTATCGAGGAAGGTGCAGCCATCGAGCGCGCGCCCGATTACACCTATGAGAAGCCGATAGTATATTACGGCTCGTCGATTACCCAAGGCGGCTGTGCCTCGCGTGCAGGTACTAACTACCCCGCGATAGTATCAAGAAAGCTTGATTCTAACCACGTAAACCTCGGATTTTCAGGCTCTGCAAAGGGCGAGGACGCTATGGCTGATTACATAGCAGGACTCGATATGTCGGTGTTCGTCTACGATTACGACCACAATGCACCTACCGTTGAGCATCTTCGTGACACTCACGAGAGAATGTTCTTGAAAATCAGAGAAAAGCAGCCCGACCTTCCCGTAATTATGATTTCAAGACCCTATTATCGCAAGACCGAGAATAGAGATGCAAGATTCGAGGTCATTAAGCAGACCTACGAGAACGCACTTAAGCGCGGTGACAAGAACGTGTACCTTATCCACGGCGGTGAAATCTTTGGTGACGCAGAGAACGAGTGTACGGTCGACGACTGTCACCTCACCGACCTCGGTTTTTATATGATGGCTAAGGCTGTGTATCCTGTAATAAAGAAAATTTTTGACGAAAGATAATTTTCAAAAAATCAAAAATTATCTTTGGCGCAATAAAGCACCGATGTTTTTAACGCAATAAAATAGTCGAAATTCATAACTATACATTACAAAAAGCACAAAAAACACCCGATGGCGTTCGAGATTGAAATGCCATCGGGTGTTTTTTTGTTTTGTTATAAAATCTGTTTTGTTTTGCCATAAAAGCTCTATTACAAAAGCCGAAAGGCTCTGTTTGAACGCTAATTTTTATAAGGATATGGACTTAGTAATACATGAAATTGCGCCGGTCGGTCAACTTCGCTTGCCTGCGCCCGTATCCTTTTTCAACTTATTCGTTAGAGCTTGCTTTTTTGAGGTGCTCGTCGGTTGCGAGAATGAAGAATGCGTACTCGTCGGGTGCAATTTCACGCTTGCCGAGGGTATAGACCTCCTCGCCTGCCGGTATCCATCTCTTACCGTCTACGAGCATTTTAATTCTTATAGCGCCCTTTTTATTCCATTTGTCAGTCGGGATTTTACGGCGGAGGGTGTGTAGGATTTTGCCACCCTCCTCGGTGCGTGAGTAGCTGTAATTTTTCATTACCTCCTCACCCTGAGGACCAACGGCCGAGCCGTGAGAGATAGCCGAGGAGTCAAATCTGAGGCCGTCAAGATATTTGTCGTAGGACTCGATATGATAGGTTGCGTCTCGTCTTTCCTTGCCGAATACAACGCCACATTCAGGCAGACCGGGCTCAAATTCAAGATATGCACCAACGGGGCAGTGCTCAAGGCACTCGACGTTTATGACAAGCTCGTCACCGTCAACGCGTACGGAAAAGCTGTGGCCGTCGGGGAGCGCAATTTTATCGCCCTCAGCGTCGCCATCGCCTATAAGGTAGGCCCTCTCGCCCTCTGCATAGTAGTAGCCGAGAGGGGATTGACCCTTCTCTATTCTTTCTTCGGTTTCGGTGAACTCCTCATCAAGACATCTGTCGAGCTTCTTTATTCTGTCGCGAAGCTTCTCGGGGAAGAACTTGAAGCCCTCGGCCTCTGAATGATAGCCAAGTCGCTTGTCAGACTCGCAGAGCGCTATCATCTTCTCGGAATTTTGCTTTTCAGCGAGCACAAGCTCGCGCATTTTTGTAAGTATCTCGCGAGCGTCACCTCTCTCGCGTCCGAGCTCGCCGCGAAGCTTGTAGAAATTAAGTATATTATAGCCTGACTCAAAGAGCGTGCCTATACATTCGGCAACGCCAAGGCACTCCTTGGCCTCCTTCGGCATAAGCGAAAGGCCTTTGTTCCAATGCTCCTTCATTCTGCCTGCGAGAATTATCGCCTCGTCGAGCGTGTGACCTGCAAAAAGGCTCTCACCTATTCTGTCACCGTCGGGTGGGTCGAGAAGAAGCCAGGTTCTCGGCTGAGAGTTGTTTTTGGGCTTGAGCGAAAGCTCCCAAACTACTCCGTCGTGCATAGGTCCGTAGTAGCTGAACATGATGTTAGTCGGGTAGCTTCTGTATCCATTTTCGAACTCTACCCATGCGGCCGAAATGCTCTTTGCCAGCGTTTTGCCGTATACCCGTGCTGCGAAATCGTATAAAAACGCTGCCTTGTCGTCGAAATTATCGGCAAAGGAAAGCTCGCCTGAGGCACGGCTCATAACAGACGGATAGTTGCCGAAATACCAGCATTCCATAACGCCCGTTGTGCCGAGAGCCACGGCTGCCTTGTACTTTTCAAATATAAGGCCGGGAGCCGGAATATAAGGAACGGTTGCAATCTCGTGAGAGGTGCAAACCTGCATCTTTGCCCACATCTCGCGGCCCTCTGCGCCCGCCCATTTCGCACTCTTCTCATACAGCTCCGAGGGGCCTATATAAGAGAGCCAATAGTCGTATGCTGCGCGCATTTTTCCAAGCTGCTCGTCGTAGCCGCGGTCCTCAAAGTTCTGCATAAGTATTACGTCGGACTTTGACTTCTCGGTGTACTCCTTGATGTCCTCCCAGTCCCAGTATCTGTGACCGTAGGTCCAGCTTACGAACTTAGCGCCCGTGCCGGCGCGACGTATACCCTCTTTGATAACGTCGCATGAGTAAGCGAGGTTTTCGCCTCTTGAATACCTCGAGCATCTGGGACAGGTGCGACCTGCCGCAACCGAAGGACAGCTCGTAGGGCGCTCGCCGGCTGTGATGTCTATGTATCCGCCAAGGTCGGGTACGGCTCTGAAAAGGCCCTCGACGGCAGTAAGAATATAATCTCTTCCCGCGTCGGTTCTGAGGCAGACGGGATACCAGCGGTCAGCGATATCAGCGCCGCGGAACTCGGGGTGCTCTTTTGACTCGTGCTCTTCAAGACCGTGAGGCTCTATTGCAAAAATGTAAACCTTAACACCGTATTTTTTGCATTTAGCCACCACCCGTGTAAGCTTTTCTATTCTTTTTTTGATAGCGACGCTGTCGCAATCAAAGTATTTCGTCTTAATCAGCGCTCTGAAGCTCGTGTATATCCACAGTCCGTTCGTTCCCGAATGCGCCAGTCTGTTAAGATATTCGTCGGGATAGTAGTCCACCTCGTCAAGAAGCTCGTCTCCGTATTTCGGGGGACGGTTTGTCGGACTAAAGAAGCCACGGGTTATTCTGTCCTTGATTTTGGGTGTGCGAACGAGCTCGCCTTTGGCGAGATACGGTCCCTCTCGCTTCGTCATTTCGTCCTCGATATAAACGAGAGCGCGTCTTATTCCCTCGGTGTCCTCAGCACATACGGTGCAGCCCTCCTCCGTTACCGAGATGCGATAGCTCTCGTAACCGGAAACGGCTTCGCGCTTTAGGGTGATAGGGTATTTATTTCCATCTATTTTGCATACCCCGAGAAAAGTATCAAAATCCGCGTAGGCGGTCTCGAGAAGCCCGTCACCGTCGGGAAATTCGGACTTTATATACGCTCCGAGGGCGCATATTTCCCCCCGCTCACCCTTGCCGATTTTGAAATTCGGCGGTGGTGCTGTGTGTACGGGGAGCTTAAGGCTCTCTATAAATTCTATCGGGGGTTGTTTTTCGAAGAAAGGGTCTATTCTCATAATTTTAAACCTCGCAAATCTAAGTACTGTTTAAATCTTGAATATAATATCTCCGTATGTCGGCATCGGCCAAGCCTCGCGCGAGGTGAGAGTCTCCATCTCGTCTACAACGCGGCGCAGGTTGTCCATCTTGGGAATAACCGTATTTTTGTAGAAGAACGCGGCCTCCTCATCGGAGGGCTTTGAAATAGCCGAGCGCTCAGCGCGCTCGAGCGCGCCGTAGGCGTCGTAGGCCTTTGCGAGAGCGTCCGAGAGCTTCTCTATAATATCGCACTCGCAAGAGAGAGATGCGCTCTTGACGGCAGAGCGTGTCGCATTTACAGCCGTGGAAAGCTCACCGATATACTTAGATACAGCGGGTATAATATCACGGAGTGTCATCTCGAGCATCGTGCGTGCCTCAATATTTTTAATCTTACGGTAGCTGCCGAAAAATATCTCACGGCGCGAGCGCATTTCTGTCTCGCTCATAACTCCGAATTTGCCGAAAAGCTCTATATTTTTTTCATCAGTAAAGTGCGCGTACGCGTCGGGCGAGCTCTTGAAGTTGGAAAGACCTCGCGCCTCGGCCTCGGCCTCCCATTCGGGCGAGTAGGAGTTGCCCGAGAAGAGTATACGGGAGTGACACCTCAGGGTGTCGGAAAGGATTTTGTCAAGAGTTCTGTCAAAATCCACGGTTTCCTCGAGAATGTCAGCGAATATCGTCAACGACTCGGCAACGGCAGTGTTAAGAACGATATTGGCAAGGGCGATATTCTGTCCCGAGCCTACCATTCTGAACTCAAACTTGTTTCCCGTAAACGCAAAGGGAGAGGTGCGGTTCCTGTCGGTGTTATCCTTGCGAATAGTGGGAACGGAGGGGGTGCCGAGCGACATGTATTTGGTGTCGCGCTTAGCATAGTGCGAGCCGTCGATTAATGAATGAACGAGGGCTTCAAGCTCTTCACCGAGGAAAATTGATATAATGGCAGGGGGCGCCTCGTGGCCACCGAGACGGCAGTCGTTTGAGGCGGTAGCCGCCGATATTCTGAGCAGGTCCTGATACTCGTCAACAGCGCGGATAACTGCCGCAAGGAAGAGTAAGAACTGCTTGTTTTCGCCGGGGTTCTTGCCGGGCTTAAGAAGATTTTTTCCCGTGTCGGTTGAGAGCGACCAGTTGTTATGCTTGCCCGAGCCGTTTATACCCTCAAAGGGCTTCTCTGCAAGCAGGCAGGCCATACCGAACTTTGGAGCGAGCTTGCGCATGCATTCCATAGTCAGTAGGTTCTGGTCAACGGCTATGTTGGTGGTGCAGAATATAGGAGCCAGCTCGTGTTGAGAGGGGGCGGCCTCGTTGTGTTTGGTCTTTGCGCTGATGCCTAGACGCCACAGCTCTACGTCGAGCTCCTTCATAAATGCGCTCACGCGTGTGGGAAGCGCGCCAAAATAGTGGTCCTCAAGCTCCTGACCCTTGACGGGTGGAGCACCGAAAAGCGTTCTTCCGCAGTAGTAAAGGTCGCGTCTTGCCTTGTAGTCGTCCTCGTCGATAAGGAAATACTCCTGTTCTGCTCCGACGGTGGAAACTACTCTCTTTGCCGTGTCGTCGCCAAAAAGACGGATTATACGAAGTCCTGCCTTGGATATAGCGTCCATAGAGCGAAGCAAGGGGGTCTTGGTATCAAGAGCCTCACCGCCGTAGGAGCAGAATGCCGTGGGTATATAGAGCGAGCCGTCCTTGATAAAGGCGTAGGAGGCAGGGTCCCACGCGGTGTATCCGCGCGCCTCAAAGGTCGCACGAAGACCGCCCGAGGGGAACGAGGAGGCGTCGGGCTCACCGCGGATAAGCTCCTTGCCCGAGAACTCCATTATAACCTTACCGCCGCCTACGGGTGAGAGAAAAGCGTCGTGCTTTTCAGCGGTAACGCCCGTGAGGGGCTGGAACCAATGCGTGAAATGCGTTGCGCCGTGGTCGATGGCCCAGTCCTTCATAGCGCCGGCTACGACGTCGGCAATGCCTGCGTCAATTTCCTTGCCCGTGGCTATGGTATTCATAAGCGATGTGTATACGTCTTTAGGGAGGCGCTCCCTCATTACGTCCTCGTTGAAAACACACGAGGCAAATATTTCGGGAACAGAGTCAAACTTTTCCATAATATGCGTCCTTTTCTTAAATAACAACACGCGTAATAATTTATTATGTCACAATTATACACCAACTTAGTATGAATGTCAAGAATTTCTTTTGCCCGAGAGGGATAATTAAATGAATCCGTCTTGACTTTTTTCTTTCGGGGTGTTATAATACATAAGAATGAAAAAACGAAGGATTAAAAAATGCATTATATAACACTCGATCTTGAGTGGAATCAAGCATACGCTCAAAAGGCGCTTGCCGTACAGCGTCAGCTCTCCTGCCGACTGCGTGGAGAGGTGATACAGATAGGCGCCGTCAAGCTTGATAAAAATATGAACGTATGCGGATCCTACCAGATAATTGTAAAGCCTAAGTATTTTAAGAAGCTTCACCGACACGTCTCGGAGCTTACGGGCATAACTCAGCAGCAGATGGATATGGGCACACCGCTTGACGAGGCGGCCGAGAGATTTCGGAGCTGGTGCGGTAAGGATTATGCCTTTCTCACCTGGGGACCCGACGACATTCCAATGCTTAGGGAGAACCTCAACGCAAGCGGTATAAGTCAGGATTGGATTGGCGAGGTCTACGACCTGCAAAAAATATTCAATACCCGAACCGACGGTCTTGCAAAGCAACGCTCTCTCGAGTATGCGATGGACTACTTCGGTATTCAGCAGACACTCCCCGCCCACGACGCTCTCAACGATGCGTATTTTACAGCGCTTGTAGCGATGCACCTCGACGTGCCCGACGCTATAAAGAGCTACACCTCATCCCACGGTGACTTTCTCGAGGAGGAGGTAATTGGTGACGCTGACGCAGGCGACGACGGATACGTAACGATAGAGGAAATGCTTGAGGACGATATAATCAAGCATCCCTTGTGTCCCACCTGCCACGCACCCCTTACCGAAAAGGGTGATACTCTTCATTCCAAAGGACAGAAGTATACCTTTTATTTCACCTGTCAACAGGACGGCGATATGCTGATTACACTCAGACTTCACCGTAATTTCAACGATACCTGGCGCGCAAAGCGCATAGTCAGACCGGCAGACGAGGCCTCGCTTAAAAGCTACAAGGAGGGCCTTATAAAGCACGAAAGCTTTAAGAAAAAGTCAACGAAAAAGAGAAGAACGCGTTTCCAAAAGAGCAAAAAGGAAACCGTGACTGCCGGCTAAAAATACAAAAAGAACCACACGGGTATGCCCTAAATTAAGTGTGGTTCTTTTTTGTTTCCCTTTTTGCAGCACTAAAGGCGCCCTTTTGCTCTTTGTCCTGCGTGATGGGAGCCCTTTAAAATATTACGAGTGGAAATTACCTGACTTGTCCTTATACAATCCGTCTTTGTGCCTTGGTTTATGGCTAGACGTAGACGTCGACGAGTACGTTCAGCCGTCCTCGCTTGGTGTTTGATTCAAATCCGCGATAAATAAATCTTCCGTGGCCTCTGACGCTTATAATCTCGTCCGGCTTTGGTGTGTATGAGCAAGAGGAAATTTCCTTGCCCGAGGCAAAGACAAGCCTCTTTAAAAACAGGCGCTGTGCGTCCTCTCTTGACAGGTTAAATACCTTTGCAACCGTGGCGTCGAGTCTCTCGCTTGAAAGCTGTATTCTTTTGCTTTCGGTTTTGTATAGCTCGCCCTCGGGCACGCCGTCTATGAGCGTGACCTTGACGTCGGTGTGGCGCACGCGCGTAAGCTCCTTTATGAAATATTCGCTGATGCTGTCCTTTATAAAGACGAATGCATCACACCCTCTTATGACTATATCACCCACAACCGAGCGCTCGATACCGAGGTTCAAAATAGCGCCGAGATAGTCCCTGTGAGTGAGCTGCTCTGCGAATTTCTCTGACACGGGGTGTACCTTTGCAGTAACTATGGGAAAGGGAAGCTCGTATCCAAGCTCCCCCTCCTCGCCAAATCTGACCATAACTCGCTCAGCGCCCCCGACTCCGCCGAAGAGGGTGTATTTAACGAATGAAATATCGCTTCTTATCTCTTGTAGAGCCGACTGCTCCGAGAGTGAAAGAAAGTCCGAAAAGGTGTAAATTCCCGAATTGTAGGACCGTCTTGCAAGCTCGGTAAGACGCTTTTTTATAAGCTCGGTATCGTCCGTCATATCGTCATCATGTCAACGGGGTAGAGAATTTTGAGCTGGTTGATTTTTGAGTCGTATGCAGCGCGCTGCTTTTCTACGAGAAGCGCGTTTTTGATGTCCTCTGAAATCTGGGCAAAGGGCATAACCGACGAGTCACTCTTGGAATTGAGGCGTATCAGGTGATAGCCAAACTGAGTTTTAACAGGGCCTGAAATCTTACCGACTGACATAGCGAATACAGCCGAGTCAAATTCGGGTACCATCTGGCCTCTGCCGAAATCACCGAGAGAGCCGCCGTTTTCCTTTGAGGGACAGCTCGAATATTCGGTGGCAGCAGCCTCAAAGGTAGTAGCGCCCGAGTTGATTTTCTCGAGGATTTCCTTTGCAAGCTCCTCGCTGTCTACGAGAATGTGGTTTGCGTTTGCAGTCTCACCGCTCTTGAATTTTTCCTTGTTATTTTCGTAGTATTCCTCAGCGTCCTTGTCGCTTATTCTAATCTGAGAAATTACCTTCTCCGTTGCATAGCTTGTAAGCAGGTCGTCCTTTACCTTGGCAAGATGCGCTTTGAATGCGGGCTCTGCCTCGTAAAGATTTCTCTTTGCATCAAGAAGCATAAGCTTGTTAGAGATGAGTTGCTTGAGAATTTCGCGTCTGCCGTCGGGCGTGTTGTATGCTTGACCCCTCTGCCCAAGGCTCATAAGAAATTCAGTTACGTTGTTGTCGGTTATGGGCATACCACCGACCGTTGCGAGTACCTTACTCATTGTTTTATCTCCTTTGTTTTTTTGTTTATTTATCTAAGTGTAAACGTGTCGCTTTGGCGAAAAGCGTTGTTTTAAAACCTGCCGTTTTTAGCTTTTTGTCAAGAAAAAGCTTATTTTTGGCAACTTATATTTACAAAATGCAAGTTTTTGGCGCTATAAAAATTATTTCTTCAAACGAAGACCCTTTGGATAGTGGTTCTTTATTTTTCCGCCGGAGAGCTTGCCGCCACCAAGCACCGCGCCCTCATAGCATACGGCAACGTAGCCCGAGCCTGACACTTCCTTCGCCTCAATTTCCTCACCGGTTAGATATTTTATAGCTCTTGGGTCGCCTTTTTTTAGGTTTTCTACTCGCTTCATATTGCCGCCAAATGCAGAGAAGAGCTGATGGTGAGGGAAGAAAATTTTGCCTCTTATCTCGCCGAGCATAACTCCGGGCATAAAGACGGAATAGGGCGGAATAGGTATCTTGCTATTTGCGAGCGCTATACCGTCACCCTGCTTTATAAATCGGCCGTCGGGTGCTTTTTTGAAGTTTTCCTTCAGGAACTTGAGCACCAGCTCTGCCTCTGCGCGACTGATTTCCTTTGCGCTGTCCTTATATAGAATTCTGGGCTCTTCGTATATATCGTCCCTGCGCTTAAGCTGTGCGATATACTGTCCCTCTCCACTTGATTTATGAGGATAAAAGCGGCGGGTAAGCGCGATATTCGTGTGGCACGAGCCCTCCGGTATTATGCCGTCCGAGGTGACACTCACTATCTCATCCCCAACGGGTACTAAATAGAAGTCGGGGTGCGTGTCGAGAAAAGCGTCGATAACGCCCTCGTTTTCCTCAATAGAATAGGTGCAGGTGGAGTAAAGCAGCTTTCCACCGGGCTTGACAGTCTTGGCGCAGTTGCTAAGAATAGTGATTTGACGCTCGGCGCACTCGCGCACGTTATCCTCGCTCCACTCCGTGAGAGCCGCGTCGTATTTTCTGAACATTCCCTCGCCCGAGCAGGGCGCGTCGCATATAACCGTATCGAAAAAAGCGGAAAACATTTTAGCAATTTCGGCAGTATCAAGAGAGGTAACCACAGCGTTCTTTATGCCGAGACGCTCAAAATTTCCGACTATTATTTTCGCTCGTTTTGGAACGTACTCGTTTGCTAAAAGGAAGCCGGTATCACCTATTATTTCAGCCACGTGCGAGGATTTTCCACCTGGGGCAGCGCAGGCGTCGAGAACGTACTCACCCTCGGAAATCGAGGCGGAGCAGACCGTCGCCATAGCTCCGGGGTCCTGGGAATAAAACATTCCCGCATGATGCTCGGGCAGCTGACCAAGTCCCGATTGCATATCGGGTATAAATCCCGTGTCTATATACGAAATAGGCGAAAGCTCGCCGTTAAACGTTGACTTAAAGGTCTCTTTTGAGGTCTTTATGAGGTTTACGCGCACGCCCTTGACCGACGGCCCGTCGAGCGCGCGCTCAAAATCCGCATACTCGTCACCGAGCAGCTTCTTCATTCTTGTAATAAACGCTTCGGGGAGCATAGTTCCTCCGTTTCTTTACCAGTGTCAAAATTAAAAAGCATTGTTATAACTATGTGCAAAAAGCTCTAAAAGCATTGTAACACAAATATTATATATTAAAAGAATAATTATGTCAACCGCTTCTTCGCGAAAATTACAATCACTCTAAAGGCGAAACGTCATATCGCCTTTTTTGTGGATATACCTAACCTTCGTCATACATTGACAAAGAATTACGAAAGTGGTATAATGAGGACAAATCAAAAACCAAGACAAAAGCAAAGGAGAAAATCAATGTTCAAAAACACAACAGCTTCGATTGATGCTATCATTCGCGACGTTAAAACGGTGGCGCTGCTCGTAACCGTAATTTCCAACTTGATTTGTATCGGTTATTTTACCTATGCTTCAATAGTCGGCACGGGATTTATGGCAATAAATATTGCCACTGTGGTTATATCGCTCGCCTACATAATAATTTATGCGGTGACGTACAGCAAAAAAGGAACGGAGAAAAAGGTTCACAGTGTTGCGGCAAAGATAAACAGCGGAGCAAAACTTGTATTCAGAACCATAACACTCGTGGCTACAATCTACGGTATAATTATAGCCGGTTCAAACAGTAACGGAATAACTATTATTCTCGCAACACTTTCAATTCTGATGTGGATTGTAAGCTTCGTCGTGGAAGTGCTTAAGTACTACGTTGAAATCAGATTTAATCAGCTTAAGGAAAGCCTTAAGAAGGATTTGATGGCACCCGTAAATACTGTTAAAGCAATAGGCAATGGAGTTGCAAACGCGGTTAAGAGTGGAATTGAAATAGTTAAGGTTGCAGGCGAGGCAATATGCGAGGACGTTGAAGAAATAATCTGTGAAGGCAAGGAAGCGATACATCACGGCATGGAAGCTGTTGTTCACGGTCCTGCAGCAGAAAAATCAAAAGGCCTGTTTTTCAAAATGAAGCAGGCGGTACTTATGCGGAAGAGCGAAAAAGAAAGAAAAAAGCTTGCAAAAAAAGAAGCCAAGTTGCTTAAAGAGCCCAAAGAAAAGCAGCCGATTACCAAGTAAAGTTTACATATAAGAACAAAAAACACGCATATTTGCCCGAATTTCATCTTAATCTCCGTGGCTAATATGCGTGTTTTGTTATAAAATTACATTTTGAATATCACTTTGCTAAAAGCTATTTATACGCCATTATTCTGCGTATTACGTCCTCGGCGTTTTCAAATTTTTTGTCTGCCTCTCCGAGCCCGAACGTCAGGTCTACGCTCTTACATCTAAGGCAGAGGACGGTGTCCTCGGGCAGACTTTCGATAACGGGAAGTTTGGAAAACTCAAGAGATTTAAGGTATATACCCGTTTTTGTGGCATCTGTGTATTCGGGGCTTATTCCTGCCGCCTCGACATACTTTTCAAGGCTTAAAAAAATCGCGCCGTCGTATCTTTCGCAGTAGTCATCGTATAGCGCGCGTGACAGAAGCATAACGTGATAATCGCCCGTCATAACGATGTTGTTCAGGTCGGTGTAGTCCTCTTTCACTCTTGCTTCGTTTACGCTATGCCCAAGCGCAAGCTCTTTGTCAATTTCCTTTGCCGTCAGGACGTAGCGGTCATCGAGATTTATGTTCACCTCACCGTCGCCGTTGTAGTCTCCTACTACACGCTCAAGGCTCTTGA
Source organism: Clostridia bacterium (assembly GCA_017631325.1). Lineage (GTDB taxonomy): Bacteria > Bacillota > Clostridia > Oscillospirales > CAG-272 > UBA1740. Next base: position 33,255 of record JAGBTM010000006.1, read on the forward strand.
TGGCCGTGTTGTAGGGCGGTATACCGTCGCTTGAGGTCTTGGATAGATAGTATCCACCTGCGTAGACGATATTTATATCGTAGTCGCGCTTGTTTATAAGCTGACCGATAAGAACCGACGCAAAAATTATTACTAAAGCGACAACCACCGTGTGCCATTTATAATAGTACCAGAAGTTTTCAAGACGCTCCCTTAGGCTTGCCTTTTTGGCAGAGGCCTCGGCGCCTTCTCTTATTTCGCTTTGAGCTTCACTCATCTTTAGCACCTCGAATGCTTTTTTCTAAATTATATCAGTTATTTGTGAACTTTTCAACACATAGCGCGCAAAAAGACGAAAAACGGTCGTAAAATGGAGAATAAAACAACTTTTTTCCGTAGGCTATTGCAATAATCATGAAATAGTTATATAATTAAATAAAATCTTTTACAAAAATTTTTGACGTCGGAGGTTTTGAGATGAAAATAACAGAGCTTCTTAACAAGGATAAATTGACCCTCTCGTTTGAGGTTTTCCCGCCTAAAAGCGAGAGTGGATTTGAGAGCGTAAGGGTCGCTACCGAAAAGATAGCTAAGCTTCGCCCTCTGTTTATGAGTGTAACCTACGGAGCAGGCGGAGGAACGAGCAGGTATACGCTCAGCATTGCCGAAAATATCAAGGCAAGGCACGGGGTTCCGACAGTCGCGCATCTCACCTGCGTTTCCTCGACAAGACAAACCGTCAAGGAGAAAATCGAGAGCATTCGTGCTGCGGGCATAAAGAATATTATGGCCCTTAGAGGCGACCTGACCCCAGAGCTTATGGAAAGAGACCGTTCTAGCTGGGATTACCGCTATGCAGTAGACCTCATACGCGAGCTTCGTGCATACGGTGACGAGTTCTGTATCGGTGGTGCGTGCTATCCGGAGGTTCACCCCGAGAGCGAAAATCAAAAGGAAGACCTCAGACGTCTTAAGGAAAAGGTGGACGCCGGCTGTTCGTTTTTGACCACGCAGATGTTTTTTGACAATAATCTTCTATATAATTTCCTCTACAAGATACGCGAGGCGGGTATAACCGTCCCGATAATTCCCGGCGTTATGCCTATAACGAATGCAAATCAGGTCGCTCGCGCTATCAAGCTTTCGGGCTCGTTTATGCCACAGCGATTTAAGGCGCTCGTTGACAAATTCGGCTCATCGCCAAACGCTATGAAGCAGGCGGGAATTGCTTACGCCACCGACCAGATTATAGACCTTTTCGCTAACGGAATTAATAACGTCCACGTTTATTCTATGAACAAGCCCGACGTTGCCGAAGCGATAATGAATAATCTTTCGGACATTTTGTCGTGATGGAGGCGCCTCTTGTAAGGGAGTACCGAGCTCCCGAAATCAACCGAGACGAAATTTTCAGGTATCTTGGACAAAGACGTCCAGAGGAGCAGTTATCGTCACTCGTAGAGGAGTGCATAAAAGAGGTGGACGGAGCTTTGTCCTACAAGGTGTGCTACGCCGAGCTTTCGATTAAAGCCGAGGGTGAGCTTCTCGATTTAGGCTTTACCAAGACCGACTCACGCGCGCTTGAAAGGGTGCTTTCCGGGTGCGATAGCATAGTGCTTTTTGCCGCAACGCTCGGTGTTGGCGCTGACAGACTGATTATGCGTTACAGCGCGAGAAACCCCGCAAAGGCTCTCGTGCTTGATGCCATCTTTACCGAAAGGATAGAGGCGCTTTGCGATACGTTTTGTCTAGAGATAAAAAAGGAGATGGAAAGGCGTGGGTGTGAAACCCAAAAGCGATTTAGTGCAGGCTACGCCGATTTTCCTCTTGAAGCGCAGAGGGACGTTTTCTTATGTCTTACCCCCGAAAAGAATATAGGTGTGCATCTTAATTCTACGCTTCTTATGACGCCCACAAAATCTGTAACCGCGATAATCGGAATAAGAAAAATTGATGAGAAAACAGCTTTTTAATTGAAGCGGCCCCTCGATAGTTAAAATCGCTTTTCCGATAATTAAAATAAGATTTCGATAACTAAAATTCGATTTTGGGAAACTAAAATTTGTTTTATGATAAAATCGGTTTTATGATAATTAAATCAGTCCGAAAGCTTCTGGTTTGTTTTTAAGCCAAATGAACTTTTAGGGCAAAAATGACAATAAAGCTTTGCAAAAATGCAGGTTTTGCACCGAATTTGTTCGAGGTGAAAATGAAAATTACAGAATTTTTAAAAGAAAATACACTCTATCTTGACGGTGGAATGGGAACTCTTCTGCAAGGCATGGGGCTTGCGCCCGGTGAGCTGCCTGAGAGATGGAATATAAAAAATCCCGAAAAAATTAAAAGTATACACCGAGCGTATTTTGACGCAGGCTGTAACGTAGTAAATACCAACACCTTTGGCGCTAACTCACTCAAGCTGTCGAAAGAAGAGCTTGAAGAGATTATTCGCTCTGCTGTTTCAATAGCGAGGTCTGCGGCTGAAGAATGCACTCTCGACGGTGAAAGATGGGTAGCTCTTGACATAGGACCAAGCGGCAAAATGCTGAAGCCGTACGGTGAGCTTGAGTTCGAGGAGGCCGTTCGCGTTTTTGGCGAGGTTGCAGCGCTTGGCGAAAAATACGGTGCTGACCTTATATTTATCGAAACCATGAGTGACAGCTACGAAACCAAGGCGGCGCTACTGGGAGCGAAGGAAAACAGCACTCTCCCCGTATTCGTATCGAATGCGTACGGTATAGACGGCAAGCTTATGACGGGTGCCGACCCCCTGGCTATGATAGCGATGCTTGAGGGAATGGGCGCTGATGCCATAGGAGCAAACTGCTCGGTGGGACCCGAGGCGCTCGCTCCCGTTATGGAAAAATACCTGAAATATTCATCTGTGCCGATTATTCTTAAGCCCAACGCAGGACTGCCAAAGTCCGAAAACGGCAGGACCGTGTACGATATTTCGCCCGAGGAGTTTGCCCGTCAGCTTGCACCTCTCGTTACGGCAGGCGTTCGTGCGGTTGGTGGCTGCTGCGGTACGACACCCGAATATATTAAGGCTCTCGTTGACACAACGCGCAGCATTGCGCCCGTGCCGGTTACCGAAAAGAGCTTTAGTGCCGTATCCTCTTACACGCATGCTGTGGAGCTTGGCAAAAGCCCCATTCTTATCGGTGAGCGCATAAACCCCACGGGCAAAAAGAGATTTAAAGAGGCCCTCAGAGCCTCCGACCTCTCCTACATAGTAGGCGAGGGAATAAAGCAGGAGGAGGCCGGCGTGTCGGTGCTCGACGTGAACGTCGGTCTTCCCGAAATTGACGAAAAACAGATGCTGACAAGGGTCGTGCGCGAGCTGCAGGCGGTCATTGATTTGCCTTTACAGATAGATACCTCAAGCACCTCGGCTATGGAAGCGGCGCTTCGTATCTACAACGGCAAGGCTATGATAAACTCCGTGAGTGGCAAGGCCGAGAGCATGAGAGAGGTATTCCCGCTCGTTAAAAAGTACGGAGGTCTCGTGGTTGCGCTTACTCTTGATGAGGACGGCATACCGAAGAGCGCCGAGGACAGACTGAAAATAGCCGAGAAAATTCTTTCCGAGGCCAACAAATACGGCATCAAGAAAAAGGATATTATATTTGACCCGCTTGCGATGGCTGTCAGCGCCGACTCGCGCGCAGCGGCTGAAACGCTAAAGGCTGTGTCGCTGATTAGGGAGAAGCTTTGTGCACTCACGTCTGTTGGCGTATCAAACGTTTCGTTTGGTCTGCCTATGCGCGACGCCATCAACTCCTCGTTCTTTACCCTTGCACTCGGCAGAGGTCTGTCGGCTGCAATAATGAACCCTCATTCCGACGAAATGATGCGCGCATATTACTGCTACAAGGCTCTTGTCGGACAGGACGAAAGCTTCAGAGAATACATCGAGTACACCGCCAGAGCCCCTATGCTAAAGGTTGCCGAGAGTGTGCAAAACGCTACACGCACCGAGGATAACGAGCAGTTTTCTAGCGAGCTTGTGCGAGCCATAGTCAAGGGAATGTGCGCCCCCACGCGTGAGCTTGCTGAAAAGCTCATTAAGTTCAAGGCTCCGCTCGATATAATAAACGAGGATATAGTCCCTGCGCTCGATAAGGTGGGCGAGGGCTTTGAGAAAAAAACTATATATCTGCCAGGTCTTCTTATGAGCGCTGAGGCGGCAGCTTCTGCCTTCGAGGTTATAAAGGCCCATTCAACGACCGAAAGTGCAGAGAAATGCACCGTTGTTATCGCAACCGTTGAGGGTGATATACACGATATAGGAAAGAATATCGTAAAGCTTCTTCTTGAAAATTATGGCTTCAAGGTAATTGACCTCGGCCGTGACGTCAAGGGCGAGCTGATAGCAGAGGCGGTCGTAAAGCACAGTGCGGCACTCGTAGGCCTCAGCGCGCTTATGACGACCACCGTTCCCGCAATGGAGGAGGCTATAAGGCTCATAAGAGAGCGCGCGCCCGAGTGTAAAATTATGGTGGGTGGAGCAGTGCTAACGCTCGAGTATGCCGAAAAAATCGGAGCCGATAAATACGGCAAGGACGCTATGGAGGCCGTAAGATACGCCCTTGATGTAGATAAGAGCATTAACCAATAAAAATAATAAAGAAAACAAGAGTAGCAACAAATAAAAAGAAATAAAGAAAACAAAAAGCAGTGTTCGTTTTTGAATACTGCTTTTTTGTTTTCATCTAAACAATAAGTAAAACGGGCAGAATGAAAACTTTAGGTTACATTCTGTCCGTTTTTTGAAATTGTTTTGCTATATAATTTGGATTTTAGTGTGTTAGTAATTTTGAGCTTTTCGTTCCTTTTATGAATATCGGTGCGTCTTCACTCAGGGGCTATCTGCCAAAATAAGGGGTGTATCCCGCTCTATCCTCGCACGCCTTTGCTAGCTCTTCGTTCATATCAGGTACGCATAGTGAAAGGGAAGAAAAAATGAGGTCGTATTTGCGCGCGATGCTCTCTTCGTCTAGGGATTTGTCAATAGCATAGGCACAGGTGGAGCTGTTGTTTATAGCGGGAAGGTTCTTTTGCCATTTTTCCACGGTGGCGTCGTACAGAGCCTTGTACTCGGCTCTTTCCTCTGCGGTATAATAGTCGTCAAGGTAGGGGTACAAATCAAGGAGCGCCTCGGTGTTGTATTCCGAGTATTCCCCAAACACCGTATTCATAGCGGAGATATAGGAGGCGATTTCCTTGTATCCCTTGTCTGTGGTTTTTCCTATTACGGCTTGTGCATACGACAGGTATTCCTTGGTAACGGCAAACACCCTCGTGGAATTTATCGCACCGTGCTTTGTGAGTGCGGATTTGTCGGTGCGGTACGGGTTGAAGCTCTTAAGTCTTCCGTAGCCCGATACCGAAATGACGGTGGTGAGGCTGAACTCACCGAGGTGCTTTGTGAGAAGCGCCTCGAGGCCCTCGAACATCGGCTCTACAATATATTTTTCAAAATCTTCCTTGAGGATAGCTCCCGGGACGGTTGCCTTTTTCGGAGTGTTCTCACCGTCTGCAAGGCATACTACCGAAAGAGAGTATAGCTCGGTCGCGCTACCCTCAATTTTGGCCCACTGCTCGCGCGTGCCGTCGTAGTAGATAGCCACGAGAGAGGTACAGTCACAAAGGGCGTTTTCTGCTATTTTGGTGACACCCGTGTGAAGATTTAAGTAAATGAGGCTCTCAAGACCTGCGAGTGCGTAGCTCTTTATTTCGCTTATGCTGTTCGGCAGAGTTAAGTGCGTGAGGGCTGTACGGTTAATATAGAGCGCGCCTGCGTGATAGGTGGGGTTAGAGTCCTTTGTGGTATAGTCTATTTTAAGATACGAGGCTATATCGCTGATATAAACCGACGAGAGCCTATGGCAGTTATAGAAGGCCTCTTTGCCGATTTTTTCAAGAGTGGTAGGCAGTGTGATTTCCCTGAGATTTGTACATTGAGAGAAAACCTTTTGTCCAATTTCGGATACACCCTCGGGGATAAGTAGCGAGCTAAGGTAGAAATGACGGTAAAAGGCATACTCGTAAATAGCGTAGCCATCACCCATAAAGCTCGTGGGAAGCGTGGGTGAGTTATCGCCGCCCGTGTATGCGACAAGATAATTTTTATCTTCATAGGTATAGAAGATATAGTCACCCTCGCAGACAAGACGCGAGGGACCTGAGTGTACCTCGAGCGCATAAAGACCAACCTTGCCGTAGTCGGTAGAGCCTGCTACGACGTCGAGAGAGCTGTTATTTATGACCTCTACCATCTTGTAGCAGTCGATAAAGGCCGTTTCGTTAATATATTCTACCGATGCGCCAAGGGTTACGGACACAAGGTCGTTACAGTCGAAAAATGCGCTTGTGTGTATGTGGGTTACGCTGTCCGGAATGACGAGCGTTGTAATAGAGCGGCAGCTTGTAAAGGTGTTTGCGCCTATCGTTCTGACGCCCTCGGGAACGTTGATTTTCTTAAATCCGTATCCGCCTATAAAGGCGTAATTTCCAATGCTCGTAACACTGTCGGGTATATTCAGCTCGGTCACCTCTTTTTCGTTTAGGTAGAGGGCGTGTGAATAATAAAGGGGATTTGAGTATCTGTTTGCAAACGAAAGCTTACACCATCTCTCAAGGCAGGATATGTTCAGACGCTGAAGCCCTGTGCAACCGAGAAAGGCGTCCTTACCGATAGACGTAATGCTTTCGGGTATCGTTACCTGACGAAGAGATTTAAGTCCCGAGAAAGCACCCTCGGATATGGCAGTAACGCTCTTTCCGTTATAGCTTTGGGGGATAGAGAGTATCTCTCCCTCACCCTCGTAGCCGGAAACCGCGTAGTAGCTACCCATATCGGTGTAGGTGACGGTAAGCACGTCGGTGTTTTGTGAGGTGTATACGCTATCGCATACAAGACATCTTCCGCCTACGTAGTCGTGCGCCTCAACGTCGGTTGTAAATGCGCACTCGGTACATTCTCGTCTGTGTCCGTCGCCTGCCGAGACGAAGTCACCGAGACTATGAGAGAGCCTTGTTCCTTCGTCGGTCACGGTGTCGACAGCGCCGCATCTATGACAGACGGCGCTCTTCGTTCCGTCACGCTCACAGCTTGCGTCGGCGCACGAGACGTACTCACTAAGGTCGTGTCCGAGTGCTGAGTCCTCGTCGCTTATCGTAACGGTCTGCTGGCACACGGTACATTTTGCACTTTTAGTTCCGTCGCTCTCGCAGGTAGCGTCACCGTTTTCCAAAAAAGGCTCGAGAGTGTGTCCCGATTTGCAGGGATTCTCCCCCTCGCACGAGGCGAGCGCAAGCACGCAAAGCAGGCCTATAAATGATGCTGTAATTATCTTTTTCATAAAATCTCTCCAAATATGGATTTTGGGGTTTAAATTTTAATAATCTGCTCACAAACGTCGCCAAGATTTGAATTAAATACCACCCGTGCGTTGTTTTCTCTAAGATTTATATAAGCGCCTCTCATAATGCGCCCGTTCGCTTCGGTTTTTATAAGCTCCGAGCCGACCACCACGGTACAGGGATGTCCAAGCTCGTCAAGCTCGTCGCCGGGGTGACTGATACAGCACTTATGAGTATGACCCGAGAGCATAAGATTTGGCTTTATATTTTCCTTTATCACATTTGCCCAGTCGGAGTAAAGCTCTCTTTCTATATCGAAGATTTTCTCGTCCTTTGGGAAGGTGAATGGGACGTGAGAAATTACGAGCCTGTACCTTACGCCATCTGCCTCGTACTCCTCTTTTGGATTTTCAATCGTGCTTTTAATCATTTCGCCTACGCAAAGACGAAAGTCGTGACAGCAGACGGTGTGTCCGTAAGCAGAGTTAGAGTCGTCCTTGTCCTCGCCCGTGTCAACGAGAAGTCCCCAGATACAGCCTACTCTGAACGAATAGTAGGATTTTCCAAGACTGTCCGGCATATACTCGGTAAGCTGCTCGGCAAGAGCGCCTCTTAGGTCGTGGTTTCCGCGCGAAATTACAGTGGGTATCTCGCCCTTCGCTATTCTCGAGGAAATCTTGTAGCAGAGCGTTATGGCGTCGAATGTGTCCGACGCACTCGAAACGTCACCGTTGAGAACGAGTAGGTCGAGCCCGTTGGAATAAGGCTCTGCACAGGCTACTGCGTGGTCGAAATAACCGTGTACGTCGGCAAGATGGTAGACGTTTATGTCGCTCGTTTTTTCTATCGGTCTGAAAGCATAGCGTCTTTCGACGGGCTCGCCCGTTTTCGAATAGTAGTCTAGTCTCTCTATCATTTTTTCGGCTATAAGAGTATAACCGCGGGCCTCGTCAAGCTCAGACATCGGAACTGTGATTTTATGTACACCGGGCTTCGATTTTCTTATGCCGTTGGTGTGACAGAAATAGCTCTTTTTACCGACGCGAACCGAAATCAGAGCGTCCGCGTAAACGACAACTGCTATCTGATAATTATTTCCCACAGGGCAAACCGTGGGGTGATATAAAACCATACCTTCCATATAAGTATCCCTCTTTAAAAAATGTTTATTTTTTAAAAAATACTTCGTTAGGTTTATTGTAGCACAAACACCGCGCTTTTTCAATACTAACAGCCAAACTTATGCAAAACTTTAAAATAAATAGAGCCGCATGAGAAAATCTCCTTGCGGCTCTTTACGGTTATAGCGTCAGAAATATTATCTTTTTTCCCTGAAATTAACTTATAGTGCTTGAAAATCAATTTGCAGCGTTTAGAAAACAAACTTGCAACGCCTGAAAATAGCACTTTTCGCCTGAACTATTCAATTAAGCCTCGGGCTTCATAGTGGGGAAGAGAAGAACGTCTCTGATGGACGCCGAGTCGGTGAGAAGCATTACGAGTCTGTCTACACCGAAGCCGAGGCCGCCTGTGGGGGGCATACCGTACTCAAGCGCGGTAACGTAGTCGTAATCAACTTCTGCGGTGGTGTTCGGGTCCTCTGCCTTCTTCTTGGCAACCTGATTTTCAAATCTCGCTCTCTGGTCAACGGGGTCGTTAAGCTCGGAGAATGCGTTGCCGTACTCGGTGCAGTTGATAAAGTACTCAAATCTCTCGGTAAAGGCAGGCTCTGTGGGCTTTCTCTTTGCAAGAGGCGAGTTCTCTACGGGATAGTCGTAAATGAAGGTGGGCTGAATGAGCTTGTCCTCGACGTAAGCGTCGAAGAACTCGATAAGAACAGTACCGCGAGTTGCGTCCTCGGGAACCTCAACGTTTCTCGCCTTGGCAACGGCACGAGCTTCCTCGTCCGACTTCCACTCGTAGTAGTCGACGCCTGCGTACTTCTTGACAGCCTCAACCATGGTAAGTCTTTCCCAATTACCAAGGTCGATTTCGGTGCCCTGATAAGTAATCTTAGTAGAACCGCAAATCTCAACGGCAAGAAGCTTGTAGAGCTCTTCTACAAGGTCCATCATTCCGTAATAGTCGGTGAATGCCTGGTAAAGCTCGATAGAGGTGAACTCGGGGTTGTGCTTCTGGTCCATTCCCTCGTTTCTGAAAATTCTGCCTACCTCGTACACCTTGTGCATACCGCCGACGATAAGACGCTTTAAGTAAAGCTCGGTTTCGATACGGAGATACATAGGTATATCGAGAGTGTTGTGGTGAGTTACAAAGGGGCGCGCAGAGGCACCGATTTCGATAGGAAGAAGAATGGGGGTATCAACCTCAAGGAAGCCCTTGGAGTCAAGATAGCTTCTGATTATAGAGAGAATTTTCGACCTCTTGACAAAGGTGTCCTTAACCTCGGGATTAACTATAAGGTCAACGTATCTCTGTCTGTATCTCTGCTCGAGATTTGTGAGACCGTGGAACTTCTCGGGAAGGGGAAGAAGCGACTTTGCAAGCAGGGTAATAGAGGTAGCGTGAAGAGAAACCTCACCCGTGCGTGTTCTGAAGAGGTGTCCCTCTACGCCTACGACGTCACCGACGTCCCACTTCTTGAATGCGGCGTAAGCCTCCTCGCCAACTCCGTCGCGAGCGACGTAAAGCTGGATTTTGCCTTTTCCGTCAAGAATGTGAGCAAACGAAGCCTTGCCCATTATACGACGGCTTACAAGTCGGCCACCAAGAGAAACAACGATTTCTTCGCCCTCTGCAAGAGCGCTTTCCTTTTCTTCAAAAAGCTTTATTGCATCGGTGCTCTCGTGAGATACATCGTATTTTGTGATTTCAAAGGGGTTGTTACCCGTGTCATAGAGGTTCTGGAGCTTTTCGCGGCGAACCGCCAGCTCGCTTGTGGAGTTTACGTTCTGATTTGCGTTTTCTGCCATTTTAGTTTTCCTCCGTTTATTAGTCCTTGGCTCTGGTAACCTTAACTACCTTAAGACTAAGCGCGCCCTTAGCGACGTTCGCGATAACGGTGTCGCCCTCTCTTGCACCGATGAGCGCAAGTCCGATGGGAGATGCGTCCGAAATTTTGCCGTTCTTGGGGTCGGTTTCGTACGAGCCAACTATATGATAGGTTTTTTCACCAAGCTTGTCGCATTTTACTACAACTATCGAGCCTACGCTGATTTTGGATTCGTCAATCTGGGACTCGTCTACAACCTTAGCGTTGGCAATCATTTCGCGAAGCTCGTCGATGCGCGAGTGAATTTTTGCCTGCTCCTGCTTTGCCTCGTCGTACTCGGAGTTCTCCGAAAGGTCGCCAAATGCGCGAGCGGTGGAAATTTCCTTTTTGTTTTCCTCGACTCTTACGTTTACAAGATAGTCGAGCTCTTTCTGCAGTGCGTCGAAGCCTGCTTGAGTGTAGGTTTTTACTTCTGCCATTTCTGTGCATCTCCTGAAAATATGTTTAAAATGTGTTTTTTGTAAATCTTAGTTAGAATTTATCAGCATTTCAAGCTCGTATATAGCTATATCAAGCTGAGTGTCACCATCGTCACTTTTTTCAATTTGAATGTCGGGAGTGATGCCGATGCCGTGATAGTTTATGCCTGAGGGGGTGTTGTAATACGCGGTCGTCAGGGTTATAGTCGAGCCGTCGGAGTAGGTAAATGAGTTTTGTATAACGCCCTTGCCGTAGGTCTTTTCACCGATTATCAGTGCGCAAAGCTCACCCTTGTCCCTGTAATCGCGTATAACCGATACGAAAATTTCACCCGCGGAGGCGGTATAGCTGTCGGCAAGCACTATCATAGGCACGTCAACAACGGAGTCGTAGGGCTCGCCCACGCCACGCGAGTCGTCGCCGGAGGCTACGGAACGAATTAATCCATTTTTATACTGATAGGTAAGTAGGAGCTTATCCGACGGAAGAATATACGAGAGAGCGTTTGTTACGCTGCTTATATATCCGCCTGTGTTGTGTCTTAGGTCAAAGATAATGCCCTTTGGGTTATACTTCATTATCTCGTTTATAAGCTCACAGAACTGCTCGTCGGTGTTGGCGTTGAAGGTGGAGATTTTGACGTATACTATGCCATTCTCTAGCATTTTATAGCTGACGCTTTCTTCAACGACAGGGGCGCGGATTGCACTAACGGTAATCAGCTCACCATCTCTTAAAACGGTTATCTCAACAGTGGTTCCTGTCTCGCCGCGTATTTTTTTCGTAACGTTGATGTAGCCTATCTCCTCAACCGTTTCTCCGTTTATTGCATAGATATAATCACCGACAAGAAGCCCCGCAATATCTGCGGCAGAGCCGTCAAGCACGGTTAAAATCATAACGGTCTCATTAAGGTGGTCGTATTCAATAAGGGCTCCGATGCCGGAATAATTTCCGCTCATATCGGATTCGTGGTTGCTTGAGTCCTCGGCTAGTCGGTAGACCGAGTATTTGTCAGCCGACATATAGACGTAGGCGTCTATGAGTGCGTTGGTCATAGCCTCGGTGTCGTCTGTGTCGGTGTAGGGAAGATATTCGGAAAGAAAACGTCTGGCGACCGCCACGGAAAGCGGCAGAACGTCGCCTGCTTTATAGTCGAAGGACAAATCGGTGCCGTGATTAAGGTTGTAGTGGCTCTTAAACGTATCTTCTGCCCACCTGAGCTTTGCCTGATTGAAGGAGGGAAAGCCCCATGATATAAGGAATGCCGACACGGACTGACAGGTGTCTTTGCCGACCGAGAGGCTCTCAGATATGGCTGCGTTGATTAAATCAAGCTTGCCCTCGTGCGAGCCTACGTCAACCACCGTGTCAACGCTGTTGCAGTGGACACACCTCGCGCTTTTCGTTCCGTCCTTTGTAAAGGTTACGTCACCGTTTGAGGTGTACTCTCCGTACTCGTGGCTGAGCATCGTTGCGGGCTCGATTTTGGTATCGGTGACAGAGCAATAAATACATTTTGCACTTTGGGTGCTATCGGAGGTGCAACTTGCGTTATTATTGGAAACGTAATCTCCGAAAACGTGCTCTCTTTGGGTGACGCTGCACGCGGTAAGCTTCTTAATTTCCGAAAGCGCGGTGATAAGCTGAGTGCTAGGATTTTGGTCTATAACGTCGGGAACTATTCCAACACCGTGGTAGCTCACGCTTGAGGGGGGAATACAATAGGTAACGGTCAGAGTGATAGATGAGCCGTCGGAGTAGGATATCGAGTTTTGCACTACTCCCTTGCCGTAGGTTTTTGTGCCGACGGACACGCCACTAAGCTCACCGCTTGCGATGTAATCGCGTATAGCCGCGGCGAAAATCTCAGCCGCTGAGGCCGTGTGCGCGTTAGTAATTACCGATATCGGTAAATCAACGACAGAGTCAAAAGTCTCACCGTTTGGATGTGGGTCGTCTGAAGATAATATGCTGCGTGTTACACCACCCTTATATTGATAGCTAAAGAGTGTTTTGCCGCTCGGCAACAGATATGATAGCATATTCAATGCCGTGCCAACGTAACCGCCAAAATTATTTCTCAGGTCAAGAACAAGTCCAACAGCGCCCTCGTCTGCTAACGCCTCGATGGCAGCGGCAAATTGCTCGTCGGTATTGTCCTTGAAAGAGGAAATGGAGATATATCCTATGCCGTCCTCGAGTAGCTCGTATTTGACGCTTTTCTCGATTATCTGCACACGGGTGACCACTAAATCTATCTGCTCGCCCTCTCGAAGCACGGTGAGAGTGAGGCTTGTTCCAACCTCGCCCTGTATTTTTGATATCAGATTTAAAAAGCCTATATCGGATAAAAGCTCGCCGTCTATCGCGTGAACCAGGTCACCGACCTTAACGCCGGCAAGCTCTGCCGGTGAACTCGGATTTACCTTAATGACAGTGAGGGTGTCCTCGTCGTATCTGTACTCAAAGACAGCTCCGATATCCGAGTAGGTGCCGCTCATATCCGTCTCGAATTCGTCGCGAGCCGCGGGAGTTCTGTATACTGCGTACGGGTCGGCTGAAACCTTTATATAGGAGCCTATGAGCGCCTCGGTAACGGCTTCCTTGCTTGAAAGCTCGGTCGTGTCGTAGTAGTCCTCGACAAAGCATCTTGCTACGGCTACCGCCAGAGGAAGCACGTCGCCTCTCGCATAATCGAAGGATAGGCCTGTGCCATGGTCGTAATTGTAGTAGGTAAAAAATACTCTTTCCGCCCATTTTACCTTGGCCACGTCGAAGCTTGGGATTCCGAAATAGCGAAGATAATCACTGACGTAGGAGTAGTTGCGCCTCGGTGTGCTTTCTTCACTCTCGACAGAGGTGAGTATTTGCTCCTTGGTGCCAATTTCGGGAACGAATACGCACGAGGCAAGGAGCGAGATAATAAGTGATAAAAGCAAAACCGAAAGTGCCGTTTTCGTAATCTTTTTAGGGGAAAAAAGCATAATTATAACCTTTTAATAATATTGGCAGTAGCCTCGCGGTATGCCAAATCTCCTTATTTTATATAATGTGAGGTTGAAGCACGGTGCGTCAACCCCACAAATCTATAAAGTTATAAATACTTAGCTAAATCGAATTGTAAAAAGGTATGTAAAACCGGCGCTCTTAGAATTTGGTGGGCTTGTTCGCAAGATATTTCTTAACCATAAGCGCAACCTTGAAGGTTACTGCGTGGTCAAACTCGCGAAGGTCAAGGCCCGAGAGCTTTCTGATTTTTTCAAGTCTGTAAACGAGGGTGTTTCTATGTACGAAAAGCTTTCTTGAGGTCTCTGAAACGTTGAGGTTGTTCTCAAAGAAGCTCTGCACCGTCATAAGAGTTTCTCGGTCGAGAGACTCGAGCGAGCCCTTTTTGAATACTTCTTGAAGGAAAATCTCGCAAAGGGTGGTGGGAAGCTGGTAAATAAGTCTGCCTATACCAAGGTTCTCGTAGGACATAATAGGCTTCTCGATATCGAACACCTTTCCTACCTCGAGAGCAATTCTCGCTTCCTTGTAGGCCTTTGCCAAATCCTTGAGGTTGTCAACTGCGGTGGAAATACCGATAAGCGCTTTTGCGCCTCTGGACTCGAGGATTTTATCCTGGAGCTTCTTTGCGTACTTTTCGGTCTTTTCTATCTCGTCGTCGGGAGAAATTTCCTTAACTATTACAGCGTCGTGCTCTGCGATATTGATAACGAAATTACCCTCGCCGCCGTCTGACGCTACTGCCTCGCTGAGTATCTCGTAAGCCGAGCCGTCGGTAATCTGGGGGAAGCGGAATACGATAACCACACGGTTGCAGTCGGTAGAGAAGTGAAGCTCACTTGATTTTATGTAAATATCACTAGGTAATATGTTATCGAGAATAACGCTCTTCATAAACGAGGTCTTGTCGTACTTCTCGTCGTAAAGCTCCTTCATATTACCTATGAATATTGAGAGAAGCTCGGTCATGGTAGATGCATGAGAGTCGTCGCCCTCAACAAAAGCAATACAGTCGTTTTTGTTATTTGCAGATATGAAGCGGTAGGTATATCCGTCGTAAACCACCGAGTCGGGAGCGAATGAAAGCTCCTCCTTGACTCTCTGCTTTGATTCACCTATCTTGGAAAACTCGCTGCAAGCAACGACTATGCCGTTTTCGTCGATAATGCCTATTGTACGGCCGACGGTATCCTTAATCTGGTGAATTATAGATTGAAATAAACGATTAGACATATTTTGCCCTTTCTTAGCAAGGTTGCTGAAAAAATAAAAGCCTCTGCAAAAGCCGAGAAGTACAGCCTTCGCAAAGAGTATTGGTAATGCTGTACTATATTCTACCTTATTTTTAGACAAATTTCAATAGATTTTAAGAAAAAAATAAAAAAATTCACAAAAAAGAATAAATTACTTTGTTGAAAATAACGAATAGTACCAAAAAAACGCCACGAAATAGGCAAAACATGGGCCTCAGCGCATTTCGTATTCGTATGAAATAGCCGACAAAACGTAGCTTGGAGCCGTTTCACAGCGCAAAATTCTCTCACCAAGAGATACCGAGCGGCAGCCACGTTCTATGGCAAGCTCAGCCTCCTCGTGTGAAAATCCACCCTCGGCACCAACCATAACCGATATGGATTTCGGTGTTGCTACACCCGAGAGAAGCGAGCGCAGGCTCTTTTCTTTTTCGCACTCGTAGCATATAAGGGCAAGCTCGGATTTTGTTGCCTCGTCTACAGCCTCTTTAAAGCTCATAGGTGCGCTTACCACGGGCAGTATGGCTCTGCCGCACTGCTTCGCAGCCTCCTCGGCAATTCTCGAAAGACGTGCGCACACCTTATCTATTTTATCCGCCTTGGGCCTTTTGATACACCTGGAGGACTCGAAGGGTATTATTTTCGACGCTCCAAGCTCAACGGCCTTTTGTATAACGGTTTCGAGCTTGTCACCCTTGGGATAGGCCATAAGGAGCGTTATAAATACGGGTGGCTCCTTTGCGCTTTGGCGCTCCGAAATAATACGGCAAAGGCACTGCTCGTCACGTATTTTTTCGAGCGCACACGCATATTCGAGCGACGCTCCATCGGCTACCGTAACCTCATCGCCTACGGCCATACGAAGCGAGCGTGCAATATGACGGGCATCGTCGCCTGTGATAGTTATATAGCCGTTTTCACGGTCAATTAAATCTCTCGTTACGAAAAATCTTGGCATATTAACTCCATTTTGGTTGGAATATTAATTCCGATTTCGGAATATTAATTCTGCTAATTCTGTTTAGATAGGAAATTCTCTGCTTTAGTTGTCAGGTGCTTTTACGTTAAACGAATTTAAGCTTTGAAATCAACTCGGTAAAAAACATACATAAACGCTAGAATGAGCGGAAATTTATTGTAGTTTTACTTAATTCTGACCAGCATACCTACCCAGTCGTTTTCGGTGATTTCCTCTTCAACCTCGAAGCCCTCGGACAATACGGCACTTCTTACCTCGTCGGCACGCTCACCGATAATTCCCGAGAGAATAAGGGGCGAGCCTACCTTTACATATTTTCTCACGTCGGGGAGCATACGGATAATTATATCCGCAACTATATTTGCTACGCAGAAATCGTATTTTCCATTTGCGAGGTCTACACCGCGAAGCAGGTCGGACACTCCGACCGTTATGTTGGTACAGCCGTCGGCCAGAGCGTTTTCTCTTGCAACTCTGACTGCCGTCGGGTCAATGTCGTAGGCGTTACACCATTTTGCACCGAGCTTTGATGCGCAAATCGAGAGAATGCCTGAGCCTGTGCCGACGTCAAGAACACGCTCGCCACCCTTGATAAGATTTTGCATAAGCCTGATAACAAGCCTCGTGGTTTCGTGGGTGCCTGTGCCAAAGGCCATTCCGGGGTCCATTCGGATTATTACCTCATCGCCCTGCTGCTCGTACTCCTCCCACGCAGGCACTATGGTTACTCTGCCGAGAGGGACGGGCTTGTAGTATTTTTTCCAGGACTCTGCCCAGTCGTCCTCGCACACACCGTCGATTTCGATTTTGGCGTCTATGGAAAGGGCAGGAAGTCTTGCCGAGAGAAACTCGGCGTATTCGGTGAAGCTTCTCTCCTCGGGGACGAAAAGAGATACCTTTACCGTTTCCTTGTCCGCATTGAGTATGGTGTCGTCCACCAGCTCACCGTACATTCCGTTAAGCGAGAAGTCGCTGAAGTCCTCTATCATAAGGCCGTTGTCGAGCATACTCATAACGGCTACTATTTCGTCAAGGTCGCGTGTCTTTCCTATTACTGTAATTTTTGTCCAATTTGCTCCCATACATAATCTCCAATTTCGTGTAAAACGGTATTTTTGTCAATATTTATTTGCATAATCAACTCTTTTTCAGTAGAAAACTTCTTTTCTTCTCTTATAAAATCGAGCAGATATACGGTTACGTTCTTGCCGTAAAGGTCACCCTCGAAGTTCAGAATATAGGTTTCAAGATGCTCCTTGCGCTCTGTGAAGGTCGGGCAGATACCGACGTTCGTGAGAGCCTTATATATCTTATCTCCAATTCTTACGGCGCTGGCGTACACTCCGTATTTCAGAAGTGACGGAGACGGGCAAGCAGTATTTATCGTCGGGTATCCGAGCGAGTGGCCAACACCGTTTCCTGAGGTTACCGTGCCGCCTATTCTTAGCGGCTCGCCCAAAAATTTATTAGCAGCGAACACGTTGCCGTGAGAGAGGAACTCTCTTATTAGAGAGGTTGATACGTACCAACCGAAATACTCAAGCTTTTCACAAACGATACATTCAACCCCACACTCGCTAAGCATGATTTCGAGGTCGTTTGCGTTTCCCGATGCGCCAAGTCCAAAACGGTAGTTATATCCGCATACGGCACATTTTACGTTAAAATCGTCTGCAAGAACCGTCTGCGCAAAACTTAGGTCGGACATTAACCGTACGCTGTTAAAATCGGCAAAGATTATGAAATCAACCCCAAGCTCGCTTAAAATCTCGGCCTTTTGCCTGTCACTGTAAATTCTGGGTGTACCGGCCTTGATTTTGCTGTCCGAAGCAAAGGTGAAAACGCCGAGAGGCAGAGAAAGCTCGTCTGCACGCCGTCTTGCGCGGGACAAAAGCTCCCTGTGACCGACGTGGATGCCGTCGAAAAAGCCAAGTGCCATAACGCAGGGCGGGATATTCAGTTTTTCTCTGTACTTGTAGTAGTACTCGGTCATAAAACACCTCGCATAAGTTGAAATCTAGAATGAGAAATGATAAAAGGTGGATTTGGAAATTTGGGCTAAAATGTAAATGTTGATTTACATAATCAGCTCGTAAAGCTCCAAAAGCTCCTCTTCTATCTCGCTTTTTCTTTTGTCTATTTCAGCGGCGCGTACATAGTTTGTGGCCGCCTCTCCGAATAGCTCCTCGTCTAAAGATGCGATCTCCTCCTCGAGCCTTGCTACTCGTTCCTTTGCGCGCTCTATTTTTCTTTGCTCTCCGCGTACGCGTGCCTGTTCCCGCTTCTTTTCCTCGTAGCTTTCCTTGCCCGAGCTCTTTTTATCGCTCTCGGCTGTGGCTTCGCTTCTAAGATGGCGTTCTTCTCTTTTTCTCATATACTCGCCAAAGGCGTCGTCGTAGCTTTCGAGTGAGTAGTCGTACAGCCCTCTCTCAAATTCGGGGGCTAACTCTATAATTCTGGTTGCAATTTTATTTATGAAATATCTGTCGTGCGAAACGGCAACTATCGTGCCGTCAAACGCCTCAAGCGCGTCCTCAAGCGCCTCGCACGAGCCTATATCGAGGTGGTTTGTGGGCTCGTCCATAACGAGAAGATTTACCTTTTTCAGTATAAGCTTTGAGAGGGTAAGTCTTGCTCTCTCTCCGCCCGAAAGAGTTGACACGGGTCTGTCTATATCCTCGGCTCCAAACAAAAAGAGCGCGAGTGTTGAGCGAAGCTCCAGGTCGGTTTTATCGGGGTATTCAGAGCGCAATTCCTCGAAAACGGTGTTACTATCGTTAAGACCTCGGTTCTCCTGGTCGTAGTAGCCTATTTTTATATTGTAGCCGAGGGTGATCTTACCCTCGCTTGGAGTAAGGCGCGAATTAATCAGCTTCATTAGAGTGGATTTTCCCGAACCGTTTCGGCCGAGAAAAAATACTCGCTCGTATCTTCTTATAAGGAAGCTTACGTTTCTTATCAATGGCGCGCCACCGTATGAAAAGGACACCCCCTTAGCGTCTATGACGTCGCCCGCCGACTGTTCCTCGGTGGCAAACGACATACGGATAGTGCGCTCGTCCTTTACAGATGGGGCGAGCTTCTCCATTCTCTCAAGCTGCTTTTCCTTTGAGCGTATGGTTACGAAATTGTGCTCGCGATTACATCTGCGCTGAAAATCTATATTGGCGCGGATTTTGGCGATTATCTTCTGCTGCTCCTTGTATCGCTTGTCCTGAAGAGCCGCTTCCTTCTCGCACTCCTCCTTGGCGACGGAATACGAGCCGTTGTAAAGCTTCGCCTCGCCGTAACGGATAGAGAGCGTTTTGGTCGTGGTTTTGTCAAGGAAATACCTGTCGTGCGATACTATCAGAACGGTTTTCTTGTAGCCTGCGATAAAGCTCTCGAGCCACGCAAGTGCGTCTGTGTCAAGATGGTTGGTCGGCTCGTCTAGCATAAGAACGTCGGGCTCGGTTGCTAAAAGTCTTGCAAGAGCAAGGCGCGTATACTGTCCGCCCGAAAGCGTTCGTATTTTCTGCGAGAGCTGCTGTTCGGTGTATCCAAGGCGAAGCAGCATACTGCGACAGCGCGAGCGGAACTCAAGTCCGCCCTCTCGTAAATAGCGTGCGTTCTGCTCGCCAAGGCGTGCACTGAGCGTGATGGTATCTGCCTCGACACCCCTGCCCGCCGATACCGAGAGCTGCGCCTCCGTTCTCGCTATCTCGCTCTCAAGCTCTAGAAGAGCAGGGAAGGCTGTGTACATATATTCAAGAGCCGAAAGCTCGCCGGGGAGCGAGGTAAGGTCGGGATTTTGCTGAAGATGTCCGACGGTATAGCCCTTTTGAACGTATACAGCGCCCGAGTCAGCCGTGTATTCGCCGGTGATAACGCGAAAGAGGGAGGTCTTGCCGGCGCCGTTTACACCGATAATTCCCACCCTGTCGCCGTCGTTTACGGCAAACGAAATATTCTTAAGTATCACGTCGGTCCCAAAGGACAGACACACGTCCTGAGTAGATAAGCTAATCATTTAAACCTTCAAGTAAGTTATATAATGTAAGTTGTACGTTTGAGTTATATAAAGTAAGATATACAATCAGAGCATTGACAGTATAACTTAAATTAAAATAGATATTCATGTGTATGCGCTTTATAGTATATATAGGAAGAAAATCCCACACATTTCGAAATCCGAGCATTCTCTTCCATTATAGTATTCTACCATAAACGCAGGAAAAAATCAATATTTCATATTCAATGAATAAATATTCACAAAAAACGCTGCATATTCATTGCATATACTGCATATTTTAAATATAATTATGATTTTCGCACTAAATATATACGCTAAAAGAATATTTATTTTGGAATGCGTTAGTGCAAATTAGTCAAAAAGGCGCATTTTTGAGTCCCAAAATCCCGTTTTTTCATCATTTTTGAATAAAAATGCAAAAAAAGTGAATTATTTTTCAAAAACCTATTGACATTCGCAAAAAGCTGGTGTATAATGTATCCATCTTAAAAAAACACATCGGGGCGAGAAAGATTTGCCGTCCCGAAGAAAGAGGAAAAAAATGAAAAAGGTATTATCACTTATTCTTGCAGTCGTTCTTTGTCTTGGCTGCACGTTTGCTTTTGCATCCTGCGGCGGAGGCGAGACCTTTGTAAGCAAGGTTGGTGTACAGAAGGGTACCACCAGCGAAATGTACGCAAACATTCTTAAGGGCGTTAAGGTTGCTTCCTACGACACATTTGCTCTTGCAGCAAACGATATGAAGAATGGAAACGTTGACTTCGTTATCGTTGACAAGACCACCGCAAACGCTCTTAGCTCTCAGATTTCCGGTCTTAAGGTTATCGACAACATTCCCCTCTCCAGCGAGAACTATGGTATCGGTATTGACCCCGCTCAGACTGCTCTCAAGGGTCAGATAGACGCTATTCTTGAGAACAAGGCAGCCGAGATTCAGGCAATCAAGGACAAGTACATGAACGACGACACAGACGCCTTCGTTGGCGTAACCTCTGCTGCTAAGAACGTTGACAACGCAGCAGGTCAGCTCGTTGTAGCTACCAACGCTGAGTTTGCTCCTTGGGAGTATGCTTCGGGCGCTGAGGACGGCGGCACAGTATATTACGGTATCGATATGGAAATCGCTAAGCTCATCGCTGACGAGCTTAACATGGAGCTTGTTATCGAGGATATGGCGTTCGACAACGTTGTAGGCTCGGTTGGTAAGCAGGGCATCGATATCGCAATGTCCGGTATCACCATCACCGCAGAGCGTCTTGAGGTTATCAACTTCTCTAACCCCTACTACACCGAATCCATCGTAGTTGTTTGCAAGGCAGACGATACCAGATTTGATTCGTGCGGTACCGTTGTTGACCTTCTCACCATTATCTGCGTAGCTTCCGAAGAGGAATAAAATTAATAAAAAGGTACTAAAGGCTTAGTTCTTTGAGCTAAGCCTTTAATTTGGTTAATAAACATGGATAGTTTTTCCGAAATGTGGCAAGAATTTGTCAAACAGTTCATAACCCGTAAGGGTTACGTAAACGTACTTAACGGCCTCGCTATAACCGTAGAGATCGCTATACTCGGTCTGCTTATAGGCATAGTTATCGGTACGCTTATCGCGATAGTCAGAGTTATGCCGAAGTACAAGCTCCTACCCCGTGTTCTCGACAAAATATGCGGCTGCTACGTTGAGCTTTTTCGCGGCACGCCTATGGTTGTTCAGCTTCTTATAGGATATTGGGTACTGCTTCCTGCACTTGACGTGCAGGTAAACTCGGGTGTTCCAGTAGCTGTTATAGTTTTTGGACTTAACAGTGGCGCGTACGTAAGTGAAATTATGCGAGGCGGTATCAACTCGGTTGACCCCGGTCAGATGGAGGCCGGCAGAGCCGTCGGCCTGTCATACGCTACTACGATGATGAAGATAGTAGTACCTCAGGCAGTCAAAAATATACTCCCCACGCTTGGTAACGAGTTTATAGTTCTCATCAAGGAAACGTCGGTAGTAAGCTTTATCGCAGTAACCGACCTTTATAAGTCCTTCAAGCAGCTCGGTGACCCCACCTACAACTACACGGTGCCCTACCTTATGCTCGCACTGACTTATCTTGTTATGGTGCTGCTCATTTCCGCAGGTGTCAGAGCCTTGGAGACAAAACTGAAGAAGAGTGAGAAATAATATGGAAAAAGAAATGGCTTTAAACGACGTCGTGCTTTCTATAAGAGGCCTTAAGAAGCAGTTTGGAAACCTCGAGGTTCTCCACGGCATAGATCTTGATATCATCGACGGTGAGCAGATCGCTATTATAGGTCCCTCGGGCTGCGGAAAGTCCACGTTCCTTCGTTGCATAAACTGTATGGAGGACCCGAGCGCAGGAACCATTATTTTTGATGGCGAGAACCTTGCGGATATGAAGGTTGATATCAACGTACATAGACAGAAGATTGGAATGGTTTTTCAGCAGTTCAATCTCTTTAATAACCTTACGGTGCTTGAGAACATCACCCTCGCGCCTATAACGGTAGCAAAGAAGAAGATTTCGAGATTTGACCGTAAGGGCCTTGCGCAAATCAAAAAGGACGCAGAAGAAAAGGCCTACGCGCTTCTTCGCCGTATAGGTCTCGAGGAGAAGGCTAACGTCTACCCCTCGACACTCTCGGGTGGACAGAAGCAGAGAATTGCGATAGTCAGAGCGCTCGCTATGGACCCCAAGGTAATTCTCTTTGACGAGCCAACCTCAGCGCTCGATCCCGAGATGGTAGGCGAGGTTCTCGACCTTATGCGTTCGCTTGCCGATGAGGGTATGACGATGGTTATCGTTACTCACGAGATGGGCTTTGCGCGTGAGGCCGCAGACAGAATCCTCTTTATCGATGAGGGCGTAATAAAAGAGGAGGGAACTCCCGCCGAGGTGTTCGATAATCCCCAGCACCCAAGACTTAAGGACTTTCTTTCTAAGGTGCTTTAATAAACAAGCTTCGTACTGATAAAACTAAAAAAATAAAAACGGCTCTCCCGAGTGCTAAATCAATAGCATTTCGGGGGCCGTTTTTTATTTTGGTAGCTTAAAATTACAAAATGCGTAAAAATTGCTTCGTAATTGCTCTTGTTATTTCTCGTATTCTGAGCGCAAAATTTCAAGAGCTGAGGAAAATTCCTTAGGGAGAGGACACTCAAACATCATTCTTTCGCGTGTTTTGGGGTGGGTTAAGGAGAGCTTCTTTGCGTGGAGAGCCTGTCCTGCGAAAAGTCCGTTGTGCCTTTGCTCGAATTTGGTTTTGCCGCCGCCGTAGACCTCGTCACCGAGAAGCGGGTGGCCGGTGTATGACATATGCACTCTGATTTGGTGTGTTCTGCCGGTTTCAAGCCTTAAGGAAAGATAGCTTACAGCGCCAAAGCGCTCGAGAACCGTATAGTGCGTTCTCGCCTCTCTTGCCGTGCCACCCGACAGCACTACTGCCATCTTCTTTCTGTCCTTTGGATTTCTGCCGATAGGATAGTCTACCGTGCCTGTATCCTCGCGAAATCCACCGGACACGAGAGCGTGATACTCCCTTTCTATGCCGTGGTGCTTCATTTCTTCCGAGAGTGCCGCGTGCGCCTCATCGCATTTCGCTACTACGAGAAGTCCCGAGGTGTCCTTGTCTATTCTGTGTACGATGCCCGGACGCATAACGCCGCCGATGCCCGATAGACTGTCCTTGCAGTGATAGAGCAGGGCGTTAACAAGCGTTCCCGAATAGTTGCCGGGAGCAGGGTGTACCACCATTCCTTTCGGTTTATTGATAACGATTATATACTCGTCCTCGTATACGACCTCAAGCGGTATATTCTCGGCTGTGGCCTCTGCCTCCTTGATTTCGGGCATGGTTATCTCTATTATATCGCCCTCGCGAGGTGTGTATTTTTTTTGCACGGGTGTGCCGTTTACGGTTATTTGACCCGAGTCGATAAGCTTTGCTACGGTGCTTCTTGAAAGCTCGGTTTGCTCGGCAATATAGGAGTCAAGCCTCTCACTTTCCTTAAATTCAACCTCTATTCTCACTCTTTTTGCCTCGCAAAATCTTATTTAGAGCCGCTTTTCTTTGCGTTTTTGCTTTCCTTGATAAATTCGCGTATCAGAACGAAGATGAGAAGTCCCGCTCCGACGCACACGAACGAGTCAGCTATATTAAAGACCGGGAACTCGCGCCATACAATGCCAAAATCACTGAATACGGGGTACTTTACGAACTTGCAGTGAATGAAGTCCACGACGTACCCAAGAGAGAGCCTGTCTATCATATTTCCTATACCGCCCGATATTACGAGCGCTATCGCAAATCCGAACAGAGAGCTGTCCGCGTGACCGAGGTACAAATAGAGCGAGAAGCCTATAATAGCAACCGTCGACGCTACGATAAAGAGCCATCTTTGGTCTGACATCATGCCGAACGCCGCACCCCTGTTTTCAACGTAGGTAAAGTGAAAAACATTCTCTATGAGGGGGAGCGTGTCGATTTTTTTGAGAAATTCAACAGCTAATAGCTTGCTTATTCTGTCTAAAAGTATACCAAGCGCTATGGTGAGCGAATACATCAGGTACTCGCTGTTTTTCTTTTTTATAAACAGTTTCATATCAAATTCCTTATTTCTTGAGTCGTCTAAAATCGCTATATAGCGGGCAGAAGTATCTGCAACAGATAAATCACGAGAGATGCGACGAAAAACGACCAGTCTACAGGTGAGCTTTGGCCTATATTGAGCTTATACATCACAAAGCGAACGGGCGCCACAAAGGGCTCGGTTACGGCTACCGCGATAGCGTACAGTTTACTTTCCTCAACGTCCATAAAAAGAGGCATAAGCATACGCGCGAGTATGCCGAAATAAGCTATATCAAGAATTATAGAAATAGTTTTTGCTATTATGAATAGTACAGTTTCCACTAAATTAATCCTGTCTTATAATAGTTTTATAGGGATCGGCGTATAAGCGCTGATCCCTTGATGTCCTTATTGGATGATAATCACTCGTCGTCGGAAACGTCAACGTTGTGAGGGGTGATTATAAAGGTGGTGTTGTTGATGTTCTTGATTTCGCCACCGGTGGTGTAGGTAACGCCGTTGAGGAAGTCGAGCATTCTAATAATATCGTTCATCTCAAGAACCTCGGTGTTGAGAACGACGGTGCAACCTCTGATGAGGTAATCCGCAATGTCACTGACCTCGGAAAAGTCTGCGGGGCGAACTATCTTGAATTCAATATTGCTGTCTTGGTCGCTGTTTGCTACCATAGCGGCAGAGGACTTTTTCTGTACGCTCTCCTCGTACACCTCATCCATAGCGGGCTCGCTCTTGACAGAGGGCTCCTCGTAGGGCTTGAAGGTAAGCTCGGTCTCCTCGGTTTTTTTGCCAACCTTCTTGATTTTTTCTGCAAATGATTCGAAAACTCCCATTTCTATCTCCTTATTTTTACATAAATTATTTTCTTTTCGTAGTGTTGTAGCGCCGTCTGAAATTACTTAACGAACAGCCTGCGACCTATACGCACGAGGGTTGAGCCCTCCTCGATAGCTACGCGATAGCTGTCGCTCATTCCCATAGAGAGAATACCGTCGCCATACCAGCCGTGCCTTTTTCCAATATCCTCGAAAATCTCTCGCGTCAGGCGAAAATATTTCCTTGAATCCTCGGGTTTTTCACACACGGGGCCCATCGTCATAAGTCCCGACACCAAAAGGTGAGGGAAGCTCTTGAGCGCTAGATAAAACTCCTCTGCGCACTCGGGCATAACACCGCCCTTGTTCTCCTCCCGTCCCGAGTTAATCTCGATAAGTACGGGGACGGTGCGGTCGATTTTTTTAGCCTGTCTCTCGATTTCCTCAGCGAGTGATATAGAGTCAAGAGAGTGTATGAGCGATACCCTGTCTATGATGTATTTAACTTTGTTTCTTTGCAGATTTCCTATCTCGTGAAGCGAGGGCGAAAGTCCCTCTGCCAACAGAAGCTCTGCGCGGCGGCGAAGCTCACCGGGTCTGTTTTCGCCTATATTTTCGGCGCCGTAGCGGACAAGCGCAGAAAGCTCGTCGTCGGTACCGCTCTTGGTTACTGAGACCAGAGTGATTTTGCGGCCGTATTTACGTTCGTAATCGGAAATCTCGGACAAAACGCTCTCGAGATTTTCCTTGATGTAAGTATAGCTATCCATATTAAAAATCCTACTCTTAAATAATTATACCATACGAAAAGACTTAAAATCAAGGGATTTGCCAAATTTTCTTTAAAATATTATTATAGATATCTATTGATTTTATAGGGCTTTTGTGATAGAATAAAATAAGCGAAATATTTTCATGAGGGCGCATTGTCCCGCGAAAAACGGAGGTCTTATGCACGACAAAATAATAGGAGCAAGTCTGCCGAGCGTGATGGCGCTTTCATACGTCGGGGACGCTGTGCATTCCTTATATATCAGAAAAATGCTTGTAAAGGGCGGACTTTGTAAGTCGGGCGAGCTTAACGCTGCCGCGCTTGACTACGTCACGGCCGAGGCGCAGGCGAGTGTTATGCGAAGAATAGAGCCTCATCTTTCGGAGGACGAGCACGCTACTTACAAAAGGGCCTTGAACTCGACCCATCTGAACAAGCCTAAGCACGCGTCGGCTGCTGATTACCGTGCCGCGACGGGCTTTGAGGCCGTGGTTGGTATGCTCGAGTGGATAGGCGACACGGATAGGCTCTCATACCTTATGGAGCTTGCCTACGGCGACGTCTCAAAATCAAACGATAATAATTAAACAGGAGATATAAAATGATACAGAGAATTAAAGGAACGATGGATATACTCCCCTCTGAAACTCCGCTTTGGAGATATATAGAGGGCATTATGCGTGAGGAGGCCGAGAAGTACGGCTATGGCGAGATACGCACTCCCACCTTTGAGAATACCGAGCTTTTCGTCAGAGGCGTAGGCGATACCACCGACGTTGTGCAAAAGGAGATGTACACCTTTGCCGACAGAGACGAGGACAGGTCTATATCTCTTCGCCCCGAGGGAACGGCCTCGGTTGCCAGAGCTATAATTGAGAACGGAAAATGCTCCGACCCGATGCCCCTCAAATACTATTACATCATTTCCTGCTTCCGACACGAGAAGCCCCAGGCAGGCAGAAGCCGTGAGTTCTATCAGTTCGGTACCGAGATGTTCGGCTCTACGAGCCCCGCTTCCGATGCTACGGCTATTGCGCTTGCAAGCTCGGTGCTCCGCAGACTCGGCTTAAAGAACGTAAAGCTTCATATAAACTCGATAGGCTGTAAGGAGTGCAGACCCGCTTACAGAGCTTCACTCGTCGAGCATTTTTCATCTCGTCGAGACAAGCTTTGCGACACCTGTAAAACCAGACTTGAAAAAAACCCCCTCAGACTTCTCGACTGCAAAAATCCCGACTGTCGCGAGGGCGCTGAGCTTGCTCCGAAGACGACCGAGCATCTTTGCCCGAGCTGTGAGAGAAGCTTTAATCTTCTGAAAAACGCACTCGACGCTATGAAGATAGACTATGTGGTTGACTCGAGCATCGTGCGTGGTCTTGATTACTACACGGGTACCGTCTTTGAGTTTATAGCAGACGGTATAGGCGCTCAGTCCACCGTGTGCGGAGGCGGTAGATACGACGGCCTCGTTGCCTCTCTTGGCGGCCCTGAGCTTTCGGGCATAGGCTTCGCTATGGGTATCACAAGACTTATTATGGCTATGCGCGAGGCGGGTGTTGATAAGATAGAGACCAAAACACCGAAGGTTTATATCGCAGCTATGGGCGAGGGCGCTATGATAAAGGGCCTTGAGATAGCCGAAAGACTCAGAAGAGAGGGCGTATTTGCCGAATGCGACGTCGTAGGCAGAAGTCTTAAGGCGCAGATGAAATACGCTAACAAGATATCGGCAGAGTACACGCTTATTATCGGCGAGTCGGAGCTTGAGTCCGGAAAGGCTCAGCTTAGAAATATGCAAAACGGAGAGCAGAGCGAGGTAGAGCTCGACAGCTTCGTTATCTGATATGAGAGACAGACGCGATTTTTTACCCGTCACCCTCGAGGACGTACGTCAGAGGCGATGGGCTGAGATTGATTTCGTTTACGTGACGGGTGATGCCTACGTGGATCACCCGTCCTTCGGCGCTTCTATCATTACGCGCGTTCTCGAGAACGAGGGCTTTCGTGTGGCGGTTCTTGCGCAGCCCGATTACAAGAGCTGTGAGGATTTCAAGCGCTTCGGCAGACCCCGTCTTGGCTTTTTGGTATCTAGCGGAAACATAGATTCTATGGTTGCGCACTATACGGTGTCAAAAAAGAAGCGCACCTACGATTATTACAGCGCGGGCGGTAAGATGGGCGCGCGCCCTGACAGAGCTCTTATCGTATACTGCAACAGAATACGCGAGGCTTACGGTGACGTGCCGATTATCGTCGGTGGACTTGAGGCCTCGCTTCGCAGGTTTGCTCACTACGATTATTGGGACGACAGGGTGAGGCGCAGTATCCTCGTTGACTCGAGAGCCGACATTCTCACCTACGGAATGGGCGAAAATATTATAAAGAGAATAGCAGCGCTTCTTGATAAGGGCGTACCCGTGCGCAAAATTCGTGACGTACGAGGTACGGTTTATCTTGCAAAGTCTGACGAGAAGCCGCACTTTGATTTTATCTCGGTCGGTGATTACGACACCTTAAAGACCGACAAGTCGGCCTATGCCAAGGCCTTTGCAGTGCAGTATAAGAACACCGACTCGGTGAACGGACGCGCCGTGGTAGAGAGCTACGGTGACAAAATACTCGTCCAAAATCCCCCTATGCCGCCTCTTGAACGTGAGGAGCTCGACGAGGTCTACGCTCTTCCGTATGCGCGCGACTACCACCCGGACTATGAGAGCGAGGGCGGTGTTCCCGCTATAAACGAGGTTAAATTCTCGATAACTCACAACAGAGGATGCTTTGGAGCCTGTAACTTCTGTGCAATTGCTTTCCATCAGGGACGTGAGGTTCGCTCTCGAAGTGTCGAGAGCGTTGTAGCCGAGGCGAAGATTATTACCGAGATGCCCGATTTCAAGGGCTATATAAACGACGTCGGAGGCCCTACGGCCAATTTCCGTTATCCGTCGTGTGATAAGCAGAAGAAGGACGGAGTTTGTCCCACTCGCAAGTGCCTCTCGCCTACTCCCTGCAAGAATTTGAAGGTGGACCACACCGAGTATGCAAATATGCTCTCCGAGATTGAAGCATTGCCCAAAATTAAGAAGGTTTTCGTGCGCTCGGGTATACGCTTTGATTATCTTAGCTATGACAAGGACGACAGCTTCTTCCGTCAGCTCGTTACAAGACACGTCTCGGGACAGCTTAAGGTTGCCCCCGAGCATTGCTCGAACTCGGCTCTCGCCATGATGGGCAAGCCTCCGATAGAGGTATACGAGCGCTTCAGGAGTAAGTATTTTTCGCTCTGCAAGGAAGCAGGGCTTGAGCAGTATCTCGTGCCGTATCTTATGTCGAGCCATCCCGGTGCGACGATGAACGATGCGGTAGAGATGGCCCTTTGGCTAAAGAAATGGGGATATATGCCGGAGCAGGTCCAGGATTTTTATCCCACCCCAGGCACAATATCAACCGTTATGTACTACACGGGCATTCACCCAATGACTGGCAAGACCGTGTACGTAACCACCGATTACAACGAAAAGAAACTTCAGAGAGCTCTTCTTCAATATTCCAAGCCCGAGAACGCAAATCTCGTCAGAGAGGCGCTGAGGATAGCAGGAAGAGAGGACCTTATAGGCCTCGGACCCGACTGTCTTGTCCGTCCTGCCTTTGGTAAGGGTACACAGTGGCACCCTGAATCTCGGGGTAAGAATGGCACAAGGTCCGCGCGCGGCACGGCTACTACCAAGAACGGCTCGAAGTTTGCGAATGGTACGACTAGCACTAAGAACGGCTCGAAGTTTGCGAACGGTACGACTAGCACCAAGAACGGCTCAAAGTCTGCGAATGGTGTGGCAACGAAATTCGTCACCCGTCAAGATGCAACAGACAAGTCCATTGGCAAGTCAAAAAAACAGGGCTCTAATCGCTCTAATGCAAATAAATCTTTGCAAAAAGAGAATAAAATCATATTTGGCGCTCACGCAGGCTTTAATGACGGAGCGAAGTCCACGAGGAGCGGTGGCAGAATGGGACTCTCGGGACGGTCGAAAAAGCTCGACAGAGTCTTCGGCTCCGATGCTCTGAGGATAAGAAAAGAGGCCGACAGGCTCTCGAGTGGCGCAAATCAAAAAAAGGCAAGCAAAAGGGCAAAAGTAAATAAAAACGGCTAAAATAAACGTACAAGTGATAAAAACATCGTACTATTTACGAACGAATAAGGCTACAAAAATATCGGCAGAAACCAAAAAGTCCAAAAAGTTCAAGGGCTTGTATTTAAGTGACTTTTGACAGAAATAACGGAAAAGGATACTTTTGGAAAAAGCCGTATGATTTCCACATTCATTTTGGGTAAAACTCGATAAAATGTGGATAACTACCACCGTGTTTAGAGTAGTTCGGCGAAATCTCGCCTTTTTCGACAAAAAGTTTTCCACACTTTCAACATATCGTTTTGTGGAAAACTAAGCGCGGAGCTATCAAAGCTTTTGCTTATTTGTCGGGAAAATACAATTTGTCCACGCGGCTTAGTCGGGCGTCGGTGTCGTTTTTTCTAAAAAACATTTTAAGTTGGCCTTGCGCTTTTTAGTATTTTTTACGAACGATTACTTCAAGAAAGGATATTCTTAATGAAACACGCACTCGTTTCCGGGAAAAATATTAGTGTCGATCGGTTTCTCGATCTAAAATTACAATCATTTAATAATGGTTGCGAAGATATATTTTGTTCGTTATGCAAGCAAAAAGCGCAATACATTAGAAAGTCTCGGAATGGGGATAAGGGTCCTTATTTTCGTCATGTAGAAGCTAATGAAAAATGTTTGTATTCTATTTATGATGGTTTTCATGACGAACAAAGTATGTCGTTTAGAGATGCACTAAAATGCAAATTTGAAAATGATGGTTTTTTTGTTGAAGAAGAAGTTGTTTTAGAAAATTTCGACAATCAAATCATAGATTTAGTTTGCAAAAAAGAGAATGCGTGTGCATATATTCAAGTTGTTTCTAATAAAAAGAAATCACGCGAATATGCCCGTGAAACTTATGACAAATTATCAAAATATGTAAGTCCAATATCAGTTTTTTTCATAAGCAATGATCTCAAAAAGAGTGTAGAATATTTCTCGCCGGAGCCAATTGTTGCCATGGAACATGTGGAAAGGTGGGGGCTTTTGCAATATGAACAAGAAGGCGAACTGTATCGTGAAAGGGACGGCTTTTTATCGGATTTAGCAATTGTAGATAATAAATGCATAATACAGAAAGATTATAAGACACCATTAGCATATAAATATAAAAGTAATATCCTCAACAATTATAGAAAAGAAAACTTCCATTCTAACGAAAAAGAACAGGAAGAAAAAGTGATTAGTAGAGTTCCTGAATATGCTCCCTCACGAGAAGAATCTAGTTGGCATCACGACAGAGAAGCGATAAAAAAAGAAAAAGCGGCTTCTAAAGATGGGGGTAAAATTCAAAAGCATTTGTCTGGAACTTTAGAAGACAAGTATTTAAATGCGAAACAAAATTTATTTGATAAGGTATACGGTGAGCGCTTAAATCCCGAGCAGCGTCGCGCCGTATTCACCACGCGCGGACCTTTGCTTGTTCTTGCGGGTGCGGGAAGTGGAAAAACCACGGTTTTGGTCAACCGAATAGCCTATCTTATCAAGTACGGTGACGCGTATTTTTCGGATTTTGTGCCAGACGGTATAACGCCCGAGGCCGTGCGCGCGCTTGAGACGGCCGAGAGCTTCTCGCGTGAGGAGATTTCGGAGATTTTGCCTCAGTTCATAACCGCTTCGACACCCCCATGGCGAGTGCTTGCGATAACCTTTACAAACAAGGCCGCAGGCGAGATTAAGGATAGACTTTTGTCTACGTTTGATGACAAGGATATTGCGTCGTCGGTGTGGGCCGGAACCTTCCATTCTGTTTGTATGCGTATTTTACGCAAGCACGGTGAGCTTGTGGGTCTTCGCGAGGGATTTTCCATCTACGACACCGACGACAAAAAGCGTATGATAAGCGATATTATAAAGTCGCTTGGGTACGATGAGAAAACTCTCGCGCCACGCGCCGTGGCTGACGCTATCAGCAGGGCCAAGGATGAGCTCAAGGGCCCTGACGAGATGGATGTCGGATATGACCCGAGAGGCAAGAAGATTATCGAGATATACCGCTATTACGAGAAGCGTATGAAAGAGCATAACGCTGTGGATTTCGACGATATTATTATGAAATGCGTCGAGCTTCTTGAGGCTAACAAGGGCGTCAGAGATTATTATCAGGAGAAGTTTATGCACGTTCTTGTTGACGAGTATCAGGACACAAACTACGCACAGTTCGTGCTTACGAAAATACTTTCTGATAAGCACGAGAATATAATGGTAGTCGGCGACGACGACCAGAGCATATACAGGTTCCGCGGAGCGACTATTGAGAACATTTTGAACTTTGATAAGACCTATCCGAGCGCGACGGTTATCAAGCTCGAGCAGAATTACCGTTCGACCTCTAATATACTCGATGCGGCAAACGCTGTGATTTCGCACAATACCGACCGTCACGCAAAGAGCCTTTGGTGCTCGGCAGGAAGCGGTGAAAAAATAACGCTCAGAGCCGCTGAAAATGCCGAGGGTGAGGGCAGATATATCCTTGATAAAATATCGACAGGGGTACGACTTGGCGGTAAGAAGTATTCGGATTTTGCAGTTCTTTATCGCACCAACGCACTCGGACGTGCGCTCCAGACTACCTTTGCGAAAAGCGGTATTCCCTATAAGGTTATAGGAGATATGCGCTTCTACGACCGCAAGGAAATTAAGGATATGGTCGCATATCTTACCGTTATAACCACCCCGAGCGATAATCTTCGCTTAAAGCGTATAATGAACGAGCCAAAGCGAAAAATAGGCTCGGCAACAGCGGCGGCAATAGAGGAGATAGCACAGCACGAGGGACTTTCAATGTTCGCTGTTATGGAGCGTTCGGAGAGCTATACGGCGCTGCTTAAGAGTTCTGACAAGCTCACGGCCTTCACCTCTATGATAAATAAAATAAAGGAAGAAAAGACGCTTCCCTCGGAGATACTCACCGAGGTTTTTGAGGCAAGCGGATACAAGGCCTCTCTTGTCTCGGAGGGCTTTGAGGGACAGGGCAAAATCGAAAACGTAACCGAGCTTATAAACGGTGCGGCCGAATACGAAAAGAGATGCTTGGACGAGGATATCGAGCCGACGGCTATGGGATTTCTTGAGGAAATCTCGCTTATCAGCGACGTTGACAGGTACGACGAGACAGCAGATGCAGTAGTTCTTATGACTATACACGCTGCCAAAGGACTTGAGTTTCCCGTAGTATTTATAGCCGGTATGGAGGACGGAATTTTCCCCTCACAGCAGAACATCGGTGAGCCGTCGGAGATGAGCGAGGAAAGGCGCCTTGCCTACGTTGCTATAACTCGTGCAAAGGAAAAATTATACATCACCTATGCAAAGGAACGAATGATGTACGGCAAAACTGCCTACAACAAGCTTTCAAGATTTGCAAAGGACGAGATACCCGAGAGTCTTATAGACGAGGACAAGCCGAGAATGGCACCCCCGCGTATGACAGGAGCACCCGACCGTCCGTGGCAGCGCGAGCGTGCCAGCGGCTATAACCTCAGCGAAATGCGTCGCGACGTTAATATATCGCAAAGACCCACTCCCCAGAAAAAGCAGGGCGCGAGCGGCTACGGAGTAGAAAAATTTGCTCCCGGAACCAGAATTTCTCATGCTATGTTCGGTGAGGGAGTAATCGCTTCGGCACGTGATATGGGCGGTGACGTTTTGTACGAGGTGAACTTCGACAAGGCGGGCACAAAGAAGCTGATGGCAACCTTTGCAAAGCTTAAGAAAATTTAAAAAAGGCGAAAAACTTAACACGGATATGGGCTAAAGCCCTAAAACACGCACAAAGAGAGCGGGCAACCCCCGAAAATACGCCCAAAGGGGCAAAATGATACGCCGTGTGGCAGAGAGGAGATATATGGAAAGAGAAAAGACAACGGTAGCCAAAAACGGCATAAAAATATACAGCTACACAAATCCTGCGCTTCACAGCTTCTATATATCTCTTTTCGTCAAGGCAGGCTGTATGTACGAGAGCGCCTCGGAAAACGGAATAACCCATTTTCTTGAGCATGCCGTATACAGAAACGTAAACTACGAGATGGGCGGAGAGCTTTATTCACTTCTTGACAGATACGGAGTAGAGTTTGGCGCATCGACCTACAGCGAAATGATACAGTTTTATACCTCCGGTGTCACTGCGAGCTTTAAGCTCGCCGCTGATATTATCTCAAAGGTTCTTTCTCCTATCAGGCTCCCACGCTCCGAGGTCGAAGCAGAGAAGTCAAGGATAAAGGCCGAGATACGCGAGAGCGACGACAGAACCTCGCTTTCAACCTTTAGCGCGACAATAGTACACGAGGGCACCTCTCTTTCGCGCACCATACTCGGTACTCTCGGAAGCGTATCGCAGATTAACGCATCAAGGCTTGAAAAGTACAGAAGGCGCGTATTCTCACCCGAAAACATATTCGTTTATGTGACCGGTGCGCCAACCGACGAGGACCTCGATTACCTTAAGAGGCTGCTCGGTGAGGCAGAGCTTTTCTCGGGTGAAATTCACGACAACGTCGCACCCGTGTCAGATAAATTCAATAAAAGAGAGAAAAATTTGTACGTCAAAAACGCAGATTTTACCATGCTTCGCTTTAGCTTTGACATGGACATGTCCCGTATAGCCCCATGCACCGACGACGTACTTTACGAGATGCTACTTGGAGGATATTCCTCTCGCTTCTTTATTGAAATGAGCGAGAAAAGAGGCCTATTTTACGATATTGCGGGAAGTGTCGAGAAATACAAGAATATAGGAAGCTTCGCCTTTAACTTTGAGGTCAGAGGAGGCTCTCTTTACGAGGCAGTAGAGATAACCCTTAAAATTTTGTCGGACCTAAAGAAGCGTGAGCCTACCGAACAGGAGTGCGTGAAAACACGCTTCACCGACAGCGCGTATTTGCTATATGACGATGCGCGTGAGCTTAACTTTAATTTTGCCTACGACTGTCATATTATGGGCGCAGAATATAAGAGCGTCGATGAAAGTGTCGCACTTTATAATTCCGTAACGCCAAAAGATGTGCACTCGGCAGCGTGTGAGATTTTCAAAGCAGAGAACCTGACGCTAGCCATAAAGTGTGACAAAAAGCGTCTTGACGCTGCAAGGCTGGAGGCAATTATTGAGAAATTTAAGGACGGAGTGCTCTGATTTTCGCCCTGAGGGAATAATTTTGGGGCACGATATTATAAAGCCCCGCAACATAAAAACGTTTAATTACTCGAAGCTCCAAAAAGGAAAAAGAAATGATAAGGTGCTGTATATTTGACCTTGACGGTACGCTGCTTAATACCCTAGATACGATAAATTATTATCTTGGCGCAGCGCTCAAAAAAAACGGTATTTCCCCAATAACGAGGGAGGCGTGTCAAAAATATGTAGGAAACGGTGCAAGACGTCTGATTTCTCGCGCCCTTAGCGAGTGTGGTATCGAGGACGAAAATATATTCCGAAAGGTGTTTTGCGACTATAACGCGGCGTATGATGAAAATCCATTCTATTTAACCGAAAAGTACGCCGGCATAGACGAGCTTATTGACACACTGAGAGAAAGGGGCATCGCCCTTGCTGTTTTCTCAAACAAGCCCGATTTTGCGACACGCTCCGCCATTTCCCGTTTCTTTGGTGATAAATTCAGTATAGTCCGCGGCGCAACCGATACTATGCCCCTGAAGCCCTCACCCGACGGCGTATACGATATTCTCTCTCGCCTTAACTTTTCGCCCGACGAGTGCGCCTATATCGGTGACTCCGAGGTTGACGTTATGACGGGTAAGGCGGCAGGCGTCTTAAAAAATATCGCTGTCAGCTGGGGTTTTCGCTCGCGCGATGAGCTAGGTCGGGCAGGCGCTGAGATTATCGTTAATTCAGTGGGTGAAATTCTATCGCACGTTCTATAAAACAGATGCGAAAAAATAAGTCGCCGAGCAAAATTCACATCTTCTGTCTCAAGCAAGGCGTTTTTGCTTATGAAATATTTTCGAATATAGCATAGAACCGAAAAAATTATAAAAAGCGTTTAGTGTGATACTGCCAACCAAGCATCACGCTGAACGCTTTTGTATTTTATAGGCGCGTATCGCGCCGTATATTTCTTGGACTCTCTCCGGTTGCCGCCTTAAACATTCTTCTGAAATACGAGGGGTATGAAAAGCCAAGCTCAAAGCTTATTTCCTCAATACTCTTTTTCGTGCTTGTGAGAAGCTCGAGGGCCTTTTGAATTATCAGTCTGTTTTTGTACTCTACCGGCGTACAGCCCATAGCACTTTTGAATTTAGAGTAGAAATGCGACTCGGACAGATTGCAGAGCGAGGCGAGCTCTCCTACCGAAATTTTAGATGCAAAATTATTGTCTACATGCTTGATTGCGGGTATTATCGCCTCGGTGTCGCGGCTGATGTACCCCTTTTTCATTTCAGGATATAGATTTGAAAGGAACGTGTAAAGCGCTCCAAGTGTGCGCATAGGCTCTGTTTCGAAGCGTTCAGCCGCCTTGCATATATCCGTAATATCTACGCCACTTACAATCTGAAAGGGATATTCGTCGTATTCAGAGGACTTCGAGAAGCTGTAATTGAGAGAATAAAAGTGAATATCGGGCTCGCCATACCACACTGAATAGTAACGTGTGCTCTTTGCTATGTAAATTACGTCACCCGCCTTAGCCCTGAGCCTTTTTCCCTCGTAGAAAAATTCTGCCTCGCCTTCAACGAGCAGTCCTATGCAGGGGTGACGGAAATAAACGAGGCTTCCCTCACCTCGCCTGTTTAAAAAACGGTAGTCTATACAGTTTAGAAAGTTGATGTAGGGTATTTCCACGCTACTACCCTCCCTTTTTTTCTTTAGTATACCATTATAGTATCCTATTGTCAATGTTTTTTAGTATTTTAGAGCAATAAAACAGAGAATAGTATCCTTTTTTAATAGAATAATCCCTTGCTATTAACGAGGTGTGATTATATAATAAATGTATAAGGTAAAACGAGAACAAGTATAAAAATAAAATATACCACCAGTAAAGGAAAAAGAGCATGAAAATCAAGAAAATAATATTCACAGCACCGAACAAGGCAGAGCTTGTTGAGGGGGAACTTGCAGAGCTCCGGAGTGACGAGGTGCTCGTCAAAACCTCATACTCCACAATTAGCGCAGGCACAGAGCGTGCAAACCTTGTCGGTGAGCTTAATATAAGCCCCAACTCATATCCTACGTCGAATATCCCCGTCTTTCCGAGGGCTGTCGGCTACTGCTCGGCAGGTATAGTCGAGGCAGTAGGTGAGGACGTAAAGTCTGTCAAGGTAGGTGACAGAGTAGTCGGAATGTGGTCGAAGCACCAGTCCTACAACGTATTTAAGGAAAAGAACGTCGTGAAAATCGAATACGATAATATACCAATGAGAGAGGTTGCGGCAAGCTTTATATCAACGTTTTCGCTCGGTGGACTTCGCAAGTGCGCGCCCGAGATAGGCGAGTCGTGTATAGTTTTCGGCTTGGGTATTCTCGGTCTGTACGCTGTGCAGATAGCAAAGGCCTCGGGCCTTGTCCCTGTTATTGCGGTGGACCCTGTTAAAGAAAAGCGCGATATGGCGCTGAAGATGGGCGCGGATTTCGTGTTTGACTCAACCGACTGGGCTCTTGCCGATAAAGTAAAGGCGCTGACGGGAGGAGGAGCAAAGATTGCCATAGAGGTGACGGGCATAGGTCAGGCGCTTAATCAGGCTCTCGACTGTATGGCGCGCTTTGGCAGAGTTTCGCTTCTTGGCTGTACGAGAAGCTCCGACTTCACGGTTGATTACTACCGTAAGGTGCATTTTCCCGGCATAACTCTAGTCGGAGCGCACACCAACGCTCGCCCCGACCTTCAGTCGCGCCCTGGCAACTACACCGACGCTGACGATATGAGGACGATACTCAAGCTTCTCGGCACGGGGCGTCTTGATTACTCTTTTGTTATATCCGAGCTCCACAAGCCCGAAGAGGCAGAAGAGGTATTCTCCCGTCTTGCCTTTGACAAGAATTTTCCCGTTGGCGTTCAGTTCGACTGGACCGAGTGCTAAGTGTATGGGCGTGTTAAGAAATTCGCGAGAAAACCTAAAAAATAAACCAAATTCAGAGGCTGGAAAATGAAGAAAATAAGAATAGTTCACTACGGAATAGGCCACGACCACAGCCCGCAGTATCTCGACGCTATCAAGGAGTACCCTGACGTATTCGAGATACTCGGCGTGTGCGAGCCGAATGAAAAAATGCGTGAGGAATGCGGACACTTCGACGCCTACAAGGGCCTTAAGTGGCTCACAGAGGAAGAAATGTTTAAGCTAGATGGGGTTGACGCCGTTATGGTAGAGGCGCACGACCTTGACCTTGTAAAATACGCGCAGAAGTGCGCCGACCGTGGCTGGCACATACATATGGATAAGGCAGCAGGGGTGGATATCGAAGCCTTTAAAAAGCTTCTTCGCACCGTAAAAGAGAAAAATCTCGTCTTTCAGATGGGATATATGTTCCGTTACAACGCTATAATAAAATACGCCCTTGAGGAAAAGAGGCTTGGTCACCTTGGTGAGATTTACCACATGGACGCCTTTATGAATACGCGTCACCCGAGGGATAAGCGCGAGTGGATGTCACACCTGCCGGGTGGCGATATGCTGTATCTCGGCTGTCACATGGTTGATATGATTTTGCTTTTTCAAGGTATCCCAAACCGCATAATTCCCCTGAATAAAAACACAGGCCTTGACGGACTTGATTACCCCGACGAGTGCGCAGCGGTTTTTGAATACGACAAGGGAGTGTCGTTCGTAAGGGCTAGCGCAGTCGAGGTAAACGGCTACGGCAGACGGCAGGTAGTAATATGCGGCTCGGATAAGACTATTGAAGTCAGACGTCTTGAGGCCCCCACAATTGCAAGGGTGACGGATATCAAAAATGCAGCTACCTACGCTGAAAAATCCGAGAAAATGAGGGTAGAGCAGAACTCTATACTCGAAAGATATTACGAAATGATGCTCGACTTTGCCGCCTTTGTCAGAGGCGAGAAGGAAAACCCCTATACCCTCGAATATGAATACACCCTGCAGAAGCTGGTGCTTGCCGCGTGCGGTATGGATATTGACTATAAGAAGTGTGACCTTTTTGACTAATATAACGGCTGAATTTGAAAGTACAAACAAAATATGAGACTGATACGCAAGGCTTTTAGCACGTTATGTTTTTGTCTATCACTTATAAGAGCGAGACGTGTTTTTAAGACGCAAATTTAACAAAAAGGCTGAAAAGCAAACTAATATTTACATATACTATGAATTGAGGTAAATAAAATGAAGGCAATACTTATAAATGATGATAAAAGTCTTAGATGGGACGAGGTGCCAAATCCTACTGTAAAGGATGACGAGGTGCTCGTTAAGATAGAGGCTGCGGCTCTCAACCGCGCAGACCTTATGCAAAGAGAGGGTGACTATCCACCGCCTGCAGGATGCCCCGAGTGGATGGGACTTGAGGTTGCGGGCGAGATTATAGAGATGGGCAAGGACGTCAGCGCCCTGTCGGAGTGGAAAATTGGTGACAAGGTATGCGCGCTTCTTGGAGGAGGCGGATACGCCGAGTACGTCAGCGTTAAGTACGATATGCTCATGCCAGTGCCGAAAAACTGCTCGATGGTAGAAGCTGCGGCCATTCCCGAGGCGTTTGCCACGGCCTACCTTAACCTCTTTATTGAGGGTAAAATCAAGGAGGGTAACACTCTTCTTATGAATGCCGGCGCATCGGGACTTGCGAGCGTAATAATACCTATGGCAAAGGCGTTCGGTATTAGGGTTATAACCACCGTTCTTACCGACGAAATCAAGGAAAATATCAAGCATCTTAACGCCGACCGCGTGGTTGTTACGACGAAAGAGGATATTTCGGCAGTTCTCAAAGAGGAGCTTGAGGCAGGACACCCCGTTGACGTGGCTATTGACTGTCTTGGCGGTGAGATTATGGGTAAGTGCATACATTACCTCACTCACGGCGCGCGCTGGATTATGATTGCGGCGCTTGCAGGCACTAAGACCGAAATTGACCTTAAAAACATCTACGTCAGAAACGTCAGAATTATAGGCAGTACCCTGCGCTCAAGAGCCCCTGAGGTAAAGGCAGAAATCCTTGCGGGAATAGTGCGCGACGTATATCCTAAAATCGAGGCAGGCCTCGTAAAGCCGACTATCCATGCAGTACTTCCGATCAGGGAGGCAGAGGCGGCACACGATATTCTCTATAAGGGCAAGAACGTCGGTAAGGTCGTTTTGACCGTAAATTAACCAAATCCCACCCACAAAAATAAAACCTCAGGGGTAGAAAATGGAAAAAATCAGAACTGCACGATTTAAATATTCGGGCACGATAGACCGTGCCCTGCGCTATATAGAGAAAATACAGCTTGGGGACAGGGCACTCTGGGACAGCGTTATCTCGCCTTTTTATAACGGATGCGACAGCGAGGGCTGGCGTGGAGAGTACTTTGG
The DNA here is from genome assembly GCA_017631325.1 of Clostridia bacterium. Taxonomy (GTDB): domain Bacteria; phylum Bacillota; class Clostridia; order Oscillospirales; family CAG-272; genus UBA1740. Next base: position 74,122 of record JAGBTM010000006.1, read on the forward strand.
CAAGCTCATGCGAGGCGGAGTGTCGGTCTACAAATACACTCGCGATCCCGAGCTTTACCGGACCTTGACCTATGCTGTAAAAAAGCTTATTTTGGCTCAGGACGGCCTCGGTAGAATAAGCACGTACTCTCCTAAATACGAGTTCTCGGACTGGGACGTATGGTGCAGAAAGTACGTTATGTACGGCCTTATCTACTACCTCGATATTTGCGAGGACAGGGCGCTGTACGAGATGGTCAAGGCGACGCTCATTCGCCACGGCAATTACATAGTAGATAAAATAGGCAGGGAAGAGGACGGCAAGGTTGAGATAGTCAAGACGGCAAGCTTCTGGCTCGGTGTAAATTCCGCCTCAATTCTCAGACCCTTCGTTATGCTATATAAGATTACCGGCGAGTGTAGGTATCTCGATTTTGCCGAGTACGTTATCTCAACGGGCGGTACGGACGGTACAAGCCTCATTGACGTTGCTGTTGAGAAGGGATATTTCGACTTCGTAAATTACGTAAGCTCTATGGGCTGCGTTAAAGAGGGTAATCTTATTGAGCTTGCAAGCGAGGACAAAATATTCCCGTATCAGTATCCCGAAACCAAGGCGTATGAGACTATATCCTTCTTCGAGGGCGTTCTTGAATACGCGACTGTCAAAAACGACAAGCGCCTAATTGACGCATGTATGAAATTTGGTGAGAGAGTGCTAAAGACTGACCTTACTATCGTTGGGGCTGTCGGTTGCTACGACGAAATTTTCAACAATTCAACGAAAAATCAGGTAAGATACAGCGAAAAGCACATGCAGGAAACCTGCGTTGTAGTAACTCTTATGGAGTATCTCTCGCGAATGTACGAGTACAACAGAGACGCGCGCTATATCGATTATATTGAGCGTTCGCTTTACAATGCTTTCCTCGGCGCTATAAACTATAATTACGGCAAAAACGGTGGGCTTCCATTCGATAGCTACTCGCCCTTAATCAACAACCGACGCGGACTTCTCGTGGCAGGAAAGCAGTACCTGCCCGACGGCTCGTACTACGGTTGCTGCGCTGCTATTGGCTCGATGGGCTTTTGCGCACCTACCTCGCTCGGTGTTACCGAGAGTGACACGGGCGTTTGCATTTCCATTTACGAGAGTGGCGCGGTAGAGTATAAGGGAGCTAAAATCAAGATAGAAACGGAGTACCCGTTCGATGGCGAAATTTCGCTGAAAATTGAAACAGATACCCCTACTTTATTCTCGATTTCTTTGCGTATTCCCTCGTGGTGTCGCTTGTATAAAATCAACAAAAACGAAAGAAAACTCGACACGCCCCCCATAAACAGCTGGGTAACGCTTACGGACGAGTGGCAAAACGGGGATATCGTGAAGCTACAGCTCGATATGCCCTTCGTGTATCACCCGTCCGAGAGCTTTGACCCCACCGTTACCGACCGCTTTGCTATAACGCGAGGCCCTATCGTCTACGCTGCAGAAAACAGAGAGTACTCACTCGCTGCTCCCTGTATAGAGGATATTTCGTTTGAAAAGACGAAAAGAGAGGGAGCTTTGTCCTCCTATATTATAAAAACTAAAAGCGAGCAGCTGCCCGTATGCAATTACAGCAGTGTCGGCTTGGACTGGAAAACGAATGTCACCGTCTGGCTGAAAAAGTAATATGTTTCGGGCAAAATAAAAATCGGGGCGCGGCTGCGCCCCGATACTGCTTTTATTTACTGTTTTCCTCGCCCTCGACCGAGATGTGCTTGAGATAAGCGTTGATAAAGCCGTCTATCTCGCCGTCCATAACCGAGTCGATATTGCCGTCCTCGTAGCCGGTTCTCGTGTCCTTTGCGAGAGTGTAGGGCATAAATACGTAGCTTCGTATCTGGCTGCCCCACTCGATATTTGCCTTGTTGCCCTGAATGTCCTCTATTCTGTCAAGCTTCTCGCGTAGCTTGATTTCCATAAGCTTTGCCTTAAGCATTTTGAGAGCCGTTTCCTTGTTCTGAAGCTGGCTTCTCTCGGTCTGACAGCCGACGACGATACCCGTAGGCTTGTGAACTATTCTGATGGCCGAGTCGGTCTTGTTGATATGCTGACCTCCTGCGCCTGAGGAACGGTGCGCAGTTATATCGAGGTCCTCGTCGCGAAGAACGATAGTGTCGTCGTCCTCGAACTCAGGCATAACCTCAACCGATGCAAACGAGGTATGGCGTCTGCCCGACGAGTCGAAGGGGGAAACTCTGACGAGTCTGTGTACTCCGTTCTCGCTCTTAAGATAGCCGTATGCGTTGATGCCCTCAACCATAATGGTAGCGGACTTAAGGCCTGCCTCGTCACCGTCGAGCCAGTCGATAAGCTTGACGTTAAAGCCGCTCTTCTCGCCCCAACGGGTGTACATACGGTAGAGCATAGAAGCCCAGTCCTGAGCCTCGGTACCGCCGGCGCCGGGGTGGAATGAAACTATGGCGTTGTTTCTATCATAGGGGCCCGAGAGAAGAACCTCAATACGCTTTCTCTCTGCCTCGCTCTCTATATAGTCGGTTTCGGAAAGAACCTCCTCGACCGAGTCCTCGTCGGAGGCCTCGATAGCCATCTCACAGAGAGTGTAGGTGTCCTCGAGCTTTGAGAGAAGCGCCTCGTAGCTCTCGTACTTATCCTTCATCTGCTTGATTTCGCGCAGCTTCTTTGAGGAGCGTTCGGCATCGTCCCAGAAATCTGCCACGAGCGTTTCGCGCTCAAGCTCAGCGCATCTTTCCTTAGTTTCATCTATTCTCAGCTGACGGCCAAGCTCCGAGAGTACGTCCTCGAGCGCGACCAGTCGTCTTTTTGCTTCTTCAAGAGCAACAATCATGTTTTGGTTTCCTTTTCAGAAAGTAATTTACAAGTGCTTTTATTATCCACCGATATATTTTAACATAAACCGAAGAAAATGTAAATAGCATTTTAAAATATTTAATTTTCGGTTGATTTTTGCTTTAAGATATGCTATTATATACATATACAAATTATAAGGCAGGTAAACACAATGACAGTTACTAAGGATACACTCATAGGTGATATTCTCGACTTTGACGTCGAGTGCGCTAAATTTTTCTTTGAAATAGGCATGCATTGTCTCGGTTGCCCTCATTCCAGAGGCGAGTCTATCGAGGACGCGTGTTACGTTCACGGCACCAATGCCGACGAGCTTGTAAAGAAGATAAACGACTTTCTTTCGTCTAAATGAGTGATTTAAGAATACGCGCGCGTCTGTTATCTGCGGCGTCGCTCGTCAGGCAGGGAGCGCTGTTTGCCGATATAGGCACCGACCACGCTTACCTGCCTATTTTTTTGCTTAAAGAGGGCAAAATTGATCACGCAATAGCGAGCGATATAAACGAGGGACCGCTAAGCAAGGCTCGTGAGAACGTCGCTTCGGCAGGTCTTTCGGATAAGGTCGATTTTTTTCTGTGCGACGGTGCAAGAGCGCTTTGTGACAGCGGTGCAACCGACTATGCAGTATGCGGTATGGGTGGCGAGCTTATAGCCGATATAATTCGCTCGGCAGAGCATCTTAAATCAGATGGCGTGCGCCTGATTTTACAGCCTATGACACGAGAGGGACATCTTCGAAGATTTCTCTATGAGAATGGCTTCGATATACTTTCGGAGACCTACTCCTACGATTCAGGTAAATATTACGTAACCCTCTGTTCTCACTACACGGGTACCCCCGTGTCGCTTTCCGAGAGCGAATACGCGCTGGGGCGCGAGGGAATACCGCGCATAAATTCCGAGGCAGAGCGCGGCTATCTTCAAACGAAGCAGAGAGCCTATGAGCGCGCAGCCGTCGGCAAGAGCCTTGGCGGTGAGTCGGGGAGCGTCGAGCGTGAAATTATAGAGCTGATAAAGAGTAGACTTGAAGCCTTGCATAAATAATACTATCTCACCGAGGAGATTTTCTATGACAGTAAACGAATTATACGAAAAATTTAATGAAAAAATACCCGAGAGCCTTTCTGAGCAGTGGGATAACGACGGTCTTATGTGCTGTGCCGACGGTACTCAGGAGGTCTCGCGCGTGCTCGTTACACTTGACGTCACCGACGAGATAGTTGATTATGCTATATCCTCGCACTTTGATTTGATTATCTCGCACCACCCCCTGATTTTTCGTCCTCTTTCTGCGCTTACCGAGGAAAATCACGTGGCAAGAAAGGTTATTAAGCTTCTCACATCGGCAGTTTCGGTGTTCTCGTTCCACACCCGTGCAGATAAGGTGTCAGGCGGTGTCAACGACCAGCTTGCCGAGCTTATAGGAGTACACGAGGCTGTGCCCTTTGGGGAGGGGCTTCTTGGCAGAATAGGAACGGTAGACGAGGAGTGCGAGCTTGAGGAGTTCGTGTGCTTGGTTAAGCAGTCGATTAATGCCGATACAGTGCGCTATGCCGATGCCTTTAACTCGGTGAAAAAGGTTGCCGTAGTTGGCGGTGACGGTAAGGATTTCGTTAAGGCAGCCATCGAAGCCGGAGCCGATACCTACGTTTCAGGCCGTATAGGCTATAATCTCATGGAGGAGGCCTCCGGTCTTGGTATTAATCTTATCGAGGCAGGCCATTTCTTCACCGAGCAGCCCGTTACCGATTTCTTCGTGGACCTTGTGTCTGAGTTTGACCCCGATATTTACGTCGAGACGGTGGATTCTAACGCTATAAAGGTAATTTAAAAGTCCTTTGACGTTCTTTCTCGAAAGAAGCAATCTTAAGCGTGAGAGACAAATAAAAAACAACCTATACAAATAACAAACCGTAAACAAGCAACAAATAACAACAAATAACAAAAACGCTATTTCCGAAGATATTGCTCGGAAATAGCGTTTTTCTTTTAAAAGCAAACAATAATTTGCATTTTATCCCAAATTCGTTCTAAATTCAAATATAGTTTAAATCCAACAAACGTCTTTACGAGAATTTGGTTTAAAAGGATTTTGTCTGATTTTAGGACAAAAAATTAAACCGTTCAGAGTGAAAGAAAAATCAATACAGATGCTCGTAGATGCCACCGGGCACGAACTCGCGGATTAAAGAGTTCTCGGGCACGAGTGAGACGTCGATATCCTCTATTTTCTTCAGGGCCTCCAGCACAACGTTGACGTAGGGGTCTTCTCTTAGCGCCCCATCTGCGAGCAGCTTGTTTGCAAACGGTTTCATTACGCCAAGCTCAAAGGCGTGGAAGGTATCAAAGGTCATATCAGCCAGCGGCTTGTAGGGATATAGGTAAACGTCCTCTGCCCGAAGCACGCCTTGCCACATTTCGAGCGTTCTTTTTGCATCTGCGCCTCTGTAAATGCTGTCGCGCACAAGACGGCGTACAAACCTTATCTTTCTGCCTGAGAGTATTCGCTTTCCCTCAATACAGATGTTTGTCGAAACGCTTATGAAAATTTTCAGTATCTTATCCTTTGGAAGAGTGTCGTATATTTTGGGATTAAGAGCGTGCAGTCCCTCTATAATAACGCAGCCGTTTTCGAGAGGGGGATACTCGGTAAACGCTACTCTCTCTCCTGTTTTAAAGTCGTATTTGGGGACCGAGAATGGCTCGCCTTGTGCGATTTTCCCAAGGGTGTCGCGTATCATATCAATTTCGAGCGCCTCTGGACATTCATAATCGTGAGAGCCGTCGTCACATTTCGGATAATCGGGGGAGGAGTGCGTCTTGTAGAAGTCGTCAAGAGATATAACCGACGAAAAAACACCAAGCTCGCGTATAGCGTCGGATATAAGGTTTGCGCTCGTGGTTTTTCCGGAGCCTGACGGGCCTGCGAGAAGTATAACCCTTATCTTTCCGTTTTCGGTTATCTTTTGCGCTATCTCTCGGATTTTTGCATGGTAGGTTATTTCCTCGCGCCGTATCATTTCCGACGGGTATTTTCTTGAAAGCTTATTTATAAATAAAAGTTGCATCTCAGCCATATTTTATCACCTCACTGTTCAGTAGTGCCTAATCGGTATATTACGCATATGAGATTATATTGCCACAGTATCACGCTACAAATTGAATTGGGCGTAAAATTATATTGCCACAATATTGCTTCAAATTATAGTGAAGCATGAAATTATATCAGCGTGCTGTAATATTTTGAAGCTCTTTTTGATTTTGTCAATACCGTCTGCCCCGAAATCATTAAGACGCGAGGTGTCGGCGCGTGATGTTATTAAAGCTCGAGAAGCTCTCCAAGGTCCTCAACCGACCTCAAGTAGTAATCGCAGTTGGCTCTCATAAATTCTTCAATTTCGGGCACGCGATACGCCCAACCTGCCGCCGCAAAATCGACGCCGGCGCCTCTAGCCATATCGTATCCCGGCTTGAGATCGTCAACGACGAGTATCTCTGATGGGGTGAGCGAAAAGCGCTCCATTAAATCATATATAGTCTTTGGAGAGGGCTTTCTCATATCCTTTGGAATATCCCAGCCGTATATTACGTCGGGTGTAGGGAGCGAGTTCTTCTCGTAGTCGCGTCTTATATATTCCGTGAGCGAGTGCGAGTCAACTGCGACTATACCGCCGTTTGCCTTGAATTTCTCTATAAGAGATGCCATTCCGTCGTAGGCCGCGGGTACGTGTCCCTTTACGAAATCCGACCAGAAGCGCTCCTCGTCGGCAAGCTCGTCCTCACTAAGTCCAACCTCGTCAACGAAAAGAGAAATAATACCCGGGTGAAAATTTTTGAGTATGTATTCTTCAAAGGTATACTTGTCCGCAAGATGCGGTCTGTGAATTTTTAAATACTCGACGAAGCTCGGGAAATGAATTGTTGCAGAGCTGTTTACAACGGTGTCGTCGTGGTCGAGCACAAGACATTTGTATTTCATAGAAAACCTCTTGAAGCTTGATAAAATAAGGTGGATTTAAATAAAGCGTCGATAGTGGAGGCGCTTGGGAGGATCATTTATCCAAATTCATAAATGAAATCTTTGGCGAGTAGCTCGTCAAATCGGATCTGGTAACCGTCAGAGTGCGCGAGCGCATGAGCCTCTCCCACCCCTCACGGCTGCCGCCAAAGGATATTTGCACAAGTGCGTCACAGCCCGAAAATACCTCACCGTCCTCAATTTCGACAAGGTCGCGAGGTAGGGCAATTCTCGAAAGAGAAGCGCAGTCCGCAAAGGCGTCAAAACCGATAGTGCGTGTGCCTATCGGAAGTATAATGCTCGCAAGAGACGTACAGCCCTTGAATGCTCTACGGCCTATTTTGACAAGTTTAGTTGGCAAATCGACGTTTTTTAGCGAGCGACAGCCCTCAAATGTGGACTCGTCGATAAGTCCCATGTTGTTTGAAAGCTTTACACTCTCAAGACCGAAGCAACAGGAAAATGCGCTAAATTCCACAAGAGCGCAGCTGTCGGGGACGGTAATGTGAGTGAGATTAAAGCAAAATGCAAAGGCCGAAGCTCCTATCATATAGACGGACTCGGAAAGACGCACCTTGCCAAGAGATGCGCACCCCTCAAAGCAGCCCTCACCTATTCTCGTTACGCTGTCGGGCATAATTATCTCGCATAGCGACGGACAGGAGGAAAAGGCCTCGTCGAGAATTTCAATTACGCCAAAGGGCATATTCACCCTGCTAAGAGATTTACAGCCTGCAAAGGCGCAGGCCGAAATCCTCTTTAGCGAGCGAGGGAGGGTGACGGATTTGAGATTTTCAAAATCTCTGAACGCGTTTTCAGCGATTTCCTCTATACCCTCGGGAATTATAATCTCGCTGTTTTCGGGAGTGTCGGAGTAGCTTCCGCGAAAGACTACTCTTAACTCTTCTTTTTCATTTTTAGCCATAATTAACTGAGCTTTTTAAGGCTCGCCTCGAGTGCCTCGCGCACCTCGAGATACTTCTTCAGCTTTGCGCGCTCGCCATCGATAACGGCTGCGGGAGCTTTGGAAACGAAGCCCTCGTTTGAAAGCTTCTTTTCAATTCTCTCAATTTCAGCTTCATTCTTCTTCTTTTCTGCCCTGAGGCGCGCGATTTCCTTTTCAAAATCGATAACCTCGGAAAGAGGAATATACATAACTGCCGCATCGGTAGCGATAGAAACCGCGTCGTCCTTGTCGTAGCCCTCGGTGAGAATAAGCTCGGAGGCAGAGGCCAGCTTGAGAAGAATTTTCTCAGCGCGGATAAAGGTGTCCTTGTATTTGGTCTGAACGTAGAGCTTTGCTTTCTTTGAGGGGGGGACGTTCATTTCAGCGCGTCTTGCTCTGATGGCGGTGATAGCGCCGATAATTCTCTCCACGTCCTCTTTTTCGGTCTTGTAGTTGAGGCTCTCGCTATATGTGGGATATGCCGATATCATAATCGACTCGTCGGTGTGGGGAAGAGCCTGATATATTTCCTCAGTGATAAAGGGCATATAGGGGTGAAGAAGCTTCAAGATGCCGGTGAGAACGTAAACTAAAGTGCGCTTTGCCGCAAGAGAAGACTTACCCGTGTCGAAAATACGGCTCTTAGCCATCTCGATGTACCAGTCGCAGAACGTATCCCAGGTGAACGAGTAAATCTCTGCAAGAGCGACGCCTATCTCGTAGCCCTCTATATTGTCGTTTACTGTTTTGGTAAGTGCGTTGAAGCGAGAGATAATCCACTTATCCTCAATAGCCATATCCTCCTCTGAGGGCAGGCCGAGAAGCTCCTCGTCCTCTTCCGAAAGGTTCATAAGAACAAATCTTGATGCGTTCCAGAGCTTGTTTGCAAAGTTTCTTGCCGACTCTATCTTCTCGTCGGAGAAGCGCATATCGTTTCCGGGAGCGTTGCCGGTAGCAAGAGCAAAGCGAAGCGCGTCTGCGCCGAACTGGTCGATTACTTTAAGGGGGTCAATGCCGTTGCCGAGCGACTTCGACATCTTCCTGCCCTGTGCGTCACGAACGAGGCCGTGGATAAATACAGTTGAGAATGGCTTTTCTCCCATGTGCTCCATAGCCGAGAAAATCATTCTTGCAACCCAGAAGAATATGATGTCGTATCCGGTTACGAGAACGCTTGTGGGATAGTATCTCTTAAGGTCCTCGGTCTTATCGGGCCAGCCGAGAGTAGAGAAGGGCCAGAGTGCCGACGAGAACCAGGTGTCAAGCACGTCCTCCTCCTGTCTAAGAGCTCCTCCGCACCTGGAGCAGACTGTGATATCCTCCTTGGATACCTCCATATTACCACACTTGTCGCAGTAGAATGCGGGAATTCTGTGGCCCCACCAAAGCTGACGCGAAATGCACCAGTCGTGGCAGTTTTCCATCCAATTTATATAGGTCTTTGAAAATCTTTCGGGCTCAAATTTAACCTCGCCGGATTTTACAACCTCGAGCGCAGGCTTTGCAAGAGGCTCCATCTTAACGAACCACTGGTCGCTCGTGAGAGGCTCAACCGTTGTCTTGCAGCGGTAGCATGTGCCGACGTTGTGAGAGCAGGGGTCGATTTTAACGAGATAGCCACCGTCCTCAAGGTCACGGACAAGCTCACGGCGTGCCTCGTATCTGTCCATTCCTGCATACTTTCCGCCGTACTCTGAAGAAATTGTCGCGTCGTCGTTCATGACCTTGATAATCTCAAGGCCGTGGCGCTTTCCTACCTCAAAGTCGTTGGGGTCGTGGGCGGGTGTAATCTTAACACAGCCGGTACCGAAGTCGCGCTCAACGTATTCGTCTGCAATAACGGGTATCTCGCGGTTTACGATGGGGAGGATGAGCGTCTTGCCTACAAGGTGAGCGTATCTGTCGTCCTCGGGGTGTACTGCAACCGCGGTATCACCGAGCATAGTCTCAGGACGCGTAGTAGCGATGGTTACAAATTCGTCAGAGTCTTTGACGGGATATCTTATATGCCAGAACGAGCCGGGCTGCTCGGTGTATTCAACCTCAGCGTCCGAGAGCGCGGTAAGGCAACGGGGACACCAGTTGATTATTCTGTATCCGCGGTAGATAAGGCCCTTGTTATAGAGGTTTACGAACACCTCGCGCACAGCCTTTGAGCAGCCCTCGTCCATAGTGAAGCGCTCGCGCGACCAGTCACACGAGGAGCCGAGCTTCTTAAGCTGGTTTATAATTCTCGAGCCGTACTGATTTTTCCAGTCCCAGACTCTATCAAGGAACTTCTCACGGCCGAGGTCGTATCTTGTGAGACCCTCGTTTACTCTGAGAGCCTCCTCAACCTTTATCTGCGTGGCAATACCTGCGTGGTCGGTACCCGGTACCCAAAGGGTGGAGTAGCCCTGCATGCGCTTGGTTCGTACGAGTATATCCTGGAGAGTTTCGTCAAGGGCATGTCCCATGTGGAGCTGACCCGTAACGTTTGGCGGGGGAATTACGATAGAAAAAGCAGGCTTTTTCTCGTCCTTGTCGGGTGCGAAGTATCCCTTCTCGCACCAGTTCTGATAAATTCTGTCCTCAAATTCGCGAGGAGCGTAGTTTTTTGCAAGCTCTTTTCTCATTTTGAAGCTTCCTTTCGGTGAGTATATCTTAATTTAATTTTGTTCTAAAATGTTTGCCTTGAAACAGACTTGTATTTTTCGTCTCAGTCCAGCTTTTGATTTTGCTTTGGTTTAACTTTGGATTTTGCTTTTGTTTAACCTTGAATTTTTACTTTGGTTTAACTTTGAATTCTTGCTTTGGAAACGAATTTGTTTTTTGATTTTAACTTTAAACCTTTAGATAATTTTGGGTTTTTCTCTGTTTTTCTGAACGCTCAAAAACGTTTTTGCCCTGAAAATAAAAAAATCCCAAAGCAGAAAAAACTGCCTTGGGGCGAAAAAATCGCGGTACCACCCAAATTCGGAGAAAACTCCCTCAGAGACGGCAAAGCCGTCAGGGCAGATAACGGTGCCGACCGTCGAGTTCTAATAGGCAGATGCCCCTCTTCCCGAATACTGCGGGGCGACCTTCACACAGCGCTCATAGGGCTTGCACCAACCGCCCTCTCTCTACACGAGCCACACGAGTTACTCCTCCCCGAGAAATACCTATATATTTTAACACAAATTTTTCTTTTTGTCAACTATATTTATTTTTATATTTTGCGTGGCTTAATTTTGCGCTTTTTGTGTTGACAAAAAACGTGAGTTGGTATATAATTGTCTTACTAACGACTAAATCCGTATGTGTTATACGGCAGGAAAGAGGAAAACATGAGAATACTTATAGGAGCAGACCTTGTACCAACGGCAAAAAACGAGCATCTTTTTATAAAGGGGGACGCAAAGGCGCTTTTTGGTGACGTAGTCAAGCTCAGAGAGGGCGCTGACAGATTTATAGTCAACCTTGAATGCGCACTAACCGACAGCGACCACGCAATAAAAAAATTCGGCCCTAATCTTAAAGCAGCTCCCGCTACTGTAAACGGGCTTCGCGCCATCGGTGTAACCGACGTGCTTCTCAGTAACAACCACACACTCGACTTCGGAGTTGAGGGTATGATAGACACTATGAAGGCTCTTGATGATGCTGCAATTCCTTACACGGGTGTGGGCAAAAACGACACCGACTCAAGAAAACCCTACTTCATAGAGGGCAACGGCAAGAGAATAGGCATAATCAACGTGTGCGAGCACGAGTACACCTACGCTATCCCGAACAGAATGGGCGCAAACCCCTTTGACCCCTTCCTCACAATGCAGGATATACGCTCTGCAAAGGAGCAGTGCGATTTCCTTATCGCTATCTACCACGGTGGTAAGGAGTATTGCAAATACCCCTCGCCCCGTATCTATAACCTCACGCACGAGATGGTATACTGCGGCGCAGACGTGGTTATCACTCAGCATAGCCACTGTATCGGCTGCTACGAGCAGTTCGAGGGTGCGCATATCGTACACGGACAGGGCAACTTCAATTTCGTTTATCCCGATGCTCCAAATCAGGACGAGGGCTGGTTCACCTCGCTCCTTATCGAGCTTGATATCGACAAGGATATTGACATCAAGTTCTATCCCCTCGTTGCAACCGAGAACGGCTGTGACATCGCAAGAGGCGAGAAGGCTAAGGAAATTATGGGCGGCTTCCTTGACAGATGCCGTGAGCTTTCCGACGGACGCTGGCTCGATGGCTGGCGTGAGTTCTGCCACGCGCCTGCACGTGAGTACTATCACGAGAGAATACGTGGAAAGAACGAGACCGAGATAGAGATACAGAACTTCGCTCACTACCTCGACTGCGAAGCGCACACTGACGTATGGCGCGAGCTTTACCCCACCTGGAATATGACAAATGACGTGGAATAAGCTTTTGGTTTAAAGTATATCTTCTCTAAATCGTTTCGTAAAAATATGCTCTAAATAATCAAAAACACACCAATTTGCAAATAATAAGTTGCATTTTGGTGTGTTTTTTGCCATTTTTCCTTAAAATCTCAAATAAAATCTAGATAAGATTTAGAACAAGTCTTGATATTGGGTGCTAATTATTTGTGAACGAGAACTAAGCGTCCGCCATCAAGCCTTGACTCCTCGGCCGCAATTCCCATAAGGTGACTTTCAATTGAGGCCTCAAGAGATGTTCCTGCAGGCGCACGTCCCTCGAGCATCTCATAAAGAGACGAAATAAGACCCGTGTCTCCGCCGCCATGGTCGTGACCGCCCTCCTTGGGCTTTGCAAGAGAGTGACGGACCGTCTCGCCGCCGAATTTTCTGAGGGTGACGTACTCGTCGTCAAGGTCGATAACGCCCCCCGTTCCGAAGTACGTAGAATGTCTGCCGTAGCCTGTGACGAATGCCGTCATAGTAAGTGAGGCCTTGACACCGTTCTCAAAGGTCATCTGCACCATCTGGTGATCAACAGCGTTGTTGTCGCAATGGAAAACGCATCTTCCGTACGGACCCTCCTCGATCGCCTCGCGCAGCTTCTTCTCGGTAAGGGGGGCCTCTGCCGCAACGTTGTAGGGCCAGTAGTCCTCAGGGCAGTCAAGCTTGAACCAGTTGTCAAGATAAAGAACCTTTGCGCTGTACGCGCAGGTGTCAGAGTATTTACATTCGGTGCATCTTTTTGCCGCGCCCTCCGGAGCGTTTTGCTCGTTGAAGAATGTCAGGTCTCCAACGCTGGATATGGATTTGCACTTTGATTTTGCATACCACTGAAGAAGGTCAAGGTCGTGACAGCATTTAGCGAGTATCATAGGAGAGGTTTCCTTGGTGTCTCTCCAGTTTCCGCGCACGTAGCTGTGCGACTGGTGGTCGTAGCCTACCGGCTCTGTTGCCTCAATTGCTACGAGCCTGCCTATCTCGCCACCGTCGATAAGCTCTGCAACCTTAAGGTAAGCGGGGGCGTATCTGAGAACGTGGCAAACGAGGGCACGGTTTCCATACTTCTTCTGGGCGTCGAGGAGCATCTTGCACTCGCTGGCGTCTGCCGTTATAGGTTTCTCAAGAAGCACGTCGTAGCCGAGCTTGAATGCGCACAGACAGTGACGGACGTGGTCCTGGTCGAGCGTTGCGATAATAAGTATGTCTGCGCGTCTTTCCTTAAAGAATTCCTCCTCTGTGTCAAATCTTGCATTCTCGGGTACACCGAACTCCTCTCCGTAGGTATCGAGTCTGCATCTCTTTATGTCACAGAGTGATACTATCTTGAATTTATCCTTTATTCCGTTGATTTTTCTGCCGTAGGCCAAGGCTCCGCGCGAGCCTACGCCTATTATGGCTACCGTGTAGATTTTATTTTGCATAATTTGCCTCTTTTCACGTCGTTTCCGTTTGGTTTTTTAGGGTTTTGAAAGCATATAGCTACTATTATATTATCACATAGGACGGGAAATAACAATATCTAAAATTTGATACTTACTGTCAAAAGTTGACATAATTAAAAGGCCGACAAACCTATCAAAGCTCATGCAGAGAGCGTATGGCTCTTCTGCCGGGTTGACTTGGTTTGTCGGCGTTTTCTTTATCCTATCCGTATTTCTTTAATGCGCGGTAGAACGTGTTCTCACTCTTGAATCCGCATGCGCGCGCCGCCTCAAAAAGAGGGAGAGTGGGATTTTCCGAGCGTACTCTCTTAAGCTCGTATATTCTTATTCTGTTAAGGTATTCTCTAAGGTTCATATTCAGCGACTGATTTACTATTCTCGATAAATACGTTCTCTCGTATCCAAAGTGCGCTGATAGGGTGTCGAGGGTTATCTGCTCCTTGTAGCTTTCGGCTATGTATTTCATTATCTCCACGGCCATCTCGGTTGTCTTTCCTCTTGTAGAGAGGCGTCTGTCAGAGTATTCGTAGAGCATACCGAAAAGCAGTCTTACAAATCCTGCCTTCATATCGTCGTTCATAGCACCTCGCATGCCGTAGGCCAGCTCCAAGAGAGCCTCAATTTTCTCAAATCCATCGCGCCTTTCGGTAAATTCCGATAGACTCTCCTTGCCAAGCCAGTCAATTCCGACAAGGTAGTCGCCGCTAGCTACGATAACGTAGACCGAGCTTCCCCGTGTCCATTCAGAGCTGCCAGAGGTGTGAGGCGTGAAGCTGTCTATAAATGCTACCTCGCCTGCTTTAAGAATGCGCTCCTCACCGTTTATATTTATAAAATACTCGCCGGACGTCACTATGAATATCTCTATACTCGAATGATAGTGGGGCAGGGGCGTGTAGCTCGTTTTTTCGTCCTCATACTTTGAAAAGTAGAGGTGACCCTTTTGGTCGGCGTCCTTCTCGTAAAGCATAGTGTCCCCTCCCTTTATATGATTTTACTTTGAAAAGCTACAGCGCGGCCAATTATTTTAATTTGGTTAAGCTCGTTACCGACGTATACCAATGGCGCGTATCTTGGATTTTCGGGCGAGAGTATGAGCTTCTCTTCATCTTTATAATAATAAAGCCTCTTGAGAGTTGCCTCCTCGCCTATAATTACTGCGGCTATCTCACCGTTTTCAACAAAGTCCTGAGAGCGTATGAATACGATATCTCCGTCCTGTATTCTCGCGCCAATCATTGAGTCGCCGTGTGCCCTGAGGCAGAAATCAGCGTCAATTTCACCGTCTGCAATGCAGAAGCTCTCGTGCTCTTCGGTGGCGTATATAGGCTCTCCGCAGGCAATTTCGCCAAGCACGGGAAGTCTTTTGGCGGATATTGGCATCACGTTGTCAAAATCTGCGTGCCAGCCCATAAGAGAGGCGGGGGTGGTGTCCAAAACTTTGGCGAGCTTTTCTACCTTTTCGGGTGGGATATTGCTTATGGTTCCTCGCTCGTATCTGTGAATAGTTTGTCTTGAGGTGCCAAGCTCTCTTGCTAAGTCCTCAAGCGAAAGTCCCTTGGCCGCGCGAAGCTCGCGCATCTTATTTGATATCATTTAGTCGCCCCCATTCAAGGTAATTCTTTTTATTTCGTCAGAAAAGGACAAAAAACGCTCCCTCTCTGTCGTATATTGTATCATATTGTCACTCAAAAAGCAATAGTTTTCTGAAAAAAATGCAAAATGTCACTTGACAAGTTACAAAAATCATGATATAATTGTCACGCAACAGTTGAAATCCACTCACTAATGCAACATAATAAGTGACAAGGAGGAATATTATTTAATGTTTGTAAGTGCAAATGTTTACGAAGGCATGCCTGCGCGTCTTTATCGTTCCCCGTGCGAAATACGACGCGATATGACACGAATTTCAAAACAGATAAAAGAAGCGGACGAGATGCTCTCGATACGTAATATCCTCGTGGAGATGATTTCCGAGTGCAGCGAGGGCGAGCCTTCGAAATGGATACCTGAGCTTGAAGAGATAGTGTGCGAGGCCCGTCAGTCTCTTGAGCGTCTTAACCGACTGAGCGTGGCCCTTGACAGCCTGTCCACAGAGCTGAGTGAAACCTTATGCGCGGTAGGAAGAATATAAGTGATACGGTAGATATGATGGTTGTTGCCCTGTGCGCCGATTACGAGCGACGTCGCGCGGCCATCTCCGAGAGAAGCGTAACGCACCGTACCGAAATGGAATACCGTTATCTGAATTTCAAGCTTTTCTCGGCCGCAGAGGAAATAGTCGGAAAGGCGCGTGCAGAACTT
Source organism: Clostridia bacterium (assembly GCA_017631325.1). Taxonomy (GTDB): domain Bacteria; phylum Bacillota; class Clostridia; order Oscillospirales; family CAG-272; genus UBA1740. The sequence continues at coordinate 90,110 of JAGBTM010000006.1, forward strand.
ATGATACGCGAGATAGGTAATCGCGTAGGGTATGCGTACAGCGAGCTTTACGATATCTCGGAGGTGAGCTACAAAAAGAAAAAGCAAGATGTGAAGTCCAACATCGCAAAAAGATTACATCTAATAGATTAACACAAAACAGTGGCAAGTACTGTCGAAAAAAACGACTAAAAAAATATTCTTTTACGCCCGTATACGACAAAAAATTCATCTTTCTTGTGCTAAAATTATCTCACTAAAAAGAAAGGACTTTTAAAATGAAGGAAGAGGTAGATTTTTCTTTTGCGGGCAGAGTTCTGACCGTCAGGATTAAATGTGAAATAGACCACCATACCGCAAGGCGCATGAGAGATAAAATAGACGAAAAGCTTTACGCGACGAAGCCTGAGCTTCTGGTGCTTGATTTTTCCGAGGTGCGCTTCATGGACAGCTCAGGGCTTGGGCTGATAATCGGCAGGAGTCAGAAGGGGGCGCTTGTCGGTGCGTCCGTCAGGCTCTGTGGCCTGTCGGATACTCTCTATAAGCTTATTCGCCTGTCGGGTATAGAAAAGGTTAAGAACATCACGGTTTTAAGATAACTCGTGTGAAAGGGAAGGAACTCAAAATGAAAAGAATAATAAACGAGATTAAGCTTCGTCTACCCGCTAAAAGCGTAAACGAGGCGGTTGCGCGCTCGGTAATATCGGCATTTATGGCTGAGTTAAACCCAACTATAGACGAGCTGGGCGACGTAAGGTGCGCCGTGAGTGAGGCCGTGACTAACTGCATAGTACACGCCTATCGCGATTTGCCCGATGGGGTCGATGGCTACGTTTACATATCCGCCAGGCTTTACGATAATCGCGAGCTGAGTGTCGAAATATCAGACAACGGCTGCGGAATAGAGGACGTTACGCTTGCCAGAACGCCCGCTTATACTACAGGAGAGCTTGGCGAGAGATGCGGTATGGGCTTTCTCGTCATGGAAAGCTTTATGGACTCACTCAGCGTGAAATCCAGACTTCATAAGGGAACGACGGTCCTGATGCGGAAAAATCTGAAACCATAACCGAAATTTCCTATGAAAACCGTTATAGAAAAGAAAAGTCCGTATGACGAAAACCTGGCGCTTCTTCGCGCCTACCGTGAGGGCGACGAGTATTCGGGTGAGAGACTTGCCGAAATAAACGCGCCCTTGGTTTACAGCATAGCCTCGCGATTTTCCTCGAGAGTTCAGGATATTTCCGACCTCGTGGAGTGCGGAACGATAGGGCTTGTAAAGGCGATAAATACCTTTGATTTTTCACACGGGTGCGCCTTTTCGACCTACGCGGTGCCTCTTATTTTCGGTGAAATCAGGCGATTTTTACGTGACGACGGTATTATTAAGGTATCAAGAGAGCAGAGAAGAATGTCGGCGCTTCTTAATGCTGAGAGGGAGCGCAGGCTCACCGTCGGAGAGGATTCGGATATAGAGTCTGTTGCTGCATCGCTCGGTATTTCGCCTCAGGACGCCGCCTCCGCGCTTTTTGCAACCTCGCCGATAAGGTCGCTCGACGAATGCGTGTTTGAGGACGAGGCAGGAGCTACGCTGTCCTCTGTCGTAGCCGACGAGGAGGAAGAGGAGCGCACCTTTGACCGCCTCGCTCTTCGTGACGCGATAGAAAAGCTGCCGACCGTTCAGCAAAAACTCGTGGTGCTTCGCTATTTTCGTGACCTCTCGCAAAGCGAGGTGGCGAAAATTCTCGGTATGACTCAGGTCAAGGTATCGAGAGAGGAAAAGAAAATTATGAGCACTCTCAGGACGCTGCTTTCGTAATTTATAGCAAAAATAGCGCATTTTTCCCCCGCACGCGTCGCGCGACTATTCTAAATGTTAACAAATTGTGAAAAAACAGGAAAACTATTGATTTTTTATGCGCATTAGTATAAAATATATGCTGTAAGTATTAGCACTCGCGTTTTTAGAGTGCTAAATGCGTAATCTAAGGAGGAACATATTATGACACTTAAACCGCTTTTTGATAAGGTTGTCCTGAAGAGAGTCGAGGCAGTAGAAACGACTAAGGCAGGCATACTTCTTCCCGGCTCGGCTCAGGAGAAGCCCGAGGTATCCGAGGTAGTTGCAGTTGGACCCGGCGGTAAGGTAGACGGCAACGACGTAGTAATGAGCGTCAAGGTTGGCGACAAGGTAATTACCGGTAAGTACAGCGGAACCGAGATTAAGCTCGACGGCGTGGAGTACACCATCGTGAGCCAGTCCGACGTGCTTGCAATTATTGAATAATTATAAGGAGAAAAGATATGGCAAAGGAAATACTTTACGGTATGGAGGCGAGAGCCGCTCTTCTTAACGGCGTAGATAAGCTCGCAAATACCGTCAAAATCACACTTGGTCCTAAGGGCAGAAACGTAGTTCTCGAGAAAAAGTTCGGAGCTCCCCTTATCACCAACGACGGCGTTACCATCGCAAAGGAAATCGAGCTTGAGTGCGCAGCAGAGAATATGGGCGCACAGCTTGTACGCGAGGTAGCAACCAAGACCAACGACGCAGCAGGTGACGGCACGACTACCGCAACCCTTCTTGCGCAGGCTCTCATTCACGAGGGTATGAAGAACGTAACCGCAGGCGCTAATCCTATGGTGCTTCGCAAGGGTATATTCAAGGCTATTGACGCAGCAGTCAAGGAGCTTTCGGCACAGTCCAAGCCCGTATCGGGCAGCGAGGATATCGCAAGAGTAGGCGCTATCTCTGCAGGTGACGAGGCTATCGGCCGCCTTATCGCAGACGCTATGGATAAGGTTACCGCAGACGGCGTTATCACCGTTGAGGAGTCCAAGAGCGCTGAAACCTACAGTGAGGTTGTAGAGGGCATGCAGTTCGACCGCGGTTATCTCTCACCCTATCTCGCAACCGACACCGACAAAATGGAGGCAGTTCTGGACGACTGTCTTATCCTTATCACCGATAAGAAGATTTCCAACATACAGGATATTCTTCCTCTTCTTGAGCAGATTGTTCAGACGGGCAAGAAGCTCCTTATCATCGCAGAGGACGTAGAGGGCGAGGCTCTCACCACTCTCGTTCTTAACAAGCTTCGCGGAACCTTTACCGTAGTTGCTGTTAAGGCTCCCGGCTTCGGAGATAGACGTAAGGAGATGCTCATCGACATCGCAACCCTTACCGGCGGTGAGGTTATCACCTCTGACCTCGGTCTTGAGCTCAAGGACGCAAGCGTTGCACAGCTCGGCCGCGCAAGACAGGTTAAGGTAAATAAGGAAAACACAATTATAGTAGGCGGTGCAGGCGACAAGCAGGCAATCGCTGACAGAGTAACTCAGATTAAGTCGGCTATCGAGCTTACCACCTCTGAGTTTGACAAGGAAAAGCTCCTCGAGAGACTTGCTAAGCTTGCAGGCGGCGTTGCCGTTATCAAGGTTGGCGCGGCTACCGAGGTAGAAATGAAGGAGAAGAAGCTTCGTATCGAGGACGCTCTCAACGCAACCAAGGCGGCTGTTGAGGAGGGTATCGTTGCAGGTGGCGGCACTGCTCTTGTAAACGTTATCGATGCAGTTGATGCAGTAGTTGAGGCTCTTGACGGTGACGAAAAGACCGGTGCTCAGATAGTAGCAAAGGCTCTCACTGCACCCATGAAGCAGATTGCAGACAATGCAGGACTTGACGGCTCGGTTATCGTGTCCAAGGTACGCGAGTCGGGGAAGGTAGGATACGGCTACGACGCATACTCTGAGAAGTACTGCGATATGGTAGAGTGCGGTATCGTAGACCCTGCCAAGGTAACCAGGTCCGCTCTTCAGAACGCGGCTTCCATCGCTTCCACCGTTCTCACCACCGAGTCGGTTATCTTCGATAAGAAGGAAGAGAAGCCTCAGGCTCCCGCAGCACCCGATATGGGCGGAATGTATTAATTAAAAACGAATTTTCAAGTAATAAATTCGTATTCAATAAAAAAGAACGAGTGGCGAGCCACTCGTTCTTTTTTGTCTTTTGGCAAGCCTTTTTGAGCTCTGCCTTAAGTTCGTTTTAAATTTTACCGTTAATGCGAATTGTTTTCTTTAATCTTGTTAATATGCGCATGGCGTGCAGAGGTTTTTTCCTCGGGCTTAATGTCACCGGCACTGAGAAGCGCCATCTTGGTAAGCATAGGACCGAACAGCTCGTATATAAGAACTGCAAAGAGAGTAATGTTCGAAATGAGAACACCGACCTCGCCAAGTTCCCCCGCTTTTATCGCCATGCCGAGCGCAACCCCGGCCTGAGGCAGAAGAGTAATTCCGAGATATTTCACTATATGGTCGTCGCAGCCCGCAATCTTTGAGCTTGCGTAAGCGCCACTGTATTTTCCGACAGAACGTGCCAAAATGTAAACAATACCTACCAAAACCACCATAAAATCGCTAAATACCGACAGCTCAAGCTCAGCGCCCGAAAGTACAAAGAAGAGAACGAGAAGCGGTACGCACCACCTGTCAACTCTCTCCATAAGCTCCTCGGAGAAGTCACACACGTTGCAGAAAATCGTTCCGAGCATCATACAAACGAGCAGGGAAGAAAATCCGATATGTACCTCACCGATTTCAAAGGAAACCATCGAGAGCGCGATGGTCAGAAAAACGAAGGTTATAGAAACGCAAAGTCGTCTTGAGCGTGAGTGGAAAAATCTCTCCGCAAAAGTGAAAAGAAGTCCCATAACCGCTCCGAGAACGAGAGAGAGAACAACCTCAAGCAGTGGCTCCACTACAATCGACACAGGGTCAACGTTGCCTGAGCCGAGAGCCTTTGCTACACCGAGCGAGATGGCGAAAATCATAAGTCCAACCGCGTCGTCAAGCGCTACGACGGGAAGAAGAATGTCGGTAAGAGGACCCTTTGCCTTGTACTGCTTTACAACCATAAGCGTTGCCGCGGGTGCGGTTGCCGATGCTATTGCACCAAGCACAACGGCTGCCTCTATAGGAAGCTTATCGGGCATGGCAAGGTGTAATAAAATCAGCGCCGCATCAACTACGAGCGTTGTAACTACTGCCTGTAAAATACCGACTATCGTAGCCTGGCGTCCTATTTTTTTAAGCTGCGAGAGGCGGAACTCGTTTCCTATCGAAAAGGCAATAAAACCGAGCGCCACGTCGCATAAAATTCCGTAGCTTTCTACGTCGGCCATTGAGGTGAAGCCGAGGCCCGGAACACCGATGGCACCGATGACGTAGGGTCCGACGAGTATACCCGCAACAAGATATGCGGTGACGGCGGGAAGCTTCATGAGCTTCGCCACACGCGAGAGCATAAGTCCCGCAAGAAGAGCTATTGATATTGATAAAAGTGCTTGCATTTTTCCACCCTTATTATATAATAATTAGTTTATAAATTCATTTCAGCAGTTTTATATTGTAGCACTAACTTCAGCGATTGTCAATACAATTTTAAATAAATTTGAATTAATTTTTTCACTTTTTTCTCGATGCTAAAAACGGCAAATTAGAAATAGTTCGCGCTTTGTTATTGACAATGCGTTTTTTGTATGTTAAAATACTACGGAAAAGCAATTCTAAAAATTAAGAAGGAAGCCTTACTTTAATGGAAAAAAACACACGGGTATCCACCAAAGCCCCAATTCAGCTATCCGACCACTTCACCTATTCAAGACTTTTACGTTTCGTTTTTCCCTCTATCGTGATGATGGTTTTTGTTTCTATATACGGCGCAGTTGATGGACTTTTCGTGTCTAACTTCGTCGGCAAAACGCAGTTTGCAGCAGTCAATTTCATTTTCCCCCTTATAATGATACTCGGTGCATTTGGATTTATGATAGGCACGGGTGGTACGGCAATAGTAGCCAAAACCATGGGCGAGGGCCAAAAGGAGCTTGCAAACAAGTATTTTTCGATGCTCGTGTACGTCACTCTGATAGGCGGTACCGTTATTGCGACCTTGGGTATAATATTTGTTCCGCATATAGCGCGTCTTATGGGCGCTGAGGGTGAGATGCTTGAGCATGCTGTCCTTTACGCAAGGGTTGTTCTTCTTGGACTTCCGTTCTTTATGCTTCAAAACACGTTTCAGAACTTCTTTATCACAGCCGAGAAGCCCAAGATAGGACTTTTCGTAACAGTTGCGGCAGGTGTAACCAATATAATATTCGACGCTCTTTTCGTTGCCGTGTTCCAGTGGGGACTTGTCGGCGCGGCACTCGCTACCGCCCTTAGCCAGATGGTTGGTGGCACCGTTCCGCTTGTATATTTTTTCTCAAAAAACACAAGTATTCTTCGTCTGGGTAAAACAAAGCTCTACGGCAGAGTGCTTCTCAAAACCTGCACCAACGGCTCCTCCGAGCTTATGAGCAACATTTCCTCCTCCGTGGTTACACTTCTTTATAACGCTCAGCTCCTGCGCTTTGCTGGTGAGGACGGTATCGCCGCCTACGGCGTAATTATGTACGTAGGATTTGTGTTTATAGCAATATTTATAGGCTTCGTTATAGGCGCCGCGTCGCTTGTCAGCTTCCATTACGGTGCCGCAAACACCGACGAGCTTAAAAATCTTTTTAAGAAAAGCACGATACTGACCTCTATCGGTGGTGCGGCTATGATGCTTTTGGCGCTTGCCCTTGCAGTTCCGCTTTCCTCTCTTTTCGTAGGATATGACCAAATTCTCTTTGAAATGACTGTAAAGGGCTTTATAATACACGCCCTGCATTATCTTTTTGCAGGCTTTAATATCTTCGGCTCGTCATTTTTCACAGCCCTCAACAACGGCGGCATTTCCGCGGCAATTTCATTTCTCAGGACCCTCGTCTTTCAGTGCGCCTCGGTACTGCTTCTGCCGATTCTGCTTGGTCTCGACGGCATCTGGTTTGCCGTTCTCGTAGCCGAGCTTTTCACCTTTGCCGTGACTATCACCTTCGTTCTCGCAAATCGCAAGAAATACGGCTATGCGTAACAATTTAAGAAACCAAACAAACGATTTAAAATAAAAATTAGGGCGGTTGAAATCAACCGCCCTTTGCTTTATTGCTTACAGTAATTAATAATATCCTGAAGAGTTATAAGGTCTTTGAGTACGTCGTATTCGGGAAGAAGAACATTGTATCCATACTCTATTGCTTTAATATCGGAGTCCTGAACGTTGAGCGAAACACCGTTTGAGGACAATGCATCTTTGTTTGCACTCTTGAAATCACTCTCGAAGCTGTCAAGATATTCTACCTGAATGAATATCATAGGTATTTCCATGCTTACAGACTTGTATTCGCCTGCATCTGAAACACCGTCAAGTCAATACCGTCGAATATGTATTTTACGTTAACACCGGCAGGGATAGTTCCAACGTATGACGGAACGTGCTTCTGACCATCCTCTTTGACGGTTTGCTCTGTCTCGTCCGTTATGCCGGTTATATCAAGCTTTTGCGAGTCGCTCGAACCAGATTCGCCGCCGTTGTTATTGTCACCTGGAGTTTGTGCATCGCCACAAGCCACAAGTTATGAACTTGAGAATTAAAGAGATTTTAGCCGAAAAGGGTAAGACCAAATATTGGCTTTATATCCAGCTCGGACTTAGCTATCAGAATTTCAGCAGAATAATAAATAATCAGACAAAGGCCATAAAATTTGAAAATTTAAAAGCAATATGCGATATTTTGGAATGCACGCCAAATGATTTGTTTGACGAATACTACAAAAAATCGTAAAAAAACAAAAATGCAAACAAAAGTAGTCTTTTTTGCGCTTCGTGTTGGTTTTATAACAAAACAAGGTGAGCTTATGCGTATTATCTTTAGTCGATAGTACACGTAAGCTCACCTTGTTTCGGTTTTTGTTCAATTTTGTTTTTGACGCAGCTATATCGCTTTTGAGGTTGGAATTTGGTTCTTCTACAGCCTTTGAAAACATTACAGCTTCTAGTTAAAAATGTGTCTAAAAGAGATGCTCGACGCCCTTTAGCTCCTCAATTACAGCATCTCTCGTGCTTTCTCTGACCTTGGCGAGTGGGAGCCTTAACTCGCCCTTGATAAGTCTAAGCTCTTCCATAGCGCATTTTACAGGCGCCGGGTTCGTTTCTAAAAAGAGCGCTTTTATGAGTGGAAGAAGCTCCAGCTGAAGCAAAAGTGAGCGCGCGAGGTCGCCTGCGAAAAAGCTGTCGGTTATTTTCTTCACCGCCTTCGGCATAATATTTGAAAGCACCGAAATTACACCCTTGCCCCCAAGAGATAACACGGGGTATATCTGACTGTCGTTGCCTGCATAAAGGGGGAGCGTGTCAGAAAATCCTGCTAGAGCTACCAGCCTGTCAACAGAGTCACCCGCTTCCTTTATGCCGACTATATTTTCCGCCTCGGAGAGCCGCGATAGTAAGTTAAGCCCGAGGTTCACCCCTGTTCTCGAGGGTACGTTGTATAAAATTATTGGCAGGGGTGAGCATTCTGCAACGGTCGAGTAATGACGGAAAATGCCCTCTTCCGTTCCTTTGTTGTAGTAAGGTGTCACAACCAGCGCGCTGTCAGCCCCGAGCGATGCGGCAAATTTGGTGTGCCTGACGGCAGCTGCCGTGTCGTTTGTGCCGGTTCCCAATATTACTTTACACCTGCCCCCGACAACGCCCATCGAATACTCGTAGAGGTTGTATCGCTCGCTCTCTGAGAGGGTTGCCGCCTCGCCCGTGGTACCGCCCACGATAATGGCGTCAGTGCCTGCTGCGATTTGCATTTCAACAAGTCGCTCAAACGTGGTGAAATCTATATTGCCGTCCGCAAACGGCGTAACGATAGCACAGCCGGCGCCTGTGAAAACCGTTTTCTTATTTATTTTCATAGCTTTGTAAACTCTTTTCGTTATATGTCTTGAAAACTAAGCTGATTTCGTGTATAATATTTAAGTCGAATACATCTTCGATATACTTATATTTTATGACGCGCGCCCCGTTTTGCTAACCGTATTTTTGCGCGCGCCGGGTGAGGCAGTATGACAGATAGCGAAATTATTAGAAACGAGCGCGTGGAAACCGACCTTAAACGAAGTGATTTTTACTATGATTTACCCGAGGAGCTTATAGCGCAGACACCAAGCTCAGAGCGTGACGGCTGTCGGCTTATGGTCTTAAATCGTGACACGGGTGCCACCGAACACCGAATTTTCAGAGATATAATAGAATATTTGCGCCCTCTTGATATGCTCGTCGTTAATTCCTCGAAGGTAATCCCGGCTCGCCTTTTAGGTAAGAGTGAGAAAACGGGAGGAGATATTGAGCTTCTTCTTTTGCGTATGAAGGAAAGCGGTGAGTGGGAGACACTGGTTCGTCCTGGCAAGCGTGCAAAAATAGGCGCTAGCTTCAGCTTTGGCGACTGCCTTAAGGCTACCGTTACCGACATCGTCGAGGGCGGCAACAGAATAGTTAAATTCGATTACGACAAATCAAAGCACGACAGCATATATTCCGTCCTCGACGAGATAGGAAATATGCCCCTGCCACCTTATATCACCAAGAGGCTTGAAAACAAGAGCGACTACCAGACCGTCTACGCCAAGGAGGAGGGCTCTGCGGCTGCACCCACGGCCGGTCTTCATTTCACCGACGCCCTGCTTGAAAAAATCAGGAACATGGGAGTCGGCTACGGTGAGGTAACGCTTCACGTCGGACTTGGAACCTTCAGACCCGTAAAGGTCGATAAAATCACCGACCACGAAATGCATGGAGAGATATTTCATATCAGCGAGGACGTAGCCGCGGAAATCAACCGTCGCAGAGCAGCGGGCGGCAGAATAATTGCCGTAGGTACAACGGCCTCTCGCGTGCTTGAGAGCGTCGCTGACGAGAGTGGCGCAGTACACTCGGCAAGCGGTGAAACGGGAATATTTATCTACCCGGGCTATAAATTCAAGGCTGTCGACGCCCTGATAACGAATTTCCATCTCCCCGAAAGCACTCTTATAATGCTCGTCAGCGCCCTTGCAGGCAAGGACAACGTTATGAAGGCTTACGACGAAGCGGTGGAGCGGAGGTATCGGTTTTTCTCCTTCGGCGACGCGATGCTGATTGTATAAATTGTCCAATACTGCATAAAACTTCGAATCGCTCAAGTCGGCGTAGGTAACTACGGCTTCATTTCGCTCGCCTATGCCTCGCGCTTGACGGTTTCTCAAATGAACATGTGGCTTTCGGCACATAAAAACCGCCAATTGCTTTGTTTAGATTTTTTGACAAATATTACATATTTGTCGCGCGAGTATTGACAGTGAGCGTAAAATATGTTAAAATAAAATTCCGTGTTTTCGGTTGCTAAAACCAAATCAGAAAGCAAAATGGAGTAAAAATGTTCGATTTTCTTTTTTTCTTTAACAGCACGATGATAGGTATCGGGCTCGCGATGGACGCCTTTTCGGTATCCTTGGCCAACGGGCTTAACGATCCTTGTATGCGACGCAGGAAAATGCTTCTCACCGCAGCGGTTTTTGGTCTCTTTCAGGGGGCTATGCCGCTTATAGGGTGGTTTCTTGTGCATAGCCTGGCTGAGCAGTTCTCGTTTTTCGAGCAGTTTATTCCGTGGATAGCTCTTGCGCTGCTCTCGTTCATCGGTGGAAAGATGCTCGTAGAGGGTATCAAGGAGTCCAAGGAGTGCCAGACATCGGCCTGTCCCGTATGCACACCGAAGGCTATCAGCATCGCCGCGCTGCTCGTACAGGGCGTAGCAACCTCAATAGATGCTCTCTCGGTTGGCTTTACTATATCCGAGTACGGTGTTCTCGAGGCTGTGGTTGCGGCTCTGATTATAGCTGCCGTGACCTTCGTAATCTGCCTTGGCGGTGTCGCAATAGGCAAGAAATTCGGTACGGCTCTCGCATGTAAATCAGCCATCTTCGGTGGCGCAGTCCTCATTTTCGTAGGAATTGAAATTTTCGTGACGTCCCTTTTTTAAGGCTTAAACTAGCCGAGTAAAGAGCCATTTACGATGGATTAATCAGTATAAAATTTTAATTTGTTTACAACAAAATAAAGGAGTTTCAAAATGTTCAGCTTTATTCCAAATGAATATTTCCTTCTTGCATTTGGCTTTATCCTGCTTATCAAGGGTGGTGACTGGTTCGTAGATGCCGCATCGGCCATAGCAAAAAAATTCAAGCTTCCCGAGCTTCTTATCGGAGCAACGGTAGTATCGATAGGCACGACGCTTCCTGAGGTTATGACCTCGGCTATGGGTGCCGCAAGCGGCTCAGGTGCTATCGCATACGGCAACGCTATCGGCTCTATTATCTGTAATACCTCGCTTATTGCCGCTCTCACTATTGCAATAAAGCCCGCTAAGGTAAACAGAAGCACTCTCATATTCCCCGTAAGCTTCTTCTTTGCAACCGCGGTGTTCTACTCTCTTAACGCATATATCGGTGGAACCTTCGCGCTTTGGACTGGTATAGTTCTTCTCGCTGCATTCGTAGTTTATATGATAATCAACGTAATGAACATGAAGAAAAATCCCGTCGGGGACGACGCTCTCGATACCCCCGAGCTTCACGAGAGTGAGGCCGAGCAGAGCGACAGCTCGCCCATCTTGAAGGATATACTTATGCTCGTGCTTGGCGCTCTCGTTATTGCAGTAGGCGCATACCTTCTCGTTGAGAGTGCAACATCTATTGCAAATCAGCTTGGCGTTCCCGAGTCGGTTATCGGACTTACCGTCGTAGCCGTTGGAACCTCTCTTCCCGAGCTTGTTACCGCTATTACCTCTCTTCTTAAGGGCCACGGCGCTCTCTCGCTTGGTAACATCATAGGCGCTAACGTGTTCAACCTCGTGCTCGTATCAGGCGTTGCTGTCACTATTAACCCCTTTGACATTCCCTTGAACTCTATGCTCTTTGGACAGAACGCATCTCTCGTTCTCGATTTACCTATAATGTTTATAGTTATGGGACTTATGACCATTCCTGCAATTATCTCGGGCAAGCTCAGAAGATGGCAGGGAATATCGCTTCTCGCGCTTTACGCAGCATTTCTAGTTATGCAGTTCGTTTTCGTAACGCCCGTATAACTGAAGCTTCAGGCTCAGCCGCATCTTAATACACAATCGCAAACGGTTAAAACAAATAAAAACAGCCAAAATGACAACAAAAGTGTTCATTTTGGCTGTTTTTTTGTCAGCTTTTATTTGAATTGTATTCGGTGGCAAACGACCGTCTTAAGCTTCGCTTTCCGTATCTTGCGCATTGCTTGATGCTATGCGCATTTCTTCTTTTTCGTTAATACGCTTTACGAAAGCGCCAAGCAGCATTACGAGAGCGAAAACTATAAGATACCATACGTTCTTTATGCCGTGGGCGAGAATGCTTGCCATAACGATTACGCCTATACCTATTATAGAAAGGACGGGAAGAACGAATCTTCTAAGTGGGTTTAAATCCTTTTCCTTAACCATCATTACAAGAAGAATGGGAATGTAAAGGGGGTATATTGTGATGATGGGAAGTTCCGAGGAGTCGAAGCCGTATTCACCGAAAATGCCCATCGAGGAGAAGATGAAGTACATAAACCAAAATGCGCACGCAAGGAGTGCAAATGCTGCAGAGTTGTGAGGCACGTTGGTTATTTTGTCAATTTGCTTGAAGGTTTTTGGCGAGATACCCTCGTTTCTTGCTGACAAAGCGTAAATCCCACGCGTACAGCCGAGCATAAGTCCGTTGAGAGTGCCAAGGCAGGATACTACGACAAGCACGTTGATTACCGCCGCTGCGGCAGGGCCAAAGAAATTGAAGGCAACGTATGTGCCGTCGCTGAGTGAGTTAATCTCGGCAAGTCCGAGCACACCGACGTTGTAAAGCGCGTACGCTACCACGATAATAAGAGTGCCAAGGCAAAGAGCAATAGGCAAATTCTTCTTCGAGTCCTTGATTTCCGAGTTTATAGCCGTTGCAACTATCCAGCCCTCGTATGCAAAAATGGTGCTGCAAATAGCAGGGAACAGTCCTGCGTTTTCGTTGCTGAACTCGTAAATGGCCCCAAAGTTTGAGCCGAGCGTTCCGTTGAAAAGACCGATAACCGTACCGACGAGCGCGATAAACACGATAGGAATAAGCTTGATTAAAGTAGACGATATCTGAAATTTACCCGCAATTTTCGGTGCGATAGTGTTTACAAAATACGCAAGCACAAGGTAGAATAGCGCAAGTGCTATGCATTCGGTGGAGAAAATCATACTGTCGTTGCCGACTACGACCACCAGGGTGTAGCGTGCCGAAACCCAGGCGAGAACTGAGGTCATAGCGGGATAATATATAAGCGACATAAACCAGCCTACGTAATAAGCGTAGGTCTTACCGCAGCTTGCTTCTGCGTAGTCAACTATACCGTTGACCTTTTCATACTTGGTTGCCATAACGCCAAAGGTAGTGGCGATGACGACCATAATCAGACCGGCAATAATCCAAGCCAGAGTGCTGAAAAGAGCGTTTCCGGCATTCGCAAGCACAAGAGGTGCCTTGAAAAATATTCCCGAGCCTATGACGATGCCCACAACCATACAAATGGCTGTAAACAAGCCGTATTTTTTCTTGAGAGTGTCCATAAATCCTCCTGAATTTATCTTAAGTCGGCCGGCAGTGGCCGAATTTGTTTTACAGAAAAAACGCAAAATGTTTTTTTCTTTTGTGTCTTACGTTGAACGCGCTTTAAAGTCTAACGCACTTTAAATATTATAGGAGCGCAGAATATTAAAGAGAAGCGCCACTCTTAGTGAACCTGCCGTTTTTCAAAGCGAGTAATACTATTTTACCATATTTTTGAGAAAAATCAACAAAAAGTTTCAAAAAAACAAAGAACAAAGAGAAAACAAAGTTGAAACAAAGCAAAAACAGAGCAAATCAGAGCCAAAACAGAGCGAAGCAGAGCAAATCAAAGCCAAAAACAGAGCGTAAAATAGGTGAAAAATGCCGAAAAACTCCCCCTGCACACATTTCTAAAGCCCCAAAAGGCTCAAAATCCGTCGTGTTCGCGCTGCGAGCACGCTATTGTTAATAAATTGTTAATTTTTTAATAGAAAGGTAATAAATTTATGAAAAAGGTAGATTTTTTTATAAATATATGTTAAAATATTACGGATTGTTAAAAAGGATACAATCAAACGCTTGAATACTAAAAATAAAACATAAATTTTAGGAGGAAACTAAAAAATGGCAAAGAAGTATTGTTATCTCTTTACCGAAGGTAACGCTAGCATGCGTGAGATACTCGGCGGTAAGGGTGCGAACCTCGCGGAGATGACCAACATCGGCCTTCCCGTTCCCCAGGGCTTCACCATTTCCACAGAGGCTTGTACTCAGTACTATGAGGACGGCAGACAGATCAACGATGGCATCATGGCAGAGATCATGGAGTACATCGTAAAGATGGAAGAGGTAACCGGCAAGAAATTCGGTGACCTTGAAAATCCCCTTCTCGTATCGGTTCGTTCCGGCGCGAGAGCATCGATGCCCGGTATGATGGACACCATTCTTAACCTTGGTCTTAACGAGGACGTTGTTGAGGTTATGGCAAAGAAGTCCGGCAACCCGAGATGGGCTTACGACTGCTACAGAAGATTTATTCAGATGTACTCCGACGTCGTTATGGAGGTCGGCAAGAAGTACTTTGAGGAGCTCATTGATAAGATGAAGGAGGAGAAGGGCGTTAAGCTTGACGTTGAGCTTACCGCAGACGACCTCAAGGAGCTTGCAAATCAGTTCAAGGCTGAATACAAGTCGAAGATCGGCAAGGACTTCCCGAGCGATCCCAAGGAGCAGCTTATAGGTGCAGTAAAGGCAGTATTCCGTTCTTGGGACAACCCCAGAGCTAACGTTTACAGACGTGACAACGATATTCCTTATTCTTGGGGTACCGCAGTTAACGTACAGATGATGGCTTTCGGTAACCTTAACAACGAGTCCGGAACAGGTGTTGCTTTCACTCGTGACCCCGCTA
>JAGBTM010000007.1 GCA_017631325.1 Clostridia bacterium
CCGGTCGCGGCATGGCTGATATTCTCCCCGAGGCGCTTAAGGCTGCGGGTGCTGTGGGTGTTGTCGTAAACCACTGTGAGAAGCCTATGTCGCTTCCTCAGATTAAGAAGACTATCGACAGAGCAAACGAGCTTGATATGCTTGTCTTTGCGTGCGCGGACACTCTCGCTGAGGCAAAGGCTATTGCAGAGCTTCACCCCGACATTATTAATCCCGAGCCCTCCGAGATTATCGGCGGTGGCAACGGCGTTAGCCCCATGGCGTACGTTAAGGATTCCATCAAGGTTATAAAGGACATATACCCCGATATTATGGTTGAGCAGGCTGCAGGCATCACCAACGGCCAGCAGGTGTACGACTTTATTATGGCAGGCTCCGAGGCAGCCGGTGCCGCTTCGGGCATTATGAACGCCAAGGACCCCATCGCTATGATCGACGAAATGATAGCGGCTACAAGACGCGCAGCAGACGACCTCAAGAAGCAGTAATTCGTCTCTGGCACAGTCTTAAAGCGGCTTTCAAAAAGGCCAATGCCAGACCGTTTACAAGCGACTTATGTCGCAAGGGGACGAAGTCAAACCACTGACAAGCGACCCGCCGCACAAAAAGCAATACATATCTTAAAAATAGAAATTTTAAAGGAGACAGCAGTATGATTTTTAAGAAAAAATACAAGGTACAGTCAAACGATAAGGTTTGCACGTTCCACAACGTAACCGCGCTTGCAAAGGAAGCGCTCAAGGAATCGGGAGTTAAGGACGGTATTCTCGTGGTTTACTCTCACCACACCACCTGTGGCGTTATTACCCAGGAGTGCGCATTTGATATGTCCATGACAGGACTTGAAACGCTTCAGCAGGATCTTCTTGAGGTGTTTGAGAAGATCGCTCCCACTCAGAGAAAAGAGGGAATGTATCTTCATCCCGGCCCTAAGGCTCTTAAGTTCGCAGAGGAGCACGGAGAGGACGCAAGAGGCTGTCACAACACCGACGCGCACCTTATTTCCTCTATAATCGGCAGAAGCGAAACAATCGTTATAGACGACGGTGAGCTTGACCTTGGCGAGTACGGATTCATTTACTTTATCGATTTTGATAAAACCCGCGCAAGACAGAGAACCGTTCAGGTTATGATAATAGGAGAGTAATTATGAAGATAGGTTTTTTGCCGCTTTACATAAAGCTTTACGACGATAGCGCCCCCCAAATGCGCCCTCGCCTCGAGGCGTTCTACGAGACGCTCGCTCAGACGTTTGAGAAGCGTGGCGTAGAGGTTGTTCGTACCCCGTTTTGCAGACTCGACTCGGAGTTCCGTGAGGCGGTAAGCATCTACGAGAGGGAGTCGGTTGATGCTATCGTGACTATTCACATGGCGTATTCGCCCTCGCTTGAGTCTATAGGCGCTCTCACCGAAACCAAGCTTCCGATAGTCGTGCTCGACACCACCGAAACCCTTGAATTTGGCAATATGCAGGATTCGAAGGAAATAACCTACTGCCACGGTATTCACGGTGTTATGGATATGTGCAGTATGCTCTCAAGATACGAGAAGCCCTATGCAATAGCAGCAGGTCACTACGAGGAGTCCGACTGCATTGACAGAGCTATCGGATTTGTAAAGGCGGCGCGAGCTGCAAAGGCGCTGTCCTCTCTCAAGACAGCTATAATGGGCGAGCCGTTCTTCGGCATGGGCGACTTCTCTATTCCCGATGAGGAAATGAAGAGCCGCTTCGGTGTAGAAATTCTCCGTCCGACGCCGGAGGAAATGACTGCGTATGCAGACGCTGTAACCGATGCGCAAATCGACGAGAAATTCGCTCTTGATATAGAGAATTACGGCACCTCTGACGGCTTTGACGAGGCTGAGTACCGCGAGAACGTCAGAGCTACTCTTGCGCTTAATAAGATGCTTTCAGACAAGGGCGCGTGTGCGTTTACCGTCAACTTTGATGCGGTTACGGGACTTAAGACAATGCCCTTTATAGGCGCGTGTGAGGCTATGCAGCGCGGTATAGGTTATGCGGGAGAGGGAGATACTCTTACTGCGAGCTTTGTCGGTGCGCTTCTTTGTGCATTCGAGGAAACGAACTTCGTCGAAATCTTCTGCCCGGACTGGAAAAACAGCACGCTCTTTATGAGCCATATGGGCGAGACCAACTATCGCATAGCAGACACGAAGCCTATGCTTAAACGCCACGCGGCGAAGTATTCTTCCATCGTCAATCCTTATTCTGCTCCTACCCGTATGAAGGGCGGAAAGGGCGTTTTTGTAAATATTAGTAGGCAAAAGGACGATTTTAGACTTCTTGCTTCCGAATGTGAGATGCTTTCGTTTGACGAAGATAATTTCGCCAAAAGCGTGCGTGGCTGGATGAAGACTGCTAGCTCAACCTCAGAGTTTCTTACAGACCTTAGCCGTGCGGGTGCAACCCACCACAGCATTTTCGTTTACGGTGCGACCGAAGACGAGATGGTATTCTTTGCCGACCTTCTCGGTATGGAATCTGTAATAATTTAATAAAAATCAAGGCTCTCATCGCACTTTGCTTTGAGGGCCTTCATAAAAATAGGAGTATTTATTTTGGATACAAGATATTTTATAGGTCTCGACCTCGGCACCTCCGGTGTAAAGGGAGTGCTTCTTTCCGAGCATGGCGAGGTAGTGAGTACGGTTACGACGGGCTTTGAGTATTATCTTGATGGTGAAGCAAAGCTCTTTGATGCAGAAAAATATATTTCTGCCTGCTACAAGACGATATCAAGCCTTGCCAAAGCGGCCCCCTCGCCCGAGAGCGTGGTTGGTATTTGCCCATCCGGTGCCGCAGGAAGTATGCTTATGCTTGATTTTGAGGGGAATGCGATTATCCCAATAATCGGCTGGCAAACCAAGATAGCAAAGGAGGATTTCGACGAGTTTTACACCGTAGAGGAGCGCGCAGAGATACGCTCCCTTGCGGGCTGGCCGATAGGTCCCGGGTTTCCTGCCGCTTATATTCCCGCTATCAGAAAGCATCGCCCCGACCTGATGAAAAGGGCAAAGAAGATACTCACAACACCCGAATATCTTGCATACAGGCTTTCGGGCGAGTTCGGTATTTCTCATTCACTTGCCATGCCCTCAACTCTGTGCGACCAAGAGCGAGGTGTCTACAACGAAAAGCTTCTTAAAAAGCTTTCTGTCAGCGCTGATATGCTTCCAAAACTTTTAGACAAATGCGCGCCCGTAGGTACGATTTTGCCCGAGGTCGCAGATGAGCTTTGCGTTTCAAGGACCGCTACTGTGGTTATCGGAAGCTTTGACCACCCTGCAGGAGCTATGGGCTCGGGCGTATACGATGTGGGCTGCGGCCTTCTTTCGCTTGGCACCTCGTGGGTTGTGCTTATGCCGATTTGCGACAGAGACAGAGAAGCGCTTTCGCTCGGTCTTGTAGACAGATTTATGCGTGATGGAGCAAAATATTGCCTTATGAAATCCGTAGCGAGCATCAGCGATAAAATAGGTGAGCTTCGCACTCATTTCTTTGGCAAGATTTCTCACGCCGAGTTTGATGAGCTTATATCTAAATCCTCGCTTGGCGCAGGTGGACTTCGCTTTGAATTTGCCGAGGGCGATTTTGCCTTGGCAAAGGGGCACAAAAAAGAGGATATAGCCAGGGCCATAATTGAGAGTGCTGCATATAAGCTGAAGGCAAACCTTGAGCTTCTCGCAGAGCGTGGAATATCTGCTGAGAAATTTACCGTTATCGGCGGCATAACTAATTCGTCGGTATGTATTAAGGTACTCTCCGAGGTGGTAGGAAAGCCCCTTAGAGTAGTGAACGGCGAGTCTGCAGGAGCAGTTGGTTCTGCTATGATGGCAGCTGTTGGCGTTGGCGTATTCTCTGATGAGCGCGAGGCGTTCGAGAAGATGTGCTTTAACGAGAAAATATACGAGCCGTAAGATTTTATATTGCGTTTTGACTTTGAATAATTAAGTTTTTACAAAAAGCAATAGATTGAATAAAAGCCTGGTTTTGCAAATATTTATTTACAAAAAGCGGCAAAAAGTAAAAAAGCACCGTGATTTTTCGCGGTGCTTTTTGTATTAAAAATAATACTAAATCAGTCAAATAAAGGCGTGGAGAAATATCTCTCGGCTGTATCAGGAAGAACGGTTACTACGGTTTTGCCGCGTCCGAGCTTCTTTGCGAGCTTTATAGCGGCGGCAACGTTCGTTCCGCTGCTTATTCCGCACATTATACCCTCAAGCCTTGTGAGGTTCTTTGATGCCTCAATAGCCTCGGTATCACTTATAATGCATACGTCGTCGTAGATGTTCTGATTGAGTATAGCGGGGATAAGTCCGTCACCGATGCCCATCTGGACGTGAGTACCTATTGAGCCACCCGAGAGGATAGCCGCGTTTTCGGGCTCGACTGCCCATATCGTCATATCGGGGTTCGCGGCCTTGAGCGTTTCACCTATGCCGGTGATGGTACCGCCCGTGCCGATGCCCGAGCAGAAGCCGTGAATGGGGCCACCCACCTGCTCGAGAATTTCGCGTCCTGTGCTTATACGCTGTATTTCGGGGTTTGCGAGGTTCTCAAACTGTTGAGGAACGAAAACTCGGCTATCCTCGTTTTGCATCTTGAGCGCAAGAGAGAGACATTCCTCAATGCAAAGGCCAATATTCCCGGCATCGTGGACGAGTATAACCTCTGCGCCGTAATGCTCGACGAGCTTGCGTCTCTCAACGCTTACGGAGTCGGGCATAATAATCTTAACCTTGTATCCAAGCACAGCACCTACGAGCGCAAGTCCGATACCTTGGTTTCCGCTTGTGGGCTCGACGATTACGGTCTCGGGGGTGAGGAGTCCGCGGCGCTCAGCGTCAAGTATCATATTGTACGCCGTTCTGGTTTTTATAGAGCCGCCGACGTTGAGACCCTCGAACTTGACGAGTATCTCGGCGTCCTCGGGTGAGGTCATTCTATTTAATCTGATAATAGGTGTGTTACCAATTGCGTCTAAAATAGTGTTGCAAATCATACTGTGTGCCTTTCGGTGTGCCGCTTTGACTATAAATTGTGTTTCCATAGCAAAAAGCGGTAGCTTTATCCTTATTATAATATCACATTTTTACGAATTTGTCAACGGCACGGAGTAGCTTTTTGTTTATATATTAAAGATTTGTTGTACTTAAAGAAATAAAACGTTTTTTTGATATTGGAAAACGAAAAGCCCCTGCTTCGGGGCCTTTCGTCTGATTTTTTATTCTTTTTCTCTTATTTTTCCAGAGCCTCGGGCGAGTTTTTCGTCTGCTGCTCGTGCCAAAGACTTTTTGCCTTTATTAACGCATTAATCTGGCACACGAGTCCGAATATTGCAAATACCTCTCTGCGACGGAAACGCGGAAGTTTTTTTTGAGGCTGGATTTTTTGAAGATATAAACGTAGTTTCTCCGATACACGATCACAAATACTGTGAGGTCCATTTTACCGAACGCGGTAAATCTACACTGGTGGTAAATAAGATGGAGTACACTATTTCTGCGGGTGAGATTTTGATTATCCCGGCAGGTATGACCCACACAAGCCATAACGCAGACGAAACACGTCACCGTGCTTTTCAGGTGAATTATCCTGTCTCACAAATTAAGAAATGTTCCTTTCCGCGAGAAATTTTTACCGAGCTTATCAGGAAAATTGATGATTTCTTGGTTGACGGAAAACCGCGTGATATATCAAAATACATTATATTTATGTGTAAGGATATTTTTACCGCAGAGCCCAAAATTTCAGATGCCGAGGACAGAGGATTTATAATAAATGATTTCTTTGCGAACAACTATCATCTGCAAATCAGAATAGATGACCTCGCGGGGCGTCTTAATCTTTCCCCAAAGCAGACGCAGCGCCTTGTAGAAAGCTACACCTCAAACACCTTTGGAAAGGAGCTTACAAGGGTTAGAATTGAAGCGGCAAGACGTATTATCAAGGAAAATAAAGAGTTAAGCCTGCTGGAAATTTCCCAACGCGTCGGTTACCGCTCATACAGCGGATTTTGGAAGGCGTTTAAGACCGTTAAATAAATTGAAAGCATTTAATCTTTGAAGGAGGCTGTGCTTTAAATAAAAAATCCGCCACGGTGCGAGTTTACCTAAGCCGGTAACGCATAAGGGCGGATTTTTATTATAGTAATGATGGGGCGCCTTGGGTGGCTGCTATTTTTCAGAATGCGTCTTAAACAGGCTCAGGGTGATAAGCACCTGCGAGGGCAGATAAAACATCCATGCGAGATTGAAGCCGGGGTTGATAATAGAGTACAAGTCGCTCTCGTAAAAGGACTGAATATAAAGCTCTGCCATGACGTTAAGTCCTATAACCGTGTCACACATCAAAAACAGTATAAGGCCTATCGGAAACAGGACACTCGTCCTTATTTGACCGATTGCTTCTATTATGTTGAATATGAGAGTGGCGTAATAAAATACGGATACTATACTTAATAGGTCGGTTTTATCCCCCAGAGTATAAAAAGCTGCGAGAATAAATATCAGGGAAAACGCGAGACGAAGCGATAGACTTTTGATAATTCTCAATCCTGAGCTTTGGTGCATCTGCAGCCTTGCGCAGTAGAGTAGCTGAACAGCGCAAAAGCATATCATGGCGGATAGCTTGTCCGCACCGCCATGCACAACGAGAAACCAATCAGCTATCACGGTGAAGCACAAGGCGGGCAGAGTGAAAGCAAAATCGGTGCTTTTTGTAAACAAAAGGGTACAAAACAAGGGGCAAATCAGTATTGAAGTAAATGAAGCTACCATATTCAACGTGCCGCCCGTGGTGAGAATTAAATAGAATAATATTAATTCTACCGTCAAAAACAATACCGTGGCAAAAGGGCGCAGAGGTGTAATTTTAGCAACTCTCATAATTAAAGGTATCTCTTTTTGATTTTGTAAATCCTCTTAAAATCCGACTTGCGCGACACACGGTCTACGATAACCTTTACAAGATAGAAAATAAGCAAGGCTATGAGCGTAAATCCAAGAATATAAATAGCCAGGAATACGGGATATGGAACCAGAGGATATATAATAGAAAGCACGGGAAGTGTGCAGGGGACGTAGGGGCTTATATAATAGAGATTAAATAGGTCGGCTTGTCCGAGCGACTGGCATAGCTGGTGTGTCCATACGTTCAAGCCAAGCGCTATGAGAACGAGCACGGTGAACACGGGAATACCACGTGTGAACCACTTGAACGAGAGCCTCTTTCTCTCGTGAACAAGGACGAAAATTCCGAGGGAGGCCTGCATACCGTGGTGTATCATGGTCTGAATGTTAACACCTAAAATATACATAAAGACGTCGCCCGGATAGAACATAACGGCAAGCCCCGCAAAAAGCGAGAAGCTCGCGGTAAACGCGAGAAATCCGTCGTGAGCCTTTCCTCTTTTAAGAAACGCGACGAAGGGAAGAACGTACGCGGGGGACGAGCAGAACTGGAAGGGGAACATATACCATTGATAATTCCAGCTTACAATTCCGTCCGCCTTTGAGTATGAATACATCAGAGCGATATATATTTCGCCGATGACGTTTATAATCCAACATACGAGCATTATGGTGCGAAATGCCTTGTCCGAGCAGTTTTTGCCCCAGCAGCAAAGTATTACGGTGAAAAGCGCCATGATTGCAAACATCGTTAAGTGAAAGGCGCTGTAATGTGCCGGAATTTCACAGTTTGTCTGCAGAAAATCGAGAACGTTCTCAAATATTGTCATAAAAACCTCTGTCTTGTTGATTTTGAGTTTGGTTCAAGCTAAAAGCAATTATATATTAAAACTATAATAGACGCAAGTATTATACGCGCTGTTTAATAACATCTAATCAATTTTTGGAAAAGTAAAAGAAAACTCCCACGCTAAGCTTGTATTGGAGTTTTTTGAGTTGCGTGAAAGTTTTACTTTTAGAGTTTCTTTTTATCCGTTTATTTTATTTGCCTGCGAGCTTTTTTGTCTTTTCATATGCTGCGATAACAGCGTTTGCGGCAAGCGAACGGAACGCGCCGTCCTCAAGGGTGTGAACGCCTTCAATAGTGCTTCCCCCGGGGCTGCAAACCTCGTCCTTGAGCTGTCCCGGATGTTTTCCTGTTTTGCGTATCATTTCGGCCGCGCCTATCAGAGTCTGAACTGCATAATCCATTGCCTTATCGCGTGTAAGTCCGCATTTAACTCCACCGTCCGAGAGCGCCTCGGCAAACATATAAACAAATGCGGGACCGCAACCTGCGACTGCCGTTGCGGCATCAATCTGACTCTCGGAAACAAGGTCAAGTCTGCCGGCATTTGACATTATAGACGAGAACGTCTTAGCATCGCAATCTGTTACACGCGCACCCTTGCACCACGTAATCATACCGCAACCAACCGCAACGGGTGTGTTGGGCATAATTCTTATAATCTTCGTCTGCGGTAACATCTCTTCAAGCGTGGATAGGGGAACGCCTGCCGCCATGGTAACTATGACGGCGTTTTCATTTGATGAAATCTCGGACTTTATTTCCTCAAGCACCGAGCGTATTACCCCCGGCTTGACACCGAGAAACACGAAATTACATTCAGCCGCAATCTCTTTATTCGTACACGGGGTGGCGCTAAGCGTAGCTGCAAGCGCATCTCTTTTGTCGGTAGAGTAGTCGGCAAGATACAGCTCGACACCCTTGGATTTTGACACGGCAGTGGCAATAGCACCGCCCATATTTCCGCAACCGATAAATCCAATTTTCATATTTACTCCTCTTTCATAACATAACTTGCGACGAAAAACGGCAAAAGCAAATAAGCATTATCTTATCTGACCGTTTCCGCGGATTATATACTTGTAGGTAGTAAGCTCCCGTATACCGAGAGGGCCTCTTGCATGAAGCTTTTGCGTTGAAATTCCCATCTCACACCCAAGACCGAACTCGCCTCCATCGGTAAATCTGGTTGAAGCGTTGACATATACTGCGGCGCTGTCTACAGCATTTACAAAAAAGCTTGCCGTGTTGTCGCACCGTGTTATTATTGCCTCGCTGTGATGAGTAGAGTGCTCGGCTATATGAGCGATAGCATCCTCAGCCGAGTCGACGACGCGGACAGCAAGGATATAGTCAAGAAATTCGGTGTCAAAGTCGCTATCTAAGGCACTTGTACCCGGGATAATTTTCTTGGCTTCCTTGTCAAGCCTTAGCTCAACGGGGGTCCCGCCGGACGCAATTCTGTCGTCTACCAGCGCGCCCTTGAGCTTAGGAAGAAACTCCTTTGCAACCTCCTTATGAACGATACAAACCTCTGCAGCATTGCATACTGACGGACGGCTTGTCTTCGCATTTACGATGATAGAAGTCGCCATATCCAAATCAGCATCCTTATCAACGTAAATATGGCATATTCCAGTACCTGTTTCGAGGCAGGGAACCGTAGCGTTTTCGACGCAGGCGCGAATGAGACCTGCGCCTCCCCTGGGTATGAGCATATCAACAAGGCCGTTTGCCCTCATAAGCTCGTTTGCCCCCACCCGTGTCGTGTCTTCAAGAAGATTTACAGCATCCTCGGGTATTCCGGCGCGCGATAGACCCGAGCGAAGAGCCTTGACGATAGCCGAAGCGGAGCGATAGGCTTCCTTGCCTCCTCTGAGGACCGAAACGTTGCCGCTCTTGAGAGCAAGCGCTGCAGCGTCCGAGGTGACGTTAGGCCTTGATTCGTATATAATTGCAATAACGCCAAGCGGAACGCTTACCTTATCGATAATTAGTCCGTTTGGACGTTCGGTGCGCTCTATGAGAGTGCCGAGGGGGGAGGGAAGTGTCGCAATTTCGCGTATTCCGTTCGCCATAGCAGAAATGCGCTCGGGACTTAGGCGAAGTCTGTCTATCATAACCTCCGAAATGTTTGAGCGCGCAGCCTCTATATCGAGTGCGTTCTCGCGCAGTATACAGTCGGTGTTCTCTACAAGGGCATCGGCCATACACAAAAGACCCGTGTTGCGTTTTTCGTCGCTGAGTGCGGCAATTTTCGGTGCTGTTGCCTTTGCTCTTTCACAAATAAGTATCGTTGAACTCTTCATATATTATCCCTTTTTGGAGTAAAATCTCGTGCCTACCGTCTCACCGTCAACTATCGAATAAAGGAGCTCGGGGCAGGCGCCGTTTGCTATAACCATATCGCACCCTGCATCCACTGCGATTTTTGCTGCACGGAGCTTAGTTATCATGCCGCCCGTGCCACGCGTAGTACCTGCGCCGCCACCGAGTGACATAATGCTATCGTCAAGTTCTCTTACCTCGGATATGAGCGTTGCGTTCTTGTCGGAGCGCGGGTCAGCGGTATAAAGTCCGTTGATGTCCGAAAGCAAAACGAGCATATCTGCGCCTGCACACGCGGCTACACGCGCCGCGAGGGTATCGTTGTCGCCAAACTCGATTTCCTCGGTGGATACGGTGTCGTTCTCATTTATAATCGGCAGTACACCGTAGTCGAGAAGCCAGGAGAGTGTGTTCGAGAATTTTAGGCTTCTCTCGTCGCAGCCAAGGTCGGGTGCTGTAAGAAGTATTTGAGCTACGGTGTGGTTATACTCACCGAAGAGCTTGTCGTAGGTGTACATAAGCTCGCACTGTCCAACAGCTGCGCAGGCCTGTTTGCCCGAAATATCACCGGGACGTCCCGAAAGGTGAAGCTTGCCTACACCCATTCCGATAGCGCCCGAGGAGACGAGGATAATCTGGTGACCCGAGTTTTTTATATCGCTCACGATTTTGCAAAGCGACTCTATTCTGCGAATGTTCACGCAGCCGTTGTCGTATGTAAGAGTAGACGTGCCGATTTTGATAACGATTCTCATAGTAAAATACCTCTTAAAAAAATACGTCGACAATTAAAGTGAAGAGCTCCAAAGCTCTAAGTTAAAATCAATACGCACCGTCAATGCATGCTAAAGCCTTAGCATAAAAATTAATGAACGCTAAAGCTTTGGTTGAAAAATCAATTGGCGCCAAAGCAATAACTAAAAATTAATGAGCGCATAGATATATAAAATTAGCACTTTATTACAGTATAGCACAAAAATAGGATAAATTCAACAATTTAATAAAATTTAAATAAAAACGAGTGTGACGGGTGTCGGCGTGAGCTTAAAATGCCTCCGACAAACGCACGTTTTTAGCCAAAAATGTCGGGAAAAATTGACACGGGTAGGCTATATTGCAAAAAATGAGCAAAAAACAACGAGAATAATTAAAAATGCGAAGTTATACAGAGAGAACTTCAAAATATATCTTAGAGTGTGCTTGGGGTCCTGCTTTGCGTACTCCTTGAGGGTAATAAGGCTTGCAAGCGAGGAAATCATGCTTCCCACACCGCCGATATTAACTCCGAGCAAAAGCTCGCGGTAATTGTCGGTAAATTGCGATAGCAAAATCGCAGATGGGACGTTGCTGATAAGCTGACAGGAGAGAGCCGAGAAAACGAAAGTGTTCTTCGATAAAAGATACGAGAAGAAGTCCCTCACAACGCCTATCTCAGACATATTTCCTGCAAAAATAAAGAAGAAAACGAATGTAAGAAGAAGTCCGTAATCGACGTCAACAAGCGCCTGCCTGTCGAGAAACAGAAGCGCAAGCGGTATTGTTATAAGGCCAACAATAAAGGGTATAAAACGGAACACGATGAGTATTGAAAGCGCAAACAAAGCAAGGTAAATCAATACACGGGGTATGGGTAAAGTCGCGGCCTTTTCCTTGATTTCGAGCGGCTCTGATTTTACGAAAATGAGGCAGCACGCAGTAATTAGAGCTATTGAAACCAAAAACGGTGGGAGCATTATCGTGACAAACTCCGCGTCGGGAATATTGAATTTTGTGTAAAGATATAGATTCTGCGGATTTCCAAAGGGTGTCAGCATTCCACCTAGGTTTGCGGCTATGTTCTGCATAATGAATGCGAACGCCATATATTTATCCTTGCCTGTGGTGTGGAGAATGAAATATCCAAGCGGCAAAAACGTCAAAAGCGCCATATCGTTCGCAATAAGCATGGAGCCTATAAAGGTGACGTATACGAGGACGAGTATGGCTATTTTTGCATTTTTGAATTTTCTGACTATCGCCTTTGCAAGCGTGTAGAAGAACCTTATGTTTCTGAGGGCGCAAACTACTGCCAGGACGCAAAAAAGACAGCTGAGCGTTTTGAAATCAAAATATTCTATGTACTTTTCGCTCGGAGGAACGATAAACGAAGTGACGAGCGCGCACGCCGCCGCTATAAGCATTACGACGTTTTCCTTGATAAAGCCTTTAAGACGAAGCATATATTTGCCTTTCAACCGTAAGGATATGGACACTTTTGCGGGATTATCCGTGTGCCAAAATAATTTTCACAACGATAGTATATCACTTTATATCTAAAAATCAATACTTTTTCAAAAAATATTGACTTGACCCACGCACTTTGGTATAATGTATTCTATACGAAACGTTTAATACGGAGAATATGTGATGCTGTATTCAACCAACACGCCTACGGTAATACCGAGAGTTCCTATCTACGAGGGACTTGATATGATTATCGACGCAGGATTTCCTCTTATAGATTTTACGCTCTACAACCACTACGATTTTGCTCTTGAGACAAATTATAAAGAGACGGCTAAAAATATACGCTCTCACGTAGAGGGCAGGGGCGCTGCGATAAATCAGTCACACGCACCGTTTTGCTCGGGAGAGCGCTATCTTACGGATTTTGTTCCAAAGCTGCCTCGCATTATCGAGTTTGCCGCATTACTCGGCGCAAGCTGTATCGTGGTACACCCTATGCACGAGAGCGGATATCATTACAAGCAGCGAGAGAGAATTTTCGATTTAAATATTAAAATGTACTCATCTCTTGCAGGAGTAGCGAAAAATTCGGGAATTAAAATCGGCATAGAGAATATGTGGGAGTACCGACCTGTCAGCGGGATTATATGCGACTCCGCCTGCGCCGACCCATACGAAATGAACAGATATTTCGACGCCCTTGGAGACAAGGACGCATTCACTGTTTGCTTTGACGTAGGACACGCAGCGCTCTGTGGCAGAGAACCCGACGACTGTATCAGGACGATAGGCAGCCGTATAGGTGCTTTGCACGTTCACGACGTGGATTACGTAAGCGATTTGCACACCATCCCGGGACACGGCAAAATTGATTTTGACGCTGTGGCGCGCTCGCTTGCCGATATAGGCTATACGGGAGATTTGACGCTCGAGGCTGACGGATTTTTAAAGAGGCTTGACGTGGAGCTTCTGCCCTCGGCTCTGAAGCTTATGAACGACGTCGCACGCCGTCTTGCCGATAAGGTCGAGAACTACAAGAGATAAGTCGGCTTTGTCATTTTGGATAGGCGCTTAAATCTTCGATACAAATATTGCACCGGAAGAAAAACCAAAACTACCGCAAAAGATGGCAAATTCGAATAATTATCTACAAAAAGTACCAAAATAGCGGATATTTTTACGTTTTTTAACTACACTTTTTCGTTTTGCGACTTCAAGATTAGCCAATGCCTTTTGAATTGATATTTTCTATATCGGTAAAACGAAAAAAGTACACAGCTTATAAAAAAGGCTTCCTACACGGGACGAGCCGTTATCGGTTCACCATGCTTGGAAGCCTTATTTTTTTGTTTTTTGTCCCTTGTCTTTTGGCGTTATTCTGGAATTTCACTTTCCGCAGATTTCGGAGTAGGTTTTCTTCATATACGACCGATTAAGCACGAAATCCATTCCGTTTTTTTCTACGTCGATAAAAACCCGCTCTACAAATTCCATAGTGCGTGGGTTGCCCTCGGTACGACAGCCGTATTTTCTCCAATGAAGAAGCGGTAGGTCGTCCGAATAATTTTTGCCTGCGTAGGTTTTTGTTGCGGCGAGCTTGTCGCATACGCACTCAACGGCGTATTTGTAGGGCATCATAGGTTGCGTGGTGCATTCGGCATCGTACCAATACTCTATATGGTGCTTGTTTCTACCTTTGTGGTGAAGCCACGCGAGGCTCTTACCCTCAGCGCGCCTGCACGCACCTATCGGAGAACGGTTCCCCTGGTAGTATTTTGCGCTCTCAAACAGCTCGGTGGGAGAGAATTTCGACAAGTCGTGTATAAGACCGCGCCAAAGCATACCGCACCTTGTGCAGTTTATCAAAACGGCCCACTTATGACGTATCACGAGCGATACGTGTAGATATAGATTTTTAATTTTCATTTTCGATATCCCCTTTACATTTATATTATAAGCCGCCTCCCTTGATTTGTCAAGCGGAATATCCTTATCCTCTTATCAATAAACAGCCAAGAAAGAAAAAATTAAAAAGTATTAACTTACACACGGCTTAATTGACACAATACGGGAAATGTGATAAAATATAAGTACCGATATATCGGTAATTCACCAAAGGAGAATAGCTATGAAGAAAATTATTTCAACGGCTCTTATGTTCGTGATTTTGGTAGGCTCGGTATTTGCTCTTGCCTCCTGCACTTTGTTATCCGGAACATACAAGGACACGATTTCAGGAACCACGACGCTCGAGTTTTCGGGCGATACCGTCAGAATAACTACTGCCCTCGGTCAGTACGAGGCAAAATATGAAATCAAAGATGAAGACGGTGAAAAAACGATAAGCTTTACATACGAGGATACTGCAAAGGAAAGCATTCAGTTCAGAGGAACTCAGGCATTTTCCGAGGGAACCGAGGACGGAGTAAGCTATATTAAAATAGGTGGTTTCAAATACGAAAAGCAAAAGTAAAAAACCAAAAAAATCGGAGCTTACAGCAGGCTCCGATTTTTCTTTAGCCATAAAAAAGCAAAAAAGCAAAATAAAATGTAAATTTTTGTAGTAAAAAAGGGCGAGGTATTGATTTTTTTTGCGTGAAATGTTATAATCTATGTGTAGTGGTTTTTAAAAATTAAAAACCACTGTGGCGTGCGACACGCCACTCCGAAAATCGAGGATTTTCGCACATAGATTGAAATTCGCTTGGCCTTGCTCGTCTGCGAGCAGCCGGACTTGGCCTTCACGAATTATAATCATGGTAAGCCGAGCCTTTTTAAGTATTAAAAACCACTATGGCGTGCGACACGCCACTCCGAAAATCGAGGATTTTCGCACATAGATTGAAATTCGCTTGGCCTTGCTCGTCTGCGAGCATCCTGACTTGGCC
>JAGBTM010000008.1 GCA_017631325.1 Clostridia bacterium
CCGTTCTCGGGGTTGACAGCCCAAAGTCTGCCATCCTTACCTACACGGAGCCATGCGATATCGTCGCCTACGCACCAAACCTTATATCCGCTCTCTCTGTAAAGCTCGGGAGGAATAAGCATTGCAAGATTGGTTTTTCCGCAAGCAGAGGGGAATGCTGCACTGATGTACTTAACGTCTCCGTTAGGATATTCTACGCCGAGAATGAGCATGTGCTCTGCCATCCAGCCTTCCTTACGGCCGAGGTAGGAAGCGATACGAAGCGCAAAGCACTTTTTACCGAGAAGAACGTTTCCACCGTAGCCTGAATTAACCGACCAAATAGTGTTATCCTCGGGGAAATGGCAGATATATCTCTTCTCTGCATCGATATCTGCGCGAGCGTGAAGTCCTTTAATGAAATCGGGGCTGTCACCGAGAGCATCAAGCACGTTTGTGCCAACTCTTGTCATAATAATCATATTGAGTACGACGTAGATAGAGTCGGTAAGCTCGATACCGTACTTTGCGAAATCAGAGCCAACAACAGACATCGAATAAGGAATAACGTACATAGGCTTGCCACTGTAAGAGCCCTCGTAAAGCTTGGAAAGCTTAGCGTAGCACTCGCTGGGGTCCATCCAGTTATTGATATTACCCGCATCCTCTTTTTTAGAGGTGCAGATAAAGGTTCTGTCCTCTACTCTTGCGACGTCGTTAATAGCAGTTCTGTGAAGATAGCATCCGGGAAGAGCGTCCTGGTTGAGCTTAATCATCTCACCGGTGCTGCACGCCTCTTTTCTAAGAGCGTCAGCCTGCTCCTTGGAGCCGTCAATGAGAATAATCTCAGAGGGCTTAACCATCTTAGCCATCTCAGAAATCCACTCGTTAACATAGGTGTTTTTCGTAACGTTGGTGTTCATAATGTATATCTCCTTAATTTTGTAACAAAAGTAGTAGAAAAGCGTGGTTTTACATCGAATTATATTGGTTTTCTTTCAAAAAAACCAATTTACCACAAATACATTATAGCACAATGCTTTTTAAATTTCAATATAAAAAATAAATATTTTTTTAAAACAATTAAGTTTTTTACCTGCGAGCGTTAAAAAAGAATTTTATCTGTATTTTATGCTATGAATTCTTTTTTGTGCAGAAGAATTAACAGTTTGCTACCAGTGTTATTACTTACTTAAAAAAATTGTCATTATTTTACACATACGTAACAATATAAGTAGAAAATAAAAATTACACGTTGTTATCTGATTTTAGTCGGTTTAAGGTGATTTTTCTCATTTTTTTAAGAAAAGGGCTGTAATGTTGAAATAATACCAAAAAGAGACAATTTTTTCCCTGTGAGGTAATTTGCTAAAAAAAGAGTGTTGCCGTTGATTTTTGTCGTATTTTCTTGCGATTTGGTAATTTTTACCATTTTCAAGTTAAAAATTTTGGTAATTTTTTCGCTAAATTACATCTTGATTTT
Source organism: Clostridia bacterium (assembly GCA_017631325.1). Taxonomy (GTDB): domain Bacteria; phylum Bacillota; class Clostridia; order Oscillospirales; family CAG-272; genus UBA1740. The sequence goes on from JAGBTM010000008.1 coordinate 1,463, forward strand.
ACAGTGTATTTTGTGATAAAATGTTGTTACTGGAAATAATTACCATATTTTACCAATTCACTATCAAAACAAGGAGAAAAAAGATGGAAATCGAAAGAAACATTCTGTTGTGCAACGAAAATTCAGAGGAAAGGAAACGCATTTGCGATATTCTAAGAGCTAACGGATACCGAAAAATTGACGAAGCAACAAGCGGAGACGTAGCGCTTGAGAAAATTTCAAAATCAAAATACGATATTGCAATAATCGATTTGTGGCTATCAGGAATTGACGGTATCACCGTTTTAAGAAATGCAAGAAAGGTTGCAAAGGGCGAGGTGCCTGCATTGATACTAACCTCCCCCGTCACTAAGCAGAGCGTACTGCTTGAAGCATCTGATGCGGGCGCTGATATTTGTCTTATAAAGCCCTTTGACGAAAGCTCGCTCATTTCCCACGTAGACGCGCTTATTAAAATGAAGGAAAAGGTGGCTGAGCGTCCGACAGTGAGCGATATGGAGGCGCAGGTTACCAAAATCATACATCAAATAGGCGTCCCTGCACATATCAAGGGCTATCAGTATTTGAGAACCGCCATTCTGATGACGATAGACGACAACGACGTTATAAATTCCGTTACAAAAATTCTCTATCCCACAGTCGCAAAGAAATACCAGACTACAACCTCTCGCGTAGAGCGCGCTATCCGTCATGCAATAGAGGTGGCATGGGACAGAGGCGACGTAGATACGCTCAATTCCTACTTCGGCTATACTATCCAAAACAGCCGCGGAAAGCCCACGAACAGCGAATTTATCGCCATGATTGCCGATAATCTCAGACTTAAGCAGAAGTATGCTACCGTTTAATAAGATGCAATAGCACACTAATATCAGGCGCACAAAAACAAAACTCAAACAACAAAGAAAAGGGCTGATACAGCCACCGAGGGTTGTATCAGCCATAGTTATTTAAATTTAAGTATAAGAGGATATCAGAATATCCCAGACACAAGAGCGAGTATCTGATTTCGTTTTAGTACTAATCAGCGCGATGAGATAAAAGATTAGTCACCGAAATAACGGCGTCCCTCCATAGCTCTATAGAGGGTCACCTCGTCGGCATACTCAATATCTGCGCCAACGGGTATACCGTAGGCAAGTCTGGATACCTTGATAGGATACTCCTCCAGCATTCGCACGATATATGCGGCTGTGGTGTCACCCGTAGGAGTTGGGTTGGTCGCGATTATGATTTCCTCAATTTCGCCCTTCTCTACCCTATCAGCAAGCTCCTTTAATTTAAGGTTGTCGGGTGTTACGTTATCAAGAGGAGAAAGTGTGCCGCCAAGGACGTGATACGTGCCTCGGTATCCCCTGACCTTCTCCATAACCATTACGTCCTTAGGATTTTCAACCACGCAGACGGTACGCTTGTCGCGTACGTCCGAGGAGCATATTTCACAAACCTCGCGAGAGCTGTCGCAAAATCCAAAGCAAACCGGACAGGTGTGAACGTCACGCTTTATACCAACTATCGCCTCTGCAAACGAGGACGCTGCCTCCTCGCTGAGATTTAACACGGCAAAGGCATATCTTGCCGCAGTTTTTGCTCCAACGCCCGGCAGACGTCTAAACTCCTCAATAAGACGGCCTATGGGTGCTATATAATCCGCCATATCAGAACATTCCGGGCAGACCTATACCACCCGTTATCCTCTGCATTTCCTCTGAAGAGACGGTCTCCACCTTCTTAATTGCCTCGTTCACAGCGGCAACTATAAGGTCCTCGAGAGTATCAACGTCGTCAGGGTCAACCACTTCGGGGTCGATTTTAACCGAGAGAATTTCCTTTTTTCCGTTTATCTTCACGTTAATAACGCCGCCGCCTGCTGCGACCTCGTACTCACGTTCCTCAAGCTCCATCTGCTTTGCTGCCATGTCCTCCTGCATCTTCTGCGCCTGCTTAATCATAGCCTGCATATTCGACGGACCGCCGCCCATTCCCTGTGGTAATCTTACCTTCATTTTTAGTACCTCTTTAATGTTATTTGAATGCCGCCTCTATCTCGGAGAACGGTGAATTATTATTTCTGGTCTGTGCTTCTACGACAATTTCGATTTCTGCCGCGGTTTTTCTTTCCATTTCGGCAATTACACCTCGAATGATAGCCATGTCGGTTTCGTTGCTCTTAAGCTTGCCTGCGAAAAATGCACCAAGCTTAATTACAATTTTACAGTCGCCGTCCTTATACACGGTAGCAGTGGCAATTCCTGCGGAAAGTGACGGCTTAAGCTCGCCTATGCGCTCAATAACCCCTCCCCACCTATCGTAGAGCTTCAGCTCGGTCGTGTGTGGCTTCGGAGCTTGCGGTGGGACGGCTGTCGAGGGCTTTGCGGGTGATGAGGGCGATGACAGAGAGCTTTGTGAAGGCTTCTCTTGTGCATATTTTTTTTTCGCATCAACGCCTTGTACGGACGTGGCCTGTGCCATAGGCACGCCAAGCTTAATCATAGCCAATTCCTTCTCAAGCGCCTCAACCCTTGATGCAAGCGCCTCAATGGATACCGTCGCTCTCGGGTCGCACATTCTCGTGAGTGCTATCTCGGCAATACTACGCTTTGAATTAAATGCGCGCTGCATATCAGCCATAGCGCCTTCAAGCAGACTGACGTGGTAAGAGAGCTTGGCCATACTGAACTCGGAGGCTAGCTCAGACAGCGTAGAAAACTCGACATCGGTAAGGTCAAGATACGCCTTTGCCTTTGAGGAATTTTTGACTACCATAAGGTCGCGGTAGGTGTCGATAATCTCCTGCCAGAACACCGAGAGGTCGCCGCTCTGCATAACTATCGCGTCTACAATGTCGTAAACTGTGGTATAGTCGGCGCCTACGATAGCTCTGACGAGCTTAAACGCATTTTCACGGTTGCCGCTTCCGACGGTTTCAAAAACGAGCGCCTCGTCTATCGGCTTATGCGCTCCTGCGCACAGCTCAAGAAGGCTGATAGCGTCACGCATACCACCACGGGACACTCTGGCAATTACACGGGCTGCGTCCTCGGTTATCTCGATTTTCTCCGCATTGGCAAGCGAAATCAGACGAGATATAATTATATCGTTAGGTATGCGCTTAAAATCAAAGCGCTGACACCTGGAGACGATAGTCGTTGGCAACTTGTGATATTCGGTTGTAGCAAGTATGAAAATAACGTACGATGGAGGCTCCTCAAGAGTTTTGAGAAGCGCGTTGAACGCCTGAGTGGACATCATGTGAACCTCGTCTATAATATAGACACGGTATTTGAGTATAGCCGGTGTAAACGCTATCTCGTCCTGCATATCTCTGACGTCACCGATACCATTGTTGCTGGCTGCGTCCATCTCTATAACGTCGGTTGCAATTCCGGCGTCAATGCTGCGACATGCCTCGCACTTATTACAGGGGTTTCCGCCTTTTGGATTTTCGCAGTTCACAGCCTTGGCTAAAATCTTGGCACAGGTAGTCTTACCCGTTCCACGCGAGCCAGAGAAAAGATAAGCGTGCGAAAGCTTGCCGCTTGAAACCTCATATTTAAGAATATCGGTTATGCTGTCCTGACCGCAGACGTCGTCAAAATCCGGTGGACGCCATTTTCTGTAAAGCGCTCTGTATTCTGACATAATAGCCCCCCAAAAAAGTTAATAAAAAGCGCGCAGCGGTATACATAACGTTACTCCGCATACGCGCAAGATATTTTCTATACGTCGGATAGAGCCATACACCTACCCGTCGAACGTACTCTTACATACGGTAACCGCCACACCTGCTCCGAACAGGCAGCCTTGCGGCACACCCGATAAACCGCTTAATGCTGCTTGGTCCCCCACCTGACATGGTTCACAGCCTCGAGTTGCGCAAGACCCATTCTTCAACACAGATAATGACGGTGCAGGCTACACAAGAGCAGCCCTCGGGGGAGGAATGAATCCCTGCTATAGCGGATTTCAGGTACAAGGCGCCGCTACTGCCCCGACTGGTATGACTCCACCCGACGTATAGAAACACATCACGTAGCTACGTGACGCAATAAATATTATAGCAGATTAACGAAAAAAATGCAATACCTTTGAAAAAAATATCTGTATATTTTATGCCTATGCCCGTAAAGAATAGAACGGGTATCAAAAAGCGTTATTTTTCGTCGGATTTTTGAAAATTTATTCCTTTAGAAATGTTATATTACAAATCCACCGCTTACGTTGATAACCTCCCCGGTTATAAAATCTGCACCCTCACTCGCTAAGTACAGCGCGCATTTTGCTACGTCGCGCGGCAGCCCTACCCTACCTAAAGGCGTGCGCTCGCACAAATCCAAGACGTCCTCGTCAGAAAGGACGGAGTTCATATCAGTCTCGATTACTCCGGGGGCGATGGCATTCACCGTAATTCCAGAGGGGCCAAGCTCCTTGGCAAGAGCACGTGTCATGCCTATTAGTCCGGCCTTAGTAGTGGAATAATGAACCTCACACGATGAGCCGACAAGTCCCCAAACGGAAGAAATATTGATAATTTTGCCAGATTTTCTTGAAATCATGTCGCGCGAGACCTCACGCGAATAAACAAACGGGCCGCTAAGATTTACCGCAAGCGTTCTGTTCCACAGCTCAGCGGTAATATCGCTAAAGAGCGAAAAGCTCGATATAGCAGCGTTATTTATAAGACAGTCAATCTGCCCAAGATATGAGAGCGCCTGACTTACAGCGAAAATTATTTCGTTCTCTTCGCCCGAATCAGCCTTAATTGAGAGTGCGCCCGTCTCTTTCGCGAGCTCCCTTGCTTCATTCTCCGATTTATTGTAGGTGAAGGCCACCTTATATCCCTCTGCCGAAAATATACGGACAAGCTCTGCGCCAATACCGCGCGAGCCACCGTTTATCAATACGGTTTTCATAGAAAACACCTCGTGTTCGATTATATATTTATTTTACTACTTTTATTTTAAAATGTCAAGTTTAACTTGACCTATCAAGGCTTTGAGTGTATAATATTTGTGTTGTACCTTGAAAAATATGCTAAAAGGAAACGACTATGGTACTTATAGTAAACAGACGCAAGAAAGATGCGAGCTACGTTTCAGAGATTTTTCACTATATGGGAATTTTATCTCACGGCGCAACGCCGAGCGAAGCGCTCTCTGAAATTTCACTTTTATACAGAGCCGTTATCATTATGGAGCCTGACACCCTGCCCGACGCGTGCGATTTTGTCTCAAAGCTACGCTCCTATGCAAGTGAGGTTCCGATATTTGCGCTCGCTGATGGGATAGACACGTTCTCGCACAAGGAAATCTTTGACGGTGTGTACAAGTTCTCAACCTACTCCTCGATTTTGGCGTACAATATTGCTCAGTACTCCAAAAAGAACTCGCTTTCCTGCGTCGGTGATTACAGACTTGCAGGGATAAACGCTATGTGTGACGCTGAGTCGGTTACGTATTTTGGCGAGCAAATCCCTCTAACAAAGACAGAAACGATGATTTTGCGCTTTCTTATTCGCGCGTATCCGTTGCCGATGGACTCCGAGAGTATACTGAGATACGCATTTCGTCCCTCACGCTCTCCCGAGCCTGCAAGCATACGTACCCACATTTGCTCAATTAACAAGAAATTTCGCTTAAAGACGTCGAGAAACGTTATAGCTTTAGCTCCGAAAAAGGGCTACGTCGTAATCACCCCCGAGGTGATGGCCGATAGAAATTTGTGGAGAGACGGTAAATAGTACAAGCAAGATTTACATATACTTTCTATATCACAACAAACGGAGAGTGTTATGCTAAATCTTATGCAAATTTTAATGCGCTTTATCGCTCTTGTTTTAGGAATTGAGGATAAAGTAAATTTTCCACCGCCGCTTAATAAAGACGAGGAGCGTCGACTTTTTGACCTAAAAGCGAAAGGTGACGTGGCGGCGCGCGACAAGCTTATAGAACACAATTTAAGACTCGTCTCCCACGTCATAAAAAAATACTATTCTTCCTACGAAAACCCCGACGAGCTTCTTTCTATCGGGTGTCTTGGACTAATAAAGGCGGTTGACTCGTTCAACTCGGAGTTTGGTACGAGGTTTGCTACCTACGGGGCAAAATGCGTCCAGAACGAAATTCTGATGTTCTTCAGAAGCAAAAAAAGAGTGGGCCTCGAGATATCAATTAACGATACAATAGACGTTGACAAAGACGGAAATCCACTTACATATTTAGACATTATCAGCGTTGATGAATCTATCGAAAAGGACTTGGATTTTAAAATACAGGTAGAAAAGCTCGGGCAGTTTATAGAAAAGGCCTTGGACGACCGAGAGCGACAGATAATTGTTTTACGCTACGGGCTCAAGGGATATCAGCCAAGAACTCAGCGTGAGGTTGCAACCTATTTAAGAATTTCGCGCTCGTACGTTTCAAGAATAGAAAAGCGCGCTCTTGAGAAGCTGCGAGCAGAATTCGGCGACGCCGTTCCCGATTTAGACGATTAATTTAAATGTTAGCGTATATAATTTTCAAACCGTGTTAAAATAGATACAGCCGCACGAAAGTTGCGATGCCGAACGGATTTTCCGTTCTGATTATTAACTAGCAGGGTCGGTGTCCGAGCAGGACGACGAGTTTTGCACCCATCGGTACAGAACCTCGGCAAAGACCGTCTAGGTAGAAAGGCACGGTCAGACAAATGACGGTTATAAACAAAATTGCGCTTATTCTTGTTATTGTAGGCGCACTTAACTGGGGACTTGTTGGTCTCTTCACCTTCGACCTTGTCGCATGGATTTGCGGTGGCGCAGGTACCGTGGTTGCAAGAATTATTTATACTCTTGTAGCGCTTGCGGGAATTTGGTGCATTTCACTACTCTTCATGAATGAAGATGAGCCTGCGCGCACCCACACCGGCGCATAAGGAACGAGGGTTAGGCTGTCCGCTGTTTTTAGCGGACAGCTTTTGCTTTTTATAGAGCTACTTTCAGCGCACATTCCGTTTGTTTTCTTTTTAGTTTTTTCAGTTATCATTTCCTCTTAAAGTATAGCTAAAACGCTTACAAAATACACTTACAAATAAATATTCTTCGCCAAAATTTTGCACCCATCGACATAATCCGAGTAGAGAATGTTATAATTTTGCATAAAATAATAATAGTAATATGTTTTTCGCAAAATGCCTGTTTAAAATAGGGCAGTTCGTGACAAAATAGATATGCAAGCATTATAAGGAGAAATAAAATATCCGTATTAAAACGGATAAACAGTTAAAAATGAACATAAAACGCGGAGATATTTATTACGCAGATTTAAGTCCTGTAATAGGAAGCGAGCAAGGCGGTCTCAGACCCGTTTTGATAGTACAGAACGATATCGGCAACAAGTACAGTCCGACCGTAATTGCGGCGGCTATTACCTCAAAAATGAGCAAGACGAAGCTCCCTACTCACATCGACGTGCCGTGCGAGGATGCAGGGCTCTCTAAGGACAGCATAATTTTGCTTGAGCAGATAAGAACGATAGACAAAAAACGCCTAAAGGAGAAGATGGGACATCTTAACGATACGACCATGGCGTCTGTAAACAGCGCGATACAGGTCAGCTTTGGTCTTTTCGAAATGAGCGATAACTCCTAGGACAACTCCTAAAATTAGCTCTCTTATGTAATAAAAAAGCCTTTTGCCGCATAAATTTAAGCAGTCGGTAATAACCGAGAAGTTTAAATGTGGGAAAGGCTTTTTTTATGAATACATACAGACCAGAGGGGGCTCTGATAAGCTCAGCGGTAAATTACGAATATCTTTCAAGTGCAGAGGGACTTGAAAGAGCAGCGGAAAGAGGAATAATACTCGAAGGCATGGTGACGCTTTGCGACCACGAGCTTAATCTGCGCGTTGATCTGCCCTCGGGTGTGGCCGGTATCATACCTAAGAGCGAGGCGCTTCTGTCTAAGGAAGGAAATCACGCGAAGGACATAGCGATACTTACTCGGGTTGGTAAGCCCGTTTGCTTCAAAATAATCGGGTTTGACACTGATAGTTACGGAAGAAAAAGGGCGATTTTATCAAGGCGGGCTGCTCAGAAGGAATGCCTTGATTATTACGTTTCCACCCTTTGCCCAGGTGATATTATTCCCGCAAGGATTACTCATCTTGAAAATTTCGGCGCATTTGTTGATATAGGCTGCGGAATAATTTCGCTTTTATCCATCGACTGCATATCGGTCTCGAGAATTTCGCACCCATCTGAACGCCTTTCGGTCGGAGACCGTATAAACGTAATAGTTAAATCTATCGACGAAAAGGGGCGTATTTTCGTTTCGCTGCGCGAGCTGCTCGGAACATGGTGCGAGAACGCTTCCCTTTTCTCCGAGGGTGAAACCGTAAGTGGAACTGTAAGGGGTGTAGAAAGCTACGGCATTTTCGTTGAGCTTTCGCCAAATCTTGCAGGACTTGCGGAATATCGCGATAACGTTTTCAGCGGCCAAACTGCCGCTGTATACATTAAGAGCATCATACCTGAGAAAATGAAAATCAAGCTTATAATAATCGACGCTCAGTACACGAACACGGGCACAGAACCGCTGAAATATTTTATTGATACGGAGAGTGTAACCCACCTAGACAGGTGGATATATTCGCCAAAAACGGCCGAGCGAGTAGTGGAAAGTGTCTTTTTAGCAAACGATTATACGTAAATCTCAAATCAATTTATCCTCAACGTTGACAAATCGCATAGCATAGTGTATAATATTCTCAAAACTACTCGGAGAATATTATGGATATCAACAATTTTGAATATGCCGTCATGCAAAAATGTGTCGGCAAGCTAAAAACTAGAAAAAGGATTATAATTTTCTGCTACGCGCTTTTTACAGTTATATATTTCACCTTAGTATTTGCATCAAAGCTGCTGCCACTTGGCGCGGTTTACCCATTTCTCATGTACATACTCGTGCTAGCAACATATAAATACGTTCAAATTGACAACAAGTACGAGATACTCTCTGGCACAATGATTTTCACGAGAAAATACGGCAACTCAAAGCCAAAGGTGCTATGTGAATTCAAGCTCAAATCGGCCGAGCTTGTGGCACCCCTTGAAGAGAGTAAGAGCGAAATTTCAAGCTTTGCACCGAAAAAAATCTTTGACGCGCGCTCTACCCAAGATGCCGAGGGTGCCTACGTTGCGCTCTTTCGTGACAATGACGGTGTTCCCTGTTCGTTCTGCTTCGAGGTAACCGAGGAGGCTTGCAGAGTATTGAAGTACTACTCACCGGCTTACAGGTCTTATACGACGGGTGACGCTTAGATATTGTCGCCAAACGCTAAAAAGCTGAGCAATGAGTATAATCTGCGACATTGGGCCAGATATTTACTAGGTTTAACCGTTTTTGTCTCTAAAATCCCTTAGCCAAAATTCTCGGTTAAAGTTATTTTTATACTTTTAAAGCTCTCTGTTTTTACATCTACAATATTTTTAAACACCTATAATTTTTTAAAATACAAGGGCGTCGCATTTAGCGACGCCCTTTTTGCTTTAATGCACGAAAATTGTAATGTAGTCAATCAAGCCCTGAATTGTGAGGCCCTTAACTGCATCGGGAACACCCGTGATAATTCCCTTCTCCTCAAATGCACCCATCGTGGTATTCGTGAAGATGCTGTTGATTTCACTGGGGAGATTAGGAAGTGTGGTGTCGGGGTTAAGGAGCGAAAGATAACCGGAGGAAAGCTCCGCATCAGTGAAGAGGTCGCGGAGGGTAAGCTGGTTGGTTATATTTCCAAGTTCATTAAGCTTGTAGCCTGCAATCTTGCACATAAGAACGTGAAGACTATAACCGTTGCTATCCTTTGCCCACTTGCCGTTAACCTTTTGATAGTTAAGAAGCTCACCGAGCTCGGTATTCTGGATTTTCGTCTCGATATTGCCTGACTTTGTGCCTGCTATAACACCCATAATGCCGGTAACTTCGTTAGAGTAAACGTTACCGTTCTTGTTGTGATACCATTTTCCGTCGGCGCTGTTATAGTGGTAACCCATTATATCACCGATATTAACTCTCTGAAGCTTCTCTGCAAGCACGCTCTCATTCTTGAGGTCGTCTATTTTGAGGTCTGCAAGAGCCTTGATGATGCCGGAAGCTGCCGTGCCGTCGGCTGAATACCAGCCGTCAGCCGTCTTCTCGTATCCTACAACCTCACCGAACTGGATATCGTTTATACCGTCCTCGAGGTTAGACGAGCTGAATCCTGCGATGGCACCCATAATACCGGTTACCTTATCGCTGTATGTGTTACCGTTCTTTGCGTGATACCATTTTCCGTCGGCGCTGTTATAGTAGTAGCCCATAATCTCGCCGATTTTAAGAGTTTCAATATCGGTTGCGAGGGAGTCCACGGTGAAGCCGGAAACAGACGCCATAATGCCGGCAACCTTATTGCCGTTACCGTCAACCCAGCCATCAGAGGTCTCGGTATAACCGAGAAGCTCACCGATTTTGAGAGAATTGATACCGTCATCAAGACCTGCAACGGTAAATCCTGCTATCGCGCCGGTGATACCCTTGACCTCTTGGACGCCGCTGTACCACTTGCCGTCGGTTTCGTTATATTCGTAACCGAGAAGAGTACCAACCTCAACGCCCTGAATTTTATCCGAAAGCGCGCTCTCGTTGGTCATCTGCTCTATGGTAAGGTCTGCGAATGCACCGATGATACCCGATGCGGCTACCTGTTGGCCATTCTCTTCCTTAAACCACTTTTTAAGCTCGGTGTCGTAGGTGTATCCTGCGATTTCTCCGATTTTAAGCTGTTCAACGTGCGCGGTAAGATTTCCTACCTCCGCGCCGGCTATGGAGCCCATGATGCCGCTAACCTTGTTGCCGTTCTCGTCAACCCAGCCGTCAGCAGTTTTGGTATAACCGAGAAGCTTACCTACCTCAAGGGTGTTAATACCACTGTCAAGGCCCGAAACGGTAAATCCTGCTATCGCGCCGGTGATACCCTTGACCTCTTCGCCGCCGCTGTACCACTTGCCGTCGGTTTCGTTATATTCGTAACCGAGAAGAGTACCAACCTCAACGTCCTGAATGATACCCGAGAGCTCGCTCTCGTTGGTCATCTGCTTAATAGTAAGGTCAGCAAACGCACCGATAATACCGGTTGCCTCAACTTTTACGCCGTTTTCGTATTTCACCCACTTGTCAGTTACGTCATCGTAGGTGTATCCTGCAACCTCACCTATAGTGAGCGTGTCGATATCGTCGGTGAGGCTACCTACCTTGGAGTTAGCGATAGAAGCCATAACTCCGGTGATTTCAACACCGTCCTTGTACCACTTGCCATCTATCTTGGTGTAACCAAGAACCTTGGATATCTCGATATTCTGGATAGTAGAGTCGATAGTAGGCTCACCGGGTGCTGCGCTTCCTTGGAAGGATTTGAGAGAAAGCGATGCAAACTCAGAGGTGAGGCTGTCGTCAAGCTCAAGGGTTATATAACCGTTCTTGCCACCTACAACGGTCCACTTATAGTATTCACCGTCGTACTCAACAAGTCCGATAACGTCTGCAATTTTAAGAGTGTCAATTTTTGTGTTAAGCTCGTCAACGTTGTAACCTGCAAGTGCAGATATAATAGCGCTTGCGGGTGAATCACCGTCGAACCAAACGCCAAAGGTGAAGCCGTCAAGAAGCACGGAATCAAGATAAACGGGCATGCCCTCTACCCTTTCAAGATTATAAACCTTGGCGATGGTGAGGTCGCTCATAATCTCATCGGTGTCGAGTCCGTCGTTCATTATGTCGTAGAGTAAGTATCCTGCGACTATTGCGCCTACGCCTGTAACCTCGGTCTTTACACCGTTATCGGTTACGTACCACTTGTCACCCTCCTTGGTATAGCCCATGATGTCACCGAGTGAGGTCTCGGAATCTCTAAAAGCATTCATAATGACATCGGATGCTGTGGAAACCTCAGGGTCGTCAGACTCCTCAGGACACATAAGGTGATACAGATTTACAGAGCAAAGCGCTGCAAACAGTGCGTCGGCAGGCTCGCCGTTAGCATCAACCCACTCACCGCTATCATTAAGCTCATAGCCCATTATTTCGCCGAGGGTCGTGCCGTCAAGTGCGCTCATAATTTCGTCTGCCGGGTCTGCGCCGTCCTTCATAAGCTCGTAGAGCTCAATACCGCAAAGGGCAGCAAAGAGAGAATCGGCAGGCTCGCCGTTTGAGTCAACCCACTCACCGTCTACAAGCTCATAGCCCATAAGACCACCGAGTGTGGTTCCGCTGTCGCCGAATGCCTCGATAATTGCATTGTTCTCTGCCTCGGAATCCATAAGGTCCTCAAGGAGAACTCCGCAGATAGCCTGGAAGAGCGCGTCTGCTTCGTTGCCGTTTGAATCAACCCACTTACCGCTATCATTAAGCTCGTAGCCCATTATTTCACCGAGAGTGTTAGTTCCAAGGGAATCCATAATGGTTTCCATAGGATCTGCATCCTCGGATAACAAATCAGAGAAAAGGATAGGACAAAGAGATGCTGTAATGGCATCCGCTTCGTTGCCGTCGGCATCAACCCATACACCGTCAACAATCTCGTAGCCCATTATATCACCGAATGTGTTCTCACCAATGGAATCCATAATTGTATCCATGGGATCGGCATCCTCGGAAATAAGGTCAGAGAGCTTAATGGTGCAAAGCGATGCAGTGAGAGAATCAGCCTCGTTACCGTCAGCGTCAACCCACTTGCCGTCTACAAGCTCAAAGCCCATGAGGTCACCGAGAGTGTTAGTGCCAAGCGAGTCCATAATTGCTTCCATAGGATCAGCGCCCTCGGAAATGAGGTCGGAGAGCTCTATGGGACAAAGCGATGCGGTGAGAGAATCAGCCTCGTTACCGTCAGCGTCAACCCACTTGCCGTCTACAAGCTCAAAGCCCATGAGGTCACCAAGAGTGTTGGCACCGAGAGAATCCATAATTGCTTCCATAGGATCAGCGCCCTCGGAAATGAGGTCGGAAAGCTCTATGGGACAAAGTGATGCCGTAATGGAATCTGCCTCGTTACCGTTAGCATCAACCCACTTGCCGTCTACAAGGTCGTAGCCCATAAGCGAGCCGAGAGTGTTTGTGCCGAGAGAATCCATAACGATCTGCATAGGATCTGCGTCCTCTGCAAGAAGGTCGGAAAGATTGATATCGCACAGAGCCGAGGTAATGGAGTCTGCCTCGTCCTCGGTATCCTTAAGAACCCAAACGGGATTATCAATGCCGTCGTCTGTGAGGTCCTTATGCTCATAACCGATAATAGTACCTATACGCTCACCGTCAAGAAGAGCCGCAACGTCTATCTTGGTCTCGCCGTCCTCGTCGATTATAATATCGCCGAGCACCTTGCCCTCAAGGAAAGCGGGAAGGTCCTCTGACGAGCCGGCGAAGCTCTTAATGAGGTCGAGTATCTCAATATCCATAAAGTTTTCTTCAATTACGGATATAAGGTCGAGGTTACCCTCGGCAACCGAGCCGAGAAGTCCACCGAGGTCGAGAGGCGCTATAAGCTCTAAGAAGGTAGGATTGCCCTCCTCTGCGTATACTATCTCGTACTGACCGTCCTCATTCTTTTCGTATGTAACGCCTACTAAAAATCCGAGATCTACACCGTCAAAGAGATATGCAAGGTCTCCGTCGACTATGTCCTTGAGGTTATTGTCGGAAAGCGCGTCGATCATAGGATCGGATATAATTCCCTCAGGAACCATGCTAAGAACGTATGAAACCTCAATGTTCTCCAAAAGAATTAAGCTACCTTCAGGGCCAAAAAGGTCGGAAAGAGGTATCTTTCTAATGCCCTCGGGGATTATTTTGTTAGTTTGTTCATCGAGCTTGAGGCCGTAGCGCTCAATAAGCATATCGATGTCAACCTCATCGGAAATTTTAGATAAGGTCATTATTTCCTCTACCAACTTCTGAATTGTCATAGAGGTCAGAGGCTGTTCGGCATCAGGGTCCAAGAACTCCTCCGTCTGTATGTTAAAACCAAGTTTATTAAGAGCGTCGACAGACAGCTGAGAATAAACCAAATAACCTGCGCCAACGAGAACACCCGCGAACGATAAAAATCCAAGCAAGAAGCTCAGAAGCAACGCGAGAAATCTGTTGAACGCCAATGCAGTACCACGCATATCTTTTTCCTTCCTTACGCGCATATTAGCGCAGTTTATATTTAAATTATAGCACCGAGGGTGCAAACATACAATAAGTTAATAAAAAATTTAATAAAAATTTAATAAATACTTTCGTTAGCCGAGATATCAGTCAACGTCCTCAACTACCTCGGTAGCTCCCTTGTCAAGAGACTCTGGGTGCTGAAGATATCTCTTAATCTTCTTGAAAGCGGACGCGTAGTAGTATCCGTCGCATATACGCTCGTCAAGAACAGCCTTGAACGTGACGAAGTGATGTCTTTCTCTGGTACCGTCGCGCTTGATAGCGTCGCCCGTGAAAATGCTACCGTATGCAAGGAAGCACGGAAGATTTCCAAAATCGTAAAGGTGGTGATATATAGCGGGAATACCGAGCGAGCCCATCGACGTGATAATCATTGAGCCGTGGAACGGGCTAACTTCGAGAAGAGCCTTGGGAAGCTTGCCAAAATAGTCTAAGAAGCGAAGCGCTGCTACCGCTCCTCGAAGCAAAAGTCCGGGTATTTTGACAAGCGCGCCTGCAACGTTGTCAAAATCGTTTTCTGTGCTTACGGCTTCTTTATAAACCTTCTGGAACTTGTTATAGACGTTGTATATGTCGTCGCGAGGGTCAAAAATTACTTTAATGCAGGTATCGGGTGACTCGAGGGTCATTTCCTTCTTTACCGTCATCGCGCATTCTATGTAGGAGCGAGAATAAATCTTCTGTCCGGAAATGAAGCGGTTGATACCGGGACGCTCGGCAACTACTCTGACGTAGGCTGCAAGAATAACGTGCAGGAGCGTCATATTGGTATAACCCTCCTTGTGCTTTGCATCAAGGTATCGCTCGATATTGGTGATATCGACTACGTCCTCGAAGTGATTCTGCGAATCCGAGCGGATTTTCATAAGATAAGGCTCGAGATAATGCATAGACGGCAGGGTTCTGAGCTTTCGTCCGTCACTTCTATCGCCCCATCTGCGCTTTCTTGGCTTGTAGGCCGGAGTGTCGTATTCTTTGATAGCAAATTTGTCAGGCACAGCATCTGAACAGTCGGCAGACTCACAAGCTATATTCTCTTTAGCGAGTGCCTCTTCGGCCGTCTCGTTTGAGGTGGCATCGAGAGCCTGGTTGTTGATGTTTTCCATAATATTTCTCCAAAATTTTACTTTTTGCGACAGCGCAAATAACACCTATATTTTAACATAATATTATATATAAGTCAAGAAATTTTTTACAAAATGTAAACAATTGTTGAAATCTCCGAAAATCCGACTATAATTCGGGGCAGAAAAAGAGCTTTCCCCGCTAAAAAACGGGGAAAGCCAGTTGTTACGCCTGTTCTTTTTTTGCTTCCGCAATTATTTTTTCGGTAATTGAAGACGGAACCTCGTCGTATCTGATAAAGTCGAAATCGAACCTGCCGCGTCCCTGAGTTGCAGCGCGAAGCGAGATTACGTAGTCGGTCATTTCCGAGAAAGGAACCTCTGCCAAAACGGTCTGAGTGCCGTCGTCACGGGGGTCGATGCCCATAACTCTGCCGCGACGCTTGTTGAGGTCGCCCATAACGTCACCGACGTAGTTATCCGGTACGTGTACCTTTAGCTCGCCTACGGGCTCAAGAATTATGGGATTTGCCAGAGGAAGTCCCTCACGGTATGCGATACCCGCCGCAAGCTTGAAGGAGATTTCGTTAGAGTCAACGTCGTGATATGAGCCGTCGAACAGGTTAGCCGCAAGACGTACTACGGGATATCCCGCAAGAACACCCTTCTGCATAGCGTCCTTAAGTCCCTGCTCTACCGCCGGGAAGAAATTCTTTGGCACAGCACCACCGAATACGCTCTCGGTAAAGGTGAGTCCCTCCTCTTCTCCGGGAGAGAAGGTAATCTTTACGTGGCCGTACTGACCCGAGCCACCCGACTGCTTCTTGTGTTTGCCCTCTACGTCTACCTTTTTCTTTATAGTCTCGCGATAAGCGATTTTCGGCTTTGTAAGCTCTACGTTTGCTCCGTAGCGATTTTTGAGCTTTGAAATTATAATATCAAGGTGTATATCGCCCATACCCGACACTGTAAGCTGCTTCGTTTCGGAGTTGTTTACGTACTTAATCGTAAGGTCCTCCTCGAGAAGTCTGGATATACCCGAGGATATTCTATCCTCATCCCCCTTCGCAAGAGGCTTGATAGCCATTGTGTAATAGGGCTTCGGATAGACGATAGGAGCATACTTAACGTCACCCGAAAGAGTGGTAAGAGTATCGTTGGTATTAGTGGCGGAAAGCTTTGCAACAACGCCTATATCTCCGCAGCAAAGCGCGTCTACGTCGATTTGCTTCTTGCCGCGCAGGAAGAAAATCTTGTTGAACTTCTCGTTTGCGCCACTTGTAGTGTTGCGTAGCACCATATCCTTTTTCAGAGAGCCGTTCATAACCTTAAAAAAGGACATCTTACCGACGAACGGGTCGGCAACGGTTTTGAATACGAAAATGGAAGTATCTGCACTTTCGGGCTCAATAGCAACGTCAATGAGCGTGCCGTCAGCGGCAAGGAGCTTCTCGGTTCCGCGTGCCGTGGGGCGCGGGAATGACTCGGTAATGGTATCGAGGAAGGTCTTGATGCCCCAGTTCTTAAGAGCGGCACCGCAGAAGACGGGAACGATATCACCTGTAATAATTCCCTTGTGTATAGCCTCGAGCGCTTCCTCGCGTTCAATAGGCTCCTCGTTAAAGAACTTGTCCATCAGCTCGTCGCTGGTCTGTGCAATAGCCTCAAGAAGTATTGCGTGATATTCTGTGCACACGTCCTTGAATTTATCGGGAATAGAGCTGCGAACGTACTCGCCCGTAGCCTTTTCAAAGGTATAAACGCACATTTCTACAAGGTTTGCAAAGCCGATAACCGCGTCACCGTCGATAATGGGAATCTGGATAGGACAAACGTTGAGTCCATACTTCTCTCTGATAGCGCCAAAAACCTTATAAAATCTGGCTTCGCCGTCGTCAAAGCGGTTGATAAAGAAAGCCTTGGGAATTCCCGCCTTTGATGCAAGGTTCCATGCAAGCTCGGTGCCAACCTCTATGCCTGCCTTACCGTCCACGACGATAATAGCCGCGTCAGCTGCTCTGACGCACTGTATTGCCTCGCCCTCAAAATCAAAGAAACCGGGCGTGTCGAGTATATTAATTTTTGCACCGTTCCAAAGCAGAGGTGCCATAGCCGAAGAAATAGAATATCCTCTCTTGATTTCCTCGGGGTCGTAGTCACAGATAGTATTTCCGTCCGCTACGTTTCCAAGGCGGTCGGTGAGTCTGGAAATATAGAGCATAGACTCAGCGAGCGAAGTTTTGCCGCCCCCGCTGTGTCCGAGGAGGGCAACGTTACGAATACTTTTTGTGTAAACCTGTTCCATTAAAATAGTGTCTCCTTGTTGTTTTTTGCCGTAATGCGAAAAGCACCATAGCTCTATACTAAAATTATACACTATTTTCCTTCCGTTTTCAATATTTTCTCCTCAATAATTCGCCCGGTGTATGTAGAAAAAACGCAGTAGTTATTTGTGCAAATAGCACAAAAACCACCGCGTTTTTGATTTATTTAGTGCAAAATCAACAAGTTTTCGTTTATTCCGAGTCGTCTAGACTCTCTCTCACAGCCATGTGGGGAAGCACCTGATATATGTTGCTTACACCAACGAGCTCCACGCCCCTAGGGGCCTTTAGATGAGCGCTGAGATTCTTCTTTGGCAGAATTATTTTGGTAAATCCGAGACGCACTGCCTCTTTTACGCGATAGTCAATATGCGACACCGCGCGCACCTCACCCGCAAGACCAAGCTCGCCAAAGGCGATAAGATTATCCGGAATAATTCTGTCGGTAATTCCGCTTATAAGTGCCATAGCTATTGATAAGTCTGCGCTCGGCTCGTCAAGGCGAATGCCACCGGCAACGTTAAGATAGACGTCGTTCTCATAGAACTTGAGGCCCATTCTCTTTTCAAGAACGGCAATTAAAAGACACATACGGTTGTAGTCAAAGCCGTCTGCGGTACGCTTACCGGTAGCGTAGGCCGACTTAGCCACGAGCGACTGTATCTCTGAGATGATAGGTCTAGTTCCCTGCATTACGCAGCCTGCGCAAGAGCCACTCGTGTTCTTAGGGCGCTCTGCCATAACGACCTCGCTCGGATTCGGAATCTCGATAAGGCCTCTGTCACCCATCTCGAATACACCAATTTCGTTGGTTGAGCCAAATCTGTTCTTGTTGGCTCTGATAATTCGGTATGAGTTCGTGCGCTCCCCCTCAAAGCAAAGCACGGCGTCAACCATGTGCTCAAGTATCTTCGGGCCTGATATTCCGCCCTCCTTATTCACGTGACCGACGAGAAAAACGGCGGCACCGTTACTTTTGGCATAGTTGATAAACGTCATTGCACTTTCCCTGACCTGAGTAATACTGCCGGGCGCAGAGGTAAATCTACCCGAGGAGAGTGTCTGGACCGAGTCGATAATAATAACGTCCGGCTTGAGGCTCGTGCATTCCTCAAGTATGCTATCAACGTCGGTTTCGGTCAGAAGATATATGTCCTCACCCTCTATTCCCAGACGCTCGGCGCGCAGCTTTAGCTGGCCCTTTGATTCCTCGCCTGAAACGTAGAGGACTCTGCGCGACTTTGCGAGCTCCGAGCATATCTGCAAAAGAAGAGTGGATTTGCCTATACCAGGCTCACCCGAGAGCAAAACCGCAGAGCTGGATACCAAGCCACCGCCGAGAACCCTGTCAAGCTCGCCCATTCCGGTCTTAGTTCTCATATATTCAGGCATTTTTAAATCACAGAATTTCTCAGCTTTATTGACAAAACTTGAATTTCTGCTCGAATTTATCGTCGATTTTGCGGTTTTTTCTACAACCAACTCCTCGTCAAAGCTGTTCCAGCAAAGGCATTCAGGGCATTTACCGAGCCATTTGGGGCTGGTAGTGCCACATTCTCTGCAAACGAATACGGTCTTTGGTCCTTTCATTTTGCCGTCCTTTCAAAAGCGCTTTTAATTCTTTAAGCTTCGGTTTTCTTCATATATTCTATAATACCACAAACAATATAAAAACTCAACTCTTTTTGATATTCTTTTTCAGAAAGTTTTTTACACTCTTCCTCGTTGGTCAAAAATCCGCACTCTATAAGCACGGCGGGGTTTTCTATATTTTCAAGCAGGTACATATCCTTACCGGGCTTGATTTTTCTATTATTTTGCGGCTGAATATTATCTTTCACAGACCTTTGTATTGCGTCAGCTATGGCAAGGCTTTCGGTATTCTTCTCCGAGTAGTATACCTGCAGTCCCGAATATTTAGATGCAGAAAAGGAGTTCATGTGTATACTTATAAAAAGAGCCTCCGGATACTGTGCGGCAATCCTGCACCTGCCCTTTAAGTCCGAAATCTTTCTAATTCCCTTTATATTTTCCTCGGGTCTATAAAGCATTCTGTCGTCGGTACGGGTATATACGGTAACGTAGCCCTCCTTTTCAAAGGCCGCGCCTATCTGTAGCGCGACCTCGAGGTTAAGGTCCTTTTCGTATTTTCCGTTCACACCGATGGCTCCTGCGTCCTCACCACCGTGCCCTGCATCAATAATAACGATTTTAGAAGCCTCGGTTCCCGCCGAGGACTGAATATACAAGTCGATACCGTAGGCACTTTTGATAATCTCGGACACAACCGACAGCGTCAGTATTAGCGTTATTATTACGATATAAGGCGATGCCTTTTTTAAATCAACGATTCGCATAAAAAATCCTCCATACGTCTTTAAACTATATGGAGGACTCGTATTATATATTACTAATTAAGGTAAGCAGATTTTAAAGCACTGCTTTTTCCTATTACTCCTCGCCTGTGCGCTTACCCTGTATCAAGGAAAGAAGGCGCAAATTCTTAGAACCGAGGTAATAGCCGAGATGCGTTGCGAAAATCGCCAAAATAGGCGCTACAAAGAAGCCGACGCTCTCAAGAAGATACTGAAGATTTGCATCGTAGGAAAATCCAGAAAAAACGGCCTGAATTATACCTAGATACATAGCCTCGATAAATCTGAAGAAGAGATTAAAGAGTGCGAAGGCTGAATAAAGCCCCTCGTCACCCGAGGACATATAAAGCGCCATACAGATTATAGCCGCGAGTGTTAAAATAAAGTTGGGAATATTGGCAATGAGCGACATAAGAGCGCCCTTATAGCGCTTTGGCGCAAGTCTGCCACCGTCAATTCTAATTTTATCCTTAGCGCCGCACTCCCAGCCGACAGTGTAAATGAGGACGAGATAAAATCCCGTAGCAAATACCGATGCGGCAATTAGGACTGTACTATATGTAGACGGGTCCTCTATCGCTCCGATAGCCGCCATTAGCGCAAAGGAAAAAATCGTAATTCCTATCTGATTAATTAGTAGCCTGACAATGTCGTAAGAATTATCTTTTAAAAATTTCATTGCAATTCTCCCTGTTTGATACATATATAATATCATATTTTTTTAAAAAAACAAGTCTATGGCCAAAATGTTTACACTTTGTCCACTTTATCGGTATATAAAATTTTGTATAATAGAAGTGAAAATAAAACAAGGAGACGTGCTATGGCGGTAATGACGTTTAAAAGCGAGGACTATAAGGCACTGCCCTCTTTTCTTCGCGACTACGCATCTTATCTTGCTGCTATCAAGGGTAACAGTGAGAAAACCGTTTGTGAATATCTTCTGGATTTGCGAACGTTTTTTCGTTATTACAAGGTAAATCGCGAGGGCCTTGAGCTTTCACCCGAGGAATTTGAGAAGCTTTCCATATCCGATATAACGGTAAAGGACGCAGCAGACGTTACAGCTCAGAATATCATCAATTTTCTTATGTACGCCGGCTTCGACAGAAAAAACAGCACAACCACCAGAATGCGTAAGCTCAGCGCGATAAAATCATTCTTTAAATACGCCTATACGAAGCGCCATCTTATAGATAAAAACCCCACCACCGACGTAGACGCTCCGAAGAAAAACTCTACCCTGCCGAAATATCTTTCGGTAGAGGAGGCGGTAAGACTGCTTGAGGCTGTACGCTCCGACAACGAGTCTAATACCACAGAGAGAGATTACACGATTATCACGCTGTTTTTGAACACGGGTATGCGTTTATCCGAGCTTGTAGGATTAAATCTTGAGAGCTTTGATTCTGAACTTAGCTACGTAAAGGTTATCGGTAAGGGTAATAAGGAAAGAATAATTTACCTTAATCACGCCGCCAGAAGTGCCGTTGCATCATACCTCAGAATACGGCTTGACCCGAGGTATATCAGAACCTCGGACCACGCTCTTTTCCTCAGCCGACGAGAGAGTAGAATTTCGGCAAAAACCGTTCAATGGGTAGTGTACAAGTATCTCAATTTAGCAGGACTTGGAGCTAAGGGACTTTCGGTACACAAGCTGCGTCATACCGCGGCCACTCTTATGTATCAGAGTGGCAAGGTTGACATAAGAGTGCTTAAGGATATCCTTGGACACGAGCAGCTCAACACTACTCAAATATACACGCACGTCGTCAGCAGAAACCTCGAGGAAGCTGTTGAAAACAACCCGCTTTCAGACGTTATACCTAAAAGAAATTTAAGTTCTGCTAAAAAATAAATACCATTTTTTAATTTTTGGAGTAAATAATGACACTTGGAGAAAAAATCAAGGAGTTAAGAAAAAACAGACATATCACACAGAGCGAGCTTTGTGGCGATAAGATAACCAGAAATATGCTTAGCGCTATTGAGTGCGATAAAGCCTCCCCTTCGATAAGCACTCTTGAGCATATCGCATCGCGTCTTGGTGTGCCCCCATCATACCTGCTCTCAAATGACGAAAATCTTTTCTTCTACGAAAAGCAGGCTTCAATAGCTCACATCAAGGACGCCTTCATGGAGAAAAAATATCAGTCATGTATCAATGCCATAGGCAAGCTCTCCGACACTGACGACGAGCTTAGATACATACTTGCGCACTCACATTTTGAGCTTGGAAGAAAATTCGTGCTTCGAGGCTCCCTGGTAAGCGGATTAAATCACCTGAAGCTCGCTAAGGGCTACTCTCAGTCGACTATATACGATACCGAGCAAATCGACAGATTTTTGCTTCTGTTCTCTGCTCTTGCAACCAATATTCAGGCGCCTCTTCTTGAATTTGAGCCACAGCATTTCGAGGACACTCTCGACACACGGCATGATTACGAGCTATACAGATACGTGCTCGGAGATACCGACTACAAGTACAAAAATCCTATTTTCGCAAAGCACCTCGAGGCTAAGCGTCTTATGAAGGACACTAACTATCGCGCCGCACTGGCGTTGCTTGAGGAAATAGCCGAGGAAAAGAAGGCTGACAAGTATAATTGCTACGTTATGTTTAAGGTTTACACCGATATGGAGCAGTGCTCAAAGCAGCTTATGAATTTTGAAAATGCGTACAAATATTCGAGCAAAAGAATGTCTATGCTCGAGGGCTTCAAATCCTAATTTTTTAAAAGAGCAAATCCCGAATTTATTTTATTACGAAAAGCATTGGCTCGCTCGCCTTTCAGGTGGGTGGGCCTTTTGCTTTTTGGCTTCGATTTGGCCGTTTTTCGTCTTTTGCTTGTGCTTAAGCGCGTGTTGCGTCTTGAGTATTTTTTCAAGCATAATTAAAAAGAATTTGTGGCTAACAAGCCTATATTTGCGTTTTGCTTTTGATATGCGCTTGAAATTTAGCGTTTGACGTTTGCTTTGAATATAATGAAGAAAAAATCCATATTTTCTAGCCTTTTGCACCGTTTTTTATGAGTATCGTGCTTTTTGTTTGTAATTTTACGTATTTTACGAAAAATCTATTGACTATTTTTTTGTTTGGTGATATATTATATTTGTGAAATGTGAGCCAATTTAAGATTTTTAAACTTTTTTCCATATTTCGCAACTGTTTTTACTTTTTAAAGGAAGGAGAGATTTGCTCGGAAAGCAAATCAAAATTTCGTTTTGGATAAATATACAAAAACCGTTTTTTGTAATCTTCCAACGGCAGCCGAGCTTCGTGAAGCGTTAGCATCGGCCGAGGGCTCTGACGTAAGACGGCAGCTTGCCTCACTCTTTGACAAAAACACCTTCGTTGAAACCGGAGCCTTCGTAAAGCGCGGCAGCTCGGATTTCCTCTCTACTACCCGTACGAGCGAGTTTGAGGGCGTTGTTTGTGGATACGGCGCTATTGACGGTAAGCTCTGCTACGTTTTCGCAGAGGACGTATCACGTATGTGCGGTGCGATAGACGACCGTCACGCCAAGAAAATCGCTGACCTTTATAGGCTGGCTATAAGCAATGCCGCTCCTATAATCGGTATTTTCAACTCCAACGGCACTGATATATTCGAGGGAACGTCTGCTCTTGCTGCTTACGGTAAAATTATGTCTTATGCAACTCGTGCGTCGGGCGTTATCCCCCAGATAGCCTACATAACCGGCAAGTGTATAGGTACTTCAGCTGCTATCGCCTCGATGTTTGATATAATCGTAAAGGACGCGTCGGCAACCTGCTACGTTACCTCGCCTGACCTTTCGGGTATCGAGGGGGCGCAGGACGGTATGGTTTCATTCACGGGCGAGGCCGAGCAGTGCTCATCGTTTATCAGAAGCCTTATAGCCTTCCTTCCCTCCAACTCCTCTATTGGAGTTCAGACCGCTGACGTTTGCACAGACAACCTCAACAGAAAGCTTGGAAATCTTGATTTCTGTGGCGAGGGTCTTGCAGCCGTTTCGGTTATCGCGGACAACGGTCTTTTCTACGAGCTTTCCCGTGACTACGCACCCGAGACGGTTACGGCATTTGCCTCGGTCGGTGGCGTAAGGTGCGGTATTGTAGCTTCCTCCTTTGCAGTAAACGAGGGCAGAATTTGTGCGGCCTCCGCAAGAAAAATTTCGCGCTTTGTTTCGCTGTGTGACGGCTTCTCTATTCCCGTAATCACACTTGCAGACTCGTACGGTCTTGCTATCGATCCCGAGAACGAGGACCTCTTTGCTCCCGAGCTTGCAAAGCTTGCATTTGCGTACGCCGGCTCAACCTGTCCCAAAATAACGGTAATCATGAAGCACGCTATCGGTGCAGGATTTGTGCTTTTAGGCTCCAAATCTCTCGGCGCTGACATAGTTTACGCTATCGACGACTCAGAGATAGGCGCACTCAGCGCTGAAAGCGGTGTTGCATTCGCATGGGACAGATACATTACCGAGGATAAAAAGCGTGAGGACCTTATCGCAGAGTGGAAGAACACAGTTTCTTCTCCCGTAAACGCTGCTTCAAGCGGTGAAATCGACGATATCATCAGCGTAAATGAGCTCAGAGCAAGAATATGCTCCGCTCTTTTAATGCTCTCTGCAAAGGGTAACGTAAGCGCAACTCCCAAGCGTAGAATACTTCCTCTTTAAAGGAGAAAATTATGTTTGGTATAGAAGATTTTACTAAAAAAATCGTTGATTTTCAGAATTTCGACCCATCGCAGCTTTCTGACGCCTTGCTTTTCGGAGGAGCAATACTTCTTATCGGTATGCTTACGGTTTTTTCAGTACTGATAATTTTGTGGCTTTGCTTAACTCTTTTCAAGCTTTGCTTTTCAAAAAAGACCAAATCTGAAAAAGCAAATTCCAGCGTATCCGAGGTTCAAATTCAACAGGCACAAAGCAAATCAGACGATAAAGAAATCGTCGCAGTTATAGCGGCTGCTATCGCTGCCGCCGAGAGCGAGACGGACGGCCTTAAATTCAGGGTCGTATCCTTTAGAAGAAAATAAGCACGAGAAAGGAATATTGAAATGAAAAAATATAATATAACAGTAAACGGCACTACCTACGAGGTAGTTGTAGAAGAGGTTGGTGCGTCTCAGAGCGCTCCCTCGTTCGCATCCCCCACTCCCGTATTTTCCGCGCCCGCTACTCCCTCTGTAAGCGCGGCACCCGCACCTAAGGCTCCCGCAGCCGCCGGCGCGAGCTCGGTCGTTGCTCCTATGCCCGGCACCATTCTTGATATAAAAGTAAGCGCAGGTCAGACCGTAAAGAAGGGCGACGTTATCTGCGTGCTCGAGGCCATGAAGATGGAGAACGATATTCCCGCACCCCAGGACGGCGTAATTGCTTCTATCAACGTACAGAAGGGTGCGTCCATAGCGGCTGGCGACGTTATTGCTACACTTAACTGATTATTTCGGGAAAGAATAGGTGTTAGTTAATGAATGAACTTTTAATTGCTATCGAGGACTTCTTGAAAACTACTGGTATTGCCCAAATGTTTTCTTCCTCGTCCGATACGGCATGGTGGCAATATCTGATAATGTACGTCATAATCGGTACGCTCTTCTATCTTGCTATCGTCAAGAAATACGAGCCGCTGCTTTTGATGCCTATTGCATTCGGTATGCTTCTTGCCAATCTGCCCGGCGCAGAGCTCATACATCTTGAGTATTTCTTTGACGAATATTACCTCGAGAACGGCATTATTGCAACGGAAGAGCTTGTAAACGGTCACGTTCCGATGTCACGCATGATAGAAGAGGTAATAAACAACGGAGGTCTTGTCGATATACTCTACCTTGGCGTTAAGCTTGGCGTGTATCCCTCGCTTATTTTCCTCGGTGTTGGCGCTATGACGGACTTTTCTCCCCTTATTTCAAATCCTAAATCACTGCTTATGGGAGCAGGCGCACAACTTGGCGTATTCGTTGCCTTCTTTGCAGCGCTCTTCCTTGGATTTACTCCTGCTGAGGCTGGCGCCATCGGTATCATAGGCGGTGCTGACGGACCTACTGCAATTCTTGTAACTAAGGAGCTCGCTCCTCAGCTTCTCGGTGCAATAGCAATAGCGGCCTACTCTTATATGGCGCTTATTCCTATTATTCAGCCGCCCTTTATGAGACTTCTCACAACCGAGAAGGAAAGAACGATAAAAATGACAAATCTTCGTCCTGTTTCGAAACTCGAAAAGGTGCTGTTCCCTATCGTCGTTACCTTTATCGTATGTCTTATCGTTCCTGCGGCAGCGCCTCTTGTAGGCTTCCTTATGCTCGGCAACCTCTTTAACGTATCGGGTGTTGCGGACAGACTTTCAAAGACTGCTCAGAACGAGCTAATTAACATAGTAACGATATGTCTTGGCGTTTCGGTAGGTGCTACTGCAAATGCACAGAACTTCTTGAAGCTTGAAACGCTCTACATTATTGCCCTTGGACTTTGCGCATTCTGCGTATCGACCTGCGGCGGACTTATCACCGGAAAGATTATGTGCAAGCTTACCGGCGGTAAAATTAATCCTCTTATCGGCTCTGCCGGCGTATCTGCCGTTCCTATGGCAGCGCGCGTATCTCAGGACGTGGGACGTGAATACGACCCCTCGAATTTCCTGCTTATGCACGCTATGGGACCGAACGTTGCCGGAGTTATCGGCTCTGCCGTTGCAGCCGGCGTGTTCCTTAGCTTCTTCGGCTAAGGATATTCTAACGAAAGGATAAAAACAAATGTCAAAAGTTTTAATAACAGAAACCGTTTTGCGCGACGCGCATCAGTCGCTCGCGGCTACGAGAATGACTACCGAGGAAATGCTTCCTATTCTCGAGGATATGGATAAGGTTGGATATCACTCTCTTGAAGCATGGGGCGGCGCTACCTTTGACGCCTGCCTGCGCTTCTTACACGAGGACCCCTGGATGCGTCTGCGCGCTATCAAGGACCGCGTAAAGAATACCAAGCTTCAAATGCTCTTCAGAGGACAGAACATTCTCGGCTACCGTCATTATGCAGACGACGTCGTTGAGTATTTCGTGCAAAAATCTATTGCAAACGGTATTGATATAATTCGTATTTTCGATGCTCTTAACGACCCAAGAAACCTCGAAACAGCCATTAAGGCTACCATCAAGGAGGGCGGTCACGTTCAGGCTGCTATTTCCTACACGACCTCTCCCTTCCACACAAACGAGGGCTTCGCTCAGTATGCGAAGCAGCTTGAGGAGATGGGCGCGAACTCTATATGCATCAAGGATATGTCGGGTCTTCTTAAGCCCTACGAGGCGTACAGACTTGTCAAGACCATCAAAAGCTCGGTTGCTATCCCCGTAGCGCTTCACTGTCACTACACGGCAGGCCTTGGCTCTATGACGCTGCTCAAGGCTATCGAGGCAGGCGTTGATATAGTTGATACTGCAATTTCGCCTCTTGCTATGGGTACCTCGCACACCCCCACCGAATCCCTCGTAGCCACTCTTCAGGATACTCCCTACGACACAGGCCTCAGCCTTGAAGCGCTCGACGTCGTAGCAAAGCACTTTAACAAAATCCGTGAGAAATACCTTGCATCAGGCCTTATCGACACCAAGGTTCTCAAGGTCGACGTTAATGCGCTTCGCTATCAGGTTCCGGGCGGTATGCTCTCAAACCTTATTTCCCAGCTTAAGCTCGCAGGCAAATCCGACAAGCTCGACGACGTGCTTGAAGAGGTTGCTAACGTAAGAGCAGACGCCGGTTATCCCCCACTCGTTACTCCCACCTCGCAGATTGTAGGCACTCAGGCCGTAAACAACGTCCTCTTTGCCGACGAGGGACGCTACTCCAGAGTTACCAAGGAATTTAAGGGCCTTGTTCGCGGTGAGTACGGTAAATGCCCAGCTCCTATCTCAAACGAGTTCCGCACCAAGATTATAGGCGACGACGAGACGGTTGATTACAGACCTGCAGACAAAATCGCGCCTGAGATAGACTCACTCCGTCAGAGAGTTGCTCCCTACAAGGAGCAAGACGAGGACCTTCTCTCGCTCGCACTCTTCGAGCAGGTAGCTATTAAGTACTTCGACTGGAGAAAACAGCAGAAGTATAAGCTCGATTCCAACGCTGATGCAAGCAACGGAATTCACTCAATTTAATTTTTATTAAACTCTTTTAACGTGTTGCATATTACCGTGCAATTCACATCAAAAGTAAAAACTGCCGAGAAATTTCTCGGCAGTTTTTGTTTGCTTTAATTATTCTCAAAAACCGTATCCTCTTTGAAACATTCATACGGATAGAGCAAAAAGGAGATTACTCCTTATCTGAATCGGTGGTATCTCTATTGTCCGATTTTTCTTTTGGAGTATCAGCATCTGAGCTTGTAGGCTTCTCGAATATCTCGCGAAGAACGTCTTCAGTGAGGGGCTCGCCGCTTGCCATCTTAGCTGCAAGCTCTTCTCTGCGCGCCTTTTGTTCTTCCTCGGCTCTCTTGTTGTTTTCGTGAGCGGTTTTGTTTTCTTCCTCGCTCTTCTTCTTTCTCATTTCAGCTATCTCTGCAATGGATTCAATGGTGGGAGCGTTCATTTCCATAGCGGCCTTGAACTGCTCGTCGTCCATAGACTCGTACTTGAGAAGGAACTCGGCCACGAAATGAAGCTTATCAATATGCTCTCTGAGAATATCTTCACATCTCTTATAAGCGTTACCGATAATTGCCCTGATTTCGTCGTCGATAACTGCTGCGGTCTGTTCGGAATAATTCTTGCCGTTTGAGAAATCACGACCAAGGAATACCTCGTCCTGAGAATGCTCTGATCCGTAGAGGACAGTACCCAGCTTCTCGCTCATGCCGTAGACGGTAACCATCTTTCTGGCTATTGCGGTGACGTGCTGAATATCAGAGGAAGCACCGGTCGAAATATCGTCGAGCACTATTGCCTCTGCTACGCGGCCACCGAGTGAAAGAACGAGTCTGTCAAGCATTTCGCCACGAGAAGCGCCCATCTTGTCTTCGGTAGGAACGCTGACGGTAACTCCACCGGCCGAGCCTGCGGGAATGATGGTGATGTGCTTAACGGGGTCGGTGTGCTCGCAGTAATACGAAGCAACTGCGTGACCTGCCTCGTGATATGCGCACAGCTTATTATCCTTTTCGGTTCTGACCTTGCCCTTCTTCTGAGGACCGAGAAGAAGCTTCATATAAGACTCCTCAATATCCTCCATACCGATAAGTGCCTTATTCTTCTTTGCGGCTCTGAGAGCTGCCTCGTTCATAAGGTTAGCAAGCTCGGCACCTGTAAAGCCAATAGTCGTCTGTGCGATTTTGTGAAGGTCAACGGTCTCTTCAAGGGGCTTGTTACGGCAATGAACCTTGAGTATTTCCTCTCTGCCCTTCATATCGGGATAATTTACGGTAATTTGTCTATCAAATCGACCCGGACGAAGAAGCGCGGGGTCAAGAATGTCGGGACGGTTGGTTGCCGCCATAACGATAACACCCGAATTAGTGCCAAATCCGTCCATCTCGACAAGGAGCTGGTTGAGAGTCTGCTCTCTCTCGTCGTGGCCACCGCCAAGGCCTGCGCCTCTGTGACGGCCTACCGCGTCTATCTCGTCGATAAATATAATGCTGGCAGGTGTTTTTCTCGCGTTGTCGAACAAATCACGGACGCGCGAAGCACCGACACCAACGTACATTTCCACGAAATCAGAGCCCGAAATTGAGAAGAAAGGAACTCCTGCTTCGCCTGCAACAGCCTTTGCAAGAAGCGTTTTACCCGTACCGGGAGGGCCTACGAGAAGAACGCCTCGAGGTATGCGCGCGCCGAGCTTGACAAATTTTTCCGGGGCCTTAAGAAATTCTACGACCTCCTCAAGCTCTGCCTTCTCCTCGTCAGCACCTGCAACGTCGGCAAATTTAACGGCGTTTTTATCGTCAAGTGTGACCTTCGCTTTGGACTTAGAGAACGAGCCCATGCGTCCTCCTGCTCCTGTGCCGGCGCTACGTATCATTACTACCGTGATAGCAATAATAATAACGGCTGTGATTATATACGGAAGATACGTTGCATACCATGGCGTCTCGGGTGCGGGCTTGTAATCGTATTCCTTAAGATTAGTGTTGCCCGCATCGTATTTATCCGATGCAATTTTGTTTATCTCATCAATTTGAGTTGAATAGCTGAACTGATATTCAACCTCTTTTGTAACAGGCTTGCCGTCCTTCTCTTCTATAAGGGCCTCGCCTGTAGCGGAGTTCACCTGAATATTACCCTCATCATCTCGCTGGGGGTTGTAATATTTTACGGTAATAACACCCTTCTCGTCAACAACAAATGAGGTAACAAGGTCGTAATTAAACAGGTCCTTAAGGTCGCTGTACACGAACTTGTCGTCGTCGGTCGTGGTATTCGAAAAGAGACTTACCGCAAGGAAAATTGCCCCAACAACCAGAAAAAGCGATATGAGGCTTTTGAAATTAATCTTCATTAAGTATCTTCCATGCCTTTCTATTAAAAACCAATATTATTTTGCCGCTTAAAGTAAATTTTATCACACAAATTCGTCCGCAGAGTACATTCTATCGGACGTAAGGCTACTGCCCTTACCTATGCAAAGCGCCGCATACAAATCAGCGCCCGTCTTTGACGCACCGTCGTCTCGCACGCCAAAGCCTGCAACCCATAAGGGACCGCGGCAGTCGCACAAAACAGGTATTCTTGAACGAAGCGAGCTTGGAATTTTTCTATCACAAAGCAGCTTCTTAAGCTTATGCGTCATTTTGCCGTAATATAAGGTGTCACCGTCAACACGCGGACGTAAAAACAATCCACCGTCAATTATAGCAGATTTCAAATTTACTTGTATTGAAATTTTGTAAACATTTAGAGAAGAATTATCAATTCTTTCCTTTGACAGAAAAAAATCAGCGTCAAAGCCCGAAAGCTCGGTCCGTCCTAAATCCACCATGAAAAAATAATCGGCAGACTCTGGCCTCTTTGGCAAAACTCTACACTCACCGCGCTCGGCAAAGAAAACCGCCCCACCCGGCAATGAATAGCTGAAATCGTCACCTGAGAGAAGCTCACATATAGCAGTAATATGCGAATGAGAGAGACTCACACCCGCGCCCTTGCCTAAAGCAACGATAACGCGTGAGCGAATAGCCGGATGAAGCTCACGCAAGGCGTCTGTACGCGCCGAATTATCCGTAGAAACGTATTTCTCAGCCTCGGCCGTAAGATACTGCTCGTCCTGACGCAAATTCTCTGCAAACCTATATAGCATAGCCTCGGGAGAGGGTGAAATGCGCTGAAATGCCGGCATAAGCTCGTGGCGAATATAATTTCTTGTGTAATCGGTCGAGAGGTTGGTGAGGTCAGTAACAAACTTAGCACCACCGACCCCGAGCGCTGCGACGATGTCAGGTTTCGACACGGCTATCAAAGGACGCACGATGTTGTCGCGCACAGGCGGTATACCACCCGCTCCACGAGTACCTGCGCCGCGCATAATATTATAGACGACAGTCTCGGCTGCATCACCTCTGTTATGTGCAACTGCGATAGTGGAAATATCATTTCTGCCCGAAATTATCTCACCAAATTTAGAATATCTGACGTTTCTAGCACATTCCTCAATGCCGATTTTATCCCTTTGTGCAATCTTCGGAACGTCTATTTTGAAGGTTAAAAATTCAACACCAAGCTCGGAGCAAAGTTCACGGGAGAACTGCTCGTCACCGTCTGCCGCCTCGCCTCGTATCATATGATTTATATGAGTGGCAAGTATAGGAAAATCGTAGTTTTTTCTGCGATATTCGAGGAGAAAATACATGAGCATAACCGAGTCTGCTCCGCCCGAAAGTCCAAGGAGAACGCCTTTCTTAATCATGGCGTCCATACCGTATTTTTTTACGGTGTCACAAGCCGTCTGATATACTCTTACGCCCTCGGGGGTTGAAAAAATCCTATCTAAGCTATTATCCATTATTTACGTAATCGTCGTCGATGGTTCTGAACTTGGTGAACTGTCCTATCCAGCCCATCTTAACATTGCCAACCGAGCCGTGACGGTTCTTGGCAATAATAACCTCTGCAGTATTTGCGCTGTCTGCCGCGCCCTCGTCTTCGCCGTGAATACCACTGATATCCTTATAGTATTCGTCACGGTAAAGGAACAGAACTATATCAGCGTCCTGCTCAATAGAGCCCGAGTCACGAAGGTCCGCAAGTGTGGGACGCTTACCCGCTCCAGGACGGGACTCTGTACCACGGTTAAGCTGAGCACAGCAAATAATCGGAACACCGAAATCCTTAGCCATAATCTTGAGATTACGCGAGATTTCGCCGACCTGCTGAGCTCTGTTATCGGTATTTGCCGTAGTCTGCATAAGACCTATATAGTCGATTACTACAAGTCCGAGGTTTGGAAGTCTGCGAAGCTTCGACTTCATTTCGGTAGTAGAGATAGCCGAGGTGTCGTCAATGTATATATCACAGCCGGAAAGCGAGGAGGCCACCTCAGCGATGCTCTCCCACTGCTCCTCCTTGATTTGCCCTGTTCTAAGAGTGTGCGAGTCAACCATCGCCTCACTCGACAGAATACGTGTAACGAGCTGCTCGCCAGACATTTCGAGCGAGAATATAGCCACGGCCTTACCGGAGCTCTTTGCAACGTTGGTTGCAATATTAAGAGCAAACGAGGTCTTACCCATACCGGGACGCGCTCCAACTATAACGAGGTCGCCCTTACCCATCTGAACGAGCATACGGTCGATACCCGAAAAGCCAGTCTTGGTGCCGCTTACAGCGCCCTTGTTCTGCTGAGTGATTTCGAGGTCGGTGTATACGTTATGAAGCACGTCGCGAATATGTCTGAATTCCTTTGAATCGCTGTTATGCGAAAGGTCGAATATCTTCTGCTCTGCGCTATCAATAATAGTGCGAACCTCGTTTGACTCGTTATAGGCGTCCTCGCTTATATCGTCGCATATACCGATGAGCTTACGGAGCGTTGACTTATCCTTTACGATTTTGGCGTAGTCCTTTACGTTTGCAGAGGACGGAACGGACTCAGCGATCAGTGTGATATACTGAATACCGCCTGCCTCATCTCTGTATCCACCCTCGACCAGAGCGTTTACGAGCGTGACGACGTCGATAGTCTTGCTCTCGGTATACATTTTCAAAAGCGTATTGTAGATGTGCTTATGCTCCTCTACGTAAAAATCCTCGGCGCCTATAATTCCGCCTACCTTATCGAATGAATCGGGATTTACAATAATTGAACCGAGCAGGGCCTGCTCAGCCTCTATGGATACGGGCATTTGCTTGATAATACCGCTGTTGTCCATCTTATTTTTCCTTTCTTCGTCTGAAAGCCTATTTAACATCGGTGTCTAAAGACCGCTTTTAATATCGGTGTCTTGTGGCTTCTTTTAATATCAGTATCTAAAGGTTTGTTATAAAATCAGTATCCAGAGGCCACGTATAATATAAACATCTTATAGCCTCTTTTTGCAGGATCAAAAATATCAGTCGTGAACGTTTACGACGAATTTTGCCGAAATATCAGCGAGTATCTTCAGCTCAACCGAATAAGAGCCGTATGCCTTGATATTTTCTTTAATCTGAATTTTACGCTTGTCGATATCAACCGAGAGCTTCTTCTTAAGCTCGTCTGCGATATCCTTGGCGGTAACCGAGCCGTACAGACGTCCGTCCTGGCCGTGTCCCATCTGAATATCGATCTTTATGTCCTTAATTCTGTCAGCTAGAGCTTGCGCTGCTTTTCTATCCTCGCTGATTTTGAACTGTTTGGCTTCTTCCTTGCTCTTTAGTTCGCTTGTTGCCTTAGCATCGGCTGCAACAGCCTTCTTCTGAGGAAAGAGGAAATTTCTAGCGTATCCGTCGGATACCTCTACTATCTGATCCTTCTTGCCCTGTCCCTTTACGTCACAAAGTAAAATTACCTTCATTTTTACAACTCCTAATCTGGTTAATCGAAATAAATTTTCTGTGTACGGACGCCCGTGCGCCCAAAATATTTGACGGTATTCTATTTCAGTAGTCTTTGGCTATCAGAGAGCGAGATACTCGTCGATGCTCTGCTTGAGCGTTTCAAGAACGGTGTAAATAGAATCCGAGCTAACCTGCGCTCCCGCAACGTCAAAATGACCGCCGCCATGAAGCTTTTCAAGAATAAGCTGAACGTTGATAGTTCCGGAGGACCTACCTGAAATATGAATTTGGTCACCTATTCTGACAAGTGTAAATGCCGCGTCAACGCCCTTGAGTGTGAGCATCTTATCCGCTGCCTTTGATGCAATAATGCGGTAGCTCTCATCGGTTTCACCGTCGCAGGACGCGATGGCTATATTGCCGTTATACATTACTATCGAGGTGTGGAAACGAGCTTCCTTGGAAAGATCCTCGGGTAAGGTCTTGAAGAGGTTATAAACGTCGCTCGGATTTGCACCTGCACCGCGCAGATACTGAGCCGCACCGAAGGTTCTGGTTCCCGTATTCCTTGTAAACTGCTTGGTATCAAGAAGAATACCCGAAAGAAGAATATCAGCCTCCTCTTTGAGAATGTTCTGCGAGCTTACTGCAGTTTCAAGCATCTCCGTTACCATCTCGCAAGTTGACGATGCCGAGGGCTCGATATAAGAAATCCTTACGTTAGGCGAAAGTGCGTCAACCTTTCTGTGATGGTCTACGATAGCAACCGTGTTAGCCTTTTGAGATATATCGGAGAACTGTGCTCTTGAAAGGGTGTTGTGGTCAACGAGAACGACGAGTGTGTCTGCACCTATAAGGTCAAGACCCTCGGCATTGTCAACGAACACCTGAGAATAAACGTCGGTCTGTTGCATCATCTGAACACAGGGCGCGAGGTTCTTATCACGCGAATCAACGGCAATATTTACCTTTGCTCCGCAAAGCATGGCAAGTCTGGCAACGCCGACCGAGGCGCCAAACGAGTCAAAGTCACCGTATCTGTGGCCCATTATAATTACGTTATCCGAGCGCACCATGAGAGCCGTGAGCTGCGTAAGGAATGCGCGCGAGCGCACGTTGGAGCGCTTGTAAACCGACTTTGTACGGCCACCGTAATACTCTATGGAGTCCTCGGATTTATAAACAGCCTGGTCACCTCCGCGCTGAAGCGCAAGGTCAACGGCATCTCTTGCGTCAAGCTCACGCTCTGCAAGAGAATTTTTACCGCGTGAGACACCTATCGAAACGGTAATTGAAACACCGTCACCTACTCGCGCTTCTCTGATTTGGTCGAGAATTGCAAATCTGTCGCTAATACATTTGTCAAGATAGATGGAATCGAAAAGCATTATGTACTTGTCGTTGTCATAAGACTTTATAATTCCGTTCATTGATGCCGCCCACGCCTTGAGCTTATCGTCGATGCTAGATACGGCGCTTGCAAATTTATCCTGGACGTACTGCAGAACGTCCTCGACGTTGTCGATAGCTATATACGCAACTGCTACTCTCTCGTCTTGGTATTTTCTCTCAGTTTCGGTTAAAAGCGTTATATCAGTCAGAAGAATGAGATAAAGTCCGGAGCCGCGCTCGGATACCGTAAAGCCCTCGACCGAATATATATTGTCGGACACCGTGACGGTAACGCTCTCACCGAGAAGGTCCTCACGGCTTGTCCTGAGCAGGTCTGCGATATTTGCACCTATATAATTTTCGTAGCTCGATATTACCGAGTTCATAGCCTCGTTATACCAGAGTATCTTGCCGTTTCTGTCGAACGCAACGGCGGGAGAGGTAGAGTTCTTAAACACAACGCTTCCGCTTTCCAGAAGAAGCTCGTGGATACTACGCTCAGGCACTATCTCCATAGTAGAGGCGCGCTTTACACCGATAATCGCAATCTCAATAAGATATAAAGCCGTAACCAAAACGGCAACGAGCACGGTGTCAATTTCTAAAGCGGCGCACAGTATAGCAACCAGCGCAATATTAAAGCAACCGAGAGCCGCGTACATTACGACGTCAAAGCGAGATGCGTAAGGTATTTTGAAGCTGCTTTTCTTTTTTCTTTGCATAAAGGTAATACTCCTTTACTGATTTTTGTTATCAGAGTCTTGTGAGGTATTAACCTCGGGCGGAATTTTGTTTTTGAAGACCGTGGACGATGCGCCTATCAGTGAAAGCACCTGAATAGCCATAGATGATAAGAGCACAAATCCAAGGACAAATACGATTACTGTGAAGGTCAGCGATTTTTTTGTTCGGATAAGGTTGAACAGTACGCGACAGCCCACGTATGCGTACACAAACATAAATATATCTGCAAGGTTCAGTACCGTAAGCGAAAGCGCGTCGCTATCGAGCATAATAAACGAGCTGAAGAGGAAGAGCGCCATATAAAAGTAGGCAAAAAGGCTCGTAGTTTCAAAGCGCCATTTTGCGCTGTCAGCGCTCACACCCACAGCGTTAGCAACGGCGCAAAACGCCTTTAAGGCAATGCCCGATACGAAAAATCCTATTATAACGAATATTGATACCAGGCTATTGACGAGTGAGTCAAAGGCCATGCCTATGTCCTCGGTCGTAAAAAGGTCAGCGTACTCCTCGGTAGGATAGCTCATCGAGGCAAGCATATTCTCTACACCGTCAACAAAATCAGCTCTTACGCTCTCGAGCATAGATGCGTAAAACTCCTTGGCTGTTTCCAAAGTGAAGCTCATGTTAAGGAGCATTGGATAAACTAAGAGAG
The DNA here is from genome assembly GCA_017631325.1 of Clostridia bacterium. Lineage (GTDB taxonomy): Bacteria > Bacillota > Clostridia > Oscillospirales > CAG-272 > UBA1740. The sequence continues at coordinate 38,198 of JAGBTM010000008.1, forward strand.
TTAGGCCGACAAGGAGCGTAAATGCGAGAGTAAGAAGTGCTGAGGTTGTGCTCTTTCTGAACCCAAGCTTAACTGCCGCCGCAATTATACACGCAAGCAACACGGTTTCGAGAGCGCAAAGCGAAAGCAGTCCTACGAAGAAAAATACTGCGATATTTATCACGAAAAGTACCGATGCAGTTGCTATCGAGAAAAATCTCTTCGTCTGATTTTCAAACACTATTACGGCCGCAAAGAGAGCTGACGAAAGACTGACCAAAAGCTCGCTGACGAATATTGAGAGGACGCCAAACACCAGCGAAAGCACCGAAAGTATGGCTAAGGTCTTCGTGCTATTTAAATTTTCTTTTAAACCTTTGTACATTTTCAACTACCATTTTCAAAAAAATATATAATCGTTCATAATATTATATCACAACAAAAGCGTTTTGTAAATATTTTTATTAAATTTAATTATTTATTAATATAATGTTGCTTTTGTAAGCCCGCAGCGTTAATTTCGCTAACTTTTTGCAGCATTTTAAATTTGCTATTGAAAAGACGGGAAAAATGTTGTAAAATGTATATGTAGTTTTTTAAAGAGGAGGACGGCAAATGCTGCCAAGCGACAACGTATCAACCCTGTCGGGTGTTGGAAAAACGACGGCTACAAGGCTTCAAAAGCTTGGTATAGAGACCGTCAAGGATTTGATTTTTCATTTTCCGAGGGCGTTTGAGAGGCGTGGCGAGGTGCGGCTTCTCTCTGCTTTTTCGCCCGATTTTTCCTCTTCGTATCTTCTCTGCGTAGCGACCGAGGTTAAATCGGTCAAAATCAGAGGAAATATGGTTATATCAAAGTTTCGCGCCTTTGACGACAGTGGCTCCGTCGAGGTTGTGTTCTTTAACAGCCCCTACGTCAAGGACGTCTTTCACATAGGCTCGGTTTTCAGATTTTTCGGTAAAATCACCTCATCAAAAGGCAGACTTCAGCTCCAAAATCCGAAATATGAGGCCTACGTCGAGGGCATACCTCTTCCGGATCTTGTCCCCGTATACCCTCTTACCTCGGGTATTTCGTCAAAGCAGATAGACAAGCTCGTCTCTCAGGCAATAAACGAGGTTGTACCCAAGCTCACAGATCCTCTACCCGAGCATTTGAGAGTCAAGCTTTCACTGCCAACGCTCTCGTTTGCAATTAAAAATGCGCATTTCCCCATCGACGAGCTTTCGCTTATAAAATCGCAGGAGCGACTAGCCTTTGACGAAATGCTCGCGTTCGGTATAGGAATATCCATGTCGGCAAAAAGCAAGAGTCGCGGCGAGGGTGTAAGATTTTCAAAGACCTCACTCACTCCTCTGACAAGCCTTCTTCCATACGAGCTTACAGACTCACAAAAGCAGGCGATAAACGATATTTACAGCGACACCGTAATACCAAAGGCAGGCAAGGTCTCACCTATGGCACGAATAATCGTCGGTGACGTTGGCTGCGGAAAGACGGTATGCGCCGTGGCCGCTCTTTATATTGCGGCAAAGTCGGGATATCAGTCGACCCTTATGGTGCCTACTGAAATTCTGGCAACACAGCATTATAACGAAGTCAGCACGCTACTCGGAGCTCTTGGGATAAAGGTTGAGCTTTTAATAGGCTCTACCTCAAAAAAAGAGAAAAACCGCATTAAAAACGCGGCAGAAATCGGCGACGTGGACGTAATAATTGGAACGCACGCTCTGATAGTTGACGACTTTAGCTTCAAAAATCTTGGACTAATTATAACTGACGAGCAGCACAGATTCGGGGTTAACCAGCGTGCCGCACTAAAGGAAAAAGAAAAGCGCGCGCATCTGTTGGTAATGAGCGCTACGCCTATCCCGAGAACGCTCGCTCTCACCATGTACGGTGACCTTGACATATCAAGAATTACCGAAATGCCAAAGGGCAGACAGCGTGTCGACACCTACGTAGTTGGCGAGGAATATCGCACGCGCCTTAACGATTTTATTAGCAAGCAGGTATCATTTGGCGGTCAGTGCTACGTGGTTTGCCCTTCTATTGACGAGGAAGAAAGCGACGAAAACGAGCTTCTTACCGAAAGAATCGGCAGCTTCGTCAAGGCCGGTGCGCTTAATCTTAAATCAGCAGTTCAATACGCCGAGGAGCTGAGAGCGTCTCTCTCCCATTTGCGCATAGCAACCTTACACGGCAAAATGAAGCCTAAGGAAAAGGACGAAATAATGTCCGCTTTTTCGCGCGGTGAAATCGACGTTTTGGTTTCAACCACCGTAATCGAGGTTGGCGTGAACGTACCTAACGCTTCTCTTATGATTGTCGAAAATGCAGAAAGATTCGGTCTTTCTCAGCTTCATCAGTTGAGAGGCCGCGTCGGACGCGGAAATAGAAAGTCATTTTGCGTTTTGGTTTCGAATGCAAGAAACGAGAAATCCCTTGCGCGTCTTGAGGTAATGCGCACCACCTACGACGGATACAAAATAGCCGAAAGCGATTTGCTTATCAGAGGCCCCGGTGATTTCTTTTCTTCAAATTCTGATAATAATTTGAGGCAGAGTGGTGGATTTGAATTTAAATTCGCCTCGCTTTGCGACAGCACCGACTTGTTTTCGCGAGCATTTTCTACTGCAAAAGCAATAATTGAGGACGACCCTGAGCTCTCACGTCCCGAGCATCAGGCCATAAAAGAGGCAGTGATTTCTCGCCTCAATGTGTCAAGCTCTACTATTTCTTAGCCCAACGGCTATACACCATGCCCGCATTTTAACCATGCTGTTTTTTAAAAATAGCAGACGCATTTCGATTGATGCTTTATAGAGGTTTCAGACATATCTTATAAAATATCAGACACAATATCTTTAGAAAGGGTAACCAAAATGGCAGTTCAGCCCCTTGCTGACCGCATGCGTCCGAGAAACTTCGACGAGGTTGTAGGTCAGTCGCATCTTGTTTCCAAAAACGGTATACTCCGCAGACTTGTCGACGCGGGAAGAATACCTAATATGATATTTTACGGTCCTCCGGGTATAGGAAAAACCACGGTTGCCAATATTATCGCGACTGCATCGGGAATGCAGATGTACAAGCTTAATGCTACTACCGCCTCTCTTGCCGATATTAAGGACGTTATATCCTCAACCGATAATATTTTCTCTTCAAGCGGCACTCTTCTCTACCTTGACGAGATACAGTATTTCAACAAAAAGCAGCAGCAGTCATTACTCGAGTTTATGGAAAACGGCAAGCTTACTCTTATCGCTTCCACAACCGAAAATCCGTACTATTGCATTTACAACGCCCTGCTCTCGCGTTCCTCGGTGTTTGAGTTCAAATCGGTTAGCCCGAAAGAATGTATTCCATCGCTCAGGCGCGCGCTTAATTTACTCAATGAAGATTTTGGGGACAATAAAACGGCAGACGATGCGACCCTTCTCGGCATAGCATACGCGGCGGGCGGTGACGTTCGTATGAGCATCAGCGTGCTTGAAAATGCATTTTACATATCCGACAAGGAAATAAACGAAGAGGCTGTCAAGTCGCTTCTCCCGTCGGTTATCAGTCACTTTGACCGCGACGGTGACGTTCATTACGACCTGCTTTCCTGTCTACAGAAGTCAATACGCGGCTCCGACCCCGACGCTGCAATATTCTATTTGGCGAAAATTCTGGCCTCGGGCGACCTTTTATCTGCTTGCAGAAGAATACTCGTTATTGCAAACGAGGATATCGGCTGCGCTTATCCCCTGGCGGCATCTATTGCATACGCCTGCACCGAAAGTGCCAAGGCCGTCGGTATGCCAGAGGCAGCAATACCCCTTGCTAACGCTGTGGCGATTCTCGCAACGGCACCAAAGTCAAACTCCGCCTACTTAGCCTACCACGCTGCGTGTGAGGATATTTCAAAGGGGCTTGGCAACTCCGTTCCAAAGCATCTCAGAAGCCCGAATTTCGAGGGGTATCTCTATCCTCACGATTACGAGAACAACTACGTAAACCAGACGTATCTTCCCGAGGACCTTGTTGGAAGAAAATATTACGGCTTTGGACAAAGCAAAACCGAGCAAACCGCAAAGGCCTACTACGATTATATAAAATCGAGCTGTACAAACAAGAAAAAATGACTTTTCTCCCCAAATTTCGCCTTATATTTTAAATTATAGCGACAAAACTTGACAAAGATACTTTCTTTTGTTATAATACACTGTGGTAACTATGCTTATCTAAGGAGACGGTTGATATGATTTTTCACTTTATACTCAACCCTAAATCGGGAAGAAGCCCGAAGCAAAGAAAACTTGAGCAGCAAATTAAAGAGGCCTGCAAAAAAAGACAGTTAAACTACCATATATACTATACCACCTGTGCAGGTGACGCCACCGAGTACGTCAGGTCAATGATACGTATTTCTCAGGAAAGACAGCGCTTTATCTGTATCGGCGGTGACGGAACGATTAACGAGATTGCTAACAGCGCTCCCTCAACCCCCGGCGTTGAATTTGGTGTTATTCCGAGTGGCTCGGGTAACGATTTCGTCAGAAACTTCACCAATACCAAGCTCTTCTCTTCTATTGAGGCGCAGCTTGACGGAGAGGCAATTTCGCTTGACCTAATTAAGTGCAACGAATATTACTGTGTAAACATGGTTAATATCGGTTTTGACTGCGCAGTTGTAAAAGAGGCCGAGAGATTAAAGAGGCACAAGTTCGTGACACCGGGAATGTCCTACATTATGGGCGTCGTAGTTGTGCTTTTCAAGAAATTCGGTACAAAAATGAAGGTTATCTTCGATGACGGTGAGGTTATTGAGAAGGAATTTACCCTCACGGCTATCGGTAACGGCAAGTTCTGCGGTGGCGGCTTCAAATCGGCTCCAAAGGCACTGCTCAACGACGGTCTGCTCGACGTATGCGCTATTGACAAGATATCCCGTCTTACCTTTATTTCTCTTGTCGGCTCTTATAAAAAAGGAACTTATCTTGAAAATCAAAGAGCGATGAAATACATAAGACACCGTCGTGTACCTCATTTCAAAATGGAGTTTGATACCCCTATTCCTATTTGTATAGACGGTGAAATCAAGGGTGCAAAGACCGTGGACTTCGAGGTTGTGAAAAACGCATTCAACTTCGTCGTTCCTAAGGGCTGCGCTCTTAAGTATACAGAATAATTTTCCAAACGGAGTATTCACAATGAATATTTTTGACAAACGACCGCTTGCTTTAATACTCAGTATTTTACTCGCGGGCTTTGTCGCCGCTTCAAGCGAAGAGGTATGGCTGCGCGTGCTTGCAATTTCAGCCATACCTCTTCTGGTTTTGTTTTCCATTTTCAAAAAGCAGCATCGCGCTATACTTATAGTTTCCGCTGTTTCTCTGCTAGTTTCCGTATTCTGCTCGTATTTATATTTTGATTTTTGGTTTTATACTGAAAAGCGCTTCAAGGAAGACGTAAAAATACAGGCCGAAATTATACAGCTTTCACAAAGTGAATACGGATATAAAATGCTCTTTGATACCGATAATATAGATAGCGCACCGTTTACAAATTATACTCTTCTTTGCTACATTTCGCGAGAGGAGGCGGCGCCTCTTTCCACCGGTGACGTAATTAGCTTCAATGCGTGCATCTCGGGGTTTGAAGACTCTGAGGACTTTAACACGAGAAGATATTACGCCTCTGATGGTGTCAATGCAAAAGCCGAAATAACGAGTGAAATCACAATACTCTCGCACAGAGAAAATATATTCAATCACTTTGCGAAAATAAGAGAGGATTTGCGTCGTAGGGCCGTGATGCAGTCCGACGAGCACAATGGAAATCTCGTTTCTGCTCTGCTACTTGGCGAGCGTGACTCACTTTCAGGACAGGTTAGGCGAGATTTCAAATACATAGGCATATCCCACACACTCGCACTTAGCGGTATGCACCTTTCGGTGCTTGTTCTGGGGCTTAGCAAGCTTCTTATGCTTATTGGCGTAGGCCGTCGCGCGCGGGACGTGCTTTCAATTGCTTTTACGCTGTGCTACCTCGTCTTTACGGGTTTGTCGGTCTCGATTATGCGAGCCGGCTTTATGCTCATCGTTGCTTTGCTTCTTAGACTTATACACCGAGGCTCTGACGCGCTTACGAGCTTAATTGTCGCTGTCTTTATTATATGCATTATAACACCGTATGCAATTTTTGACAGCTCGCTCTGGTTATCTGCATTTGCAACTCTCGGTCTTGTGGTTCTGAGTGAATATTCACAAATAGAAAAGCCTGGTGGCAAAAAGTCGGGTGGGCGCTTGAATTGGTTGAAGCTCATGCTACTCTCCTCGGTTTTTGCAATTTCGGTTACTATTCTTTTCTCTGCGTTAGGCTTTGGCTCTATATCGCTCGTATCACCTCTTAGCACGCTGATTTTCTCTCCCCTAATCGAGCTTATTATGTATATCGGCACCTTTATGCTTATTTTTGGAAGCATTTTGCCCATTGGCGCTCTTCTCTCACCAATCTGCCATCTTACCGAATGGCTAGCGGGCTCACTTGCGTCTATTAAATGCGTTTACCTCAGCACAGACTTTGTGATTGTAAAAATTTTCATCGCAATACTTTTTATCCTCACGCTTTCGTTTATGCTATTTAACATCAAAAATAAATCTCGTCACGTCGCATTGTTAAGCATATTTTTCGTTTTAACCCTCTCTGTCGCATTTATACAAAACAGCGTGGAGACAAGGCGTGAGACGGTCAGCTTCGAATCCTCGACGACGAGCTCCTTTTTCCTACTTAAGAGTGAGGGTGAGGTTGGATTAATTTCAAGCGCTGTACACTCAGGCAGTGAAGAATATATGATAGCAGCATCACTCGAAAAATCGCATATATCAACGGTGGATAAATTCTACGTAACCCATTACTCATTTGGACTTCCGTATTATCTCGAAGCCATACTCAAAAGATGCGACGTCCGGCAAATCATTTTGCCCACGCCACGTTCAAGCGATGAAGAGGCACTCCTGAAGCTTGTTAGAAATACTCTTTACGATTACAGAATAACTGTAACTTTTAATGAAAACAACGAACAAATAGCGCTTGGCTCACTTAAAATCACTCCAATATACTCCTCTCGGTTTGACCAAGACGTGCGCTGTGCGTATAATATAGATAAGGACGGTAATACCGTCACCTATCTCAGTTCGGGAATGCTTATGGACGACGTGCGCTCTCTTTCAGAACAGCATCTTCTTAAAACAGATATTGCGGTGCTTGGCTCAACGGGTGTAAAATACCAAAACAACGTGTATATGGACACTCCCTATCCCTCACTCAACAAGCTAATCATATCGTCTAAAAAGGTGTATCTTACACAAAGCGTCAAGCGTTATTATATCAGCACCGGAAGTGAGGTAATAATGCACCCCGAGAAAATCGAATTGTTATAAAAGCACAACGCTTTTTAGCCTTTTTATAAATTCTTCCAGACCATAATACTTCATTAAACTTAAATTAGCTCTATAAAACTAAAAAACCGCAGGTAAACTGCGGTTTTTTCTTGAAATATCCTCGCCTCGCCTTGATTTTTACGCTACTTTAATCAGTAGCAGGCCTTGAGTATATTAAGCATTTCCTCGTGCGAAAGCTTTTTGTAGCCACCGCCCTCTTCTACGGAGTAGGCGATTTTTGGAAGCATTTCTTCCTTTGCCCCAAGCTCTCTTAAGCTTTTAGGTATTCCAAGCTCGTCCGAGAAGCTCTCAAGCGCTTTGATACCCTCGAGCGCTATCTGTTCGTCCGTCTTACCGGTGGCGGAGGCGCCCCATACGTTAGTAGCGAAGCGCACGAATTTTTTAAGGCCGTATTTATAGATATATCTGTAATACGGAATGGATATCACCGCAAGACCAAGGCCGTGCGGACAGTCCGTATATGCACCGAGCTGATGCTCTATGCCGTGAACCTGCCAATCCTGAGTTTTGGATAGTCCCACGAGATTGTTAAGCGCCACGGTAGCGCACCACATAATATTGCTTCTGGCCTCGTAATCAAGTGGGTTGTTTATAGCCGCCCTTGCACTTAAAATAAGCAATTTCATAACGGCTTCAATTAAATAATCCGAGGTATTCTCGTCATCGCCCGAAAAATATTGCTCGCACAGATGCGACATTACGTCGAATATTCCGCTAACCATCTGCATTTTCGGAACTGAGTAGGTGAATTCGGGATTAAGTATAGAAAACGCAGGATAAAGCTCGGCAGAAAAAACTCTGCCCTCTTTAATCATGGTGCTTTCGTTAGTTATAACCGAGCCACCGTTCATTTCCGAGCCTGTACCTGCCATAGTTAGAACGGCTCCTATTGGAACGACCTCGTTATCAAGCGGGCGAAAATCCACCCAATACTTCTGCCACGGGTCGCTCTCGCAAAAGGCGGAGGCAGATATTGCCTTGGCGCAGTCGATAACCGAGCCACCGCCAACGGCTAGTATCAAATCGATATTATTCTCGCGCACGAGCCTTGCACCCTCAAGCACCTGAGAATACGAGGGATTTGGCTTTATACCGGAAAGCTCGGTTACGTTCTTTTTTGCCCTGCTTAGAATTTCCCTCACCCTGTCGTAAAGGCCGATTTTCTTAATAGAGCCCTTACCGTACAGAAGCAGTACGCCTTTGCCATATCGGTTCAGCTCGCCCTCGAGCTTATCCAAGGCGTCCTTACCGAAATGCACGCGCGTGGGATTATAATAGGTAAAATCGTATTTCATTGTTCACCTCATTAAGCTGATATTCTGAAAAGAACCCCTTGCCGTATGCTAGGGGCTCTTTGCTTTTTAGCCTAGTGTTTTTTCGATAGTGTCTGCAGCACGCTCGAGATAATCACCCTCGAAAAGCTCAATTACACCCTTGTCGCAAAGTGATGCAAGCTCGGGGTCTATCGGAAGCTTTGCCATAACCGGTATGCCGTGCGCCTCGGAAAGCTTGTCAATATTGCTCTCTCCGTAGGGCTTGATCACCTTACCGCAGTCGGGACAAAGAATGTAGCTGTAGTTTTCTACAAGACCAAGCACCTTAACGTCCATAAGCGAGGCCATATTAACAGCCTTTTCAACTATCATTGAAACGAGCTGCTGGGGGCTGCTGACTATTATAATGCCGTCAAGCGGGAGGCTCTGGAATACCGTAAGGGGTACGTCACCCGTTCCGGGAGGCATGTCAACGAACATATAGTCTACCTCGTTCCAAACAACATCGCTCCAGAACTGCTTTACAGTTCCTGCGATAACAGGCCCGCGCCATACAACAGGCTTAGTTTCGTCATCGATAAGCAAATTTACACTCATTACCTCGATGCCCGTTTTGGTCTTTGGGGGTAGCATTCCAAATTCGCTTCCCTCAACTATTCCGGCCTTAAGGCCAAAGGCCTTGGGGATAGAGGGACCCGTGATATCCGCATCAAGTATTGCTGCCTGATATCCGCGTCTCTGCATTGTAACAGCAAGCATAGAGGTGACAAGCGATTTGCCGACACCGCCCTTTCCGCTGACTACACCGATTACGCGCTTTACTCGGCTGAGCTTGTTAGAAGGCGCAAGAAGCGACTCCTTTGAGCATTTCTGCGAGCAGCTTGAACAGTCGTGATTACATTCTGCCATGGTTTATTTCTCCTTTTTTGCGATTGTCAAATTGTTTCAATAAAAATATCATCATCACGAACGCCAAGCGATACTCCAAGTATCTTAGTGCCGTAATTCTCTATAAAGAGTGATGCGAGCTTATCCTCTATATGCGTTTCGATAAAGCGGCGCATGTTTCTTGCGCCGTATTTTTGCGAATAGGATTTCTCTGCAATTAAATCAAGAACCTCACTCGACCAGTAAAGCTTAGTTCCGCTTTCCAAAAGATGTGCTTTTAGCTTATCAAGCATAATATCGGCAATTTTAACGAAGTCCTCTTTATCGAGGTGACGGAATGTGATAATCTCGTCTATGCGGTTAATGAACTCGGGACGAAGGAAGGTGGAAAGCGCCTTTTCGGTCTTTTCCTTTGACTTAAGCTCTCTGTGCTCTGCAAAGCCCGAAACCGACGAGGAGGTTTCACTACCCGCGTTGGTCGTCATTATAATCACAGTATTCTCAAAATTTACCTGACGGCCCTGAGCGTCGGTAATTTTACCGTCGTCAAGAACCTGCAGAAGAATATTGAGAACGTCGGGGTGCGCCTTCTCTATTTCGTCAAAGAGCACCACTGAGTAGGGTCGTCTGCGTATTTTCTCGGTAAGCTGTCCTGCCTCATCGTAGCCGACGTATCCGGGAGGCGCGCCTACAATTCTGGATACCGAATGCTTCTCCATAAACTCGGACATATCAAGCCTTATAAGTGACTCGGGCTGCTTAAAGAGGTCGGACGCCAAAACCTTTACAAGCTCGGTTTTACCTACACCCGTCGGTCCTGCAAATATCATAGACACGGGATTTTGTCTGTATGAAACGCCTGCTCTTTTGCGCTTAATTGCTCTGACAACGGCACACACGGCCTCGTCCTGACCTATAATCTTTGAGGAAATACGCTCGTGGAGTCCGTTAAGCTCGGACACCTCGCCAACGCTAAGCTCGGATGCCGGAATACCCGTCCATATCTCGATAACTTTGAGCAAATCGTCAGAGGTAAGAGAAAGTCCGTCGGCCACGGGCGAGATAATCTTCTGCCTGGTTTCAAGCCTTATCCTCTCGGATTTGAGGTCTGCAAGCTCCTTGTAGTTTTCCTCGGTCTGCCCCTCGGCAGACTCCGTTTTAGCTTCAAGCTCCGCAGTTTTTAGATCGATGGCCGAAAGCCTTTTTTCATTCTTTCTTTTCTCGTTGAGCTCGGGTGATGAGAGCGCTGCCTTAGCGCAGGCCTCGTCTATAAGGTCTATTGCCTTATCGGGCAAAAATCTATCGGTTATATATCTCTCGGAGAGCACCGCGGCAAGGCGAGCGACCTCGTCGGTTACCTCGACAGAGTGGAAGCCCTCGTAATACTTTTTTATACCCCTGATAATATCAACCGTTTCCTCAACCGAGGGCTCTTCGACCTTGACGGGCTGAAATCTTCTCTCAAGCGCAGTGTCCTTCTCTATACACTTTCTGTATTCCTTGAGTGTGGTTGCGCCGATAACTCTGATTTCACCGCGCGAGAGTGCGGGCTTTAGAAGGTTCGCCGCGCTCATACTGCCGTCCGAGGTTTCGCCTGCTCCTGCGATATTGTGCACCTCGTCTATCATAAGAATGATATTTCCTGCGGCCTTGATTTCCTTTATAAGCCCCAAAATACGCGACTCGAACTGACCCCTGAACTGAGTTCCGGCAACAAGAGCCGTAAGGTCGAGCTGCCAAAGCTCAAAGCCCGATATAGCGTCAGGAACTCTGCCCTCCGCTATTCTGACGGCAAGCTCCTCTACTATTGCGGTTTTACCTACACCCGGCTCGCCTATAAGACAGGGGTTGTTCTTCTGACGGCGGCAGAGTATCTGTATCATTCTGTCAAGCTCGCGGTCACGTCCGATAATTCTGTCTATATTCCCTGCCTTTGCCTTTTCGTTAAGATTGGAGCAATAGGTGGAGAGCAGCTTTTTAGAAGTGTCGGACTCGCGAGCGTCCTTTTGCTTGCGTGACTGTCCCTTATCGTTACCGGGATTCATCGGCATACCGAAAAGCTCACCTAGATTAAGCGTAGGAACCTTGCCGCCCTCACCGTCGTCGGCCTCAACAATACCACTCTCCATTATGCCGTCGATTTCCGCAGACATATTCTGTATCGCCTCGTCGTCAATACCCATTTTCTTAAGCATATCGTTGACAGGACGTATACCAAGCTCGGACGCGCAGGAAAGACAAATCCCCTCATTTACCGAGTTGCCGTTCTCAAGCCTGGTTATAAAGACCATCGCAGGTCTTTTTTTACATTTTGCACAAATTTGAAATTTCATTGTTAATTTTCCCTGGGTTAATTAGAAATTGTTCTTTGCTCCGTTATGAGCATTAGCGAATGACCGCGAATAGAGCCAGAGCCTTATATTAGAAGCTCAAAAGAAGCTCCATCGGGCTATATGAATTGAAGAAGCCGTAAATGAAAGTACCCTCAAACTCGGCAACTGTGGGGTTTGCGGCAAACATAGGAAGATGTACTGCATACTCAAACACGGCAACGAATGCCCACGACACGATTACCGCAAGGCAAAGGCCAAACACAGTTCCAAGAAGCTTATTAAGGAAGCCGAAAACACCGCTCTGGAAAACGAGATTTACAAACCAAAGAGCGACCGAAAGCAGAACCTTTGAAATAAAATAAAGGATAATGAAGGCTACTATTACCGAAACGACGCTGATAACGGGGGCCGTGAGGCTCTCCACTATGGCGTCAAGAACGTTTGTTGCATTGCTTGCTACCTCGCCTATATCAATGCCGAAGATAGCGGCGGAGATTTTCAAAATCGTCGGAAGCTCTTCTCGAGCATTTGAGGAGGTAAGCCCCTCGCAGTTGGTATAAAGAAAATCCTTGATATAATTGGTTATGGGCGCTTCTATAATGGGATTTATTACGGCCGCGCCAAACGCAGAGGCGAAGCTGAATGCAATAACAAGAGCGGCAAAAAACTTAACGGGCTTTGCCGCAAGAGAAATAAATCCTCTCTTGATACCGATAATAACGCCTGCAACGAAAAATGCCGAGATGATAATGTTGACTATAACGTTTAAAGCCATTTTGAAAATTTCCTTTCATAAATAATATGGTATAATTGTATCGTAATTATTATTTTAATTAAGAAAGCTTTTAAAAGCTGCAATTAGAGTTAAGGATATTAAAGGCCGTCACTTTAAAATGACGTTTTCCGGTGAGAAAAGTGATGATAGCTTTGATATAACCTTATCGCTCGGGTCAACGAGCGCTCCCTTGAGTGCCGAATATTTCTTAGTGCTCTCGTCATAAAGAACTATCTGAGCGTTACCTCTGTTGAGAGCAGATATTCTGTACAAAGTATCAATGCGCTTATCCGAGAGCGACGCGACCTTTACAAAGAGGCGCTTTTCGGGTGAGAGAGGCTGAGAATTTACCTTTTTTCTAAGCTCAAAATCGGCATTGCTCTCGAGAAGCGTTGCAGATGAGAGCAGGATTTTGGGAGCTTCACCCTCCTCAACCGATACGGTTCCCTCAATTAGAAGCGCTGCGTCCTCGGATAGTATGTCCGAGTACTGCTTATACTGTCTTGCAAAAACGAGTATTTCAATCTCGGAATACTTGTCCTCTATCTTGAGAAAGGCCATGGTATCGCCACTCTTTGTAATTTTGGTGCGCTTTGAGATAACCATACCGACTACCGAAACCTTGTCTCTGTCGTTATATCTTCGGTCGGGTGTGTCTGCTGCGTCCTCGGACAAATCTTGGAGTATATCGGCAATTTCGTCGTGAGCTACGGTGGCTATATGCTTTGAATAGTTATCTATCATGTGGCCCGAGAAATACATACCCGAGCTTTCCTTTTCAAGAAGCAAAAGCTCCTTTAGTGAGAACTCCTCGAGCTTTGGATATTCAAACTCACCCGAGGCGCTACCTGAAACTGCAAGCGAGAACAAATCGAGCTGACCTGAAATATTGTTTCTGATTTTATCGTGCTCCGAATCAATAATGTTCTCGTAGCAGGAAATGAGCGAGGACCTTGGAACAGAGAGCGAATCAAACGCTCCGCACTTTATCATAAACTCGACGGTTCGCTTGTTTATATCAGAGCCTGTCATACGCGAAACGAAGTCGTAAAAGGATTTGAAATCTCCCTTCTTTCGCTCATTTATAAGTGCCTCGGCAAAAATTCTGCCTACGTTTTTCACTGCTAAAAGTCCAAATCTTATACTGTTACCGCTTACCGAAAAGTTTTCCTTACTAGTATTTATATCGGGAGAAAGAACCGATACGCCAAAGCGCTGTGCGTCGGCGATATACTCCTTCACCTTTGCGGTATTATCAAGAACGCTCGTAAGAAGCGCTGAAAAATACTCTGCGGGATAATGAGCCTTAAGATATGCCGTGCGATAGGATATAATTCCGTAGGCTGTGGCGTGGCTCTTATTAAAGGCGTATTTTGCAAATCCAACCATCTCGTCGAATATCTTCTCTGCCGCCTCAGTGCTAACTCCGTTGTCAACACAGCCATCAATGAATGCTGCTCGCTCGGCCTGCATAGCGTCGGTTTTCTTCTTAGACATAGCGCGACGGACGTTGTCTGCCTTGGCGTAGGAATATCCCGCAAGAAGCCTGCATATCTGCATTACCTGCTCCTGATAGACTATACAGCCGTAGGTAACCTCGAGTATAGATTTGAGGGCAGGTGTCGTGTATACTATGCTTTCTTCACCGTGCTTACGCGCGATAAAGGTGTCTATCGAATCCATAGGACCCGGTCGGTAGAGGGCGATACACGCAATTATATCCTCAAGGCAGGTGGGAAGAAGCTTAGACAAAACCTGCTTCATTCCACCGGATTCAAGCTGGAATACACCGTCGGTCTGCGAATTTCTTAATAGCTCAAAGGTTTTCTCATCGTTAAGAGGTATTTTCGTGATATCAAAGTCGGGATTTTTTTCCCTTACGCTACGCTCAGCGTCATTTATAACCGTGAGATAACGCAGACCTAGAAAATCGAACTTTACAAGACCGAGTCTTGCATCTGTGTTCATATCGAACTGAGTAACTACGCCCGTTCCGCTGTACGATAGGGGGACATACTCGTAGGTAGGCCTTTCGGTGATTACAACGCCTGCTGCGTGAGTTGAGGCGTGCCTTGGCATTCCCTCAAGCTCCATACTCATATCGAGCAGCCTCTTAACCTCGGGGTCCTCGGTATAAAGTTTCTTGAGCTCTTTGGTATTTATAGCACTCTCGATGCTCAGACACTCTCTCGGTATCAGCTTGGCAATAGTATCTACCTTTCCGTAAGGCATATCGAATGCACGACCGACGTCACGGACGGCGGCGCGAGGTGCAAGAGTACCGAAGGTTACTATCTGCGCGACCTTATCTTCACCGTATTTTTCTTTGACGTATTCTATAACCTCTTCGCGTCGGTTGTAACAGAAATCTATATCAAAGTCGGGCATCGACACACGCTCGGGATTAAGAAATCTCTCAAAGAGCAGGTCAAACTCGAGTGGGTCAACGTCGGTAATCGACACGAGAAATGCAACCAAGCTTCCCGCGCCGGAGCCACGTCCGGGGCCTACCGGTATGCCGCTTTTTTTAGCGAAGGCCACGAAATCGCTGACTATGAGAAAGTAGGCGTTGAAGCCCATTTTATCTATTACGGAAAGCTCGTATTCGATGCGCGCCTCGTATTCCTCACGCGCATGGCGTGAAAAATCAATTCTTCCACTCGCGATTAGCCTCTCAAATCCGATGTAAGCGTTGTCGCGGAGAGCAGTTGCGTGGTCCTTCCCGTCGCCCGAGGTAAAATCGGGTAAATGAAGCTTGTCAAATTCAAAATCAAAATTACATTTATCTGCGATAACAACCGTGTTCTCTACCGCACCCTTGAAGGATGCAAATAGGTTTTGCATCTCGCGTGTGCTTTTAAAATAGAACTCGTCTGTTTCAAAGCCCATCGGACGCCCCTCGGAGACCGAGGTGTTTGTTTGTATGCACATAAGTGTAGCCTGCATATCTGCGTCTTGGCGCTCAAGATAATGCACGTCGTTAGTTGCAACCATGGGTATATCGCATTTTTCGCTGATAAGACGTATTCCGTATGCAACCTTACGCTCGTCGTCAAGGCCGTGGCTTTGAACCTCAAGGTAGAAATCGTCCCCGAAAATTGATTTAAATTCAAGGGCGCACGCTTCTGCCTCGGTCATGCTTCCTGCTAAAATGAGCTGCGGAATTTTTCCCGCAACGCAGCCCGAAAGCGCAATAAGTCCCTCACTGTGAGCGCGTATTAGGTCCATATCAACTCTAGGACGCGAGTAAAATCCGTCGGTAAAGCTCTCTGATACCATATAGCATAGGTTCTTGTAGCCTATTTCATTTTTGCAGAGCAAAACGAGGTGATTTCCCGAGGAGTCCTGCTTACCCTCTTTATCAAATCTCGTTCTTCTGGCTACGTATACCTCGCAGCCTATAATAGGCTTTACACCCTTTTTCCTAAGAGCCTCGTAAAATTCCACAACACCGTACATAACTCCGTGGTCGGTTATCGCTACGGCATTCTGCCCCTCGGCTATTGCTTTGTCTGCAATGGAGGAAATTTTTGTAGCTCCGTCAAGCAGGCTGTATTCTGTATGAAGATGTAAATGAACGAACTGCCCCATTGTAGACTCCTTTCTTTATCTTGGTGGTTTTAGTTACATTAGACACCGGAGAGTGCGCGTTTATATTTAAGCTTTTCTGCCCTCGAGGAGCTGAGCGCCTATTTCCATAATCCTTTTAAGTCTGTGCGAGAGGCCCGGCTTTGAAATCTTAGGCACCGAAATAGCCGACAGCTGAGAGAGTGTAAGGTCAGCATGCTCCATTCTGAGCCTTGCCGTAGCCTCAAGCTCCTCGGGAAGCGAGGATAACAAATTCGCCTTATCAAGCTCCATAATTATTACCAGCTGGCGTCTTGCCGCATCGACTGCCTTGGTGATGTTTCGCGTCTCGCAATTTGCAACTCGCATAACACCCTTTCTGATGTCAGCGGCCGCCTTTGCGTCCATAAAGGTGAACATCGCCTGATTAAGCCTTGCGAAGCCGAAAAAGTCCTCAATATCCGAGCCCACTCTGACATAGACGAGCCTCTCGGATTTTCTCTCGTATATTTTGCCTCTGATACCAAGGCCTGATAAAAATTCGAGCAGCATCTCACATCTTTCCCCAAGCGAAAACTCAAGGGAAAATTGCTTCTCGGGGCTTGAAACTCTGCCTGAGGCAAGAAAAAGCCCCCTAAGAAATGACGGAAGACAAAAATCGCACTTATCTACTAAATAATCCCCACCGCACTTAAGCTCCGATACGTATTTCGCAAGCGATTTTGACCTGAATGACACAAGATAGCGCCTGCCACCGTTGTGCGCTGTTGAAATCTCGCCCTCAGCAGAAAAAAGCTCCTTTGCCAAATTAGAAATAAACTCGGCATACTGACACTTCTCAACAGCTATGGTAACGTACTCGCCATCGGCCACACCCTTGGCAAGAGCGACGCCGTAGAGTAACGCACGCTTACAGCACGGGGATTTATATATTTGACTGATTATAAAGTCCTTTTGCGTAGAGGAAAAAGACATATATCCTCCTGATTTTTACTAGAAAATTTCTATTTCAGGCTCGAGTAAGAGTGAAAATTCGTCATACACTCTTCTTCGCACAAGCTCCATAAGAGAGACGTAGTCCTCGGCTGTACCGTGGGCCGTGTTTACTATAAAGCCCGCGTGCTTTTCTGATATTTTGACACCGCCGACACCCGTTCCCTTTAATCCGCATCTATCTATAAGCTCTGCGGCATAAGCGCCCCTCGGACGCTTAAAGGTGCTGCCAAGTGACCTCTCGGCCGTCGGTTGAGTATCAATGCGCCTTCGAGAAAACTCTCTCATTCGCTCACCCACGTCAAAGTTGGCTTTAGAAAGCCTGAATTTTGCCGACAAAATAACGTAGCGCCCCGTCTGAAATATACTGTGCCGATAGGAAAAATCGCACTCGTCGGCGCATAGCTTGATAAGCTGTCCTGAAACTTTATCAAGAGCTCTCACCGTTTCCAAGACGTCTGATACCTCGGCACCGTATGCACCGGCGTTCGAAAGAATGGCGCCTCCAACGCTCGCGGGTATTCCCGAAAGCGCTTCAATGCCGCATAAGGCTTGCTCGACGCACAAGGCGCAGAGGCGACGGAGCGTAGCTCCACACTCGGCGTATACTCCCTCCGATGAAAACTCTATACGGGAAATATCTGCCGTCGCTATAATTACAAAGTCACAAGCCTTGTCGGTAAACAGAATGTTTGTCATTCTGCCTACGATTTTATATTGAATTTCAAATTTATGTAGATATTCAACGAGAGAAACAAGCTGCTCTGTACTGCTTGGATATACAAGCAGCGGTACAGTCGGACCTATTCCTACCGAAGATAGAATTTTGAGATTTACACGTTCCTTGTATTTAAAATCCTTCTCTTTAAGAAAATCAAAGAGCAAGCTGAACACAAAAAACCTCACAATCTTATATTAATGCACTGGCTATTTTTTTATATTAATGCATCTATTATTTTTACATCTTGAGCCGTTTTTTTATTTCGCGCAGCGTTTTATATTAGTGCCCAATTGTTTTATGCTAATAAACAACTATCCTCTCTCGGATAGCATATCGACCGCGGCAGCGCGCTGAGCGTCGGTGACGTCAATACCACCGAGTATTCTTGAAATCTCGGCTACTCTTCCGTCGTAATCAAGCTCGCGCACGCTTGTTTCGGTTGCGCCGTTTACGTCGCTCTTGCTAATGAGGAAATGAGTGTCGCCAAGAGATGCTATCTGTGCGCTGTGGGTTACGCAGAAGAGCTGAGAAACCGAAGAAAGCTCGTGCATTTTAATACCGATTTTTCGCGCGGTTTTGCCCGATACACCGGCGTCGATTTCGTCGTAAATAACGGTGGGAACACCGTCCTTATCAGCAATAACGCTCTTAAGAGCAAGCATTATACGTGAAAGCTCACCGCCCGATGCGATTTTTGAAATAGGCTGAGCCTCGGCCCCTCGGTTTGCGCTGATATAAAATTCAACGCTATCGTATCCGTCCCTTGAAAGCTCTTTCCTTTCTCCAAAGGCTTGCTCCTTAAGAGAAACGAAGAACACGACCTTTGGCATGTCAAGAAACTCGAGCGTTTCCTTTACCTTAGCCTCAAGCTCCTTTATGACTGCGCACCTGCCCTCGTGGAGCCGGTCCGCAAGCTCGAGAGCCTCGCGATAAGCAACCTCTTCCTTTTGCTCAAGGGATTTTATGAGAGCATCGGAGTTCTCTATCTCGGAAAGCTCCTCTGCTGCCCTTTGTCTGAACTCGAGAACCGCGCTGACGGTAAGGCCGTATTTTCTTTTGAGCCTTGAAATCTTATCAAGCCTTGATTCTATCTCGTTGAGCGCCTTTTCGGGATTATCGGCCGCATCGTCAATAACGGCGTACACCTCCTCGGCAATATCGTCAACCTGATAGAGAATGTCCCTGAGCCTTTCAGCATATTCCTGATAGCTCACAACAACGTCGCTTATCTGCGAAAGGGCCGTAATACTCCTGTCTATTAGGTAGGAAACTCCCCCCTTTTCGCTTCCCTTTAAGGCTTTGAAAACGAATTCCGAATTTTTAATTATTTTTTCGCTGTTTTTAATCTTAACCTTTTTCTCAACCAGCTCCTCCTCCTCGCCCTCGTGGGGAGAAACAGCGTCGATATCCTTAATCTGATACTCGAGGATTTCCTTAAGCCTTTCGCCCTCGCGCGCCTTTTCGGAAACGTCTTTAATACGCGCTCTGATTTCGCAAAGGCGGGCAAACGACTGCTCGTACTCGGCTCTCTGTGTCTGTATAGATGCGTACGTATCAACGATCTCTATATGATTTTTGGTATCAATGAGCGCTGCGGTATCGCTCTGGCCGTGTATCGTTACCAGAAGAGGTGTAACCGATTTAAGAAGCGAGAGACTGATGCTTCTGCCGTTAAGATTAATTTTACTTTTGCCGTCGTCCGTGAGTATGCGCTGAACGAATACGCACCCTTCCTCGTCAGGCAGGACGCCAAGGTCCGAGAGCTTCGCATTGACGGTATCCGAGAAATTACCAAAAAGTCCACTTACCGTGGCGATATGCTCTCCGCTTCTGATAAGCTCTCGCTCAGCCTTAGCGCCAAGCAAAAGGTTGATACTGTCAATAATAACCGATTTTCCTGCACCCGTTTCACCTGTAAGGACCATAAAGCCTCGTGAAAAGCTGAAATCCACGCTTTTTATAACGGCTATATTTTCTATATGCAAGGATAGTAACATAAAAATCTCCGTAGCGTAATTTTACGCTGAAAATATTTTATTTTTTGCCAAAGGTTCCCTTGAGGGTGTCTGCAAGGCTGTCGGCTATCTCACTCGTCTTTGCTACGAGGAGAATGGTGTCGTCACCTGCAACGCTACCAACGATTTTGTCGTGGAAAAGCGAGTCAACGCACACAGCTATTGCATTTGCCATACCCGGAAAGGTCTTTACTACTACTATATTGCACGCTGTGTCTATCTCGGTAACCGAGTCGGTTATGGCAGAATTGAGCACGGGAACCGTGCTGTCGCGTCTGAGCTCGGGAGCAACGTATTTGTAGGTGCCCTTTGCAGTAACACCCTTTACGAGATTTAGCTGCTTGATATCTCTTGAGACGGTGGTCTGAGTAACGGTATAGCCTGCCTCGGATAGCTTTGCTATAAGGGTCTCCTGAGTATCAATATCGTACTCCTTGATAAGCTCGAGTATTTTCTGCTGTCTTGAGTTCTTCATATTTATACTTCCTTACGTTTTTTATGCTGATTTAACAATGATTTGACGCTTGATTTAATACTGGTTTTCGAAAAACTTGATTTTTCTGAACAAGGTAGCGAACATATTGCTTTCGCTGAACGTTATCATTTTAAGATTATGCAATGAGCGGTAGGTTCTGCACGACTCTCCCCGTTTAATAACAGCAAAGCCTCTGCCGTCAAGAGATACGTTGAGCGGCGTCTCTCCCGTATTTATTACGGTTATGCGTTCGTCCGGCTCGTAAACTATCGAGCGATTAAAGAAGGAATGCGGGCACACCGGAGTTACAGTTATGGAATTAAGGTTATGCGCAATTACGGGGCCGCCTGCCGATAACGAATAGGCAGTAGAGCCAACCGGTGTTGCTAAAATAACGCCGTTAGCACGGTAGTTGACCTCCTCGCCTCTGCCGTTACGCACGCAGAATGCGGCAATACCGAGGTCTCTGTCCTGCGATATCACAACGTCGTTCACAGCCAGATGCTCCGAGCGCAAAATCTCTCCACTCTCGGAAACAAGCTCGGCACAAAGAAGCATTTTGCTCTCGACCGTATACTCTCCGCTGACGAGACGGCTAAGAGTTGGCAGTGCGTCAGGCTCAAGCTCGCTCAAATAACCAACCTTACCGAGATTTACACCGAGAAGCGGAATATCAAGCTTGATAGCAACGGCCGAAGCGTCGATGACCGAGCCATCGCCTCCGACTACTATTATCATATCGGCATCAGATGGCAGCTCCGTATAATACGTGAGACCGTCAGCGACTATCTCAAACGAGGCGTCAACGTAAGCCGAAATACCGAGTGTGTTAAGCATGGATATAATTTTATGTGTAACCGCTAAGCCCCCGTCCCTTGTGGGATTGGGGATAACTATTATTTTCTTCATTTTGTTTCACCTTTTTTGAAATGAACGAGATATTCGATATTACCGTCTCCGC
Organism: Clostridia bacterium; assembly: GCA_017631325.1. Lineage (GTDB taxonomy): Bacteria > Bacillota > Clostridia > Oscillospirales > CAG-272 > UBA1740. The sequence goes on from JAGBTM010000008.1 coordinate 59,631, forward strand.
CCTCGATAGGCGACAGCATAGTACCTAAGACGGAAAATCCCGTATCTCTGGCAAAGTCGCAAACGCGTGCGAGCGCATTCTCGCGCAGGCTCGCGGACTTAACGATACCGCCTTTTCCAAGGCCGGACTTACCTACCTCGAACTGAGGCTTTACGAGACAGACGAAGTCTCCGTTATCGGCAAGGCACTCGTAAATTCTTGGAATTATCAGTGTTGCCGAAATAAACGACACGTCCATCACGGCAAAATCGGGGATGTATTCAATATCCTCAGGAGAAAGATTTCTTGCGTTAAAATTCTCTACAACCGTTACCCGTGCATCGCACCGAAGCGCCTCAACAAGCTGACCAGAGCCCGAGTCGATAGCTACTACGTGCCTTGCGCCTCTTTGCAAAAGGCAGTCGGTAAAGCCGCCCGAGGACGCTCCGACGTCTATTGCAGATTTACCCTCAGGAGAAAGCCCGAAATTATCGAGCGCACCCTCGAGCTTAAGTCCGCCTCGGCTGACGTATTTTTTAGACGAGGTATCAACCGAAACTTTAGCGTCCGTAACGTCGTATGCAGGCTTGGTTATCACTCTGCCGTCTACCGTAACGGCACCCGAGGTAATATACCCCTTTGCTTCGGTACGGCTGAGTGTCAGTCCGTTTTCGACAAGATATACGTCAAGTCGCATCTTCGTCGGTATCAAAGGGCGCATCGGTTACACTGCCGTCCTTACCCTCTGTCAAAACACGGACCTTGCGCTCTGCGCACTCGAGCTTTTCATTACATATTTTTGCAAGTCTTACGGCATTTTCAAAGGCTGCGAGCGACTCGTCGAGCGACATATTACCGCCCTCGAGCGCCGAAACGGCCTCTTCAAGCTTTGCCATAGCAGACTCGAATGTTTCCTTAGTAGCCATTTTATAACTCCTTTAGCTCCTCGACGGAAGCAGAAAGCTCACCGTCGGAAAGTCTTACCGTTATTTTGTCCCCCAGCGCAACACTGCTACGGGAACGGATTATCTCGTTATCCTTAAACGCTATTGAATATCCCCTGCTCATTATCGACAAGGGACTCATAGCGTTTGCCTTCTCGGAATTAAGCGCGAGCGAGGACCTTAGGGAAATGATTTTTTCCTTTATAAGCCTCTCGGATTTTTCAAAAAGCTGTTCCAAATCCCTTCTACCGCTTTCGGTAACGGCACGAAGAAGCGCTGAGGGATTTTTCGACTTAACTCTCTCAAGTCTTTCCTTAGAGCGTCTTAGGACGTTTTTTAATCCGAGCGTCGCTCTCTCTTCCAAACCCATTACGTTCATTGCGAGCTCACGGACGTCCGGCACCGCTATCTCAGCCGCGGCCGAGGGCGTAGGCGCTCTCAGGTCTGAAACGAAATCGCAAATAGTAAAATCCGTCTCGTGTCCAACAGCTGAAATTATAGGAATTTCCGATTTAAAAATACGTCTTGCAAGCCCCTCGTCGTTAAAGGCCCACAAATCCTCAATTGAACCGCCGCCTCGACCTATAATAATAAGGTCAACCGACTTCGTTTTGTCAAAATAGTCAACTCCCGCCGTCAAATCGCCTGCCGCTCCCTCACCCTGAACAAGAGCAGGATAGACGTAGACGTCAGCAAGTGGATAGCGTCTGCCCGTAACGTTTAGAATATCCCTTATCGCCGCACCGGTCGGTGAGGTAATCACACCGATTTTGCGTGGGAGTCTGGGAAGAGCTCGCTTGTAGGCGCTGTCAAATAAGCCCTCTGCCGTAAGTCTTGCCTTAAGCTGCTCGTAGGCGAGGTAAAGAGCTCCTACTCCGTCGGGCTCCATAGTGGATACGTACATCTGATACGAGCCGTCGCGCACGTAGACACTAACCGAGCCGTGAACTGTAACCTTCATACCCGACTCGGGCGAGAACCTAAGCCTACCGGCGCTTGTTCGAAACATTACGGCCTTTATCTGTCCTGTCTCGTCCTTAAGCGAAAAGTAAAGATGCCCAGAGGTGTGACGCGTAAAATTGGATATTTCACCCTTTACACTGACAGCCGTGAGGGTTCTGTTACTCTCGAAAATATTCTTGATATAAGTGTTAAGCTCGGAGACGGTAAAGGCATCCGGCTTTACCCTCTCGCGCAGCGAATTTATATCCATCAAGTATTCTCCATTTTGTATTTTTGCATAGCAAGAGCCGCCGTACCTACGGCGTTGTCAGCCGACATCGAGGGCTCTGCAAAATATGCCTCTCTGCCTCTTGAGACCATGGATTTAATTATAGAATTGCACATAACACCTCCTGCAAACAAGAACGGCGCCTCGCCGTACTGCACGGTGTATTCGTCCAAAATCTTAGATATGGCGCGGCCGATATAATCCAAGACAAAATGAGCCGTATAGGCTCTGTCCTCGGTCTCCTTATAGAGCCTTATCGCCATGTTTTCAACACCCGAAAAATTAACGTAGGTAGAGCTTGTGGCAAGCTTCGTTTTAGGAAGCGGTCTTGTGTTCTCAAGTGCAAGCCTCTCTAAATGCGCACCGGCAGGAAACGGCAGGCCGAGATAAACTCCCACTCTGTCAATTATCTGTCCTGCGGCGAGGTCCCTTGTGCCACCGCATATATCGGCGACGAACTGTCCGCTCTGATATTTCACACGGACAAGCTCGGTGGTTCCACCGGAAAGATGCAGGGCCGCAAATTCTCGCTCCAGCAAATCGAATTTTCCTGCCGAATAAAGCGCTGCCATTATATGTCCGCACTGGTGGGAAAAGGTGTATAGCGGTACACCCATAAGCGCAGATGCGCTCTCCGCCGCACTCACTCCCGCAAGAAAACAAGGCATATACGAGCCCTCTTGATTTCTCGGGCGCGTGCTTACGCCTACGGCAAGAGGTGTATACTCGGAAAGGTATTTGCCGGCCTCTCTCATAAGATTAGGTATATTCACGGTGTGATTAAAAAGCGCGTCTGACTGTCTAAGTCCGCGTTCACCCTGCTTGACGGCAAGAGGGCGCTTGAGATTTGCCACGAGCGTACCGTCCCCGTCGATTATTGCAATCGAGGTTGTATAATTGCTCGTGTCAATACCAATGAATGCGCCCTTAGCCATTGTTAGCTTCAAGCTCCTTCGACACTCCGTTAAGCACTCCGTTTACAAACGAATAGGATTTCTCGTCGTCATATTTTTTAGATAGCTCGATAGCCTCGTTTATAGAAACGCGAGAGGGGATATCCTCCATAAACATCATTTCGTAAACGGCAAGGCGAATGACGGCTCTGGAAACGGGCGAAATTCTCTCCTTTTTCCAGCCTACCGTGTGCTTTGATGAGTACTGCTCTATAATCTCTCTGTTTTCCTCAGAGCCGAAGAATACCTGCTTTACGTAGCCATCGTATTCAAGGCCTCGCACCTCGGTTGCCTTCTGGAAAATTTCCTCTGCCGTTTCGTCACTTTTGCATATTCTCTCAAAAATAAGGATAAACGTATTTTCTCTTGCTGTCTTTCTTTGCATGGTTCCGCCTCATAAAAAGATTTATTATATAATTATACAATTATTTTATAGAAATGTCAACACCAAATGAATAAGAATTAGCTCTCTGTTGAATTTTTATTCTATTTTTGGTTTTTTCCTACCTTTTCGCTTTTTAAAAAAATACCGCGAATTTTACGAAATTAACTTGAAAAATAAACAAAAATATGATATGATATATTTGGAATATTATGAAAAGGTACCGTAAAATGAAAAAAATTAAAAATACCATACTAAATGCGTGTGCTTACACGGTTATTTTGCTTTTCGTCTTTTTCTTTTTCGTAGCGCTTACGGGAAGCACTAATTTAGCATTGACCATCTCTTCGTTTACTGCTATATTCTTTATCGGCTGCGTTATCGCGCTTTCAAATCACGTGTTCGGTATTGAGAAGCTTGCCTATCCTCTTAGGCTGACGATACACTTCTTTTTACTGCTCGGGGCTCTTTTTGGACTTCTTTATACTACGGGCTATCTTGCCTCAAGGACACCGTCCTCTTATATCGTTCTTATCTTCATATACGCTCTGGTGTACGCTATAGTATGGCTGATTTCTCACTTCTTTAAGAAGTGGATTTCACCTCTCACAGCTCGTACAAAGAAAAAGAACGGCAAGGTAGAGGCCGAGAAAAAACAGACGGCTGAATACAAGCCTCTTTACAAATAGGAGAAAGCCTATGCTCCTAAAGAAATTTTCACAGGGCGACAGCTTGGTTATGAAGAAAAAACACCCCTGCGGCTCGGACACCTTTAAGGTTGCAAGGGTCGGAAGCGACGTCAGAATAATTTGTCTCGGCTGCGGACGCGATATGACGTTTGAGCGGGAGGCTGTCGAAAAAATGATTAAAAAAGTTATTATCTCGGATTAGATTGGAGTAATTATGTATTATTATCTTCACGGCGAGCTTGCATACGTTGACGCTAGCACCTGCGTTATCGACTGTGCAGGAGTCGGATACAAGCTTACGGTGAGCCAGATTACCGCATCGGCTCTACATACCAAGCTCGATACAAAAATTAAGCTTTTTACTCACCTTTCTGTAAGAGAGGACGGTGTTGAGCTGTTCGGATTTTCAAGTACCGAGGAGCGAGAGTGCTTCAACCATCTTATCAGCGTTAGCGGTGTCGGACCAAAGGTTGCGATGAGCATACTTTCCACTATGACACCTCAAACGCTTGCGCTTGCAATTTGTACCGAGGATATTAAATCAATTGCCAAAACACCCGGTATTGGACCCAAGTCCGCCGCCAGAATCGTCCTTGAGCTTAAGGATAAGATTTCAAAGGATATTATGGTCGCTGCATCTGAAAACCGTAACACGCCCCTGCCCAAATCGAAAATCAGCGGTAATATTTCAGAAGCCGCAGAGGCACTTGCCGTGCTTGGATACGACAAGAGCACCATACTCGCAGCGCTCCGCGATGCAAATCCCGCAGAGGACGTTGGCGAAATAGTAAGACTTGCTCTCAAGAGGCTGACAAAATAACGAAGGCCTCTGGTCGACCTGACAAAGTGAACGACACGGACGCTGTAAGGATTATCTCAAATAAGACGTGCAACTCTAAAGCCTTGGCTCAACCAAAAAGGCGACCGAAAATCTAAGCGGACAACCGAAAGGACACAAATCTTATGATGGAAGAAATTAACGAGTTCGATTTTGAAAATCGAATCGTTTCAAACGAATACGACTCAACCCTTGACGGAGAGGTAGAAAACTGCCTCAGACCAAAAACGCTTGAAGAATACGTCGGACAGCAAAAGGCAAAGTCGAACCTAAAGGTGTATATCGAAAGCGCCAAGCTTCGTGGCGAGCCACTGGACCACGTCCTGCTCTACGGTCCTCCCGGCCTTGGTAAAACCACCCTTTCCTCGATTATTGCAAACGAGATGGGCGTTAATATACGCACCACCTCAGGCCCTGCCATCGAAAAGGCAGGCGATTTGGCCGCTATACTTACCAACCTTGCCCCCGGTGACGTTCTGTTTATAGACGAAATACACCGTCTTTCAAGAGTTGCCGAGGAAATTCTCTATCCCGCGATGGAGGACTACGCCCTCGATATTATAATCGGTAAGGGTCCCAGCGCAAGAACCATTCACATGCCTATCCCGAAGTTCACTTTAATTGGCGCAACCACGAGAGCAGGACAGCTCACTACCCCCTTGCGCGACAGATTTGGCGTTCTTCTTAAGCTTGAGCTTTATACTACCGAAGAGCTTGCAACAATAGTCAAGCGTTCAGCGTCAATTCTTGAAATTGCAATAACCGACGACGGCGCAGAGGCTATCGCCTCTCGCTCAAGAGGAACTCCACGAGTTGCCAACCGACTTCTCAAGCGTGTTCGTGACTTTGCTCTCGTCAAGGGCAACGGAACTATCAGCTCGGAAATAGCAAATTACGCCCTTGAGGCACTTGAGATAGACCACCTCGGTCTTGACAACGTAGACAGACGCATGCTCGAGGCTATCATAAAGTACTACGGCGGCGGACCTGTCGGTCTTGATACTCTGGCAGCTACTATCGGCGAAGAGGCTGTAACCATAGAGGACGTCTACGAGCCTTATCTTATGCAGATAGGATTTCTGTCGAGAACACCTCGTGGCAGATGTGTCACGAAGCTCGCATACGACCATCTCGGTATTCCCTTTTCTGCTCAGGGCAACGGCTCGGCCGCTCACTTAGGCCAGCGTGTTATGGACCTTGATAACTGATTCTCACTTTCTTTATTACCAACCGAATTTCAAATAAGCCTATAAACCCATAAAAGTAAAACCCCTACGACAGCCGGAATCCTGCTCCTGCTACCGTAGGGGTATTTTAATTTTAATTCCAAAATTTAAAGAAAGTTGAAGTCGTCGTAGAGCCACAGCTTCATATCGAACTTTACAGCAGCGTCGATAAAATACCCCACTGCTTGAAACCAAGCATCGGATAAATATTCAATTTCACAGCCGGAGCGAGGATAAATAAGCGCCTGGTCAATTCCGATATTTTTAAGGTTCAGTAAATATTCGTATATTTTTTCTTCGTCGGTCTGCCTGTCAAAGCAGACATTGTTATGATGGCGTTTGGCATACGCTCTCCTGAAATATCAATCTGCCCTGTTTTATCTTCGGCTTTTGAAAAAATATGTATTTCAATTATCTGAGTGCGTCGATGGCTGCGCGACGGTCTGCGGATTTGAACACCGAGCTTCCGGCAACGAGAACGTTAGCGCCTGCTTCAACTGCAAGCTTTGCGGTTTCGGGATTAATTCCACCGTCAACCTGAATATCGATATCGAGTCCGCGTCTTGTTGCTTCCTCTCTGATAGCGCGAACCTTAGGGAGCATATCGGCCATAAACTTCTGTCCACCGTATCCGGGCTCTACTGTCATAACGAGAACCATATCGCACATATCGAGAAGATGGAAGATATCCTCAGCAGGAGTCTTCGGTTTGATGGAAATGGCAGCCTTTACACCGCACTCGCGGATTTGCTTAAGAAGTGCTGCGCTATCCTCGCACGCCTCGTAGTGAAATGTAACTATATCTGCTCCTGCGTCGATAAAGCGCTTTGCGTACTTCTCGGGAGAAGCTATCATAAGATGCACGTCGAATATGATGCTGCTCTTGTTTCTTAAGCATTCAATAACGGGCATACCAAATGACATATTAGGAACGAAAGCACCGTCCATTACGTCAAGATGCGCCATTTCGGCGCCTGCCTTCTCTATCTCGACAACCTCCGAGGCGAGATTTGAGAGGTCAGATGCTAATACTGAGGGGGAAATCTTAATCATTTTTTTTTCCTTTCATTTAAATGACGGCGCCGCCATGGTACCGTCTTATATTTAATTTTTAGATGTTCAAGGTAAATACTTAACTTAATTATTCTACAGTTAAAAAATTTAAGCTCTTGATAACGCAAATTAATTTACGTAATTAAGCGATTTAATTTCTCGGATAAGTAAATTAATCGGTCGGTTTTCTCAATGTGTGACACAAGACGTATTTTTTCATAAAATACTATGGAGCATTTGCTCACGGCAGTATGCGGTTAAAGACATTAAAGCTAAGGACGTATCTAAGACGCTCCGCAGATGCCGTTTATGATTGGGGTGGCTTCGGCTGCCCCTTATCCTTTTTCTATGAGAACCACCGCGTGCGCCGAGGCGCCATCACCACTTCCCGTGAAGCCCATTTTCTCCTCGGTCGTGGCCTTTATATTTACGCACGATACCGAGCACTCGAGCACTTCTGCTATATTTTTTCTCATTTCTTCCACGTATTTTGCTATTTTCGGGCGCTCGAGAATAAGAGTAGCATCGAGATTTACGATGTCGTACCCCTCGCTGAACATAAGCGCGCGCGTTTTCTTTAGAAGCTCTATGCTTGATATACCGAGATATTCCTTGTCGCTCTCAGGAAAATGCTTTCCTATATCTCCAAGCGCCATAGCGCCGATCAGGGCGTCCATTACGGCGTGTATAAGCACGTCTGCATCGGAATGACCTACAAGCCCCTTCTCATATTCAATTTTAACTCCGCCGAGAACGAGCTCGCGCCCCTCACCGAAGCGATGCGCATCGTATCCGTGACCTATTCTGATATTCAAGTCTTTTCCCTTTCTCCGAGGATAAATTCACAGTATTTTAAATCCTCTTTTGTGGTTATTTTGAGATTTGGCTCGTCCGTTACCACGGCAAGCACTCTGACACCTGCCTTCTCAAGCAACAAGTTGTCGTCCGTGACGGTCTCTAAAGCCTCGCTCTTATTAAGAGCGTCAAGATAGGTTCTCAGCAAAAACACCTGTGGGGTCGTCGCAAGGACAAGCTGCTCGCGTGGTACGGTTTCTACTATTTTCTGCTCCGGGTCTACTCTTTTTACCGTGTCGTAAACAGCAGAAGCCAAGGTTGCGGCTCCGTTTATAATAGCAGCCTCTACGACTGCGTTAATCATCTTGGGCGTTATAAGACACCTGGCAGCATCGTGAATAGCTACAAGCTCGGCATCTGCTATAAGCGCACCGATTTTAGCAGACTCGGCTCTGCACGCCCCACCTGCTATAATCTTTTCTACCTTTTTAAATTGCCAGAGCTCGCACCTTGCAAATTCGATATCGCACTCACGCGCCACAACGATAATAGAGCTTATGCTCTCTGCCTGCTCAAAGGCTGCCACTGTGTGAGTTAAAACCGATTTGCCGCAAATTTTTGCCTTTATCTTCTCGTTTCCCTCACCAAATCTCAGACTGCTTCCTGCCGCCAAAATCACAGCGCAGGCACGTCTTTTTTCAGCACTGACCAAGTTTTTATCTCCGTTTTAGTTATTTTCTGTAATAGACGAAATGAACGATTATGCTACGCATAGATCCACCCTGAAGCAGATTTGGGCCTGTAATAATGACACCGTCACCACTCATAAGCATAGAGGCCTCAAGGTCGGCAATATTACAGGCAAAGAGCCTATCTCCCGAGGAGTCCACGATGAAAGTATCTCCATGCACCGCCATAGCGCCCCCACGGCCTATAACATCCTCGTTGTCCTCTTTGCGCTCTGTAACGTACTTTACGGGCTGACCGTGTAAGGACTTTGCCATATTTATCCTATACGAGTAGCTTGAGGTAATATCTTTCTTTTTGAAAAGCTTTGAAAAAAAGGACATACGAAAACCTCTCCGTTCGTTTCTCGTACTATTTTACCACAAATAAATAGAAAATGGAATACTTTTTTAAAGTATTTTATTGTTTTTTCGCCGTTTTGAAATTTTTTTAAAATTTTTTTTACTTTTTTTAAAAAACCCCTTGATTTTTTATAAGAGATGTATTATAATATACGCGTGGGGCAAAGTGGGTGATTGTGTTCATATTACCCCAATTTGTGTGGAATTATCCCCCAAATATCACAAAAACAAGCGAGAGGAGGTCCAAAAATGTCATTCGTCGGTTCTTATACGCATGCACTTGATGCTAAAAAACGAGTTTTCATACCGGCTAAATACCGTGATGAGCTTGGCGACGTGTTTTACATAACCAGAAAATTTGACACCTACCTCTCAATATATACCGCAGACGACTGGGACGCTTATATTGAAAAAATCGAAAAGCTTCCCGAGTCAGTAGCTGCTGAAATTCAGGATTTCATTCTCGGTGGCGCTCAGAAATGCACGCTCGACGGAAGCGGACGAATAATCATTGAGGACAGACTTCTTAAGCATGCAAAAATCGACAAAAACATCGTATTTGTCGGCGTTGGCCGTCAGATAAGAGTTTGGGCCGAGGAGCTTTGGGACGAGCACGACGGCAATCGCGACTTCGAGAAGATGCGCGATGTGCTTCGCGAGTTTGGTCTCTAATTACCTTTAAAGAGGATAAACTTTATGTCAGACACAGGCTTTTCACACGTATCGGTTCTCCTTTTTGAATGTATCGAGGCTCTCAACATAAGAGACGGCTACACCTACATCGACTGTACTGCCGGCGGTGGCGGACACTCTCTTGAAATAGCCAAGAGAATGGGTAAAAATTCACGTCTTATATGCTTCGACAGAGACAAAAGCGCTATTGCCGCTGCTACCGATCGCTTAAAGGATTACCTCGACAGAGTTACCTTTGTAAACGAAAACTTTACCTCTCTTGAAAGAATTATAAAAGATTTTAATATTACTAACCTTGGCGGTGTGCTTGCCGACCTCGGCTGCAGCTCGCATCAATTTGACACTCCCGAGCGCGGCTTCAGCTACATGCACGATGCTCCGCTCGATATGAGAATGGACACCGACGCTCCCCTGTCGGCCTACGAGGTAGTAAATAAATATTCCGAAGCAGAGCTCAAAAGAATAATTTTCGAATATGGCGAGGAGCGCTTTGCACCAAGAATTGCCTCGGCAATATGTAAAAGGCGCGAGATAAAGCCTATCGAAACAACCCTTGAGCTTTCTGAGGTAATAAAGAGCGCAATACCGAGTATATCAAGAATAGACGGTCCACACCCTGCAAAGAGAACCTTTCAGGCTATAAGAATTGAGGTAAACGGTGAGCTTGATGCGATAAAGCCGATTATAGACGCCTCGGCCGCCTCACTCACAAAGGGTGGCAGAATAGCAATAATATCCTTCCATTCATTAGAGGACAGAATAGTAAAGCTCGGCTTCAGAGCGCACGCAAACGCTTGCACCTGTCCAAAAGACTTCCCCATCTGCGTATGTGGAAAAAAGCCTACGCTAAAGGAAATAACCAAAAAACCTATTTTGCCGAGCAACGAGGAGCTCGAACAAAATCATCGCTCACGGAGCGCAAAATTAAGAATTGCAGAAAAGATATAAGGAGAAAGAAAAATGGCATACGCTAACAGCTACGACAGACTTTATGAAAATATGAAGGAAAGACTTACCGTAATCGAAAATAACGCTGAGTATACTCTTGGCGAGTTTATGTCTATGAAGGCCGAAATCAAGAAGGCCGACGCACTTCTCCCCGTTGCAGAAAGGTCAACAGCAACCAAGAGCGAAAAGGCAGTCGCTATGCTTATCTCATACGTCAACGACAAGCTCACCGTTAAGGAGCCGCCCGTAAAGGATAAGACCATACGTGCATTTCCCTTCCGCGCATCTGCATCTGCCCTTCTTTCCGCGGTAGTTGCGTGCAGCTTCATATTCTCCTTTGGTATTATTGGCGCAAAGCTTCTTGGCGGCAGCACCGCAACCCTTAGCGAGAGCATGGCATGTGTAGAGAGTGTAGAGGTTGAACAGACCGAAGCAGAGCTTTCCTGTGAGGCAAACTAAAAAGAATATCATCTGTGCGGCACGAAGTCGGGGTAATTTGCACCTCCCTCGGTAAGTGCCGCACTTTTTTATTTGTAGCATTTTTAAATATATCTTCTTAAAATCTATTTTATTGATATATCTTCCTCTATTGCGTATCTAATATTCCTTATTTTTCTATTGCGTATTTTTGCTGTATTTTTATAAACGTATATTTCTAAAATATGTACGTAAACTTTCCCTCATAAAACTCTCCATATACAAATATAATGTAGCGATGGCATCTGTCCGTCGCTATATTTTTTTATAAAGGAAAGAGCCTTGAAGCCTATAACGAAAAAGACAACGCACAGAAGAATAGTAGCCGTATTTATCCTTTTTGCATTCTTTGGTATATTTCTGCTTGGAAATATCCTGCGGCTTTCCTATTTTTTGTATGATTATTATCGTGAAAAGACCTATGACCAGGTAACTACGTCGTCCACTCTTTACGCTGAGCGAGGTAGCATTTACGACTCGAATATGAATATTCTCGCGGCAAGCAGAACGGTGTGGCGAGTCTTCGTTTCGACCCGTGATATCAAGCTTTGGAAGAAGGAAAGCGGAATAGAGTACGACAGAATTATAGCATCGGGACTTGGCACGATTCTCTCGCTTGATGCAGAAGCACTTTATAACAAAATTAAAAACTCAAACGTGCTTGACGTAACAGTTAAAAAATCGGTGGGTGAGACTGAATACAAAAAGGTACTCGAATTCATTGAGAAAAACTCACTTGAGAGGTTGATATTTACCGAAGCCTCAACAAGCAGATATTATCCCGAAAACACGCTGGCCGCTCACGTTCTCGGCTTTACAGGCAGCGATAATCAGGGACTGTACGGCCTTGAGTATCACTACGACGAGGTGCTCTCGGGCAAGGACGGATATTACGTCTACGCAAAGGACGCAAACGGAAACGCTCTCGATACCGAATACTCGGCTTATTTCCCTGCCGAAGACGGCCAAAGCCTTGTTACGACTATAGATTCCTACATACAAAGAGAGCTGGAGGCGATAATTGAGCAGGCGCGTGTCAACAGCGGAGCCGAAAACAGAGTCACGGGAATTGTGATGGATACAAAAACCGGAGCGATTTTGGGAATGGCCACAACCTCACCCTTTAATCCGAACACTCCGTTCGTTCTAGACGAGCTCTCACAGGCTAAGTTAAACTCGTCGGGTCTTGCGCAAGGAAGTGCTGAATATAACGCCTACAAGACCGAACTAATGCAGATTATGTGGTCGAACAAAGCAGTCAGCGAAACCTACGAGCCGGGCTCAACCTTTAAAATACTGACCGTATCGGCAGCTCTTGATATGGGGGTTGTCGACCTGAATGACACCTTCAGCTGTCAGGGATACTGTGCCGTGGGCGGCTGGAAAATCAAGTGCCACAAGGCAGGTGGTCACGGCTCGGGATTTAATCTCGCATACGGACTGCAAATGTCCTGCAACCCCTGTATGATTGCGATTTCGGAGCGTATGGGCAGCGACAGCTTCTACTCCTACGTAAACGCCTTTGGTCTGCTCGAAAAAACCGGTATAGATTTGCCAAGCGAGGCCATTAGTATATTTCATAAGCAAGAGGCGATAGGACCTACCGAGCTTGCTACGGCATCGTTCGGACAACGCTTCAAGGTTTCGGTGATTAATCAGCTTACGGCCATCGCATCGGTTGCAAACGGCGGAAATCTGATAACACCGTACGTTGTTGATAAGATTTTAGATAGCGACGGAAACACGGTATTTCAGCACGAAACCAAGACAAGAAGGAACGTTGTTAGTACCGAGGTGGCAAACACGGTATCTAAGATACTCGTAGAGGGTGTAAACGGCAGCGGCGGAGCAAAAAACGCGGGGGTTAGCGGATACGACATAGCGGCAAAAACAGGCACCTCTCAGAAATTCGACGTTCTTGACGAAAACGGGAACTCGTATTTGCGTATCGGCTCAACGGTAGCTTATTCCACCGACAGCGATAAGGGTGTAGCGATGATAATAGTCGTTGACGAGCCTACCTCACAGGTAAAATACGGAAGTGTAATAGCCGCCCCGTACGTTTCAAAGCTTATGGAAAAGGTTCTTCCCTATCTTGAATATCGAAAAAATTCTCCCGAGGTCAGCTTTACTGTTGAAAGCTACGTCGGTCTTACGGTTGAAAGCGCAAAAAAAAGACTTAAGGAAAGCAAAATTTCATACGAGGTGGTGGGTGAGGGCGACTTCGTTCTCGCGCAGACGCCAAACGTCGGAGAGGTTTTCACCTATCCCGTTTCTAAAATAATCCTTTACACCACGGAAGACGTACCTAGCGAAGTCTGTGTACCAAACCTTTGTTCTCTTACGCTCGCAGAGGCCATACAGACGGCAATCGACGCGGGATTTAATATAAAAATATCGGGAATGAGCGAGCTTGTGCCAAGTGCCACCGACGTCGTCTGTGAGCAATCATTACCGCCGGGCTCTATGGCACCGCGAGGCACCGTAATAACGATAAGGGCAATTAATACAAACTACGAGGACTAGATATGAAGCTATCAGATTTGATTTTTGAGGACGAATATTTCTCCACGGCAGTGGATATGGAGAGTACGGTAGAAAGGCTCTGCGTCAGAGCCGAGGAATGCGACGAAGACACCCTTCTCATTATTCCGGGAGAAAATAAAAATCCATCATTATTATATAAATTGCACGCGCGCGCGATAGTTTGCGGACAATCGGTAGAGTTGCCTGATAATCTGCCCGTCATACGCGTAAAAAATCCGCGAAGATGCTGTGCTCTTATATTTTCAAGATTTGAAAAAATCGACTATTCAAGGCTGAAAATCATCGGCATAACCGGTACGAACGGAAAAAGCAGTACTGCCGAATTTACCAGATGCGCCCTTGAAGAGAGCGGAATGAAGGTCGGCCTGATAGGTACGGGGCGTATATTGATAGACGGTGTCGTAAGCTCGGAGCAGTATTACTCAATGACCACCCCTGACCCATGGGTGCTTTACCCTACGCTAAGGAAAATGCAAGATGCGGGCTGTGATGCCGTTGTAATGGAAGTATCAAGTCATTCTCTTTCGCTTGAAAAGGTGACGCCTATACTCTTTGATATTGCTATTTTCACTAATCTTTCAGAGGAACATCTCGATTTTCACAAAACGGTGGAAAGCTACTATGCGGCAAAGAAAAAGCTGTTTTATCAGGCAAGACTAAGGATAATCAACCTCGACGACTATTACGGACGGCGCTTGGCTAAGGAGCTTCCATCAAGAAGAATTACAGCGGGGGTTTTATGGCGCGGTGACGTTTTTGTAAGCAATATTAAAAACCTTGGACTTGACGGAGTACAGTATCTTTACCACGGCCAAAATTTCACCTGCAAATTAAATTTAAAGACCGCAGGTATTTTCAATATTTACAATTCTATGCTTGCCATTACTGCCGCCACAGCCCTCGGTGCTCCGCCCTGTCAGACCAAAAAAGCTCTTTCAGAGCTACCGTCTATTAAAGGAAGATTTGAAATTATAAAAGATGAAATTACGGTAATAATAGATTATGCGCATACGGACGTTGCACTCGAGAACATTTTAAGAAGCATTTGCGACTTAAAGGCTGGCGAGCGCAAATTAACTCTTGTTTTCGGCTGTGGCGGAGAGAGAGACACGGCCAAAAGGCCGAGAATGGCAAAAATTGCCGAGACCTACGCCGACAAAATAATAGTGACCTCTGACAATTCAAGGGGCGAGAGCACCGAGAATATAATATCCGATATAATCCGTGGATTCAGGTATAAAAAGCACGTAGTCATCGAGGACAGAAAGGAAGCCATTGAGTACGCGGTAGGCTCGGCCGACATAGATGATATAGTTGCAGTCGTCGGCAAGGGCGCCGAGGCATATAATATCGACGGATTTGGCTATCACACATTCGACGAGCGTAAGATTATTGCCGATGCGCTTACTCTCAGACGGGAGGCGCGCTGTGCGAATTAAACTTGATATACCGATGTCGGTAGGCGAAATAGCTACGGCAGTTGGTGGTATATGTGAGTTAAAGCTACGAAACAAAATAATAAATTATATCACTACTGACACAGGGGAGCTTTCCTATGGGGATTTGTTCGTTGCCCTGAAGGGCAAAAAATACGATGCGAACGATTTCACCGACAAGGCTGAAAAAATAGGCGCTATCTCCCTCACCCAAAGGCGTGGCAAGGGCTACGTTACCGTCACAAAAAGCGACGAGGCGCTTATGCTTCTTGCCAGCTACTACAAGGGATTTTTTACAAATCTAAAGCACACCGTGGCCGTTACGGGCAGCGTAGGAAAAAGTACAACCAAGGAATTTCTCTCAGTTATAGCAAGCACGCACCTTTGCGTTCACAAAAGCGAGGGAAATCACAACAACAATATCGGCCTGCCCCTGAGCATTTTATCAGCAAAAAGAGGCTGTGAAATTATGGTTTTGGAGATGGGAATGAATGCCGAGGGAGAAATTAAAAGGCTCTCCGAATGCGCCATGGCCGACATTGGAATTATAACGAATATAGGCACCTCACATATCGGAAATTTAGGCAGCAGAGAAAATATAGCACGGGCGAAGCTGGAGCTTAAATCGGCTCAAAGCATAAGCGCAATTATTGTGCCAAAGGACGAGAAGCTTTTGTATAACGCTCCGAAAAAACACACTTTCTCCACAACGGATATTACAGCAAATACTGCTGTAATCGGCAAGGAAAACGGAAGTGTAGAGATTTATTTCGACGGTAAGCATGCATTCTCATCGCACCTTGAACCAAAAGGCGAGCATTTTATTAAGTGTTTAGCGCCCGCGGTTGCCGCAGCCCGACTTATAAATATGGATTTCGGAGATATCAAAACGGGAATTTCTCAAATTTCCGATATAAATATCAGGCAGAAATTGATTTCTGCAAAAAACTTTTACATACTCGACGACTCTTACAATGCGTCGTACGAATCAATTTCGGCCGACCTGTCACTTCTTGAGAGCCTGAATACATACGCTGCGCGCTCTGCTCTTTTGGGAACTGTTTTTGAGCTTGGCGAGCACGCAGCCGAGATGCATTACAGAATAGGCCGCCGCGCAGCAGAGGCGCATCTTGATAGGCTCTATCTTTTCGGAGATTATTCTCACGATATGAAAAGAGGCGCTATAAATGGCGGTATGAGCTCTGAGAGAATTTTCGTAAATACCGAATTGTCTGCTCCCGAAATTACAGCTGAGGAAATCCTAAGACGCAGCGTACACTCGGAAATTATTCTCTTTAAGGCCTCAAACGCCGTAAGGCTTGATAGAATACTAAAGCTAATTTTGGCTTGAAAGGAATACTGCTATGGCTGAGTTTATACCATTAATTTTAGTGGTTTTTATAATATCCGTTATCGGTACCGTCTTGATAGAAAACAGGCTTATTCCCTTTCTTTGCCGACGGGCTGAGCAGCCTATTTACGAGGACGGGCCGCAGTGGCATCTGAAAAAACGCGGTACGCCTACTATGGGCGGTATTGCCTTTCTTATTGCCGTCAGTATAGCTCTAGCCTTAGGCGGTATTGTTTTGGTTTGGGGAGATATGGGCTATGAGGGAACGTCGGTTTTTTTAATTTTGGTATTCTCTGCGTTTAATTCACTGGTTGGAATAATAGACGACCTCACGAAGCTGCACAGAAAAAACAACGCAGGCCTCACGCCTGTACAAAAGCTTGTATTTCAATTTGTTTTTGCACTTGCCTTTCTTTTTTTGCGCGAATATCTTTTCCTTGACGGAACAGAGGTTGACTTAGGCGCTACATCTCTTGATTTCGGATTTTTATACTATCCCGTTATGGCTGTTATGATAGTCGGTATAGTTAATTTCGCAAATCTGACCGACGGTGTTGACGGCCTTGCCTCAAGCGTTGCCGTGGGCATAGGCACGTCGCTTCTTTTCATCTCGGCATCGGTTGACACGGCGCTTGTGTCAGTCGCGCTTATCGGTGGTGGCGTTGCATTTCTCTTTTTCAATATCCACCCTGCAAAAATCTTTATGGGTGATACAGGGTCGCTCTTTTTCGGCGCTATGGTCGTATACGCTGCGTTTACGCTTGAGACGCCTATTCTTATAATCATAATCTCCTCAGTCTACGTAATTGAGGGGCTTTCGGTAATTATACAGGTTCTTTGGTACAAGGCCACAAAAAAGCGCATATTCAAAATGGCGCCGCTTCACCATCACCTTGAAAAATGCGGCTGGAGCGAAACGAAAATTTGCCTTTGCGCGCTGATACTCACGCTCGTTGCCTCCCTGGTAGCGTTCGGTGTATCGCTGCTGTGATTATTATGCATTTATTGAAAATTCCACTGAAAAATCAAAAAATCAAAAGAGGGTATATTCTAAAAAGCGGAAGAATTGACGCCATCTTTTTGCTTTCGGTAATTCTGCTTTCCCTATTCGGAACCGTTATGGTTTTCAGCGCGGGGCAGGCCTACGCTTACGCGCGCTACGGTGACGGATATTATTTTGTTAAAAAGCAAATTATCTGGCTTCTTTTAGGCTTTGCCGTTATGCACCTTGCCTCGAGAATTGATATAGACCTGTACAAAAAATACACTCCGCATCTATACGTGTTTACTCTCCTGCTGCTCATTTTGGTGCTTGTTGTAGGATTTGTCGGTAACGGTGCTCAAAGATGGATTTCCATAGGCCCACTTACGATACAGCCCTCCGAGATAGCAAAGCTATCTTTGGTTATGATGCTTGCGAGATATTTTTCGGATTACGAGGGAAAAGCAACGGAGAAAAAGAGTGGCAGGGTTGCTTTGATTTACGGAACGCTCATTCCGTCTCTCATAATGCTCATACCGATAATCCTAGTTATGCTTCAAAAGCACCTATCCTGCATTATAATTCTCGGTGCTATCGGACTGATTTTGATATTTACCGCGGGGGTAAATCCGAAATACATATCGATTTTTTGTGCCTTTTGCGTCGCGGCAGTAACCTATCTTGCACTCTTCACCGACTACACCAAGGACAGAATAACCGTCTGGCAAAATCCCGAGGCGTATAAGCTCACGGGCGGTTGGCAGACACTCCAGGGCCTTATGGCAATAGGCTCCGGAGGTATATTCGGTGTGGGCCTTGGGAAAAGCATTCTAAAGCACTGCTACGTTTCAGAGCCTGCAAACGATATGATTTTTGCCATTCTATGCGAGGAGCTGGGCTTTGTAGGGGCAGCGGTGGCTATGCTTCTTTTTGGCTTTCTGATTTACAGAGGCACTCTGGTTGCTATACGCTCGTCTGATACCTACACGCGTCTTGTTGCTCTCGGCATTTGTATCAAAATGGGCGTTCAGGTGCTATTAAATATAGCCGTTGTAACGAATACAATTCCCAACACCGGAATATCTCTGCCTTTCTTCAGCTATGGCGGCTCGTCACTTGTAATGCTGTTTTTTGAAATGGGTGTAATTCTCTCGATATCAAGAAAATCCTCAGTAACAAAGTAGGTGCTTATGAAAATAATACTGACAGGCGGAGGCACGGGTGGACACGTTTTGCCCGCTGTCGCTATCGCCGAAAAAATTTACGAAAAATACCCCAATGCACAAATTCTGTTTATAGGCCGTGAGGGTGGCACGGAAAACCGCTCGGTTACCGACGCTAAAATTCCGCTAAAGGTTCTTAAGGTAATGGGAATAAAACGAAGCCTCTCGCCGAGCAATATAAAAAGCGTATATCTTGCCCTGAGCGCCGTTGGAAAGGCCAAAAGGATAATACGGGAGTTTAAGCCCGACGCTGTGGTTGGTACTGGCGGTTACGTTTGCTGGCCTGTATTAAAGGCTGCTCACCGACTCGGTATTAAAACGTATATACACGAGTCCAACGTCTCACCGGGCCTGGTAACAAGACTGCTCAGCAGCAGCTGCGATGCGGTACTGCTCAACCATAGAGAAACGCAAAAATATCTTGACGAGGGCGTAAAGCGCTGCGTCGTTGGAAATCCACTGCGAAAATCATTCTTAAATCTGTCAAGAGAAAAGGCGCGCCACACTCTCGGGATAGAGAAAAACGACATTTTTATAGTCTCCTTTGGCGGAAGCGGTGGCGCAAAGGAATTAAACGATGCAGCGCTTAATCTTATGAGAATCTACTCGAGCAAAACGGCAGGAATACGCCATTTGCACTCTACAGGTCAAAAGTATTACGACGCGCTCCCAAAGGAGATGCGCACAAACAAATCCGGTGGCACGAAAATCGTCCCCTATATCAAGAATATGCCCGAGGTACTTCTCGCATCGGATATTGTAATATGCCGCGCTGGCGCTATGACGCTTTCCGAAATTGCAGCCGCCTCAGCATGTGCAATTCTTATCCCCTCGCCCAACGTTACGGACAATCACCAATACAAAAATGCAGAGCTGCTATCCCGCGACGGCGCTGCCATATTGCTCAAAGAGAGCGATTTGACAAACGAAAGCCTTTATGAGTGCGTGCACTCGCTAGTGGATAACGAAAAAGAGCGCAAAAAAATGTCAAAATGCATACAAAGGTTTGCAAATTTGCACTCAGCCGAGCGAATAGTAGAAATTCTTACGGCAACTTTTAAAAAACAGTAAAAGTCAACTTTTATTTTCCATTTTTTGACTTTTTTCATCAAAATTCTGCCCATCTTTATCTGCCATAAAATATTTTATTTGTTAAAACTTGTTCATAAATTAAAAACTTATTGAAATATTTTAAAATATATGTTATAATTATTTCGACGAAATTGCACGCGAAAATCACGAGTTTTTTTGCGTCGCAGTCTAACAAAAGTTTAAATTTTTGAGCAAGCTTGCTCTATCACATACGACGGAGGGTTTAAAAAATGGAATTTGATTTCGAACAGGTTTATGACAGTGGTGTAAACATCAAGGTAATTGGTGTCGGTGGCGGCGGAAACAACGCAGTCAACCGCATGATTTCTACTAACATTCGCGGCGTTGAGTTTATTGCTATCAACACCGACAATATGGCACTTGACAGCTCTTGCGCTGCCAAGAAGCTCGTTATAGGCGACAAGATTACTCGCGGTAAGGGTGCAGGCGCAAACCCAGAAATCGGTAAGCGTAGCGCTGAGGAATCCATTGAGGTAGTTAAAGACGCCCTTAACGGTGCAGACATGGTATTTATCACCGCAGGTATGGGCGGCGGTACCGGTACCGGTGCGGCTCCCGTTATCGCAAAGACCTCCAAGGAGATGGGTATTCTTACCGTTGGTATCGTTACCAAGCCGTTCAGCTTCGAGGGTCGCAGAAGATACGCACAGGCAGAGGCTGGTATTGCAGAGCTTTCAAAGTACGTCGACTCTCTTATCGTTATCCCCAACGAGAGACTTAAACAGGTTGAGGACAACCATATCACACTTGCAAACGCTTTTGAAATCGCTGACGACGTTCTCCGTCGCGGCGTACAGTCGGTTTCCGAGCTTATCAACGTTCCCGGATTTATCAACCTCGACTTTGCAGACGTTACCTCGATTATGAAGAATGCAGGCTACGCTCACATGGGTGTTGGCTCGGCAAAGGGTGCGGACAAGGCTCAGGTTGCGGCTATGGAAGCTATTTCCTCCCCCCTTCTTGAGACCAGCATTACCGGTGCTACCGGCGTTCTCGTAAGCATCACCGCTTCCGAGGATATTCAGCTCGAGGAAATCACTACGGCATCCGATATGATTCACGAGGAGGCACATCCCGATGCTAACATTATCTGGGGTGCAACCTTCGACCCCTCGCTCCAGGACGAGATGCGCGTTACCATTATTGCTACCGGCTTTGTAGTTGAGGAGGACGGCACAAGACCTCGCGCAGCTGCGGCAGTACGCGTTCCTACCCAGACCGTAGAGGAGGCTCCCGTTTCAGTAGTCGAGGAAGCTCCCGTGTCGGTTGTAGAAGAAACCGTTACAGAGGCAGCCGAGCAAGAGCGTCCCCCCGTTAGCTTTTCTCCTGTAACAAGAACCGTGGTTCAGTCCAAGAACATCACCTCTGCGGCAGATGCTAACGCAGCTTACGAGCACGTTTACAAGTTCATCTCTAGCAAGAAAAAGAAGTTCTGATACATAAAATATCAAGAATAAAAGCAAGCCTTAGGGCTTAAAAAAAGCAGTGAAAATCAGCGTGTTTTCCTTAACGGTTAACATATTGGTTTTTCACTGCTTTTTTCTTTTTTTCGCGAGGAATTTTACGTCTAAAATTCAGTTGTTTTCACTATGTTATTTGAAACTTTTTCACACCGAATTTTCAACAAATTTTCTCTTTTAGGATTAAAAAGCATTAAGGAATTTCAGACTTTAATTCTCGAAAAATTTCTTAATAAAATTTCCGCTAAAGCATTCTAAAAATCTTTAATAAAAACCACGCTCTCCAGATAGGAAAATCTTTAATAAAATTCCCGCCTGAACATAATTAAAATCGTCAGCAAAAGTCCCTCTTTGACGTTTGAAAATTTTTATTTTAAAATGCCTCTGAGATATTTAAAAAAATATCAAAAAGTCACCGCCCTAATTCTTAAAAACGAGAGCTCGCGCCCTAGGAGAATAAGTCTTTTTATAAAATACCAATTCCCATTTTTTTAACACCGACTAATAACACTTTGGAACCTAGTGGAAGCAAGGAAAGAAACTCCTCCCACGGAGTTTTCCACACGTCAATAAACAGAAACGCGAAATTACACTTTTCCGTTCTGCAACTTTTCCCGAATATATTCAAAGTGTAAAATTCCGTTTTCCGTCTTTTTCGAATTTTGACGGTGTTTTATTCATTTTCACTGTCATTTTAGTTATATTTTTCACCTTTGGGGCATCAAATAACGGAATAGTATACTTTTGGGGCTTTGGGTTATCCACACCCTATTTGGAGTTTTTCACACCTATTAACATTTTTCTTTAAGTTTTCCACCTTTTATAACACCGTTTGAGGACTGTAACGGAATTGTGTAATTTTGTGTTTTTGCTGAATTTTCGTCCTTAATTCCCCGCCCGTTTGGTTTTATGTTTTTGACTTTTTCGTCGCTTCATACGTAATTTTTTGGGTTGCGAAAAGATAAAAACGGACGATTTTAAAAAGCGAAAATTACGCTTTCAAAAAGCGCAACACCTATCCTTAAGTAGTGAAAATCCCACGGCTTTAAGCGTCAAATTTAAACGTACAATAATGCAAAAATCCTTTCCAAACAAGCTCTAAAATCACCTTAATTGAAACGCTAAAATCAACAGTTAAAAAGCGCTGAAATATGAGGTCAAAAAAGCTCAAAAAAATCTGTCTTAAAATGCAAAAGGTAACAAACCTAAAACGCTAAAATCGAATGAGTAAAGTGCTGAAATTATCCGTTTTAAAAAAGCCTGAAATCAACTATCGAAAGCTATAAAATCATTGCAAAGAAAATTTCGAATCGGCTACTCAAAAACGCTAAAATCTGCCGTAGAAAATACTAAAAATCCGCCGTACGAAAGTCGTGTAAATTTCCAGCATGAGCCTTGACCAAATCGGCTCTTGCGTTTTAATCTCCGGTTTTATTCTCTAACGCAACAAAAAGCAGAAGCAGGGCTGCTCTACCCTCCTTCTGCTTTGCTCTTATATCTTGGTTGTACCTTAATTTTATGCAGAAACTATGTACATAACCGATATGATTACGGCGCTAAAAATCATGAGCCCCGCAAGTACACCTGCCAAAATCTGTGCCATTAACTTCTTGTTTTTCATTTCTTTTCTCCGCTTTAATTTAATTATTACTTCCCTGCTTTTTATCCTGGTAATACTTCGGGACGAAATTAGTTATATTCTTGTTTGCCGACCTGCCCTTTACGGGAATGAAGCTGTTGATACGCGACAGTCCCTTGGCAACACTGTCGAGGGGGTCCTCAGGCTGTGTAACAGGAATGCCTAGCACCTTGCTCATCATCTTGTCGAGACCGTAAATTATAGAACCTCCGCCTGTGAGTATTATGCCGTTGTTGAAGGTCTGCTCGATATGGTCGAGAGGTATTCTCTTAACCACCTCTGCAATAGCCATAAACAGTCTGTGCAGCGGCTTCTCGAACACGCCGACTATATCCTCGGTGGTTACGTTCATTCGCACCTTGTTGCCTGTCAGAGAGAGAGTTCCCTCTATCTCGACGCTCTCGCTGGGCTTACCGCTCCAAACCGAGCCGAGTTTCTCCTTGATTGCTCTGGCAACCGACAGCGATACGTTTACGTCACCCTGTTCAAATATATATTGCTTGACAGCCTTGTCAAAATCCTCGCCTCCTATACTCTCTCGCGAGGTCTGAGTTATAACACCCTCGTTCAGCACCGCTATTTCGGTGGAAGCGGCTCCGACGTTGACTGATATAACACTCATAAGCGGTGAATACCCTGCTCCGATAAGCGCTGCAAGCGCTCTATTCACCGAATAGCAGTCGGTTACTCCCGCATTGTTGAGCATATCGAACAAAACTCGCTCCTGCTTTGGAAGAAAATCCGACGGTACACCAAGCACGCATCTTATTCTGTCCGCGGGAAGAAGCGGATTTATTGCGCTTGTGATGATGCTCTGGGTTATCTTGTGGTCAAAGAGCAAGCCGTTCTTGAACGGACGCACAAGCATAGCCTCCTCGGACTGAGAAGCATCAGGGCTCATCGCGGCATCGCCTACGGAAATGATGCGGCGCGTATTCTTATTTATCAAGGCAACCGAGGGCTCACGATATATACCCGTGGTAACATCGCTGAGCGTGATATTGGCGTAACCGAGGTCGAGGCCTATCTTGCTAACCATGCCGTCATCCTTTCCTTGTTTTTGAGAAAATTTCTATAAAAGTGGGGAGTGCTAGCTCCAAAACACAAATATACAGTATAATTATACAATATCCCCGTTTAAATTGCAAGTGGATTTAAAAATATTTTTAGTAATAACACTCTATTTTGGTTTTAAGCGTCGTATATCTCATTACTTCTCTGTTATTCGACACCATTCTCGGCACTACGTCGGCACGTCCTACGAGTATAACCATGCTTTTTGCTCTCGTAACGGCTGTGTACAGAAGATTTCTCGTCATAAGCATAGGCGCGCAATGATACATAGGCACTATTATAACGGGATACTCGCTTCCCTGGCTCTTGTGAATAGTAATTGCGTATGCAAGCTCCAAATCCTCAAGCATATCGAAAGAATACTCAGCAAGCCTGTCCTCGAAGAGAATTGACATTTTCTCTTCCTTGGGGTCAACCTTTATTATCTCACCTATATCACCGTTAAAAAGTCCAACGCCTACGACACCGTTCTTCTCCCACTCTATATCGTAGTTGTTGACGACCTGCATAACCTTATCTCCCTCGCGAAAGATTACGCCGTGCGCGCTCTTTTCACGCTTAAATTTTCCGGGGGGATTAATTTTTTGTTGCAGAGTATTATTTAAATTTTCCACACCGCCGGCACCTTTTCTAGACGGGGTTATAACCTGTATGCGCTCCTTTATGCCCTTGCCGTAGGTTTTGGGTAGACGCTCGGTAATAAGCGAGGCTACCGTTTCTGCTATATCGCCCTCGTAATCGCGTCTGACGAAGAAGAAATCGTTGTCGGTCGCTCCAAGTATCGGGCTCTCTCCCTCGTTAATTCTGTGGGCGTTCGTTATTATGAGGCTCTCCTTTGACTGTCGGAAAATCTCTGTAAGTCTTATCGTTTTTATTCTGCCCGAGGCTATCAGGTCAGAAAGTATATTTCCAGCACCAACGCTTGGAAGCTGGTCAGCGTCACCTATTATTACAAGTCTAGCGCCGCGTTTTATTGCCCTTAGAAGATTTGCCGTAAGCGAAAGGTCGAGCATCGACGCCTCGTCTACTATAACTGCATTCTCGGTGATGGGATTTTTCTCGTTTCTTCCAAACGTAATATCCCCCTCCTTAGTGCGCTCCATCTCAAGCATACGGTGAACGGTCTTTGCCTCCTCGGAGGTGGCCTCACTCATTCTCTTGGCGGCTCTGCCTGTCGGGGCGGCTAAAACAGTCTTAAGTCCTATGCTGTTGAAGATAGACAGCATGGCCTTGACAACCGTGGTTTTGCCCGTACCGGGACCACCGGTTATTATTATAACTCCGCACTCAAGAGAGGAAAAAAGAGCCTCGCGCTGAAGAGGAGCGAAATCAATTCCAAGATTACATTCAACCTTTTCTATCAGTCTGGATATATCTTGGGCTCTGAAATCACCCGCCTCACGTGCTATTCTGTATAAATGGCGCGCAACTGCGTCCTCGTCCTCTGCTACCTCAGATGTCATAACGTACTCAGCGTTATCAATTTTTTGAGAGGCGAGAGCACCGTCGTCAAGAAACTCGCAAAGAGCTGTAAAAAGCGTGTTTTCGTCTATCTCGAGTATTTCTGCCGTGGCCGATACCAGCTTGTCAGACGGAAGACAGGTATGCCCGTTCATCGTGCCGTTGTAGCTCAGTATGTATTTAAAACCGCTTAAAATTCTGCTCGGTGCGTGCATATCAAACCCGAGTGATTTAGCCATAGCGTCGGCCTTTTCAAAGGGAATGCCATACTCACTCTCGCAGAGTATATACGGGTTATCGCGTATTATACCGACAGCACTCGCACCAAGTCTTTTATACACCTTGGTGACCTCGCCGGTACCCATAAAGTCCTTACAGAACATCATTACACCGCGAATGCCCGATTGCTCACGGAAGGACTCAGAAATAGCGGCCGCTTTCTTATAGGTAATTCCCGGAATGTCAGAAAGCCACTCGGGGTGATTTTCAATTACGTCAAAGGTGTCCGTGCCGAATCTGTTTACGATTTTGAGCGCGGTAACGGGGCCCACGCCCTTGACGGTACGCGAGGAAAGATAGTGCAATATTCCCTCCGTCTCCTCGGGCAAATGCTTCTCAAAGGCGTCAAAGGCAAACTGCTTACCGAACTCCTTGTGATACGTCCAGCGTCCCTTTAATTCAACGACCTCACCCTCAAACGCCATAGGCATAATGCCGACGGCCGTTATAAGATTATCGTCGCTGTCGGAAATCTCTATCACGGCATAATCGTTTGATTCATTATGATATACCACGTTCTGTATAGCTCCCGATAACGTATCTAACATTTGAGTCCCCCTTTCCAAAGCGCATAGCAAAAATAAATCGTTCTTAAATCACGCAATAAGCCCTATTATGTTATAATTTAAGCGTTGATTAAGTTATACTTCGGCGCTGATTACATCATACAAATATTATAACAAAATATTAAATGTTTTTCAATAGCAAATATGTATCTTGCCACCTTTTCAAGTTGTTTTTTGGATATAAAAACGAAAAACGGACTTTTCGTCCGCTTTCGTTTAAGATTTGACGTATTATAGGGTATCTAAAAATTCAAGGACATTATTTACAAAGCTCTGAAAGTTCGTCTGCGATATCGCAGATTTCCCACTTCACGCCGAGCTCCTCTCTACCCATGTGGCCGTAGGCAGAAAGGTTCTTGTAGATAGGCTTTCTGAGGTCGAATTTCTTGATAATTGCAGCGGGACGAAGGTCAACGAGCTTCTCTACTGCCGACGAAATTTTTTCCTCGCTTACAGTCGAAGTGCCAAAGGTATCAATCATAACCGATACGGGCTTTGCAATACCGATAGCGTAGGCTATCTGAACCTCACACTTAGATGCAAGACCGGCCTTGACGATATTCTTGGCCACGTATCTTGCAGCGTATGATGCACTACGGTCAACCTTGGTCGGATCCTTGCCAGAGAATGCTCCGCCACCGTGACGCGAATAACCGCCGTATGTATCCACGATTATCTTTCTTCCTGTAAGACCTGTATCGCCCTGAGGTCCACCGATAACAAATCTGCCTGTGGGGTTTACGTAAATATTCACCTTGCCGTCCATAAGAGCCTTAGGAACGATAGGCAGTATAACCTGCTCTATAATATCCTTACGGATAGTAGCGTTGTCTATCTCGGGGCTGTGCTGAGAGGAAACGACGATGGTATCTATGCGACTGGGCTTGCCGTCAACGTACTCAACGGTAACCTGAGTTTTTCCATCGGGACGAAGATACGAGAGCTTACCACATTTTCTCACCTCGGTAAGACGCTTTGCAAGCTTGTGAGAGAGCGAAATAGGAAGAGGCATAAGCTCGGGAGTCTCGTCGCACGCATAACCGAACATCAAGCCCTGGTCGCCGGCACCCGTGTCAAGCTCGTCCGAAAGCTCGCCCTCCTTTGCTTCAAGGCACTTGTCCACACCGAGAGCTATATCCTCGCTCTGCTCGTGTATGGAGCTGATTACAGCGCAGGTTCTGGCGTCAAAACCGTACTTTGCTCTGTCGTAGCCTATGTCTGCAACGGTATCGCGCACTATCTTCTGTACGTCGAATTTTGCGCTGGTTGTAATCTCGCCCATAACGGTAATTATACCCGTTGTAGCAAAGGTCTCACATGCGACTCTTGCTGCGGGGTCCTGAGCTATTATTTCGTCGAGTATCGCATCGGAAATTCTGTCGCAGATTTTATCGGGGTGTCCCTCGGTAACCGACTCTGATGTAAAGAGAATTTTTTTCATTTTTAATCCTTTCTTAAAAACAAAAGCGCTCGGAAGGCCTTAACTTCCCGAACGCACAAAACTCATCTATCGGGAATTGGCACCTTATATAAATACAGGTTGCCGGGCTTCACAGGGCCTGTCCCTCCGCCACTCTTGATAAGCAATATTTAACTTTGCTAGAGTATTATAACACATTTTTTTACAAAATGCAATAGTTTTTTAAAATATATTGATATATGTATTTCCTTAATATATTTTAAGATATTTTTGCCTGAAGGGTTGATTTTCTCGAAAATTTTTGATATACTAATAGTGAACGAGGGAGAGTATTGTTGGGCAACGCCATTCGTGGCGACCTCTTGCTTTACGATCTCGTTCTTTTTTATACTCTCTAGTGCTATTGCAACATAGAGAGTATTTTCTTTGGTACAATATAAGCATAGCTGACTATACTGTTTTGCTCAGTATAGGGCTACGCTTATATTGTACCAAAGAATAGCTAACGTGCATATTCCCTTGATTTATGTTCGTTAGCGCCTCATTTTCTGCCGTTTCGGGCGTTTTATTATCCTCTGCGGCTGTTTGCTCGTGCCTTTCCTTTTCGGCTACCTTGACGTCGGAGTATGCTATCGCAGACTCGTTTGCGGAGCGCAGTGCCTTGTGATAATATCGTCGAGCACATTTGCGCGCTCCTCGTCGTTTTCAGCCAGGTTATAAAACGCCTCGGCAAGTATCTCCCTGTCGGAAGAATCTGCGAGGGAGTAGGATATGTCGGAAGAATTTTCCAAACTTTTTTCGCCGAAAGTGTTGATTTTTTCTGCTGTATCGGATATAATAGTATTGGTAGCATTGCCGTCAAAAAACGCTTCGGGCGTAGGTTGCGGGGAAGTTTTTTCTTCCATGTTCAACAGTTGACCTTTGCTACCCTTTTTATTTATATATGCACTTGTAATCCATATTCTTTTGTTAATACTATCAGGTACACATTCTGATACATATATTACTCCAGCAGGTGTAATCTTTTCAAGCTTTATTTCCAGCCCCCTCGTTCCATCGCTGTTATAAAACCTATCGGATTTTTTTACATTTCCTTCGCTATCTCTAATAAATTCGCCGGCCTCTGCATTTTGAGCCGCCCACGGAATTAAAATTTTGGCTTCGCGCGAAGCCATTGTTTTATCAGCTTTTTCGCTGTTTCCATGTCGCGCTTCTATATGTTCAGCACAAGTTCCATCTATCCAAAGTTCGTATCCTTCTGCCGAAAAATCTGGATTGATTCTTTTCATTAGGTTATTAATTATATTCGCGTGCCTTGTGGAAACAACTCCTATTTTTTTCTTTCGTTTTGCTCTCTTGGATTTGTCCAACATCTGATTAACATCATATATAAATTCAGCTACTTCTATTCCCTTATTATGCTCATCTTTAGATATCTTAACAAACACCTCCTGCAATCCTTCGTCAGCCAAAGAATAGCTAACATGCATATTTTTTTGATTTATGCTCGTTAGAGCCTCATTTTCTGCCTCTGTGGGCGTTTTATTATCCTCTGCGGCTGTTTGCTCACGGCTTTCCTTTTCGGCTCCCTTGACGTCGGAGTGTGCTATCGCAGACTCGTTTGCGGAGCGTAGCGCCTTAACGAACATATTTTCAAGCTTTCTTCGTTTCAGGAGCGCGCCCTCCTCGACTATTCTCTGCTCGACTGTTTTATTCGAGTATTTGCCTATCTTCTTTATCCTCTCGGCAATTCTATCAAAGAAGCCCTTTACAAGCTGCCATATTCTACCGAACAGTGAGCGGTGCCCGGAGTAGAGCTTATTCATAACGCGGCTACTGCCGAGTATTCTGCCAAGCGAATTACATACGACCTCTTCTTCTGCCTTCTCCCAGGTGAACTCACCGAGCAATCTCTTATACTGCTCGTATCTAGTATTGACCGCCGCCTCCCAGCTGCCGTCGGTGTAGAAGTTCGTCTTTATAAACTCCTTCAGCTCCTCGAACTTTCGAGGGGCGTCTTTTTTTATTGCGTGGCCCACCTCGTGCGTCAAGGCTTCTTTGAGTGGATAGTCACCAAATCGATATTTTGTACTATTTATTCAGTGTTACTAGAGTTATAAAAACATAGTATCCAGTTAACAATTTTGCAAATTTTGACATTTTTGGAAACATTACTACAAAAAAATTAATATTACTTAATTTTAATTAATAATACTTAATTTTCTGAATATTGACTTCTTTTTTTGAGCGTGATATAATGCTGTCCGAGAGTTCAAAATCAAGCGATTTTCACACTGTTTGCGACAGCTTTTGCCGCTTGTACTGCCAACCTCAAATAGAGTATTAAACCACAACTTCAACGCATTCATAAAGCAAAAAAGGAGAAAAATATGCAGACTGTTTTTGATACTATTTATTACATTCTTTTGTACCCCGCCCTGTTCTTTGCTTGCTATTATGCAGTTCTTGCTCTCGTTGGACTTTTCTTTCACAAGCAAAAGTATCCTATCGTAGAGGACAAGCTTAAATTTTGCATTTTCGTGCCGGCACATAATGAGGCGGACGTAATTGCTGCAACGGTGAACAATCTCGCAAAAATCAAATACAATCCCGACTTATTCGACGTGTTCTTTATAGCCGATAACTGTACTGATAATACGGCGAAGAACATTAAAGCAGCTATTTCAGAACTCAAAATCACAAATTTCCACTGCCTTGAGCGAAACGTAAACGACGCAAGCAAAAAAGGAAAGCCGCACGCTATGCGCTGGGGGATAGATTTGCTAGAAGCGAAGGACGAGTTCTACAACAAGTATGATATGTTCATGATTTTCGATGCAGATAACTTCGTTGATTCCGATATTCTGCAGGCCATGAACAGCCAATACTTAAACTATCCCGAGAAAAAGCGCCCTGTTATGATACAGGCGTATCTTGACAGCAAAAACAAAAACAGCCTCATAGCTCGCGGATATTTCGTTGCTTACAGATTTACCAACGGATTCTTGCAGCTGCCAAAGCACAAGCTCGGTCTCGTCCCCGGTATAGGCGGCACAGGATACTGTATTTCTACCGCTTTTCTAAAAGAAATCGGCGGCTACAACTGCACGTCCTTGGTTGAGGACCTTGAGTTTGAAACAATCGCGACTCTTAAGGGCAAGTCGATAGCCTATAATCACAACGTAAGAATTTACGATGAGAAGCCTACGGGACTTGTTGCATCGGCTGTTCAAAAAACGCGCTGGTGCCAGGGACACTGGTATATATTCTTTAAGTACTCCTGGCGACTCTTTTTCAAGATGCTAAATCCCAAGGAAATTAAATTCTTTTTCAAAAGACTTGATAACCTTATGCACGTTGCCGCGCTGTTCTTTATGGGCATTTCTATGCTTATCACGCTTCTGCCGCTTGTAGCGTATGCGTTTGGCATAAATATCAGCTTTTCTTTCGCAACCACGCTCAGCACTTGGATTTTCTACTTCTCTATCGCACTATTCCCCATCTCGTCACTGCTAGACGGACCTAAAAAGGAAAAGCAGCTTTTCCTTATCGAATTTATACCTAATATGATTGCGAATTATATTGGTATATTCGTTTACTTTTACGCAAACGCCGTCGGTCTTTTCCAATGTAAGAATCAGACGGTGTGGAAGAAAACGGTTCACAAGGTTACTGCTATGACGACGGAAATTCCTTCAAGCAAGGTCAGAGAGCACAAAAAAGAAGCCAAAGAGGCTGTAAGATAATCGCTCCAATGTGGTATATAAGCACAAAACAGACCAATAATAGCATTAAGGCTAAAATTAAAGGTGATATAATGAAAAAAATTAAGATAATGACAGTCTTCGGCACTAGACCTGAGGCTATAAAAATGTGTCCTCTCGTAAACGAGCTCAAATCGAGGACATGCTTTGACACCGTTGTATGTGTTACAGGACAGCACAAGGAGATGCTACAGCAGGTGCTTCACGCATTTAAGGTAGTGCCTGACTATGATCTTGCTCTTATGAAGCCTGAACAAACGCTCTTCGATATCACGTCGGCAATACTATCCAAAATCAAAGACGTTCTTAATAAGGAGCGCCCCGATCTCGTCCTCGTTCACGGCGATACCACAACGGCCTTCGCAAGCGCGCTCGCTTGCTTCTATATGCAGATACCGGTCGGACACGTTGAAGCAGGACTTCGCACAAACGATATTTACAGTCCCTTCCCTGAGGAGTTTAACAGACAAGCTATATCTCTCGTTTCAAAATACAATTTTTCGCCAACGGAGCTTGCAAAAGAAAACCTTATTAAAGAAGGCAAATCAGAGAACACGATTTACATTACAGGAAACACCGGTATAGACGCGCTTCGAACAACGGTAAAGGACGGGTACACTCACAGCGAGCTGGAGTGGGCGAAGGGTTCAAGACTAATACTGATTACAGCACACCGCAGAGAGAATCTCGGCGAGCCTATGAGGGCGATGTTCCGCGCGATACGGAGAGTAATCGAGGAGCACGATGATATAAAGGCTATTTATCCAATTCACTTAAATCCAGCAGTCAGAGAAATCGCAGACGAGGTCTTATCCGGTTGCGACAGAATACGCATTATTGAGCCACCCGCCGTGCTTGATTTTCATAATTTTATGAAGGCAAGCTATATGATTTTAACAGATTCCGGCGGAATACAGGAGGAAGCGCCTGCGCTGGGAAAGCCCGTTCTCGTAATGCGTGATACCACCGAGCGTCCGGAGGGCGTTAAGGCTGGCACTCTTAAGCTTGTAGGTACAGACGAGGACGTTATATATGAAAGCTTCAAGGAGCTGCTCGAAAGCGAGGAAAGCTACAAAAAAATGTCCGAAGCAACAAATCCTTACGGCGACGGATATGCCTCGGTTAGAATAGCAAATATTCTTGAAGAAAATCTTGTAAAAAAAGAAAAACGATAATTAAAATCGGGCAGAACTAATATTCTGCCCGATTTTGTTACTATTTAAAAGTGAATTTCAATCGACGTTTATTATTATCGCGAGCTTAAATACAGGTAATCGCTTTCTCTATAATCAAAGTACTATATGACGTGGCATACCCGCCTCGTATACGGTATCTATTTCACCCATAATGAGAGGTGCGAGATAACGGATACAAGCCTCTGTTACACCGTTGCCCTCGTCGTTGATATATTCTGCCGGAACGCCCTTGACACCGTTTGCTATTCCCGATATGTCAGCCGAACCAAAGGTTACCGAATACTCCTCACCCTCTGCACGATCAATTGTCATCATAACACCGGTTTCGCCGTTTACGGCGCACTCTACCGCGTGCTTACCTACCGATACGGACTCTGTGATGTCAGTCTTTGAGGCAATATGAGCGGCAGCGCGCTGAGGCAGGTTAAGCTCTATTGAACGCGCCTTGCAGCCTATCTTCTCTTTTACAAGCTCCTCAAGAACCTTGCCTGCACCTGAGAGCGCAACGTGGCCAAAGGCGTCAACCTTTCTTGCAGCCATACCCTCACCGACGTATCTGCCGTCTGCAAATCTGATACCCTCGGAGATAGCAACGAGAACTGCTGGGTGGTCCTTTTGAATTTCAACGATGTCATTAATAAACTTTTCCGGGTCGAATGTAGCCTCAGGAAGATAAATAAGGTCGGGTGCCTTTCCTCCCGAAATTTTAGGAAGAGCTGCAGCTGTGGTAAGCCAACCTGCATCGCGGCCCATAATCTCTACTATCGTTACGGCCTTAATCGTGTAAACCGAAACGTCACGAAGAATTTCCTTTACTGTAGTAGCTACGTACTTACAAGCCGAGCCAAAGCCGGGAGTGTGGTCGGTTACCATAAGGTCGTTATCAACGGTCTTGGGAACACCGACAACCTTCATATCGTAGTCGTGAGATGCGGCAAACTTTGAAAGCTTGGATACAGTATCCATTGAATCGTTGCCGCCTATGTAGAAGAAATAACGGATATCGTACTTTTTGAATATCTCGATAAGTCTGTCGTAGGTTTCAGGGTCTGCCTCGGGAGACTTCATTTTCTTTCTGCAAGAGCCGAGCGCCGCAGAGGGTGTCTGCTCAAGTATTCTGAGATCCTCCTCATTCTTAAACGCCTCGGTAAGATTGATAAGGTTCTCGGCGAGAAAGCCCTCAATACCGTTGCGCATGCCGTATACCGTACCTATTACGTCCTTTGCAGCAAATGCGCCTCTGATTACACCGGAAAGTGTCGCGTTAATTGCCGCGGTAGGACCGCCTGACTGACCTATAATTGCATTTCCGTACAACATTTTTATTCCTGCCTTTTAAACTATTTGGGCGCAATTAACTGTTCGTTTTTTTGCACCGCTTAATATTATACACCTTTTAGGTGGAACTGTCAAGGTAATTTTCCCCTATCTTTTAAGGACGCAACTTCAAGGTAATTCCCGATCACTCTTATACGGGTGCGTCAAAATAATTATCTGTCGCCTTTTCTTCATACAGCCTTGATAAATTCAAAAACTGAAGCATAGCCTTAAGATATTTTTCCTTCGCAAAGCGATAATCCAGAAAATAGGCGTGCTCGCACAAATCAAGAGCCAGACACACCCCACTCGGAATACTCGCTGAAAAATCAGAACATACCGTCACCCTTGGCGCGACCCCATCCCGTCCGATAAGCAAAAATCCGCCGTTCGCACTGCGTCCTATCTCATATAGCTCGTATAAGAAGCTCGGCTCGGATATGTAAAGCTCTTTAATTTTCGAGCACGTAGCAGGCCTCTCAGAAAACGAGGAAAAGTAGATTTTATGGCAAATTATCGAGTTAATTAAGGGCAGAATTTCATTTTTTATTTCCTGCTTTATTCTCATTCTATAAATTTCACATACGCTTTTCCCCTTGATTTCGGGTATGCTTTTTTCAAGTATCGAATATCTGAGCCTAAGCCCCTTCAGGTAGGAAAAATGGTCGGTAATATTTTCCTTTGTCAAAAACAGCTCCAAAACAGACGTGTCCATATTCAACTCCTTTAACACTTAGCTTAAAGTAAGTATATTCACCGAGGGCGAATCAGTTGAAGAACTGTAAAAAATATATAACGAGAAGGTGCGAAAAATGATATAACGAAAAGCGAGGACAGTACTAAGTGTGCCCTCGCTTTGTTGTTTTGTGTATAAAAAATCCGTCTAAATTCAAGAAAAAATCCATGCGGAATTAAAACGCACTCTATTTTTTTAATACGGCCTACCCTAAATGAATATACGGCCTACCCTAAATGAATATTAGCCGAGCAGTTGCTTTTCGTCAAAGGTGTACTCGGTATTGCAGAAACGACATACGGCACAAAGCTCGCGAGGCTTTCCCTCTGCTACCTGTTCGTCAAGCATTGATAAAATTTCCTTTTTACCAAGGCTCTTTACCTTCTTTTCCATTCTCTCGCGCGAGCAATCGCACTTGTAATCAACGGTAAGAGTATCAAACACGTCAAAGGGAATATCGCGCATAGCGATATCGAGGATTTCCTCGTTTGTCATTCCTCTCTCAAAGTAACGGGAGATGTTAACGAGGTCCTGTGCGTTACGCTCTATAAGGTCAACGGTTTTTTCGTCCGGAAAAGGCATAAGCTGAATAAGAACGCCGCCAGCCGCAAGACAGGTATAATCAACGTCAACGAGAACTCCAAGCGAAAGAACGGTGGGTATTTGCTCGCTCTTTGCAAAATAGGTTGCGATATCCTCAGCGATTTCACCGCTTACAAGCTCGATGGTGCCTATCTGCGGCTCGACGTTTCCAACCGACTTGATAAATGATATAGTTCCCCTGCCTACCGCAGCTCCTACGTCGAGCTTGCCGTTAGGCTTTTTCGGGGGATTTGCCATAGGATTTTGTATATAACCCTTGACGTTACCAAAGTAATCCCCCACTGCGATAAGCTTACCGCAAGGGCCGTCGCCCGATATACTTACAGTGACGGTATCACCGTTTTCCGGGAGCATCGTGCCTATCATTGACGCAGCGGTAAGCGTTCTGCCGAGCGCTGCCGAGGCCGTGGGCGTGGTGTGGTGATATTTTATCATATCGTCGACCATTTTTCTTGAATTTATAACTAAAACTCGGGCAGAACCGTCTCTTGTCATACCTCTCAAAATGGTTGCGGGTTCAATTTTTTTGTTTTCGTTCATTTTTCTTCTCCCTTTGGATAGGTTTTTGGCTTTATACAGCGAGCGACGAAATATATTCTCTCTGATTTATCGTCACCTCGGGTAAAATCAAAATCGGAGTAAGCGCCGACAGGCTCAAGCCCTGCTTTTATGAGAGCTTCTTCAATTTCCGTTACGGTATACATACGTTCACGCTGCTCCTCGTCAAATCTCTCGTATCCGCCCGTCGCGTTCTCCTTAAACAAGGTTATATAAAAATCACAGAGCTTGCTTTTTTTGTCATAAAAATTCTGCCAAACACAAAACGCTCCGTCCTCGTCCATAGCATAGGTTTTGTCAGCGTATATATTCTCAAATTTCGCGCGACCGTTTATATCGAATATAAAAAGTCCGTCAGGCGTGAGAAAATTATGCACAAGAGAAAAGCATTTTGAAAGCTCCCTTTTGGTCGTAAGGTGATTTATGCAGTCAAGGCAGCTTACGGCAAGGTCTACCGTGCCGTAAAGGTCAAGCTCGCACATATTCTGGCAAAGCCAGAGTATATCAAGCCCCTCTTGCTCTGCTTCGTACCGTGCAACACCGAGCATCTCGGGTGAGTAGTCAACGCCCGTCATATCATAACCACGAGAAGATAGCTCACGTGTCATCTTCCCCGTTCCACAGCCTAAGTCAAGCACGAGCTCGGGAGTGAATTTAAGCTCTTTTTTTATTATTTTCTCGATAAAATCGGCCCAGCTTTTATAATCCACCTCACCGTTTATCGCATCATAAAATGGGGCTAAAAGGTCATAAATCATACTAGTTTACGGCATTATTAAAATGCCTCTTTCTTAAATAGTTTAAAAATCAGCATCGCAAAAGCGCTCGATTACCTCTTCGGGCGCAAGTCGGTCTTGGGCGTACGCATCTCTCAGAAGCTCAGGTGGAATAAACTCGTCGTACTTATCGTAAACGGGAGATTCACCGCTGAAAACAAGCTCGGCTGTATCAAGTCCGTCGCGCTTTATAATAGAAGCGACGTGCGTAGCAATTTCCCTGCCGAGCGATACGTCCTTTGCCTTAAAGGTTATATAACAGCACCCCTCGCTCTGTATATCGAATATTCCAAGCTCTGAGGAATATTTCTGCATAAGGCGTCTGAGAGTTCTGAAGGAACGGGTGCCGAGCCACGGAAACATAGCAAAGCTTTGGCCACCGAGGAAAACAACCGTTTTTTCTTCCAGCCCTGCGTTTTTTGCAACTCGTCTTGCGTTGTCAAGCCTTGCCTTAGCGTTATCGCCAAGGTATGCATAGCTCTTATTACCGCAAAGCACCTTTTTCATAGCGACAAGGAGCTTGGTGTGTATTTCACCACTGTCACCGGGCCAGGATATTTCCATTTTTCCCTCGACGCTCTTGACGAATATCAGCTTTCGAGCGATATCCAGCTCCTTTACCTCCCATACCCTGCCCGCCAAGGCAAATCTGTCGCCAAGGGGAGGCGGTGTGGTAATGGTGCCTATTTCCTCAGAGTCGCATCTGACGGTATAATCCTCGCTATCCTTAAAAACAGCGTAGAATTTATAGGAATTGATAATTCTTTCTCCCCGAAGTCCGACTATAAGTCCCTTTTGCTCGGTGAGTTCAAGATAGTCGTTATTTATCATTGAAACGAGAAGCGCGCGATAGGTTTCTTTAGAAAGCGCTGAGAGTGGTGGAAGAGAAAGAATTTTCGCTGCTAACACCTTAGGGGGCTGCTCTCCACTCGATACGAGAAGAGAGAGCGTTTGGTGAAATGCCAGTGAAAGAGGCATTTTCTTAATTTTCGGCGGCTCGATAAAGCGCTCCTCGGAATACAGGTCGATAATGGCTATCGCGCGAAGAAGCTCCCACGGAATAATCTCGGGAAGCGGAGCGTTTGGAAGCGGAGTATCCTCCCTGAACACCATAATCATTTCAGGGGGAGTTCCGCGTCTGCCCGAGCGTCCAAGACGCTGTAAAAATCCCGAAACGGTCGTGGGTGAGCCCATTTGCGAAACTCTGTCAAGTCTGCCAATGTCTATTCCAAGCTCGAGAGTAACGGTAGCGCAGGTCACAGCGCGACGCACCGTATCGTCCTTCATTTTTTCCTCAGCTCCCTCACGCAGAGCTGCGGACAGATTTCCGTGGTGTATGAGAAAAACGTCATCATCGCCACGGGATTTTGCTATCTGACGAAGAGTTGCGGTAACGTACTCGGTTTCCTCTCTCGAATTAGAAAAAACGATGGATTTGCCACCGTATAAAGCATCATAGAGGAACTCGTATCCCGGGTCAAGCACGGCCTTGCCGCCTCTATCCTCGTTGGGTGCTGTCGCAAGCGTCTGGGTGGGAGTTTGGATTTCACTGTCGTTTTGAATATAAAAATGCTCAAGGCATAGACGCCATTTAAGAGGCGTTTTCGTCGGAATAGGCGCTACGGTCTCACGCTCGCTACCCGCACCGAGCCATCTGGCCGTCAGGTCAACGTCGCCGACTGTTGCGCTAAGACCGATTCTGCGAGGGTGCCTGCCAATGAGCCTGACTATGCGCGCAAGCTGGCAAAGAACCTGATTTCCTCTGTCCTGGCCTATCATTGAGTGAACCTCGTCGATAACGACGTAACGAAGCGAGCCGAAAATACGGGGGATATCGTTCGAGCGGTTAATCAGCATCGACTCAAGCGACTCGGGGGTAATCTGTAAAATACCCTCGGGATTTTTGAGAAGTCGGGATTTGTGAGCTGCGCCTACGTCACCGTGCCAATGCGTGACGGGAATATCGCTCATATCGAGCACCTCGTCAAGACGGTAAAACTGGTCGTTTATAAGCGATTTAAGAGGAGCAATATACAACACCGACACCGATTTTTTGCACTCGGGATCGTCGTAGATATCCGATATTATCGGGAAGAATGCCGCCTCGGTCTTACCCGATGCGGTGGAGGACGATATAAGAAGATTTTTGTCGGTTTCAAATATAACGCGCGCCGCCTCAAGCTGCACCTCGCGAAGCTCGGACCAGCCGTGTCCGTATATATATTCCTTTATAAAATCAGGAAAGCGCGAGAATACTTTATCTGCCTCTGTCATTTATTGCTCCTTTCTGCCTTGATTTTTATTGTGTTTTTGAAAAAATCAGATATCTATATCAAAAATGTTGATTTTATTTTTCGGCAAGTCGGCGCTAAAGACACCGTCTGGCTTGTATTCGGGTATTGCCTCCTCAGCCTCGGCCTTTGAAAAGGTTATATTTGACATAAGTCCCTCAAACGTAGCGGTGGGATTGTCCTTTAAAATATTGAGAAGAGTAAGAAAATCTCTTATAATTTCTCTTGGCGTTACCATCTCCTCAGCGCCCGCCTTCTTTAGCGCGCGGCTTATGAAAATTTCTATCTCACCGTCGGAAAGAGGTATGTTATCGTTCCCCTCCCTTTGAGCATAAAGCTTTGCAAGTCTTTTTACAAGAGCTAAAAGTTCGTTGTCCGACAGACGTCTTAATCTGATTACGGGTGAAGAAAGGGTTGAATATCCAAGCTCGGAATATTTAGAATCGGCAAGCCTGCTCTTGAGCGCATCGTAGCTGAAAAGTCCGCGGCGCGTATCCTCAAGGAACTGCGGTGTGCCTCCAAAAATTACTCCGAGGCTCTTCGCCTTGCCCTGCAGGGTGTCGTTGAAAATGGCGAGAAGCTTCTCGTAGTTTGCCTCTCTTGAAATTCTGTTGGGTATCTTATAGAGGTTTACGCACTCGTCGATAAAGAGTATAAGTCCACAGTATCCGAGCTTTACCGAAAGAGATGCAAAAAGCTTTATAAAGTTATACCAGTTGTCATCGTCGATAACCGTGCTGACACGGAATCCAAGGGCTGCTGACGCCTCAGTTTTCGTACTGAACTCACCTCTGAGCCAGCGCAGGCACGCAGTCTTTTTATCCGACGTGTCGGTCATTGAAGCCATATAATACTCACTGAGAACTGCCGCGAAATCAAATCCGCCAACGTCCCCCTCAAGCTCAGCAAGAGTTGAAAATACTTTCTTGCGCAGTCCACTCTCAAACTCGGGTGTATCGGGCGCAATTCCCTGTTCGACAAGCTCGGTTTTGAGCTTTGTGAAGTGGCGGGAGAGGATAGATGCGAGAGCATTGCCGTCGGGGCATGCTTTCGAGGCCATATTTATCATAAGCTCACGATAGGTGGCTATTCCCGCACCGCTTCCGCCTGTTAATCTGCGCTCGGGCGAAAGGTCGGCATCTGCGCAAATAAATCCTCGCTCGAGTGCATATCCACGAACGAGCTGAATAAGAAAGCTCTTACCACTACCGTATCTGCCTATCAAAAAGCGGCAGAATGCACCTCCTTCGCGAGCGTCGTCAAGGTTATCGAGAAGCGAGTTTATCTCGTCTTGTCTGCCAATAGCTATATAAGGGGCTCCGCTTCTGGGAACCACGCCCGCGCTGAGCGAGGAAAGAAGGGTGTTAAGTATTCGTCTAGGTACCTTTACCTCGGCTGTTTCGTTTGCCATAGTTTTCTCCTGTTTCATTTACGTTAGGTTGGATTATGATATACCGTCAAGCCACGAGCGAACGTCGTCAAGGTAATCCTCAACGATAACGTACTCCTCGCCGTTATGCTCGAGTATTATATCACCGATGGGCGAGTCAAGTGCCGCCTCGTTTATTCTCTCAAGCGCATCGTCGCATTCAACTCCACGCTCGCCCATAATCAGCCTAGAAAGAAGCGAAATATCACTTTCTAAAAGACCAAAGGTGTTAATTCTGTCAGATGACGTGCCTGTATTCTCCTCACTCTCTATGCAAGGCTCCTCGGCCATAGGTGACGGTGAGTGTATAGGCTCTTCTGCCTGCTCGACGGATATACAAGCATCGTCCCCAGCGAGCTGTGCATCTAAGACAAGGCGTGCCGTAGTCACCCACGATGCACGCTCTATTTCGTCTGCGTCTGCAAACGAAAGATGCTTGTCCTCCGCATCGTAAAGTCGCTCGTACTCGGGCGCGCATTCGCGCTCACGTCGCTTGCGCTCTATCTCAAATATATTCTCAAAGTATCTGTCTATTATGAATTTCGCCTCGTCAGGCAGCCCCTTTATACCAAGTCGGCTTTTCGCACCGAGCAAGGCACGGAGCTTGTTTTCGGCATATCTTACCGCAGCGGTAACGTCCTGGCGCATAGCATCGTCCTTTGATAGCGGAACGTAGTCTATTTCCAGCTTGCACTTAACTGCGTGTGTACATAGCGAATGCGGAAACGCATCACGGCGAAGAGTTGCGAGCCCCTCCTCACTCTGCGCTCCGGATATGCTGTATCTGTCGAGATAGGCACGAAGCGAGCCAATCATGTGGTTTTTGAAAATTTCCTTATTGTCACCGCACGCATATTTAGAACGTCGCCAATCGTAATCGGAAAGGTAGGCTATCATAGCACCCGTACCGTCAGCGCCTGCATCGGCAACGTCGGAAAGATAAAACTCCTTAAAATCCGCACCCGAGATAACGTCAAAGATAAAATCGCGTATCTCGTCCATAGGGCACGGAATATTGTGAACGAAGCAGTAGTCCTGCACCCATACCGACATATACGCGTCAATTCTTGGAAGAGCTTCACGGTATTCGCGCCAAAGATTTGTAAGCAGCTTTATACCACGCGCGGGCTCTATTTTATCGGGCAAATTGAGTATCTCGTATACGTAGAGATAGAGATATGAATAATCGCATTTTATATATCTTCCTCGCCTGATTTCGTCGCGCCAATAGAAATAATATGCCTTTTGCTGTGAGGTGAGTTGAGTGTACTGAGGCATATAGGAATAAAACGGCACGAAATCGCATCTTTGCGTTTTATAATCATAGTAGATGAGAGCAGTTTTACGGAAATTGCCGTAGAAATCGAATTTATCTACGTATCTTTTGAGCCTGACGCGACGTATAAGCGAGGGTTCGCTCGGGACGTATTCCGTCACTTCCTCTCTGCTTTGTGTACGCATCTCGGAAAACGTGAGCTTATGCTCTTCGCTCGGCTCGGTTTGGGCGTCGGAGTAATGAACGGTATATTCTTTCACACCTGAGCTCGTCGAAAACGAGGAGCTGACGGTCTTTTTCTTTGGAACGAGCTTGTCAATATCCCAAAAGCTATCCAAATCATTATACTTATCAGACAACTCAAAACACCTCCCCGAGAGAATAATTTACAATAATATATTTTAACATAATTATCGTTATTTGTCAACTTTTAAGACGAATGTTTTTGCCAATTTAAGACTATGAGCTTTATTTTTGATTTTTTAGTGTTTTTTGTGTTTTTTGTTTCATTCGCACTTGACAAAGTGTCGTCAGTTTGCTATAATAATATGCGGTTCTCGCTGCTTCTTTGCGAGACCATCAGAGCCACAGACAAAGGTAAGAACCGTCGGGCTTCGAACATCGTATTAAAAGTTAAATATTTCGGGGTGTGGCGCAGCTGGTAGCGCGCGACGTTTGGGACGTCGATGCCGCAGGTTCGAATCCTGTCACTCCGACCAAAAAATGACTGTAATTTTGATACAAAATTGCAGTCATTTTTTTATCCATTACGGAGTAATGGTATATCATCACCGCACGAAGTGTGGTGGATATCATCAAAAAGAGCGAGAAAATTGCTCTTTTTTGCATATCATCACGCTTCAGCGTGTATCTCATCAGCCCTTTGGGCTGTATATCATCACTCATCAGAGTGTATTTTCCTGCGGTTTGATGAGATACTCGCCCGAAAGCGAGATATACTCGTTTCCGGACGGATGATATTCAGCCACTTCGTGTCTGATGATATACACTTTCTTTGAAAGTGATTTGATTTGCAAGCCTTTTTTTCTTTTTAGCCATAAAATATAAATCGTTCAATTTATGGGGTATCGTTCAATTATTGATTCGGATAAAAAATCCTTGATTTCGTTTAGACTATTTGATATAATAAACTCAACGATAAATAGAAATTTGTAAAGGAGTTCATTCATGACAAAGAAATATAGAATAGAATATTTAGTTTGCACT
This sequence comes from Clostridia bacterium, assembly GCA_017631325.1. Lineage (GTDB taxonomy): Bacteria > Bacillota > Clostridia > Oscillospirales > CAG-272 > UBA1740. The sequence goes on from JAGBTM010000008.1 coordinate 102,651, forward strand.
TTAAGTATAGCGATAACTGGATTTATTATTTACGGATTGGTTGGAAGCATAGGGCCTCTTATCAACGGGAGCAAGTTAAAATCATTCTTGTTGTTTGGGTGTTTAGGTGGTTTTGGATTTAGTGCCATCGTTTCCACCATTATTCTTTCGGTTGGCTTTTTCAAAAAACGTGGACTTAGATTCAAAGTAGTTGCATCTGCTTTATGGCCCATTACTTTTGCTGCTTGCGTATATGCAGGTATGTTATCTTATATTCCTTACCAGATATTCAATATCGTAAAACTCGTATCTATATTAAAGAGAGAAAAGAAAGTTCAAAATTCAGAACCCGATATTAAAAATTAATAAATTCCAATTTATTGAATTAATATAGTTGCAACCGCTTACAGAAAAATGCACATATACTGCTAAAATTTGCACCCACCCGAAAATGGTATCAAAATTTTAGATTACTCACAAAAAAGTCGTATCAAAATAATACGACTTTTTTTATCCATTACGGAGTAATGGCATATCATCACCGCACGAAGTGTGGTGGATATCATCAAAAAGAGCGAGAAAATCGCTCTTTTTTGCATATCATCACGCTTCAGCGTGTATTAAAACTCCGTAATGATGATTTAGAATTTCTTTTTCTTTGCTTTCTGCGACGCAAATTTTGAGGGCTGAACGCTTTGTTCAGCCCTCTTTCTTAAAAGTGTTGCACTTCTATTGACAATTTACTATTATTCTACGCATTGCATGAGCTAAGCATTATCCGCTTATATATCGGACTGCTCCTTCTCATTCTTTTTCTTC
>JAGBTM010000009.1 GCA_017631325.1 Clostridia bacterium
ATACCTGGGTATAAAGCTATCTCACCACGATATCCGTTTGGATACCGTTCTTCTTTCTTTTTTTGGAGGCGCCACTCTTTGATTTGAACCGGGTGCGCGGATGCGCGCCAGTTCACATACCCCACCCGAAGATCGAAATGCTCGCATTTCAGACGCAGGGTGAGGGCATCTTCGCCATAGGCGAATACCTGGGTAAAAAGCTCTCTCACCACGATATCCATATGGATACCGTTCTTCTTTCTTTTTTGGAGGCGCCACTCTTTGATTTGAACCGGGTGCGCGGATGCGCCTCGCCCTTTGAATATCTAAATTTTCTATTTGCAACACCGTTTTTACAATGCCATGTTAATATTCTGCTATTTTCTCGCAAAAATATAAAGATTTGCGCTTGTTTTCCGTTGAATATAATGCTATAATAAAATCAGAAGGCAAAAGATGAGGCGTTACACCTCGCTCTAAGCTCTCCCATTTATATTTAAACTGCATTAAATAGATTTTCTCACGAAAGGAAAAGACGGTATGAAAATATATGTTTTCGGCAGCTGCTCGGGTACCGAGCCCTTTCCAAACAGACATCACACGTCACTTGCAATAGAGGTTGACGGACGCGTATTCTGGTTTGATGCGGGTGAGGGCTGCTGCCACACGGCTCACAACATGGGCGTTGACCTGCTCGCATGCTCCGAAATCTTCATCTCCCACACTCACATGGACCACGTCGGCGGTCTTCCGCATCTTCTTTGGACTATAAGAAAGCTTTGGACACGCACAAAGGTCGAGCCAAAATTCGGTGACATCTCCGTATACACTCCTACCAAGGAAAGCTTCGACGGAGTTATGCTTATGCTTAAAAATTCCGAGGGCGCTTACCGTGCTCCATACCAAACCGTTTGCAAAAAGGTTGAGGACGGAACCCTCTTTGAAAACGATAAAATACGCATAATTGCAAAGCATAATTTACATAAAGACCCCTCAAACGAGGGATTTCAGTCTTTCTCTTTCCTCATAGAAGCCGAGGGAAAGCGTGTAATTTACACAGGTGACTACAAAAAGCTCGAGGAAATCGAGGAGCTTATAGCCGACGGCTGCGATGCGCTTTTGACCGAGAGCGGACACCATAAGCCGAGCGAGCTGTGTGAGATACTGAAGGATAGAAATATCGCAGGCCTTTATTTTCTTCACCACGGCAGACCCATTATGCAGGGCTACGACGAGCTTCTCTCGGAATGCAGAGCCATTATGCCAAACGTTGCATTCTGCAACGACAAAGACACCTTTGAACTGTAAGGAATAAGCCTATGGATTTAACTAAAACACTCAAAAAAATAGACCTGCACGCCCATTCGCACCTGCCCGGCGGCCCCGAGCGTGTGCGAGGCGGCACCTGGCCGACACCCGAAATCGTTCGCGCCGTTTACGACAAGCTGAATATCGAATACGGTCTTCTGATGTCCTGCGGCGCGCCCGAACACATGCACGATCCTATCACATCTCGCGATGCAGAGGCTATTTCAAAGGCCTACCCCGAAACCTTTCCTTACTGGTTCTGCTATCTCGATCCGAGAATGGCGTATAACAACGTAAACAAGGTTCCCGATTACTCCTACTATATCGACTTTTTCCGTGAACGCGGCGCTCGCGGAGCAGGTGAAATTCAGGCGAATATGATGATCGACGACCCACGTCTTATAGGACTTTTCTCACACTGTGCAAAAAAGAATTTTCCCGTAACTCTTCATTTCGGTCAGCTTGGCATACGCTGGGGCGTGGTAGACGATCTCGGTCTTGTCCGTCTTGAGAAAATTCTTGCAGAATTCCCCACCCTAACAGTCCTCGCCCACGCGGCTTCGTTCTGGTCCGAAATCAGCGCAGACGTCACCGAGGAAACAAGACACCAAAACAACAAGGGTAAAATAGTTCGCGAGGGCAGAATTGCCGCTCTTATGCGCAAATACCCGAACCTTATTTGTGACATATCCGCCGCAAGCGGCTTCAACGCGCTCTCAAGAGACCTTGAGTATACCTACGAGTTTTTTGACGAATTCTATCCGCAAATAGTCTTCGCAACCGACATCAGCTCACCCGCCTACGATTTCACCGCATCAAATCTGTCAAATCTTCTTGACGACGGCTACAAATCGGGCAATATAAGCTCCGTAGCTTATCGCGCCATAGTACGCGAAAACGCGCTGAGAATTTTATCTCAATAACAAATTAAGCACTCCTGCTCGCAGGGGTGCTTTTTTATTCAAACCTTGCATTTCGCTCGGGTAGGCGTCATTTAAAGCGAATTTCTCCCACAGCTCGTTTTTTTGTCGCATTTCGAAACTTTTTCGTTCTGAAAATGTTGACACGCCCCCCGACGTATGCTAAAATAAGGGTGAAACCAAATATAAAAAGCGAGGTAACAGGCGTGAGTAGCTTTGGAATTAACGTTTTTGATTTTGGCGCAAAGGGTGACGGTATCCACGACGATACCGCGGCTATCCAGGCAGCCATAAACTATACCGCGGAGCGCGGCGGTGGAAAGATACTTTTCCCTTATACAAAGGGCGGATACAGAATTGCATCTCCCGCAATAGAAGAGTACGAAGGCAAACCTCTTAGAGCGCAGCTTATGATACCGCCGGGGTCGGCTAATATTATGCTCGAGGGCGAGATGCCGCCGAGAATTCTCAACGCGTATATGGTAATCAAGCCCGAGTGGCTAAAGCTCGGCAGAAAGCCCACCCGCTTCGTAAAATATACGGGTGTGCCGCTTGGCGAGAACAACGTCAGAATTTTCTCGGACTGGGAAGCGCCCGAGGAGCGCGACGGTACGAAGCGCCCTTATTCCATAATCGCAGCTCCCGAGGGTGATATGCTAAGAGGCAAATTCAGCGTCTTTAAATTCAATATGAAGAACCTCGATTTCAGAGCCCCCATGAACACCGACAAAATGTACCCGACCCAGGGCTGCGCGAACCTTCAGAACGTCAGCCGCGTGCATATCACCGACTGCCAGTTCGCACTCTCCGAGAGCGTTGGAGATACTATTCTCGGAAAGGAGCTTCAGCCGAACCCCACCCACGTCGCGGGCGTTATCCTCTCGGGTGACCAGAACGATAACAATATCCTCCGCAACGTCTGCGCTCAGGGCTTCCGCTACGGCATAGTGGCGGGCGAGAACGTAGTTGCGGAGAGCCTCACTGTCCTCAACTGCGAGGAGGCTATCACCTTCCACGACGCCTCTCACCTCACCTCTATAAACCATATAGTAGCTCAGCACAACACAGTCATAATTTCCACGACCGACATAGACCTCTACGGTATGCCTAAGGGTCCCTGCAACGTCAGAATAGGTGCTGTGAATTTTGAAGCAGGTATCGGACACGAGCCGAAAATAAACGCCTTAAAATACGGCGTTAAGGACACCGACGGCAGGCTTCACGGCGAGCTTAAATACCACGCCGCGTGGGGCGAGAACGAGTTCCCCACACTCACCACCGCGAGCTTCAAGGCAGAGCGCTTCTGATTAAAGCAAAAACGAATCGGAGAGATAATTACGATGAGTAGCTTTGGAATAAACGTATTTGATTTCGGCGCCGTGGGTGACGGTATTCACGACGATACCGCCGCTATTCAGGCAGCCATAAACTACGCCGCGGAGCGCGGCTGCGGCAGAGTACTTTTCCCCTACACGAAGGGCGGATACAGAATAGCCTCGCCCGCAATTGAGGAGTACGAGGGCAAGCCGCTTCGCGCACAGCTTATGATACCTCCGGGACGGTCGAATATCATGCTCGAGGGTGAAGCTCCGCCGCAGCTGTTAAACTCTTACATAGTCATCAAGCCCGAGTGGCTTAAGCTTGGCAGAAAGCCCACCCGCTTCGTTAAATACCTCGACAAGCCCCTCGGCGCAAACAACGTCAGAATTTTCTCGGATTGGGAAGCACCCGAGGAGCGAGACGGTACGAAGCGCCCTTATTCTATAATCGCCGCACCCGAGGGCGATATGCTTAAGGGTAAATTCAGCGCCATAAAATTCACTATGGCAAACCTTGACATAAGAGTTCCTATGAACACCGACAAAATGTACCCCACCCAGGGCGGCGCTAACCTTCAGAACGTCAGCCGCGTAGAGATTGTTGACTGTCAGTTCTCGCTCTCGGAGAACGTGGGTGACACCATTCTCGGAAAGGAGCTTCAACTGAACCCCACCCACGCGGCAGGACTTATCCTCTCGGGTGACCAGAACGACAACAACGTCGTAAGGAACGTAGCCGTACAGGGCTTCCGCTACGGTATCGTTGCGGGCGAGCACGTGGTTGCAGATTATCTGTATATTCACAACTGTGAGGAGGGTATTACCTTCCACGACAGCTCGCACCTGTCGGATATCAACCACATCGTTGCACAGCATAACACCGTCATAATTTCGACGACTGATATAGACCTTTTCGGTATGCCAAAGGGTCCCTGCAACGTTAGAATCGGTACGGTTAATTTCGAGGCGGGCATAGGACACGAGCCGAAAATCAGCGCCTTAAAATACGGCGTCAAGGACACCGACGGCAGACTCCACGGCGAGCTCAAGTATCACGCGGCTTGGGGAGATCCCGAGTTCCCGACCATCTGCACCGACAGCTTCAGGACCGAGCGCTTCTAGTGCTATCGGTGTAGCGCCCACAATACAAGAAAAGTTTTTGTTGACTTTTCTTAAATAAAATGCTAATATGTTATTGACCTAAAAATTAAAAAGGAGACCACAATGGACAAGAAAGTACTAAAGAACAGAATACTCTATATTTTGTTCAACTCACTCTTCGCTCTTCCCCTGCTTCTTATAGGAATACTCGGAATGAGCCTTCTGAATATTATCCTCTACGGCATAGGAATAGCACTTGTTTTCTACGGAATTATATCGTTTTTCCCTAGTATAGTTGTCAAAATCGGCATTTTTGACAGATTTGGCAACGAATACGTAGCAACTAACCTCTTTTATAGAATAGGTGTTCTTGTTGCTACGATTATTGCCGCGGGTATGATAGCGTATCTGCCCGATTTTCTCGGCGAGATGGAGCTTATGCTCTTTATTTTCCTCGTCATCTCGGGTGTTGCGGTAGGACTTGGAGTTATGCTCGCAAACGAAAACACCCGCTTCTACATCTCACCGCTCACCCGTGAGATAGGACTTCTCGTTCCTATGGCCTACGTTCTTGCAGGCGCAATGTTCATTCTTGATTTGGCCTTTGGAATTGGCGCATGGCTCAGAATTTTAGTTATGGTTTTGGCCTTTGCATTCCACGTATTACGCTGCTACCTTGTGTTTACACAAGCGGCGTTCAGATAAGGAGGTGCAGTATGTCTAGAAAAAATCAATACGCCTTTATGGGCTTCTCGCTCTTCTTTCTCATTTGGCTCGGAGCTCTCATTCTTCTTGAGGGCGCTTTCATGGGCGAGGAGGGACTCACGGCTTATAACACCCTTTGCGGTGTTTCGCTTCTTGTTGGCGCAGTTTTCTTTATCGGCTCGCCCTTTATCTTCGACCCCATCGAAGATGAGGTAGGCTTTGAGGCAACCTCTCTCGTTCCGATAATTCCCGGCGTAATCTTTGCATACTACGCTTGCGTAATGCTCGCAGGCTCTTATACAGAGCAGCACGAAGACCTCTTTTTGTGGATCATTCTCATTCTCGGTATTCTTCTCTCGATAAGATACCCCACCTTCAAGATAATGTCGCTTCCCTTCTTCCTTAAAGCGGGCGCGATTATCCTCTTTCTCGCGTCGAACATACTCATTGCCTGGCCCGGACTTGAAGCGATAGGTATGATAGTGCTTGTCGCAGCAGCGGCTCTTGCATTTATGTCATCTATGATGCTCTTTGACGAGTGGGAGGCATACAGAGAGAAAATCAGAGCGGAAGTCAGACGTGCATTAAGACGTAGATAATTTTTAAGTCTCTTCTGTTTTTTAATTAATTTTTTGCATATTTTCATAAAAAGGCCGAGGGCGTGTCAATTTTTCGCCCTCGGCCTGTATTTTTAATTTGCTTTTTCTGTTGGTTTTTCGTTTAGCGGGTCGTAGTTTATTCGCTCGATTGGTTCGTTTTCCGTTTATTTTAACCGACATGGGATTTTACCGTTCTGTGTTCCGGTGTCTTCCGACCTATGCCCACGTTTGCTTTAGCCAGCATTTTGAAGCCTTATCTTGTTTGCAAGGCTCCGCGGCTCAAAGCGGCATTTTCACAAAACCGCAAGGCATAAGACAAGAGTAGCTCTCAAATCCCACCTCGCGAAGAATGTGTGCGCTCTCCTCAAAGAAAAAATCAAGGTTCTCGGCCTTGTGCGAGTCACTGTTTATAACGACCTCGCAGCCGTTTTTCAAAAGAAGCTCAAGTAAATTTCTGTTAGGATAAGGGGTCTTTCTCCAGCCTCTTGATATACCGCCGGTGTTTATCTCAAATCTTTTGCAATATTTTGACGTTTCAACGAGCGCCTCGCTCGCAATTTTTACGTACGCCTCGCTATCCTCGGGCATAAGACTAAACTTGTTTATAACGTCAAAGTGACCTATCACGTCAGGACGCGAGAGCCTTGCATTTTCAACGACGAGCTCAAAGTATCTCTTTGCCATATCGAGTGCCGAGCCGAAAAACGACTCGTTTATGCAACACGTCTGAAGCTCGGGAGAGTGGTCGATAGGGTGTGTCTTGCCGTCCTTGATAATGTAATGCACCGAGGCAATAACGTAGTCGAAATCTTCGTTATTAATCTCGGAATAATAGTCCTTTTCAAGTCCCGTGAATATAGGAAGTCTGCCCTCGTATTCACGCTTTAGCTCGGATATCTCTGCTCTGTACCTGCCATAATTTTCAAGCTTCATGCAGTAGCTTTGGTCGCAAGGCGTGAAGCTATGGTCGGAAAATCCAAGAGAGAGCATATTCTTTTCTATTGCCGCCTCTATGTTTTCTCTAACGGTATTTTTACCGTCGGAATAGGTGGTGTGTGTATGTAGATTTGAAAACCTCATAATTTACCTTTCAAAAGCACGGGATACGCAACAATAACTCAACACGCCTCCCTTGATACAGATATTTTACTACCTTACCGGTGACTTGTCAAGACGTTTTGAGTTTTTTTTGAATTTCGGAAAACGGCAAAGCATAGACTTCGACCTTCTTTAGAGCTTGCTTCAAGCAGTTTTAGGCTGATACGACTGCAGCCTTTAAATTATTCTCACTCTAATGATACCTTCTAATTCATAAAGGCGCTTTTCTACTGATTTTGCGTCGGTTTTGTTTATATCCAGAATAGTATATGCGTATTCTCCACGAGATTTGTTCACAAGATTTTCTATATTCGTGTTGTCGCTTGCAACAGCACTCGTAATAGCAGAGAGCATACCCGAAATGTTCTTATGAATTACCGTCACGCGCATCTGTGCGCTTCTTGGCATAGATACCGCAGGGAGATTTACAGAGTTTGTAATATTTCCGTTTTCAATATAGTCGGCAAGCTCGTGTGCCGCCATAACCGCACAGTTGTCCTCCGATTCGGGAGTTGACGCGCCAAGGTGAGGAATACATACGACACCGGGCACGTTTATCATCTCGTCGGTCGGGAAATCAACGACGTAAGAGCTTACCTTGCCCGAGCCAAGAGCCTCTATCATATCTTGACTGTTCACAAGTCCGTCACGCGCAAAGTTGAGAATACGGACACCGTCGCGCATTTTGGAAATTACGTCCTTGTTTATCGTGTCCTTTGTGTCCTTGTTGAGTGGAATGTGGAGGGAGATATAATCGCACTTCTCATATATCTCGCTTATATTTTCTGCGCGTTTTATATGATGCGAAAGGTTCCAAGCGTTCTGCAGAGAAATAAAGGGATCGTATCCTACTACCGTCATACCGAGATGGTGCGCCGCGTTAGCAACGAGCACGCCTATTGCGCCAAGTCCTATAACACCGAGGGTTTTTCCTCTGATTTCGGGGCCTACGAACGCTCCCTTTCCCTTTTCAACCAAGGCTCCGACCTCGTCACCGCGGCCCTTGAGCTCCTTTGCCCACTCAATAGCGGGAACAACCTTTCTCGAGGAAATAAGAAGTCCTAAAATCACAAGCTCCTTAACCGCGTTTGCATTTGCCGAGGGAGTATTGAATACGGCAACGCCCATATCGGTAAGTCTTTCTATCGGAATATTGTTAACGCCGGCACCAGCTCTCGCTATTGCCAAAAGGCTCTCGGGAAACTGTTCGTCGTGAAGCTTTGCCGAGCGGACTATCGCACCGACGGGCTGCTCTGCACTGTCGGAAATCTCGTATCCGTTACCGAGAGTATCGGCCGCTACTTTAGATATTTTATTGTATGCTTTTATCTTAAACGTTTCCATTTTTATCTTCAAACTCCTTCATAAATCTGACAAGCTCCTCAACACCCTCTATCGGCATTGCGTTGTATATCGATGCTCTCATACCACCAACGCTTCTATGGCCCTTAAGGTTAACAAAGCCGCGTGTCTTCGCCGCACTGACGAATTTCTTGTCAAGCTCTCCGTCACCCGTTACGAACGGAACGTTCATAAGCGAGCGGTCCTCTTTCTTCACAGTTCCCTTGAACATCTTCGAGCTATCAAGAAAATCGTAAAGAATTTTTGCTTTTTTCTCGTTTATTTTCTTCATTTCGTCAAGTCCTCCAAGCTCCTTTATCCACTTGAATACAAGGCCTGCGATATAGATGCAGTAGCAGGGGGGCGTGTTGAACATTGAGCCATTTTCCGAGTGAGTTTGGTAGTTAAGCATAGTGGGGGTAATATCCATAGCGCGACCGATAAGGTCCTCTCTTATAATAACTATGGTAAGTCCTGCAGGAGCAACGTTTTTCTGCGCGCCGGCATAAAGAATACCGAACTTCGACACGTCAATCGGCTCAGACAAAATGCAGCTTGAAATATCAGCGACAAGTGTTACACCGTTCGTTTCGGGTATTTTGGTGTAGCGCGTGCCGTATATAGTGTTATTCATACAAATATGAAGATAGTCTGCCTCGGGATCTATCATATCAGGTGTAATCTTTGGAACGTACGAAAAGGTTTCGTCCTCAGAGGTGGCGATAGCTCTCGCCTTGCCGTATCTCGATGCCTCCTTGTACGCCTTCTTAGCCCACTGTCCCGTGATGACGAAATCCGCCTTGCCCGAGCGCGTCATAACGTTCAATGGCACCATAGCGAACTGCGTTGAAGCTCCGCCCTGAAGAAAAAGCACCTTGTAATTTTCAGGAATATTCATTATCTCGCGTAGCGTCTTTTCAGCATCATCAATAATAGCCTGATATTCACTTGACCTGTGAGACATCTCCATTACGGACTGACCGCACTCTCCATACTCTAAAAGTTCACTCTGCGCTCTCTTTAATACGGCCTCAGGCAGCATTGACGGACCTGCAGAAAAATTGTAAATTCTAGCCATTTGAAATCCTCCTAAAAATAAAATATACTACCATTATAGTGACACGGCCCCCCTTTGTCAAGTTTTTTCGTTCACTTTTTTTCTGAGTTTTCAAAACTTTTTTTGCGATTACCAAAAAAGTGTAAAATAACCATTTAGTTCACCATGCTAAAGTGTACAATGTTGACAAAACGAATTAGTTATCCATATTTTACCATTAATTTTTCGAGTATTGAATTTTTCTTTTGCCCGTGGTATAATATAATCAAATCAATTTTTTGAAATTCAGCACAAAGAGGAATTAAAATGAACGAGGTTTTAAAATGTATTCACGAGCGTCGCAGTATCAAAAAATACAAATCTGAAATGCCACCGAGCGAGCTAGTAGATAAAGTCATAAGCGCAGGACTTGATGCCGCAAGCGGACGAAACAAGCAGGGAGCTATCATAGTAGCCGTAACGGACAAGGCAGTGCGCGACGCGTTATCTTTGGCAAATGCCAAAATTCTCTCCTCCAAGGTCGCAATTCCGGGAGCTGCCGCCGACCCGTTTTATAACGCACCCGCAGTACTCGTCGTGCTGGCGGACAAGAGCGTCAGCACCTCGCTTTACGATGCCACGCTCGTCGCGGCTAATATGATGCTTGCCGCGCATTCGCTCGGACTTGGCTCGTGCTGGATACACAGAGCAAAGGAAACCTTCGAGAGCCCCGAATGGAAAACGTGGCTCAAATCCGTCGGTGTCGAGGGTGAATACGAGGGCGTTGCAAATATAATCGTAGGCTATCGCGAGGGCGATTACCCCGACGAGAAGCCTCGCCGCGAGGGTCGGGTTTTCAAGATTTAAATTAGCGATATGTCACTTCAAAGACACTCTTTCTAAGATATTCTTTGAGTGATATTCTTTTAATGCTACTCTCTTTATAATGCTCTTTTAACGATGCACTTTTTAGCGGCAACTTTATTTAGCAACCGCGCAACAAGATTTAAGAAAAACCAAAAGCGAAACGGTACGAGCTTACGAACAAAAACAGCCGCAAAAAGCCTTAAAACGAATGAAAAACAGCTTGCACACGCCCTAAATATAAGTAAAACAGCCCCGCGAATCTTAAAACAAAAATAAAAAGTGTCCTTTGGCATTAAAGCTTTGAAGCCTGCCAAGGACACTTTTTATTTAAGCTTATTTAAGCCTCGTAGACGAACACCTCGAGTATTCTGATGCTGTAATATTGACCGGTCAAATCCGTATTTCTACCCGCACAAAGCCTGTCGATAATATCCATTCCTCTCGTAACCTTACCAAATGCGGCGTAGTTTCCGTCGAGGTTTTCGTTAGCCTGTTGCATTATGAAGAACGAGGCCGATGCGCTGTTGTAGCTCGTGGCCCTCGCCATCGAGATAACGCCCCTCTCGTGCTTTATGGGGTTATTCACTCCGTTCGCAGAGAACTCGCCCTTTATGGTCGCGGCGGTTCCGTCACTCGAGCCACCGGCGCCACCCTGCGCCATAAAACCTTGTACTATTCGGTAGAAATAGCTGCCGTCGTAGTAATCCTCGTTCGCGAGCTTGACGAAATTCGCAACGGTTATCGGCGCTTCCTCACCGTAAAGCTCAAGCTCTACCGTTCCGTAGCCGTCTATAACTATCTTCGCCGTGTGCGTCACCTTGTATCCAAATGCACCGAGCGAGGACAGAAGCGCCACCACAAGCGCCACTATAATCGCCACCGCTGTGGGTATCAAGGTCCACGTCAAGATTTTATTTCGCTTTGCCTGCTTGAGCGCCGCTTCTTTTTCAAGCCTTTCGCGCTCACGCTTTGCAGTCTGATAATTCGAGTTCTTTGCCATTTCTAATCCCTACCGTTTAGTTTAAAATCAAAACAACTTTGATACGCGTGCGCTTGCATCAATACCAAAAATCAACTCACAGCAAATCCGGGGCAAGCCAAACCAAAAATCAAAGTCAAAAGCCCTGCCGTCCACAAGACAAACAAAGCCCATTTCTTATTTTACCATAAATCAGCCCCTCTGTCAATTAATTTTACGCACATTGAAGCAGTGTGGCAAATTAATTTACAATTTGGCAACAAGTGTCAATTTTTTGGCGATTTTTTATAAAAAACTGTTTATTTTTCACAATAATTATGCTATAATATATATAGGAAGCAAATCTTTTATAAATTACCAATACACCGAGATGCGCTTTCCAAAAAGCAAGAAAGGAAATCTCACAAAAAGTGTGAGAGGGTACACCTATGAAGATTACGATTTACGGCAAGCAAATGACAGTGCGCGAATCCTTAAAGCTCTCCATTGAGAAGAAGCTTTTGCGCCTTGACAAGTTCTTCGGCGAGGACGCTGAGGCTTACGTTACCTGTAAGGTGCGCAAGGGAGCAAAAATCATTGAGATTACCGTAAATTACGGTGGCACCACCTTTAGAAGTGAGGAAGAGTGCGAAACCTTTATAACTGCTCTTGACAGAGCCGTAGAGAGTCTTGAAAGACAAATACGCAAGAATAAAACCAGACTGGAAAAAATAATGAAACAAGACGCCTTCGTATACGAGATAGGCGATGACGACGAATACGAAGAGGAGCCTGAGCTTAGCATAAGAGTAAAGACCTTCCCCTTTAAGCCAATGGCTCCAGAGGAAGCAATACTTCAAATGAACCTTATCGGTCACAGCTTCTACGCCTTCACCGACTCCGAAACGGGCGACGTGCGCGTAGTGTACAAAAGAAAGGACGGCTCCTACGGCCTGATAATGCAGGAAAAATAAAAATAGGCGATTTTTGTAAATGATTATTTGCAAAATGGCAAAAAATATCTAGGTTAAGCCAAAAATAAATATTAGTGGCTTCGCATTTAAGCGAGTAGATAAATGTTAGAGGCTTCGCGTTTAGGCGAGTAGATAAATGTTAGGGGCTTCGCATTTAGGCGAGTAGATAAATGTTAAGGGCTTCGCATTTAGGCGAGTAGATAAATGTTAGGGGCTTCGCGTTTAGGCGAGTAGATAAATGTTAGGGGCTTCGCATTTAGGCGAGTAGATAAATGTTAAGGGCTTCGCATTTAGGCGAGTAGATAAATGTTAGGGGCTTCGCATTTAGGCATAACCGAAAAAAGAAGATACCGTGGCTCTGCCGTGGTATCTTCTTTTTTCTATTTCCGTTTCCTTGCTCGGTGTACGAGCGTACACCTTTGCTCGTCAGCCCAA
>JAGBTM010000010.1 GCA_017631325.1 Clostridia bacterium
GTCATTTCCCCGAGGATAACACTATCTGGTCTGTTAACTCCGGTTACGGAGGAAACGTTCTTCTCGGCAAGAAGTGTTTTGCACTTCGTATTGCTTCCTACCTTGGACGTAAGGAAGGCTGGATGGCAGAGCACATGCTCATTCTCGGCGTAGAATATCCTAACGGAGACGTTAAGTACATCAGCGCAGCATTCCCCTCTGCTTGCGGAAAAACCAATCTTGCAATGCTCATTCCTCCCGAGCTTTACAGAGAGCGCGGATATAAGGTTTGGTGCGTAGGCGACGATATCGCATGGCTCCGTGTAGGTAAGGACGGCAGACTTTGGGCTGTCAACCCCGAGAACGGCTTTTTCGGTGTTGCTCCCGGTACTAACGAAAAGTCCAACCCCAACGCTCTTTACACCTCAATGCGCGATTGCATATTCACCAACGTATGTCATAACCTTGATGACAATACTGTTTGGTGGGAGGGCCTTAACGATAATCCTCCTGTGAACGCACTCAACTGGAAGGGCGAGAAGTGGGACTTTAAGAAGTACGATAAGGCAGATAAGGTTAACACCTCAGGTGCACACCCTAACTCCAGATTTACCGCTATGGCAGAGAATTGCCCCTGCATTTCCGATAAGTTCAACGACCCCGCAGGCGTACCGATTTCGGCTATCGTATTCGGTGGACGTCGTGCTAAGACAGCTCCTCTTGTGTATCAGTCGACCTCTTGGCAGCACGGTACCTTCGTTGGCTCGATTATGGCGTCCGAGACTACCGCAGCAGCAGCAGGTGCTGTCGGCGTAGTTCGTCGCGACCCCATGGCTATGCGCCCCTTCGTTGGCTACGATATGGGTGATTATTGGGCACATTGGCTTAATATGGGCAAGAAAATTCAGAACCCCCCGAAGATTTTCCACGTAAACTGGTTCAGAACCGACGACGAGGGACACTTCGTATGGCCTGGCTTCGGTGACAATATGAGAGTTCTTTCCTGGATACTCGACCGTTGCGAAGGCAAGGTTGATGCTATCGAGACTCCCATCGGATACGTTCCTTACGCTGAGGACATCAATATCACAGGCCTTGATATATCCGTAGAAACCATCCGCGACCTTCTCTCAGTTGACAAGGAGCTTTGGCTTGAGGATTGCGCAGCAATCAAGAAGTTCTACGAGCAGGTCGGCGATAGAGTTCCCGCTGAGCTTTACGATGAGCTCGCAGCACTCGAAGCGAGACTTAAAAAGTAATATTCGGCTCTTATTTTAGGGCAGAAAGGCGGATAGCACAAAGCTGTCCGCCTTTTAAGTTTGCATCGTTTTTTGATAAATAAAGAAAAAGCGCACCCTGTTGGGTGCGCTCTGGTGCCGGTAGTCGGGGTCGAACCGACACGGTATTGCTACCTTCGGATTTTGAGTCCGACGCGTCTGCCAATTCCACCATACCGGCAAATAGAACCTAGGTTCTGCATGATATTATAGCATAACTATATCTAAAAATCAATATATTTTCTAAAAAATGCGCACAAATTCTAAAAAAAGCTCAATCCTATTGTAATTTAGAAAAAAATATTGTATAATTTATATGTAAAAATATTTTAAAACGATAAATTTTTTATTTTTCTTATTTTTGAAGGGAGGGGCGGCCGTGAGAGGTGAATTTGACATAGTTAATACCGACGTTACAGTCGCAAACGTGAAACGTATATCTCACGAGCAGTCCTTGCTTGAAGAAGCGAGAATATGTGAGCTTCACGAGCTTGCATCCGATTTGATTCATAGCGCACGGGATATTTTTGACGAGGTGGAAATACACGACGTTCTATCGGTGATATCCGAGATTGATTTTCCCCTGTCTAAGTCGCCATGCGACACCTCTAACGAACGCAATCGAGAGAGAGTGAAGGAATATCTTTTACAGCTTGCCTCACTCGATAAGGTCGTTTTCTGCGAGCTGATACACGAGATTTTTAACGAGAAGGTCAAGAGAGTTACCGAGGCCGATTTCCTTAAGCGAGATAATCCTGATAACACCTTCGTGTATGTTAAAAATCCTTTTGCCGACGAGGCCTACGACGTATTTTCGCAGGATTATGAAAATTCAAGGGTAAGATATGCCCACAGCTTCAAGGAAGCCTCGCGCATGATTTCTGAGGGGGCAGTTTCCTTTGGGCTTGTGCCTCTTGAGGAGAAGGGTGGTGTGAGAATTCACAGCGTTGCACAGCTCATTTTCGAGGGGGATTATAAAATTATATCCGTCACGCCGGTTTTTGGCTTTGACGGTAGCGCAGATATGAAATACGCTCTTATTTCAAAGAATTTTGTTGAGCTTTCGGGCGCTGAGGGCGACGACAGATATCTTGAAATACGCATACCTAAGGACACCGAGACCCCTCTTTGTGAGATTTTGTTTGCGAGCGAGTACTTCGGACACGGAATATACAGAATCGGTACGATTTCGTTCGATACCGAGAGTGGTCCTAGGGAGTTCTATTCGGTAGTATTTCGTGACGGTGGTGAAGGTTTTGCCACGCTTCTTTCGTATCTTACTCTTTTTTGTGCGTCTTATACAGCGGTTGGAATATACAAAAATCTAGAATAACTTGGAGAAAAATATGACAAAAGAAATAGAATACAAAACTCGAGGTACCTGCTCGAGAATGATTAAAATCAAGCTTGAGGACGGTATAATAACCGACTGCGCTTTCGTTGGCGGATGCGCTGGAAATACGCAGGGAGTTGCCTCTCTGGTAAAGGGTATGAATGCCAAGGACGCCATCGGCAAAATCAAGGGAATCAAGTGTGGCTTTAAGGGAACGTCCTGTCCTGACCAGCTTGCGCTTGCACTCGAAACCGCCTTGGGCGAAGAAAACGTATAACGGAGGTAATTATGAAAAAATACTGTGTTGAATACGAGCGTTGGCTCGGCTCGGCTGCTATTACCGAGAGCGAGCGCGAGGAACTTATTTCAATTAAGGATAACGAGGAATTAAAGGAGCTGCGCTTTTCTTCCTATATGGATTTCGGTACCGCAGGTCTGCGTTCTACTATGAATATGGGTCCGGGTGCTATGAACCGTTTTACCGTAGCGCATACTACAAGAGGTATCGCAAAACTGGTTAAATCCTCGGGCGGTAGAGAGCGTGGAGTAGCTATCGCGTACGACTCAAGAAACAATTCACGCGAGTTTGCGCGCGTCAGCGCCTGTGTACTTGCAGGCGCAGGTGTTAAGTCTTATATTTTTGACGGAATACGTCCAACACCCGAGCTTTCGTTTGCAGTAAAGAAGCTTGGTACAATGGCGGGAATTAACATCACAGCCTCTCATAATCCCAAGGAATACAACGGTTACAAGGCTTATTGGGAGGACGGCGCGCAAATAGGTCCCGAGCAGGCAACAGTCGTATCGCGCGAGCGCGAGAGCTTTGATGTTCTCGACACCACCGATATTATGGACTACGACGAGGCGAAATCCAAGGGACTTATCGTAGAGCTTAACGAGGAGTTTGACGAGCTCTATATCGCAGCCGTTATGGAAAGCTCGATAAATCCCGATGCTATAAAGAGCGTTGCCGACGACCTGAAGGTTGTCTATACACCTCTTCATGGCGCAGGTTATAAGCTCGTGCCTAAAATTTTTGCCACAATGGGTCTTAAGCATCTGTATCTCGTTGATGCTCAGATGACGCCAAACGGTGACTTCCCAACGGTTGTCAAGCCTAATCCCGAGTATAAAGAGGTATTTACTCTCGGTATTGATATTGCAAACGAGGTAGGATCTGACTTGATTATCGCCACCGACCCCGATTCCGACAGAGTTGGAGTTATGTCCCGCACTCCCGACGGTAGCTTTGCTACGATTTCCGGCAACCAGATGGGTGCGCTCTTGCTCGACTACGCTATTAAGCAGCGTAGAGAGAAGGGTATGCTTACCGACGGCTCCTACTGTGTCAAGAGCATCGTTTCGACCGATATGGCGTATAAAATCGCAACGGCAAATAACGTAAAAATACACGACGTTCTCACAGGATTTAAGTTCATAGGCGAGGTTATCAAGAACTACGAGAGCTGTGGAAATACCGACGGCTTTATCCTCGGATTTGAGGAGAGCTACGGATATCTTCTCGGCTCCTACGCTCGCGACAAGGACGCAGTTGAGGCCTCTATGATAATACTCGAGATGACCGCCTACTACAAGAAGCGCTCGATGACGCTCTTTGATGCTCTCACGGCTCTTTATAAGGAGTACGGATATTATAAGGAAGCCATGATAGATATCTATATGGAGGGGCTTGACGGAATCGAAAAAAGACGCAGAATTATGTCAGGACTTCGCGAATGCCCCCCGGAAGAGCTTGGCGGTATAAAAATCAGCAAAATAGGTGACTACAAGAAGGCCACCGTCACCTCTCTCGCAGACGGCTCGGTGGTATCTACGGGACAGCCTGAGAGCGACGTGCTTTACTACACGCTCGCAAACGAGGATAAGATTATTGTTCGCCCCTCGGGTACCGAGCCTAAAATTAAAATCTACGTTCTATCTCACGGCGATACGCTTGAAGAAATTGCAGAAAAGATTAAGCTCTACGAGCGCGACGCTAAGAAATTAACAGAAGTTTAACCAGAGGATTTGAAAAAAGTGACAGATAAACAGAAGCAGATTAGAAATTTCTCTATAATTGCACACATTGACCACGGTAAATCCACTCTAGCCGACCGCCTGCTTGAAAAGACCAAGACGGTAGCCGTTAGAGATATGGAGGAGCAGGTACTTGATAATATGGACCTCGAGCGCGAGCGCGGTATTACCATCAAGGCCCGCGCCGTAAGGCTTTCATACAAGGCAAGCGACGGCAATGAATATATCTATAATCTTATCGACACCCCCGGCCACGTTGACTTCGGCTATGAGGTTTCTCGCTCGCTTTCAGCCTGTGAAGGCGCGCTTCTCGTCGTTGACGCTACTCAGGGTGTTGAGGCTCAAACTCTTGCTAACGCATATCTTGCTATAGATAACGACCTTGAAATTCTGCCGGTTATTAACAAAATTGACCTCGCCTCAGCCGATATTGAAGGCGCAAGGCGTGAAATTGAGGATATTATAGGCATACCGGCAGAGGACTGTCCTGCGGTTTCAGCAAAGAACGGTGTAAATATCGAGGATATTCTTGAGAAGATAGTCACCGAGATACCTGCGCCTAAGGGCGACCCCGATGCACCTCTCAAGGCGCTAATATTCGACTCACACTACGACCCGTATCTTGGAGTTGTAGTTTATATTAGAATAATTGACGGACGCATCACGGCAGGGGACAAAATCAAGCTCATGGCTACGGGCAGTGAGTTTGAGGTGGTAGAAATCGGCACCATGGAGCCCTTTGGCCTTAAAAAGTGCGATACTCTCTCGGCAGGTGAGGTTGGATATATAACGGCCTCGATTAAGACGGTTGGCGACACAAGAGTAGGCGATACCATCACGGGTGCGGATAATCCCGCAGCCGAGGCACTCCCGGGCTTCCGTGAGGTGCACCCAATGGTTTATTCGGGCATATATCCCGCCGACGGCGCTCGGTACGGCGACCTTAGAGAAGCGCTTGAAAAGCTTCAGCTCAACGATGCATCTCTCGTTTTTGAGCCCGAGACCTCGATAGCGCTAGGCTTCGGCTTTAGATGCGGATTCCTCGGTCTTCTTCACATGGAGATAATAGAGGAGAGGCTTGAGCGTGAATTTAATCTTGACCTAATAACTACCGCGCCCTCGGTTATCTACAAGGTAGAGCTTAGAGGCGGTGAGACGGTTATGATAGACAACCCCTCTAAATTCCCATCGCCCGACGAAATAAGCTCGGCCTACGAGCCTATAATGAAAGCGAACATTATTACACCCACCGAGTATATCGGCGGCATAATGGAGCTTTGCCAGGATAGGCGTGGCGTATTTATCGATATGAAATATATTGACACGGAAAGAGCAGAGATACACTACGAGATGCCTCTTAACGAGATAATATACGATTTCTTTGATGCGCTCAAGAGCAGAACTAAGGGCTACGCATCTCTCGACTACGAGCTAAAGGGCTACAAGCAGTCGAAGCTTGTCAAGCTCGATTTTATGCTCAACGGTGAAATTGTCGATGCGCTTTCGTTTATTGTATTCGAGGAGAGAGCCTATTCAAGAGCGAGAAAAATAGCAGAAAAGCTCAAGGAGAACATACCGCGCCAGCTTTTCGAAATTCCGATACAGGCAACTATAGGCTCAAAGATTATAGCCCGCGAAACAGTCAAGGCTATGCGCAAGGACGTGCTTGCTAAGTGCTACGGCGGTGATATTACCAGAAAGAAAAAGCTGCTTGAAAAACAAAAAGAGGGAAAGAAGAAGATGCGTAAGCTCGGTAGCGTAGAGGTTACGCCCGAGGCATTTATGGCAGTTCTCAGACTTAACGATGAAAACTAAACCGATAGGACTGTACGTTCATATCCCCTTTTGCATAAAAAAGTGCGCGTATTGCGATTTTTGCTCGTTTCCTACCTCGTCGGTTGACATTTCTCTAACGGAAGAGTACGTCGACGCCCTCGTGGAAGAAATAGAGAGCTATCGCGAGCTTAACCTTACACTTGATACAGTCTTTATCGGCGGTGGAACCCCCTCGCTTCTTTCGGTGCATCAGCTCGCAAAAATTATGCGCTCTGTTGAAAAGGCCTTTCGCCTTTTACCGAATACAGAGGTTACCTTGGAAGCAAATCCCGCCACGGAGCTTCAAAAAAAGGCTTTGGACCTCAAGACTCTCGGTGTAAACAGAATTAGCATAGGACTCCAATCAATTCACGAAAATGAGCTGAAAATTCTAGGCAGAATACATTCATACAACGACTTCCTTGATACCTACAAGGCTGTGAGAGATGCAGGCATTGGCAACGTCAACGTTGATTTGATGTATGCAATTCCCGAGCAGACCCTCATGAGCCTTGATAAAACGTTATCCGAGATTATCTCCCATCGTCCCGAGCATATATCACTATACTCGCTCATTTTGGAGGAGGGCACACCGCTATACAATAAGCGCCCGTCTCTTACCTTGCCGAGCGAGGACGAGGAGTGCGATATGTACTATCACGCTGCCGAAAAATTAAGAGGGGCGGGGTATTCGCATTATGAAATTTCAAATTATTCGCTTAATTCACGCGAGTGCAGGCACAATTTGAAATATTGGCACTGTGAGGATTATATCGGAGTAGGTCTTGCCGCTCATTCATGCTTTCAAGGTGTAAGATACGCAAACACGACGAGTCTTAGCGGCTATATAAATGACAAATCCCACCGTCGTATTAAAAGCGACGTGCTTTCTTTCGATGATAGACGCTTCGAGTACGCTATGCTCGGTCTACGACTTAAGGAGGGCATATCGCTTTCGGAATACGAAAAGAGCTTTGGTGAAGATTTTATGGCTACACGCACAGAGCTTGTTACTAAGCTCTCCGTGGGAGGTTATTTAACGGTGGGCGATGGGCGTATATCTCTTACCGAACAAGGCTTCTACGTCAGTAATCATATACTCGCAGAGTTAATATGAAAATTAGCCCCTTAAATTAAGTAAAAACGTATTGACATTATTAAAAAATTAGTATAAAATATAATCAAAAAACATAGAATGGAGTTATAGAAATGGCAGATATTGAAAAGAATATCAACGAGGAGATTGACGAGGCTCCCATATTTACTCTTACCGACGAGGAAACCGGTGAGGAGCTTGATTTTGAGCTTCTTGCAAAGGCAACTATCGACGATAAGGATTACTTTGCGCTCGTTCCCGCAAATGACGAGGACGCAGAGGAGTACGTAATTCTCGCAGTCGAGGAGGATGGGGACGACCTGCTTCTTTCTAACATTGAAGACGACGACGAGTTCGACAAGGTTGAAGAGTATTTCAACGACCTTTTCTTCAGCGAGGTTGACTACGACGCATAAGTCGACCACTTTGCAGCGCGGATTTTCTTCCTGCGTGGTGCGTGATATTGTGATATTTGAACCTACACACATTGCTAGGGAGCATCGGCTTCTGCCTTCGGGATGCAGGCCTCCCGCCAAGAGCGCATCGTTTCGTACGACCCTCTTCAAGCGGACGTTGGAAGCGCAAAGGGGCAGAGAGAGCACCCACCTGGAAAAAACCGGGTTAAACTTTTGCTTTACACGGCCATGCGGGTTTCAAAAAAGACGGATATAGCGTTTATCTTGATGGTTACGCTGCGTCCGTCTTTTTTCTTTCGCCTTTTGTCGCTTTCGGTAATTTTAACCTTTTTATTTCATATATTTATATGAGCAACGATAAAAGCGAGGAATTATTATGTCGAAAAAAATTACGGGGTTGACGCAACTTGAGGTTGAAAAATCTATAGAGCTCTACGGCGACAATTCTTTAAGACGAGAAAAGAAAAAGGGCTTTTTGAGTAGATTTTTTGAAAATTTATCCGACCCGATAATTAAAATATTACTTGCCGCGCTTATAGTTCAGGTCGTATTTACGCTCGGAAACTGTAATCTTATTGAGATTTTCGGAATTTTGTCGGCTATTTTGATTTCAACGACGGTATCTACCGTATCCGAGTACAGAAGCGAGCGAGCATTCGAAAAGCTCGAGGCAGAAGCAACCGAGGCCGAGGTATCTGTTCTACGCGATGGGCGACTTGTGAAAATTAATTCCACGCGCATTGCCGTTGGCGACGTCGTCTACTTATTTTCAGGCGAAAAAATACAAGCCGACGGAGAAATGATAAGTGGAAAAATCACCGTAGACCAGTCCGCCCTTAACGGTGAGTCGCGCGAGGTCGAAAAGTCACCCGGGCGTGAGGAGGGCTGGGAGCTATCAAATAAAAACCGAGTTTTCAGGGGTTCAACCCTGACGGGTGGCAGCGGTGTAATGCGCGTTATGCGTGTCGGCGCCTCTACGTTCTACGGAATGGTCGCAAAGGACGTGCAGGCGCAAACTCGCGAGAGTCCACTCAAGCTAAGACTGACGCGCTTGGCGACGCAGGTGAGTGTGATTGGCTATATAATTGCAGCTCTTGTCGGCATAACCTTTCTTTTTAATACGATAGTCGTAG
This sequence comes from Clostridia bacterium, assembly GCA_017631325.1. Classification (GTDB taxonomy): domain Bacteria; phylum Bacillota; class Clostridia; order Oscillospirales; family CAG-272; genus UBA1740. The sequence goes on from JAGBTM010000010.1 coordinate 9,087, forward strand.
ACAACGGCTTCGTTATGAGTGAAATTGTGGAGACGCTCAGCGACGGAAAATATCTTTTTTCTATCTTTATACGCACTTTGACGCTCATGATTACCGTTATAGTAGTGGCAGCTCCCGAGGGGCTTCCTATGATGATAACCGTTGTGCTCTCGGCAAATATGAAGAAGATGCTGCGCGATAAAATCCACGTAAAAAAGCTTGTTGGAATAGATACGGCAGGCTCGCTTAATATACTTTTTACCGACAAAACGGGAACGATAACCAAGGGCGCGCCCGAATGCGAAAGAATTATAACTGCAGACGGTGAATATAAGACCTTAGCATCGCTAAAAAAGTGCGGGGAAATATATAAATCTCTCACTCTCTCGGCAAAATACAATACCGACGTTATCGAAATCGGCGGCGAAATTACAGGGGGAAATCCGACCGACCGAGGTATATATTCATTCTTCTCGGACGCTGAGTGTGAGAGGTGTGAGGTGGTTGAGAAGATTCCCTTCTCAAGCGAGAGAAAATATTCGTCCATAACATTAAAAAATGCAAAAACACTAATAAAAGGCGCGGCAGAACTGATTATTGAAAATTCAAACAGAGTGCTTTTGCAGAGTGGCGATCAGGGAAAAATCGATAGGTCTGCACTATTTAGTGAATATAAAAAAGCTGCCGCGAGGGGCGAGCGCGTTATAGCTGTTGCCCAAACAAAGCGAGCAGACACCTCGGATTTATGTCTTATAGCCCTTATCGTTATGAAGGACAAAATCCGAAAAGGCGTAAAAGAGGCCGTCCGCGAGGTAACACGAGCTGGTATACAGACCGTTATGATAACAGGAGACAGCAAGGAAACCGCCACGGCAATAGCGACAGAATGCGGGATTTTCAACGAAAGATGTGGTCATGTCGCTCTGGATAGTCGCGAGCTTCACGAAATGACCGACAGCGAAATTAAGGGAATACTATCCCGTATAAGAGTTGTTTCACGCGCTCTGCCACAGGATAAGGTGCGTCTTGTAAGGCTCTCACAGGAAATAGATTTAGTAGTCGGAATGACGGGTGACGGAATAAACGATGCGCCGTCCTTAAAGCTTGCCGACGTAGGCTTTGCCATGGGTGCGGGAACCGATATTGCCAAAAGCTCCGCTGACATAGTTATACTTGATAACAGCTTTTCTGCTCTTGACAAAACCATTCTATACGGCAGGACAATTTTTAAATCAATAAGGAAATTCATAACCTTTCAGCTGATTATGAACCTCGTGGCCTGCGGTATTTCGCTCGTGGGGCAGTTTATCGGAATAGATACGCCTATTACCATAATTCAAATGCTTTGGGTTAATATTATTATGGATACACTCGGTGGACTTGCGTTCGCAGGCGAGCCGGCTCTCAAATACTATATGAACGAGCCACCGATAAAACGCGACGAGCCTATTTTAAATGCCGATATGCTGAAGCGAATATTCATTACAGGCGCTTTTACCCTGGGAATTTGCATTCTGTTTTTAACCTCATACGTATTTAAGGACGCCTACGGATACGGTGCATCTACCACGGAGTTTTACACGGCTTTCTACGCGCTGTTTATTTTCTCAGGAATATTCAACTGCTTTGCGGCACGCTCGGAAAGGGTATGGATGCTATCAAACATCGGTAAAAACATACCGTTTCTGGTCATAATTCTGGCAATTTCGGTTATACAGATAATTATGATTTACTGCGGTGGCGAGGTATTTAGGTGCACGCCCCTATCACCAAAGCAACTCGGCCTTGCCGTTGGAATGGCCTTTTCGGTAATTCCGTTCGACGTATTCAGGCGACTAATCTACAAATTAAAATAACAACCGTACTTAAATCAAAAAAACAAACGTTTAATCGGCCAACGGAGAACTTCGGATGGCCGATTTTTATAGCTTAATATCGCACTTGACTTTTTATTTGTTTTTTGCTAAAATATACTTAAATCACTACCATAAGGAGAGAGACCATATGAGAAAACCGTTGACGTTACTTTTCGTTATTTTATGGTGCTTATGCTGTCTTGTATCGTGTGGTAATGCATACAAAGAAAACACTTGGTTTTCAGAAGAAAAATTAACAGAATGCCTTGTAGGTGATTTGCCCACTATCGCGAAAGATTACGTAAACCGTAACAATGAAGATATTTACGTTAGCTTTACTGATAACGAATTTGAAGCTTACGCAAAGTCTATATATGATTATTTGTGTTTGCAAGAGTATAAATATCTCGGTACACGCGGAGAGCAGAAAAATACTTTGGCAGGTGCTTTCACAACCTATTATTTTGAGCCTGCCACCGAACTTGAAAGTTTTCGGGTTTTAGAAGGCGATTATGTTTTCGTATTTTCAGACGGCAGCACCGATGAAAACGGTGATGTGGAATTTATCATACTCGTAATTTACGATGTGAGTACAAGTACCCTTGAATACGGAAATAAGAAATTTACTTACAACACAATGATCTCACTCCGCCGTGACTCGGAAGCTCCCCTCGGTGGCTTCTATGTTCTGAAAGAGATAGCAGAGGGCAACCACTTTATTCGCAATCAGGCAGTAGCTGAATGGCTTGGTGAAATAACAGCCGAGGATATTGCAGAAATAAAGATGATTTCGGGCGGTGGCGGCCCATTGCCTCCCGTTTCAAAGACGCATATTTCCTCCTCGATAAATGATGCGGTAATTTCAAGTATTTTTGAGGAATATTATTGGCTTAATTCAAAGCCTGTTTCAGAAGAATCCACTCAAATTGCTGATGGCGGATATTTTATTGTTCAGTTCATTTTGAATAATGGAGAAACTAAACAGTTGTACTTTATAAACGGTGACTTTTATCACGATGGAAACGGCAACTATTTTGAGCTTGTGCGTTTGCCCGTGTTCCGTGACGGAACTGATTTTGTAACTCGTTACGGATTCGAGAGGCAGTATAATCCTTGCCAAATTCATCTTATGGATGAAACTCCCGTTTGCGAAATCCCATTTTCTGAGTTTGAATTTACAGAGCTTACAGATGATATTTACCTTAATGATGAGCTTCCCACTCATTACTTCGAAATACATGGCGAAAGAGTATACTTCATTAAGGGAGAATATTTTTATATTGGTGATAACAGGAGTGTGTACTATCAGCTAATCGAAAATCTTGATGAACTGATTGCTGAATACAGCACTACTGAATGACGGAGGAAAAACTATGAAGAAATTATTCGCATTTTTAACATTTGCCATTATGTGTGTAACCCTTCTTGCATCTTGCAATAAAGAATGTGATAACCACGTTGACGATAATGAAGATGGCATTTGTGATGCTTGCAACTTTGAATATGAATTTCTTTTCAAGCTTACTGCTGACAAGTCGGGATACGAGCTTGACAGAGTTGGCGCAGGGTACAAGGGCGGTAACATCGTTATCCCCTCAAAGTACAAAGGCCTTCCCGTAGTAGAGATTGGATACGGTGCATTTAAGAGCGAAAAGAAACTCACATCTGTCGTCATTCCCGATAGCGTAACTCTTATCTCGGATGATGCCTTTGAAAATCAGACCTCTCTCACGAGCGTAAATGTAGGAAAGAACGTCGTTAGCATTGGCATAAGTGCATTTGAAGGTTGCACAAATCTTAAAACCGTTGTGATTAGTGATGCCACAGAGAACATTTTTGCTCACGCATTTGACAGCTGTACATCACTTGAGAGCATTACATTAGGCAAGAACGTAAAGAAAATCGGCGGTTCTGCATTCGAGAAATGTACGAGCCTTAAGATTATTACAATCCCTCCTTCTATCGAGGAGTTAGGCGCATGGGTATTTTTCGATACTAACATGACCGATATTTACTTTGGGGTGTCTGGCCCTGGTGAGAATTGGAATGAAAAATGGAACCAATACCTTGATGAGAGTGTAAACATTCACTGGGCTATGGCAGAATAACAAAAAAACAGCCTTTATGAAGATTATTTACGTCAAATCCTTGTATGTTTACCGTTTAAAAATAATGCTATAATAAAGTGAAAATAAGCCAGCGCGGCCACAATCTGACCGCGCTGTAAAATTTAGAGTTTAAATAAGGTCGATGCTATATTTTAAAGAAAATAGAATTTTAGGCAACAAAAATGATTTTTGGTATTGACAAACAACCAAAAAAGTGTTACAATAGTTAGGCGATAAAATGCTGGTGTGGCTCAGTTGGTAGAGCAGTTGATTCGTAATCAACAGGTCACCGGTACAAGTCAGGTCACCAGCTCCAACAAAAGAGAGAGGCACACTCTCTCTTTTTCATTTTAAGAGGTAAATTTATGGATTTATGCAATCTTTCGGTTATAAAATCTTTGATGGCCGATGCAGGTATTACGTTCCGTAAGGAGTTTGGCCAA
>JAGBTM010000011.1 GCA_017631325.1 Clostridia bacterium
CTATCCGAACACCCAAAAAACACTAAAACAAGTAACAAAAGAAATGAGTTCTTCATCCGTAAAACTATTTCAAGATAATTCCAAATTCATAATTCCTAATTACTAATTACTAATTCCTAATTACCAATTCCTAATTCTAACTTTTCATTTTCAATTTTCAATTTCCAATTAAAAAAGAGCCGTGTTTCCACGGCTCTTTTTCTTTTTTGGCTATTACTTAGCCTCTGTTTCCTCTGCTTTAGCTACGGGGGTGAGCTTTACGATAGCTACCTCTGCGCCGTCGCCACGGCGAGGACCCATTTTAAATACCTGTGTATAACCGCCGTTTACGCTAGCGTAAGCGGGAGCAATTACGCTGAAAAGCTTCTTTGCTACGTCTTCCTTCGTGATGTAAGCAAGCGCTGCACGGTAAGCTGCGAGGTCGCCCTTCTTGCCGAGGGTGATCATCTCGTCTACCTTTGCGGAAACCTCCTGCGCTCTGGTGTAGGTGGTTTCTATCTTGCCTGTTTCAAGGAGAAGAGTAACCATGCCGCGAAGCATAGCCTTGCGCTGTGCAGTAGTTCTGCCAAGCTTTCTCATTTCTGTTTCCTCCTAATTATTCTTCTTCTTTCTTAAGCGCGAGTCCAAGGGAGCTAAGCTTCTGGATAACTTCCTCAAGCGACTTGCGTCCAAGGTTACGAACCTTGATCATATCTTCCTCTGTGCGATTAATAAGATCCTCGACACAATCAATGCCCGCGCGCTTCAAGCAGTTGAAGCTACGAACGGACAGGTCAAGTTCCTCAATGGTCATCTCGAGTACTTTTTCTTTCTTTACTTCTGCTCTTTCTACCATGATATCTTCGCCGTTTCTTGCAACGTCGGACATATCAATGAAGAGCCTGAGGTGCTCGTTGAGAACCTTGGCTGCGAGGGATACCGCCTCTTTTGCACTGATGGTTCCGTTAGTAAGAACCTTCATAGTAAGCTTGTCGTAGTCGGTAATGTTGCCTACTCGGGTATTCTCTACGCTATACTCAACCTTGTATACGGGAGTGAATATAGAGTCTACGAAAATAAGACCGATGGGCGCGCCAACGTTTGCGCCTACAGTTGCGAGATAATTCTGCTTGTTGACGTCAGAGGGTACGTATCCGCGGCCCTCGTCAAAGGTTATCTCCATGTAGAAGCGCGCGTTCTCGCTTACAGTGCATATATGGTGTTCGGGATTGTAAATCACAAGGTCTGCATCGGGAGTGATGTCTGCCGCTGTTACGTTGCAGGGACCGGTTACGTCGATTACGACGGTCTTGGGCTCCTCGCATTCAAGCTTTGCAACGATACCTTTGACATTAAGAACAATTTCGGGAACGTCTTCCTTTACACCGTTACAGGGAGAAATCTCGTGGAGAACTCCATCGATTTTGATGCTGGTTGCAGCATATCCCGGAATAGTGGAAAGAAGAACACGGCGAAGTGAGTTACCGAGAGTGATACCGTAGCCTCTTACAAGGGGCTCGGCTACAAACACCGCCTCGCTGCCGTTTTCAGACATTTCCGTAGCAGTTATATTGAACTTCTCTATTGCGTTCATCATTTTCGGTTTACCTCCTGTTTTAGTTTTTTATGCTCTCTTTCGAGAAAAGTGAAACTGATACCGTGCAAAGAATAATGAAAGTCGCACTTTCAAAATTCTTATGCAACGTATCGGAGGGATTACTTGGAATAGAGCTCGACGATGAGCTGCTCTTCGAACTCGAAGTCAATATCGTCGCGCGCGGGAAGTGCAACGACCTTCGCTACCGCGTTCTTTGCATCGTTCTCAATCCACTTGGGAGTTACTACGGTTGCAAGACCGTCGATGAGAGCCTTTATCTTTGCGCTTTCCTTGCTTGTTTCCTTAACGGCAATTACGTCACCCGCCTTAACGAGAATAGAGGGAATAGTTACCTTCTTACCGTTAAGAGTGAAGTGAGCGTGAAGAACGAGCTGACGAGCTTCCTTTCTAGATGCTGCCATACCCATTCTGAAGATTACGTTATCAAGACGGCGCTCAAGAAGACCAAGAAGATTCTGACCGGTGATGCCGTCCATCTTCTCTGCCATCTCATAGTAGTGCTTGAACTGACCCTCAAGCACGCCGTAGTAACGTCTTGCCTTCTGCTTCTCACGAAGCTGCTTGCCGTATTCTCCGACCTTTTTACGAGCCGCGCCGTGCTGACCGGGAGCTGTGCTTCTGTGATCGAATGCACACTTGCCGTTGGTGCAACGCTCGCCCTTAAGATAGAGCTTGCAGCCTTCACGACGGCACATTTTACAGTTAGGACCTGTATATCTAGCCATTTTTCATTTACCTCCCTTTGATTAAACGCGTCTGCGCTTAGGAGGACGACAACCGTTGTGAGGAATCGGTGTTACGTCCTTGATCATTGTGATTTCAAGACCTGCGGTTGCAAGAGCGCGGATTGCAGACTCTCTGCCTGCTCCGGGGCCTCTTACGAGAACCTCAACGGTCTTCATGCCGTGATCAACAGCATTCTTTGCTGCGTGCTCTGCTGCAGTCTGTGCTGCGTAGGGAGTGGACTTTTTAGAGCCCTTGAAGCCCATTTCGCCCGCGGTGCCCCACGAGATAGCGTTGCCCTGCACGTCAGTAATCGTTACGATGGTATTGTTGAAGGTGGAGCGGATATGCGCTACGCCTTTTTCAACGTTCTTACGCTCGCGGCGCTTTTTAACAACCTTTTTTACTGCTGCCATGTCATACCTCTCCTTACTTCTTCTTATTTGCTATGGTCTTTGCGGGACCTTTTCTTGTTCTTGCATTCGTCTTGGTGCGCTGACCTCTTACGGGAAGTCCCTTTCTGTGTCTAACACCGCGATAGCAATTGATTTCTACAAGACTCTTAATGTTAAGAGCTACCTCACGACGAAGGTCACCCTCTACGTGATAGTTAGTCTCTATCTCGTCACGAAGAGCCGCTACTTCACTCTCGGTGAGGTCCTTTGCGCGAGTGTCAGGATTTACGCCAGTCTTAGCGAGAATGTCCTGTGCGCTCTTGAGACCGATACCGTAGATGTAGGTAAGCGCGATTTCCACACGCTTGTTATTGGGAATATCAACACCAGCTATACGAGCCATTTCGATATATACTCCTTATTTTAATTTAGTGTCTTAAGCTTTGCGTATCTGCTATTAACCCTGGCGCTGCTTGTGCTTGGGATTTTCGCAGATGACCATTATTTTACCGTGTCTCTTAATGATCTTGCATTTGTCGCAAATCTTTTTGACGGAAGGCTTAACTTTCATTTTTTATGACCATGCCTTTCTTTTAATTCAAATAATTACTTCTTTCTCCAGGTGATACGTCCTTTTGAAATATCATAAGGCGATACCTCAACGGTGACAGTGTCTCCTACGAGAATTTTGATATAATTCATACGAAGCTTGCCCGAGATGGTCGCTGTTACTATGTGACCGTTGGGAAGCTTTACCTTGAAGACGGTGTTGGGAAGTGCTTCGACTACAACACAATCCTCAAATTCAATCAAATCGTTCTTTGCCAAGAAGATTTCCTCCTGTTTATTAACCTTTAGTAGTTGTCTACGTCGGTAAGCAAAATAGGATCTGTGTCGGTTATGATGACGGTGTTCTCATAATGAGCCGAAAGACTTCCGTCCTCCGTTACTACCGTCCAACCGTTATCGCGCACCTTTACGTTTGCTAAACCTTTGTTTACCATGGGTTCGATGGCAAGCGTCATATTTGCATACAGCCTTGCCCCTCTGCCCGCTCTGCCGAAGTTTGGAACCTCGGGCTCCTCGTGTAAATTTGCTCCGACACCGTGGCCCACGAAATCTCGTACCACGCTGAAGCCATTTGAAATGACGAAACTTTCAACCGCATAGCCGATGTCCCCGATGCGATTACCTGCTCTTGCAGCCTTCATCGCCTCATAGAAGCTATCTCTAGTGACCGAGATAAGCCTCAGCGCCTCATCGCTTACCTTGCCGACAGGGAATGTTCTCGCGCTGTCGCCATTATAGCCGCGGTAGCGAGCGCCGACGTCAACCTTTACGATATCGCCCTCTTTGATAATTCTCTTATCCGAGGGTATTCCGTGTATGACCTCGTCGTTTATGGATATACACGCGCTTGCAGGGAAGCCGTTGTATCCAAGAAAGGACGGCGTAGCTCCGCACTTTTCGATATATGCGCGGATTTTTACGTCAATGTCCTTTGTGGACACGCCCGGCTTAATAGCGTCGCGAGCTACTAAAAGTGCCTCGCCCGTTATCCTGCCGGCGTGTCTCATAAGGTTCAGTTGCTCAGAGTTTTTTATTATTATCATAATCAAATACCCAGAGCGGCAAAAGTACGTTCGGTGGTATCCTCTACCTTGTCCTGTCCTTCTACGATGCGAAGAAGACCCTTATCACCGTAGAATTTCTTAAGAGGCTCGGTCGAGGAATGATAAACCGTAAGGCGCGAGCGCACAACGTCCGGCGCATCGTCTGCACGTACAGTCAATGGCGTACCGCACTCGCAAGCGTCACCGTTAGGCGAGGGCTTGTATACCGTGTGGTATGACTTTGAGCAATTCGAGCAAACGCGTCTGCCTGACATTCTCTCTACTATAACCTCATCGGAGACCTCGAGAGATACGACAGCGTCGAGCTTAACGCCCATCGCGTCGAGTGTTTCGGCCTGCGGTACTGTACGAGGGAAGCCATCAAGAATGTATCCCTTGTCACAATCTGATTTGGCGAGGCGCTCCTTTACTATTCCGATAACAACGTCATCAGGAACGAGCGCGCCCCGTTCTACGTATTCTTTGGCGACAAGACCCATTTCCGTGCCGGCCTTGGTAGCCTCACGGATTATCGCTCCGGTCGAAATGGTAGGAATACCAAGTCGCTCGGAAACGTACTCCGCCTGAGTACCTTTACCCGCACCGGGTGCGCCAAGAAAGATTATCTTCATTTGAGTTACCTCATTTGCGCTTAGTTAAGGAAGCCCTTATAGTTGCGCATTGTAAGCTGTGCCTCAAGCTCTCTAAAGGTCTCTATCGCAACACCTACAACGATAAGAAGAGTCGTACCGCCGAAGGTAAAGATGCTTACAAGGCTGTTTGCGTAGTTAAGAGCAAGCGAGGACGCGATGCTCTCGTACATAGTACCTACAAACATACCCTCGTAAATCCATGCGAAGAAGTACTTGAGAACGTGGGGACCGAGTATCTGGGGAAGAAGCGCGATAAATGCAAGGAAGAGTGCTCCTGCAAGAGTAATCTTGTTAAGGATCTTCTTGATATAATCAGCGGTAGGTCTGCCCTGTCTGATACCGGGAATTGCTCCACCCTGTCTCTTAAGATTGTTGGATACCTCCATCGGATCAAAGGTGATCTGAGCATAGAAGTAAGCAAATCCTATGATAAGGAAGAAAAGAGCAATGGGATAAATTACGCCGTTTACACCGATTATCTCGGCAAAGGTATGCCAGCCGGATTCGTGGTCGTAAGCGCCAGCGCTTTCAAGAACCTGGAATACGGTGGGAAGGAACGAAACGATGCTCGACGCAAAGATGATAGGCATAACGCCCGTCATGTTGAGCTTAATCGGAAGATTAGAGCTCTGTCCGCCGTACATCTTACGACCAACGACCTTTTTAGCGTACTGAATAGGAATTCTTCTCTCAGAACCGGTAAACCAGATAACCACAGCAATAAGAGCGAGAAGCATAGCTATAAATGCTATCGCGAAGATAGTAGATATGGTAGCATAGATCCAAGCGTCCTTTGCGTAGCCGTAGGTGTTAATAACAAGATCTGCGAGATTGTAAACGAACGAGGGAACCGATGCAACGATGTTTGCGAAAAGTATAATCGAAATACCGTTTCCGATACCCTTCTCGTTGATTCTTTCAGCAAGCCACATTATGAGCGAAGCGCCCGCAACGTAGCAAACTATTATAACGATGGAATAGAGCCAAGCCACAGGGCCCTCGGTTGCAGCCTTGGTAAGAGCGTTACTGTTGAGAAGAAGGAAATAATATCCTATCGCAGTAACAATCGCAAGTATAACCGTAACTATTCTCGTTATAAAGCTCATCTTCTTCTTATCGTTCTTTGCAAGCTCGCCGAGCTTAGGGAAAACGACAGCAAGAAGCTGAATTATAATTGATGCGTTAATGTAGGGCTGGACGCCAAGAGCAAAGAGCGTCATAGCGCCGAGCGAACCACCCGACAGCACGTTCATGTAGTCAAGAATAGTGCCGCTGAGAGTGGACGCAAAATCATGTGCCTCTACAAAAGGAACGGGAATTACCGTGCCTACACGGTAAAGCAAAAGGATAAGAAATGTAAAGATGATTTTACTTCTGATGTCTTTTGTATTCCAAGCGTTCTTAAGTGTCTGAAGCATTATACCACCTCAGTCTTTCCACCTACTGCCTCGATCTTCTCTTTAGCAGAAGCGGAGAAGACCGCTGCTTTAACGGTGAGTTTTTTGGTGATCTCGCCCTCGCCAAGAACCTTAATTCCATCAAATGCGGAATCAATGATGCCCTTAGCAAGAAGAGCTGCACTGTCAACTACCTCGCCGTTATCAAACTTATTAAGATTCTCTACATTGATAACCGCATACTTCTTAGCGAAGCGATAGTTATTAAAGCCTCTCTTAGGAAGCTTTCTGTAAAGCGGAAGCTGACCGCCTTCAAATCCGGGTCTTACACCGCCGCCGGAGCGAGCGTTCTGACCCTTGTGGCCTTTACCGGCCGTTTTTCCGTTGCCGGAACCTGCGCCTCTACCCTTGCGGAAGCCTTCCTTTACGGAGCCCTCTGCGGGTGAAAGTTCATGGAGCTTCATCTTGTATCCTCCTTTCAATTCCGATTAAACGGTCTCAACCTTAACAAGGTGAGAAATAACTTTTATTTTGCCCTGAAGGCATGCATCGTTCTTCTGAACCGAGCTGTCGCCGGGTCTGTTAAGACCGAGAGACTTTGCGGTTGCAATCTGAGCCTTTTTGCATGCTATGAGGCTCTTTACGAGGGTAACCTTTACGTTTTCCATTACACGCTACCCCCTTAAGCCTTAACGTCTTCTACGCTAAGTCCGCGAAGAGCTGCGATTTCTTCAGCAGTTCTGAGCGACTTGAGGCCCTCGAAGGTTGCCTTAACCACGTTAGTGGGGTTAGAGGAACGAAGGCACTTAGCACGAATGTTCTTGATACCTGCAAGAGCAAGAATGGTACGAACAGTACCGCCTGCTATGATACCGGTACCGGGAGCTGCGGGCTTAAGAAGCACCTTGCCTGCTCCGTACTCACCGATAACGTCGTGAGGTATAGTAGAGCCGTTAAGCGAAACCTTGATCAAATTCTTCTTAGCATCTTCAATACCCTTGCGGATTGCATCGGGTACCTCTGCTGCTTTTCCGAGGCCGAAGCCTACATGTCCATTTCCGTCGCCTACTACCATGATAGCTGCAAAACGAGCGATTCTACCGCCCTTTACGGTCTTGGAAACACGGTTTAATACTACAAGCTGCTCCTGAAGGTCAAGCTCAGCTGCATTAATAATCTTTGCCATGTTAATCTCCTTATAGAATGTTTCTTTTGGAAACAGTGTACAAACCGGCGATTAGAACTTAAGTCCGCCCTCGCGAGCGCCTTCAGCCAATTCCGATACACGTCCGTGATAAATGTAGCCACCGCGGTCGAATACTACCGTGGAAATGCCCTTTGCGAGAGCTCTCTCGGCGAGAGTTTCGCCTACCTTGCGAGCTGCCTCCTTGTTGGAGCCGATGCCCTCAAAGTCCTTTTCGTAGGTGTTTGCGCTAACAAGCGTTACACCCTTAACGTCGTCTATAATCTGAGCAGAGATGTTCGCGTTGGAGCGGTATACTGCAAGACGAGGTCTCTCAGCAGTACCGGAAATCTTGCCGCGCACTCTCTTGTGTCTCTTAAGACGCTGTGCGTTACTGTCAATTCTCTTAACCATTTTAACAGTCTCCTTTCATTACTTACCGGTCTTTCCGGCCTTGCGGCGGATGTGTTCACCGGCATACTTAATACCCTTACCAAGGTAGGGCTCAGGAGGTCTCTTGGATCTGATAACGGCAGCAATCTGACCAACAGCCTGCTTGTCGATACCCTTTACAAGAATTGTAGTACTGTCGGGGCACTCGAACTTAATGCCGTTTGCCTCTTCAAATACAACGGGGTGGGAATAACCGAGACCGAGATTGAGCTTGGTGCCGGACTTCTCAGCACGGTAACCAACACCGACGATTTCGAGCTTCTTCTCGTAGCCCTTAGTAACACCTACAACCATGTTGTTGAGAAGAGTTCTGGTAAGGCCGTGAAGAGCACGGTTTTCCTTTTCGTCGTTGGGGCGGGTAACGAGGAGCTTGTCGCCATCCTGCGCGATAGTGATGTTCGCGTTGAAGGTGTTCTTAAGCTCGCCGAGGGGGCCCTTTACGGTAACTACGTTGCCTTCTGCAACGGTTACGCTTACGCCTGCGGGAACCACGATGGGTTCTCTTCCTATTCTTGACATAACTTCTACCTCCCCTTTATTACCATACGAAGGCGAGAACTTCGCCGCCAACGTTAGCCTGTCTTGCCTTCTTATCGGTCATAACGCCCTTGGAGGTGGAAACGATAGCGATACCGAGACCGTTCATTACCTTGGGCATATCCTCACAGTTGGAGTAGATACGAAGACCGGGCTTGGAAACTCTGCGAAGGCCGTGAATAACCTTCTGCTTGCCGGGAGCGTACTTGAGGGTAACGCGAATGATACCCTGCTTGCCGTCCTCTACGATCTGGAAGTTTTTGATATAGCCTTCCTCGAGAAGTATCTCTGCGATAGACTTCTTAAGGTTGGATGCGGGAATATCTACAGATTCATGCTTAGCGTCGTTTGCGTTTCTGATTCTGGTAAGCATATCTGCAATTACGTCTGAAATTTGCATTTTATTTTCCTCCTATATGCAAGTTTTCTTTCTTGCTGCCTTGCGGCGGCATATCGGGGGTTAAAGCCCAAGGTGTCGGTTAAAGTATTACCGACCCTTTTGAAGCTTTCCTACCGGTTGCTGGAGATGCTTTGGCATCTCTAAATTAGATTACCAAGATGCCTTTCTTACACCCGGAATCTCGCCCTTGTAAGCGAGCTCGCGGAAGCAGATACGGCAGATACCGTACTTACGGAGGTAAGCGTGAGGTCTGCCACAGATCTTGCATCTGTTGTAAGCGCGAGTGGAGAACTTAGGCTCCTTCTGCTGCTTGAGTATCATTGACTTCTTTGCCATATCTTTTCTCCTTAATTTGCAAAGGGAGCGCCCATGAGAGTGAGCATCTCTTTTGCTTCTTCGTCGGTGTTAGCAGTGGTTACGAAAACGATGTCCATACCACGGATCTTGTCAACCTTGTCATACTCGATTTCGGGGAAAATAAGCTGCTCTTTGAGACCGAGAGCGTAGTTTCCTCTTCCGTCGAAGCCGTTGGGGTTGATGCCCTTGAAGTCACGAACGCGGGGGAGAGCGAAGCTGAAGAGCTTATCCATAAACTCGTACATCTTCTCACCGCGAAGAGTTACCTTAACACCAATCTTCATGCCCTCACGGAGCTTGAAGTTTGCGATAGACTTGTGAGCAAAGGTGGGAACTGCCTTCTGGCCGGAGATAAGAGTAATCTCGTCGATTACGTTATCGATAACCTTGGAGTTCTCTCTTGCGTCGCCACAGCCTACGTTGATAACGATCTTGTTGAACTTCGGTATCTGCATTACCGAGGAGTAGTTGAATTTCTGCATAAGAGCAGGTGCTACTTCATTTTTATACTTTTCAGCAAATCTTGACATTTATCTGCACCTCCCTTATATTTCTGCGCCGCACTTAGTGCAAAGGCGAGTTACAACTTTCTTATTCTTGCCGTCCTTCTCGACGTAAGAAATAACGTGCTTTACGCGAACGCCCTTGTTGCACTTGGGGCAGTAAAGCTGAACCTTAGATGCATAAATTGCGCCCTCGGTCTTAACGATCTGAGACTTGTCACCCTGACGGCGAGCCTTGGTATGCTTGGACACAATGTTTGCGCCCTCAACGATTACCTTGCCCTCCTCGGGAGATGCTGCGATAACCTTGCCCTTAACGCCCTTGGAATCACCGGAGATAACAACAACGGTATCGTCTTTTTTAATATGAAGCTTTTCCATTATCATTTCCTCCTTTGATTAAAGCACTTCGGGTGCAAGAGACATAATCTTGGTGAAATCATGCTCACGAAGCTCTCTTGCTACCGGGCCAAAGATACGAGTACCCTTGGGTGTTTTGTCTTCCTTTATTATAACTGCAGCGTTCTCATCAAACTTGATGTAAGAACCGTCTGCACGGCGAATCTCCTTGACAGTTCTAACTACAACTGCCTTTACAACATCGCCCTTCTTTACAACGCCGCCGGGAGCTGCCTTCTTGACAGCGCAGACGACGATATCACCAACGCCTGCATAGCGGCGTCCGGAGCCGCCGAGAACTCTGATGCACATAAGCTCTTTTGCACCGGTGTTATCTGCGACCTTCATTAACGATTGCTGCTGAATCACTGTTTTTTCCTCCTTTTTCGGTAAACCTTTAATCTACCTACTGGTTTAGTGACTTTGTGTTTTTTGTGAATATTGTAAATATTACTTTGCTTTTTCAACGATTTCAACAAGACGCCATCTCTTGGTCTTAGAGAGAGGTCTGGTCTCCATCACTGCAACCTTGTCGCCGATACCGCAGGTGTTCTTCTCATCATGAGCGTGAATCTTAACGGTTCTCTTGATGATCTTACCGTACTTGGGGTGACGAACGTTGTCCTCGATAGCAACGACGATGGTCTTGTCCATCTTATCGCTTACTACCTTACCGACTCTAACTTTTCTAGCCTTACGAGTTTCAGTCATTGTCATTACCTCCCATTATGCATTCTTCTCGCGAAGAACAGTCATTACGCGAGCAATGTCATGCTTAACATCTGTAATCTTGTGAGGATTGTCAAGCTGCTTGATTTCAAGCTGGAAGCGAAGATTGAAAAGTTCTTCCTTGAGCTCTCCGAGCTTAGCAGTAAGCTGCTCGGCAGTCATTTCTCTAAGTTCTGTTGCTTTCATTGCTTAAACCTCCTCGCTGTTTTCAAGGTCTGCTTTTCTAGCAAACTTACACTTAATAGGAAGCTTGTTAGCTGCAAGACGCATAGCCTCTTTTGCCTGCTCCTCGGTAACGCCGTCCATCTCGAACATAACTCTGCCGGGCTTAACGACTGCTACCCAATACTCAGGCGAACCCTTACCTGAACCCATTCGAGTTTCAGCGGGCTTCTCCGTGATAGGCTTATCGGGGAATATTTTGATCCATACCTGACCGCCACGCTTTACGTATCTGGTCATAGCAATACGGGCTGCCTCGATCTGATTGGAGGTGATCCAAGCGGGCTCAAGAGCCACAAGACCGAATGCGCCGTTTGAGATTTTATTACCGCGAAGGGCTTTACCTGTAAGTCTGCCGCGCTGTACGCGTCTGAACTTAACTCTCTTTGGCATTAACATTATTTATTGCCCTCCTCGTTGTTTCTTCTGAAAGGGCGGTTCTGACCGTCGCGGCGCTGACCGTCTCTTCTCTGAGGACGGCGGTCGTTACGGTTACCGTCGTTTCTTCTACGGGGTCTGTCGGGGCGCTCAGATCTCTGGTTAAGGCTCTCTGCAAGAACCTCGCCCTTGTAAATCCAAACCTTGATACCGATCTTACCGTAGGTGGTGTTTGCTTCATAGAAGCCGTAGTCAATGTCGGCTCTGAGGGTCTGAAGCGGAATAGTACCCTCATGATAGTGCTCGGTACGAGCGATTTCTGCACCGCCAAGACGGCCGGAGCAGGATACCTTGATACCCTTAACGCCAAGACGCATGGTTCTGCCGATCGCAAGCTTCATAGCGCGACGGAAAGAAACTCTCTTCTCGAGCTGAGACGCGATGGACTCTGCAACGAGCTGTGCGTTGATGTCGGGGTTCTTGATTTCGATTACGTTGACTATAACGGGGCGGCCAACCATTGCCTCAAGCTCTGCTCTGAGCTTCTCAATCTCAGCGCCGTGGAAACCGATTACAACGCCGGGCTTCGCGCACTGAATAAATACTCTAACGCGAGCCGAGTCACGCTCGATCTCTACCTTGGGGACACCTGCCGACTGAAGCTTAGTCTTAACGTATTCTCTGATTTTGTGGTCGGATACAAGCGTATCGCCGAAGTCCTTTGCGTTTACAAACCATCTGGAATCCCAGTTTTTGATAACGCCGACTCTCAGACCGTGGGGATTAACCTTCTGTCCCATGTCAGCCTACCTCCTTTTCCTTAACTGTAAGTGTTACATGGCTGGTTCTCTTGAGTATGTGGAATGCTCTACCCTGTGCTCTGGGCTGTACTCTCTTGAGTGTGGGGCCGGGGCACACGAAGCATTCGGAAACATAGAGGTTGCCGGAGTCCATGTTAAAGTTGTGTTCTGCATTTGCTACCGCGCTCTTAAGGAGCTTGATGAGATGCTCGCAGGCAATCTTGTTGGTATTTTTAAGAATAGCCATTGCCGTGTCGGTATCCTTGCCTCTGATGAGGTCAAGAACGATCTTCACCTTGCGCGGAGAAATTCTCACATATTTAAGATGTGCTTTTGCTTCCATTATGGAATTGCCTCCTCTCGCTTTCTGCGATTACTTATTACTTTCCGTTGTTCGATGTTTTAGAACCCGCATGGCCCTTGAAGGTACGGGTAGGTGCGAACTCACCGAGTTTGTGTCCGACCATATCTTCGGTAACGTATACCGGAACATGCTTTCTGCCATCGTGAACGGCAATGGTGTGACCTATAAATTCAGGGAATATGGTAGACGAACGAGACCAGGTCTTGAGAACCTTCTTCTCATTTTTTTCATTCATAGCGCATACGCGGTTGAAGAGCTTTTCTTCAACGTAGGGCGCCTTCTTTAAGCTTCTAGACATTGTTATTCTCCCTTCAATTACTTAGCGTTTCTACGCTTAATAATGAATTTGTTGGTTCTAGCCTTCTTGTTTCTCGTCTTATATCCGAGAGCGGGCTTGCCCCAAGGAGTTACAGGACCGGGACGACCTACGGGAGACTTACCTTCACCACCACCGTGAGGGTGATCACAGGGGTTCATGACGGAGCCGCGAACGGTAGGACGAATGCCGAGGTGGCGGGTTTTACCAGCCTTACCAAGCTTAACTGTCTCGTGCTCGAGGTTACCAACCTGACCGATAGTTGCCTTACAATCAAGGCGAACGATACGAACTTCGCCGGAGGGAAGTCTTACCTGTGCGGAGCCGTTCTCCTTAGCCATAAGCTGTGCAAATGCGCCTGCGGAACGAACGAGCTGAGCGCCCTTGCCGGGATAAAGCTCGATGTTGTGAATAATAGTACCTACGGGAATTGCCGAGATAGGAAGCACGTTACCGGGCTTGATATCAGCGTCCGCGCCCGATGCTACTACGTCGCCGTCGGTGAGACCTACGGGAGCGATAATGTAGCTCTTCTTGCCCTCCTCGTTCTCAATGAGAGCGATATAAGAGGTTCTGTTGGGGTCGTACTCAACGCCGATAACCTTTGCGGTCTCGTCTGTGCTTCTCTTGAAGTCGATAATTCTGTACTTCTGCTTGTTACCGCCGCCGTGATGACGAACGGTGATTTTGCCGTAGCTGTTTCTTCCGGCGTGCTTCTTCTTCTTAGCAATCAAGCTCTTTTCAGGGCTAAACTTGGTTACTTCGTCAAAAGAGGGGCTGGACATATGTCTGCGCGACGGAGTTGTCGGCTTGTATTTCATTGTTGCCATTACTTTTTACCTCCTCTTAGTTCATGCTCTCGAAGAAGGCGATGGGAGCGGAGTCCTCGGAAAGAGTGACAATCGCTTTCTTCCACTCACCGGTGTAACCGAAGTGGACGCCGTATCTCTTGGGCTTTTTCTTCATATTAATAGTATTGACCTTTACAACCTTGGTCTTCTTGAACATAGCCTCAACTGCCTTTGCAATCTCAGCCTTGGTAGCGTCCTTCTGAACCTCGAAGCTGTAACGCTTCTCAGCAACGCCGTCCATGCTCTTTTCGGTGATAAGAGGTCTTACAATGATATCTGCATAAGATTTCATCACGCATATACCTCCTCAATTTTTGCTACCGCATCCTTAGCTACGATAAGAGTATCGCAGTTGAGAATGTCGTAAACGTTGATGGTGTTCCACTGAGTGGTCTTAACACCCTCGATGTTGTCGCAGCTCTTGATTACGAACTCGTTTACCTCGGGGAGAACGATGAGAGCCTTCTTTGCTGCACCAACTGCTGCGAGCATCTCAACCATAGCCTTGGTCTTGTACTCGGTAGCGGTGATCGCATCGATAACTACCATCTCGTTTGCCTCTACCTTAGAGGAGAGTGCGCTGAACATTGCTGCTCTCTTAAGTCCCTTGTTAAGAGAAACTCTGTAAGAACGGGGCTTAGGACCGAGAGCGATACCGCCGTGTGTCCACTGGGGAGAACGGGTCGATCCCTGTCTTGCATGGCCTGTACCCTTCTGCTTCCAGGGCTTCTTGCCGCCGCCGGAAACCTCGCTGCGAGTGAGGGTGGACTGTGTGCCCTGTCTCTGATTCATAAGAAATGCTCTTACTGCGGTGTGGAGGACTGCTTCGTTAACGTCAGCGCCGAAAACCTTTGCGGAAAGTGCTATCTCGCCAACTTCCTTGCCCGCCATATTAACAACTTTCATATTAGGCATTGTCTGTTCCTCCTTCCGTTATGCTTTCACAGAATCGCGAATGAAGACGATGCCGCCCTTTGCTCCGGGAACTGCGCCCTTCACTGCGATAAGATTCTTTTCTGCGTCGATCTTAACCGCTACGAGGTTAAGAATGGTAACCTGCTCGTTACCGTACTGTCCTGCCATCTTTTTGTTCTTGAAGATTCTAGCGGGGTCGATAACACCCATAGAACCGGACTGGCGGTGTACAGGACCAACACCGTGAGTCATTCTGAGCTTGTGAAGATTCCATCTCTTAATAGCGCCGGTGTATCCGCGACCCTTGGTAATACCTGTGATGTCGACCTTCTCGCCCTCGGCGAAGGTATCGACGGTTACTACCGAGCCTGCTTCATATGCGCTGCAGTCGTCGAGTCTGAACTCCTTGAGATGTCTCTTAGGTGAGATTCCGGCCTTCTCGAAATGGCCGAGCTGTGCCTTGTTTACATTCTTCTTTTTGATGTCTTCGAATGCAAGCTGAACAGCGTTGTAGCCGTCGTTTTCGACGGTCTTCTTCTGTGCTACCGCGCAAGGACCTGCTTCAATCAGGGTTACGGGAATCACGTTGCCCTTTTGGTCGAATATCTGAGTCATACCCAGCTTTCTACCGATAATGCCTTTTTTCATTTTTTCCTCCATTAGGTTATTGGTTGACGGCTTTGAATTTTCGCGTGAGCGATTCCGCCAACGTGACCACGAGGCCGTGGTGTTTTGGAGCTTTGCTCCGGGGATTTGAAGCTCCCCTTTGGGTTAAACCCGATTAAGCCTTGATCTCGATCTCAACGCCTGCGGGAAGCTCGATGCTCATGAGAGCCTCTACAGTCTTCTGCTGGGGGTCGATGACGTCGATAAGTCTCTTGTGAGTACGCATCTCAAACTGCTCGCGGCTATCCTTGTACTTGTGAACTGCTCTGAGGATAGTTACGATTTCCTTATCCGTAGGAAGCGGAATAGGACCGCTTACGCGGCTGCCGTTTCTCTTTGCTACGTCTACTACCTTTGCCGCTGCGGCGTCAATGATGGTGGAATCATAGCTCTTAAGACGTACTCTGATTTTGTTCTGTGCCATGCTGTTTTCCTCCTTTTAGGTTTTGCTTCATACCGTTTTAAGAAGGCGATGAGGTTTCACACTGCCTCGGGTGTATCAAACACACCCAACAAAATCAGTTCGCAAGCCTCCGCAGGACTGACGAACCGACTAAAGTGCGCAGTGGTGCCAAAGTAGGCAACACTCTTGCTTCGCCCGGTTAAAATATCGGACATACTCCACGGAAATTCCCTACCTCAAAGGGTAGCCACCTCCCGCTTCAACGCATATCAAGCTTTTATATTATACATTATTAGATGTAAAATTGCAATACCTTTACGAAAAAAAGTTCAATTTTTTTTGTATGATTTTTTACGAAATTTTGGCTTATTTTTTGTGCAACTTTCACAAATTTTATAAAATTCTTGGAAAATAATGCTTTTTCGGGCATTTTAAGGCCCTAAAATTTGATTTTTACGTTATTTGTAAACATTTTGTTCATAATTTTGTTGTAAAATATGATATGCGACACGCGCGCAGAAAAAACAAATGAAGGAAACTCCACAAAATGAAAAAGCAAATGAGGCTTTGGTTATATCTTCCCGCCATTTTTGTCTTATCGCTTGCTGCTGCTTTGGCTCGCACGATGGCAACGCTCGGAAGCTTTAACTTTGATACGGGATATTACTCCGAAAAAACGCTTATCTTTGCGGCCGAGATTACGATGCTCCTCGCGATGCTCGTAGCGCTCACCTATCCTATATTTCACAAAGGCATACGGCTGGTCGCGTCCTTTGAGGGCGGCAGAACCTTCGTTGCCGCGGGAATAAGCTCGGTTGCACTTTTGTTTGTTGCGTTCGATTTTTCAAGAAGAGTGTTTGGCGGCAAGCTCGTCGGCGCAAACGTCAAGGTTGGAAATATACCGATTATCGAGATTATCGGTGTTCTATGCGTTATATTCGCCCTCGCGTCAATACTCGGTTTTTTCCTCACCGCCCTTTCTACAAAACGTGAGGACCAGTCTCGCGCGTGGTTTACGCTCTGTACGGTAGTTTTCCTTATTCTCTACTCTGTATATATCTACTTTAACACTAAGTTACCCATAAACGCTCCCGGCAAGCTCACCGATATGACAGCCTACATCGTTTTTGCGCTGTTCTTTCTCTTTGAAACAAGAATTTCTCTCGGCAGGTCAATTTGGCCAATGTACTTATCCTTCGGCATGGCAGCCGTCGCTATGGGTGTATATTCGGCCCTCCCCTCACTCGCAGTTTATCTGATTAACGGGCGTCTGGTCTCCGACTCAATATACGAAATAACTCTCACCCTTGCGCTCACCGTCTTTGCGGCAGCGCGTATTATTGGTTGCGCATCTCTCAGCGACGACTCCGACGCGCCAATGGTTTCATATATCAAGGAAAGTGAATCAGCGCGCCTTATCAAGTCCGAGGAAGGTGAGCAAACCCCCGACGGGCAAGGCCTCACAGATGCCGACAAGGAATAACGCAGCGACTAACCAAAAACCTTATCGCTTTCAAAACGGACGTCTATTACGTCAATAACATCAAAAAAGGAAACGAAAAAATGAAGAAAATACTGGTCGTCGACGGCAACAGTATAATAAACAGGGCGTATTACGGAATGCGCCCTTTAACTACTAAAAGCGGAAAAACAACGCACGCCGTGTACGGAATGATAAATATTATATCAAGGCAGCTCTCACAAATCAAGCCGGATTTTGCCGCTGTCGCCTTTGACGTAAAACACCCGACGTTCCGTCACGAAATGTATTCCGAGTATAAGGCAGGACGCCACGCTACGCCCGAAGATTTACTCTCACAGTTCCCAGATGCAAAGGAATGTTTACAATTAATGGGATTACACGTTCTTGAGCTGCCCGGATACGAGGCCGACGACATTCAAGGAACCGTCGCAAAAATGGCACACTCAGAGCCAGACGTCGAGAGCTATATTCTTTCGGGTGACAGAGACCTTTTGCAGCTTATCGACGATAAAATCACTGTACTTTTGGCTACCACGGGCGACACGAAGACGGTAAACGAGGCAGAATTTACCTCGGAATACGGCATTCGCCCCTCGCAGTTTGTCGAAATGAAGGCTCTTATGGGCGACTCCTCGGATAATATCCCGGGAGTTGCAGGCATCGGAAAGAAGGGCGCTGCCTCGCTTATACAGAATTTTGGGACACTTGACGGCATATACGAGAATATTGAGAGCCCACTTATCACCAAGGGAACGAGAGAAAAACTCAAAAACGACAAGGATAACGCCTATCTCTCGCTTAAGCTTGCAAAAATCAACACAGACGCTCCTATTAATCTCACCCTCAACGATATAAAATACGAGGGCATGAACAAATCCCGGCTCTATTCGAAGTTTCTCGAGCTGGAGCTCAACTCGCTCATAACCAAATTCGGCCTCAGCTCAGAATCCGAGGATAGCAGCGAGAGCTCTGAAGCGCCGACAGATAACGAAGAGGTCTCGGCGGATGTTTACACCCCATTTTCGCTCTCTGAGTGGCAAAAAAGTGAACACGGTACCCTATCGGTGCAAATTTTGAACGGTAAAGTTTACATTTGTGCAGACGGCGAAAATTTCGTGTTTGACGGTCCTGTAAGCAAAATCAAAGATGTGTTTTATAAGGCAAAGATAATTTGTCACGACGGCAAATCGCTCTGGCACACGCTTGATAAGGCCGGCCTAGACCTTGACGGCGTCACATTCTTTGACCTGGCTCTCTACGCCTACGTTCTGAACCCCGGAAGCGGCGTGGGGACTCCCGACTCCTGCGTTGCAGCATTTACAGGCAAAAACCTGAAAAGCGGCACCCCGTGTGCGCATTTCTTTATCGAAACCGAAAAAAAGATGCGAGAAAAGATAGAAGAGGACGGTCTGTCGTATATTCTTTTTGATATAGAGCTTCCGCTTCTTCCGATACTTGCAGAAATCGAAAAGCGCGGCTTCAAAATCAACTCCGAGAGCATGAAGGAATACTCGAGGGCGCTCCTCTCTCTTGCAGAGGAGCTCGAGGGAAGAATTTATATGCAGGCCGGCCGCAGCTTCAATATAAATTCACCGAAGCAGCTCGGAACGGTTCTTTTTGAAGAAATGCTTCTTCCCTACCCCAAAAGAAAGACCAAAACAGGATATTCTACCGATGCAGAAACACTTGAAGAGCTTCGTGCAGTATCCCCTATTATAGACGACATTCTTGAGTACAGGCAGGTAACGAAGCTGCGAGGCACATACGCCGAGGCTCTTCCCGCCGCAGCAGACGAGGGGGGAAGAATACACACAGACTTCAAGCAAGCCCTCACCGCCACGGGCCGACTTTCGAGTGCCGACCCAAATTTGCAGAACATTCCCATTAAAACGAAAATGGGCCGCGAAATGCGCAGATGCTTCATAGCAGAGGACGGATATACTCTCGTTGATGCCGACTATTCACAGATAGAGCTTCGACTTCTCGCACACATCTCGGGGGATTACACTATGAGCGAGGCCTTTATTTCGGGCGAGGATATTCATAGAAAAACAGCCTCGGCTGTGTTTGGAATCCCCGAGGACGCTGTAAACGAGGAAATGAGAAAGCGAGCTAAGGCAGTCAATTTCGGCATAGTTTACGGTATAGGCGGCTTCTCGCTCTCAAAGGACCTTGGCATCACGGTGTCAGAGGCGTCAAAGTACATCAAAAGCTACCTTATGAATTACCCCTATATCGACGAGTATCTCGACAAGGTAGTGAAGGAAGCCGAGAAGAACGGATATACCACAACCGTTTTTGGCAGGCGCCGATATATTCCCGAATTAAATATGCAAAACGGAAATATGCGTGCATTCGGCAAGCGCGTTGCCATGAACGCTCCCATACAGGGTACAGCGGCGGATATCATGAAAATAGCCATGATTAACGTGGCAAAAAGGCTCAAATCCGAGGAGCTTGATGCTAAAATAGTTATGCAGGTACACGACGAGCTTGTTGTAGAGGCAAGACTTGAGGACGAAAAAAAGGTCAGAGAAATTCTGCGCGAGGAAATGGAAAACGTAACGAAGCTTTCTATTCCACTTACAGTAGACGTTACCTCGGGTCCTAACTGGCTCGAGCAATATTAAAAACAAAAGCCACTACCAAGCAAAAACAAAAATCAGGCCTACGAAACGGCAACAGCGCTCGGCAAAGCCAAAAGCAAGCCGACTGCATGACACCACTCGGCAAAGCCAAAAGCAAGCCAACTGCACGGCACCACTCGGCAAAGCCGAAAGCAAGCCGACTGCATGACACCGCTCGGCAAAGCCAAAAGCAAGCCGACTGCACGGCACCACTCGGCAAAGCCGAAAGCAACCCGACTGCACGGCACCACTCGGCAAAGCCGAAAGCAAGCCGACTGCATGACAACAACTATCGGCAAATGCAAAAACGGCAAAAGATAAAGCAAAAAAACAACGAAACACAAGAAACGGCGGGTCAAAACCGCCGTTTCTTGTGTTTTTCAAACATTATAAGTGAAAAACGCAGGGTTTTCAGGTATTTGGTGCAAGATTAATAAATCAGTATTCTCTTGCCTGAGCCCAGCGTCTGCTCCATTCCGGACACGACACCCACCGTCTCTGTAAGCGAATTGTCTTTTGCTATTTTTTCGGGTGTTGTGTGGAATTTCTTCGCCACCGAGAAGAGCGTTTCGTCAGAATCGGGGTAATACACGGTTATCGTTCCCGAGCTCTGCACGTACTCCTGCTCGGCTGCATCGCAACAAACGAGTACCCTCTCGCAGCCCATTTTGCTAACACTTACGTTACCCAAAAGATTAGCGCTTACCCTAACGCTGTCACCATCTATCATAAACGAGGCGCCGCTTGCATAAAGAGAGCACGAAACCGACGAGCTCTCATCACACGGGCACTTTACGTAGACCTCAAAGGGAGAGCTGTATTTAACCGCCGAGTAGGATATCTCCCCCTGCTCGTCACTAATCGAGCCAACACCCGCAAGCTTCATTTCTCCCTTGATACGAGCCCTGCCGTCCTCAGCGCACATTGACTCAATTTTTACCGTAGGTCTTGCGTAGACTATTTCTCTAAGCCCCTCGCCAAGAAGCTCCTCGCGAGTAACAACCGAGGCAACAATTTCAGAGACGGAAACGCTGCCCGAAAGCTCCGAGTAGTGATAGTCAGAGTAGGTGTTCTCAGTGGGTCTCGTTTTAAGATACGCGTCGGCCGTAACCGAAACGTGCTCGTTATACTCGCCGATTACAGCATACTCAACTACTGCAGAAAGGACCACCTCAGCCCCCGTATCGTCGGCATTCACCTGCGAGGTAAGAGAGACGACCGTTCCCTCGGGGATGAAGGTCATTTCGGCATCTATATCAGCAAACGGCACTCTTTCCTCTATCGGAATTCGCTTTTCAACTATGTATATCGGTGCATCTGCGTCCGAAATCACAGCCGAAAGTATCAAATTTCCCTTGACCGTCGCCTCACCGTCCCCTGCCGTAACACCGTCAAAGACGATATCTGCCGAGCTGTAAACCACCGCCACCTCGTCGGCAATAGAGCCTTCCAGTCGCTCTAGGACCTCTGCATACTCTCTTTCTACTCTTTCAGATGCGCTCGAAGAGTGGATTTTCAATACACGCGTTGCCGTTATCGGCTCGTCGTCGCACTCGTAGGCGCTTCCTCCCGTAGCTATCAAATCCTCGCTGACAACTCTTAAAGAGGTCACGACCGCCGCCTTAGCCGAGAACTTTCTCGGGCCCACAAGCCTGACGTTGTAGGCATTGACCCTTGGCGAACCGACACATTGAACCGAGGACGGCTGATGTGTCTTGATTTCGGTGTCGTAATCCGAGGTAAAAGATGCGCTCGAAATCTTATTTTCCGCATCTAAATACACAACGTTATAGACTACGATGCCCGAAAGCTCCTCTCTGTCTTCACTTGAAAAATGCGACGCCGCACGCGCCTCGCACTCTGTAAAAAGTATCCTCTTCACGTCACCGAGATAGTCGGGAAGCACGTAATCAACCGAGGAATCAGCACTCGCCTCTGCGGTGGAAGAAAGCTTTTTAAATTTGGTTTCGTTTTTAATCTCCATATAATTAACCTCACTTTCGTTTTTCATTTGTTTGATTATATTCACCAAAACTCAAATTTATGACTGACAGAACGCCAAAAGAAACAGATAGGAAAAGGTGCGAAGCCGGGAGCGTGGCTCGAGGAGAAAAAGTCAAAAACAAAAAGAGATTAAAGTCAAGAAAAGCAAAAAGCCCCCGCAATAAAACAGGGGCTTTTTGCACAAAATGTATGGTAAATGTAAATTTATATTGTCAAATATGCGAGAGATTTAATAATCTGCGCCCATTGACTCCATAAGGCGCTTGTTAAATTCCGCGGCTGTATTGTAGCCCATTCTCTTCTGTCTGTTATTCATAGCAGCAACCTCAATAACTACCGAAAGGTTACGTCCCGGGCTGACGGGAAGAACTATGCTGGGTACCTTTATGCCAAGAATGTCTGTGGTCTGCTCGTCGAGTCCGAGGCGGTCGTACATCTTGCCCTCCTGCCACGGCTCAAGGTTGATAACCAAATCGATTTTCTCGGTGTCCTTTACAGAGCCCATACCGAAAAGTCTGCGCACGTCAACTATACCGATACCGCGAAGCTCAACGTAGTGACGGATAATCTCCGGGGCGCGTCCAACGAGCGTGGTAGCCGATACCTTCTTGATTTCAACAGCGTCGTCCGCTATAAGTCTGTGTCCCCTTTTGAGAAGCTCTATTGCCGTCTCGCTCTTACCAACTCCGGAGTCACCGAGCAGGAGCACGCCCTCACCGTAGACCTCTACGAGAACACCGTGTCTTGTAATTCTCGGTCCAAGCTCGACGTTAAGATATGCTATCACAGCCGCGAGGAACTCCGAGGTCGATTTTGCGGTGCGGAGCACCGGAATGCGAAATCTGTCAGCATACTCGAGTGTTTTCTCGTCGATAGGCAGAGAGCTCGTATAAATCACACACACGGGAAGCGAGCGGAAAAACGTCTCAAGACGCTCCGAGCGCTCCTCTTCAGAGAAAGTATCTATAAACTTCTTTTCAGCCTTACCTATAATCTGAATACGGGCAGGCTCGTAATAATCGTAAAATCCCGCTATCTGAAGTCCCGGGCGGTTTACTCTTGTGCATTCTATGTGTATATTCTCGGGAAGGTCGGGAAGATAGAGCGTCTCGAGCTCAAACTCCCCAATAATTTTGGAAAGGGTTACTGTGTAGCGTTCTTCCATATTACACTCCTTATTTTTCGTTCAAAAATATTATATCAAAACTTTAAGGCCAATTCAAGTAATTTAACAAATTTTATAAAATACATAATATTTTCTCCTCTTTACTTGATTTATTAACATTATTCTGCTAAAATTATATCGATAAAGCATAAGGAGAATTGTATGAAAAAAATATTGCTTCTCATCGTTGCGCTTTTCGCGACGGTAGCGCTTTGCTCGTGCAGCAACACCTACGACCCCGTTCCCAGCACCGAAGAGGAGGCCCGTGTCGTAATTGAGCTTAATATTGACGGCACGAGGTATGACGTAAAATACGAGCTTTACAGAGCACTTTTCATCGGAAATCGCGCCGTAGTTGACGGCGGCGACACGACTGTGTGGAGCGGTGACAATGCCGACGAATACATAACGAAAATCAATGAAATAATAAAGGAAAAAGCATCTTACATATACTCGGTTCTTCACGCAGCCATAAAGGTGGGCATAAATCCCTATTCGATTGATGCTGACAACGTGGTAGCCGAGGCCATAAGGATTAGCGTAGAGGGTGACGATAACAAAGGCTACACCGGTCACGGAAGCTACGAAAACTACCTTTCGGCACTCGCGGCAGAGGGTCTTAATTACTCCGTCGCAGACCTGCTCATTCGCTACTCGTGGGCGTACGAGAAGCTTTACACCTACTACAAGGGTACGACCGACAGCTTTGGAAATCTGACAGGTGGCAAGCTCGACACAAGCGATCAAGCGCTGCTTGAGTTTTATAACAGCGATGACGCCATAAGAGTGCTTGACGCTTTCTTTGCCGAAGGCATACGCACCGATTTCTGGCTCGAAAGCTTCAGAAACACGCTCGCCTCAAAGGATAGCGACGTTCAAAAAGCGCTCTACATCATCACAAACTCCTCGGTTGTTTCCTCGGAGCTTCTCATTGAGGGCGAGGTCGTAGGAATTACGGTCGGAAGATATTCTCTCGAGGAACTCTACTATTCAGAGTACACCTCCGTTGCATTCAGCATGCAGCCGGGTGAGGTTAGCGGCGTTATCCACGTAGACGGCGTAAACGACGGCGAAAGCGACGGCGCTCATATAATCGTCAAGCTCGACAAGGACGAGGCTTATTTCAATAACCAGAAGGACGCAGTTCTCGAGGCGTATATCAGCAATGAAATAGGAAAAGTAATTTACAGCGCAAAGTCCACTCTCTTCGCATCCGCAAGCCTCACCGAAAACTACTCAAAAATCACTCACTCGGCCCTCGTCTCGAAATAATTAAAACAACAGAAAAAGAAGACTATGAAGAAGACGGACTTTTATTCAATTTACAGAATTTCAGACACACGCCCGATAGACGTCACACGACGCACGGTATCCGTGGCCGATTTTGCCTGTGCCACAAAATCCTTTTTAAACGACAATTTCCGAGGACTTTGTAACGTCAGCACCGACGTCCCTCAAACCCAGCACGCCTACGTTATCGTATCCGGCGACCAGACGGCATATTTCTTTAAGGTTATGCTCTCGTATATCCGTCCCGAGAAGTACGTAAACGTAGAGGTCGCACTTGAAAGCGACAAGCTCACCGTAACGGTAAGCTCCGAGGGGCATCTTCCCTTTTCGGAGCCGGACGCCCTTGAGATAATAAAGCTCGCAAGATGCGCCGGCTTTCATGCGAGCATCACGAACGAAATTATATCCCTACACACTAAAGCAGAAGGCTCGATGCGCTATCAGGTCTACGCAATTTCTGTAAACGACCTTATGGCAAAATTCCACGAAATTTTCTATACAGGCATCACAGAACGGCACTTTTGACAATTATAGTTTACATATTTAACTGTTTCAAAGGCGGGAGCTAGCTCTCGCCTTTATTATTTTATACACATTTTGAGAGATTTTTCGCGTTTTTTGAATAAACGTCAAAAGGCCTTTTGTTTCCCTTTCCTTTTTTTGTTACACATATATAAAGCCGAAAATACACAAATTAAGCTAAGCCAAGGCAATAAAAATCAAGAAAAAAACAAGAAGAAAACGGCTAAAAATATTCGATAGGCGAGCCGCTTTTGCGGCAGAATGGAGATAGAATGAAAAACACAAAAACAAGGGTGCTCGTCGGACTAATCCTTTCCTTTTATACATTATGCGGGGTGTTTTCGACGTCAGCGAGCGCTATGACGACTGTCAGCTGCGAAGCCCAAAGCACAGCGTCGTACACAACCCTCGAGGAAAACGAGCAGTATACACAGGTTCTGTCCGACGGTGTTACGGTTGGCTCGAGGATACTCGAGCTGCTGTTCGGCAAGGACAAAGAAAAAACAAAGGTTTTGGCTGTCGGCGGCGGCATATTTGGAATAAAGCTTAAGCAAAGTCAGGTAAGCGTTGTTGAGGCGCGTGGCATACCTGCTCTCAGCTCCGGAGATATTATACTTTCGGTGAACGGAAAAGAAATAAAAAGCGCAGATGACGTAAGGCGAGCAGTAGCCTCCTCTGGAGGCGAGAGCGTCACCGTCAGAGCGCTCCACAAGGGACAAAAAATAGCCCTCGAGCTGCGTCCCTCTCTCGAGGACGGCGAATACAAGCTCGGCATCACCCTGCGCGACATGGCAGCGGGAATAGGAACGATTACCTTTATCGACCCCGAAACAAGATTTTTTGGGGGTCTTGGCCACGGCATCTGCGATGGCGACACCGGTGAGGTTATATCGATGGAAAGCGGTGAGGTGACCGGCGCTCTTCTCGGAGGTATTCACAAGGGCGAGGCAGGAAAACCGGGAGAACTTACGGGCATTCTAACCGACAGCAAGTCGGGAACTCTTATAACGAACAGCGAATGCGGTGTATTCGGGTATCTTTACAAAATCCCAGAGGGCGCCAAAATTTTAGAGGTCGCCACCTCGAGCGAGGTACAAGAGGGCGAGGCGACTATCCTCTCGACCGTCAAAAACGGCGGCAGCGCAGAGTACAAAATTGAAATATTCGACATCGACCGACAATCAAGCGGGTCAAAATCCTTCAAAATCCGTGTCACCGACGAAACCCTCAAGGCGCTCACAGGCGGTATCGTCAGAGGTATGTCAGGCTCCCCGATTATCCAAAACGGCAAGCTCGTCGGCGCTGTGACACACGTCCTCGTAGCAAATCCAACCGAGGGCTACGGAATTTTCATTGAGAATATGCTGAATGCGAGCAACGCTCGCAATGAATTGCCGAGGGCGGCATAAATTGAGCTAAAGCTCATGAATTGTCCTTCGGATATGAATTGCGCACGGCGCATTAAGGATATAGGCAATTCAATTCATGGAGTGCGAAGCGCGAGAAATCACGATGCAAAGCATCAATTCATGACACGGAGTGTCAAATCATACCCTTTGCGCTAGCGAGTCAGTGGAGGCCAAAGGCGGCGTAAAGCTAGTTGACGGTTAAAAACAGAAAGTTGATAATTAAAAATTTGAGAGGGTTGCAAAATGCTTCCCTCTCATTTTCATATTTCGATATTAAATTTCTTCAAAATTGCCTTAAATTTATCCTGCGCTGAAAGGCAGGTGTCAAGAAGATAACCTCGCTCTGTATTCCACTCTTTAAGACCTCGGTAGTAGAAAAGCTTATGCTCCTCATCAATGATAAAAGGCGTAATATTGTGCTTTAAGCACTCCTTAAACATAATCAGCCTGCCAACTCTTCCGTTTCCGTCTTGAAATGGGTGTATGCGCTCAAATGCAACGTGAAAATCGATTATATCTTCAAGAGTTGCCGGTGCCTTTTTATTATAGCTTGCGAGCAAAGCCATCATTTCTCGGCTTACGTCCTCGGGCGCTGTTGTGTCAACGCCGCCGACCTCGTTGGCAAACTTTTTGTATTCGCCAACCTTGAACCAATCAAGACGGCTGTCACTCGTGCCGCTTTTAAGAAGAAAATGAAGCTCCTTGATATATTTTTCCGAAAGCGCAAGATGAGCGTTATCTATCATATAGTCAATGCATCTGAAATGGTTTGACGTTTCAATAATATCGTCAACGTTGACCGCCTTTTCCGAAAGTCCTATCGTATTCGTTTCAAATATATAGCGCGTTTCGTCGTGAGTAAGCTTAGAGCCCTCAATATGATTTGAATTATAGGTCAAGTCTATCTGCACTCTGTGATAAATTCCGCCCGAAAGACGAGCCGACTTTTCCTCGCGCAAAATGTCAAG
>JAGBTM010000012.1 GCA_017631325.1 Clostridia bacterium
GCATATCAAGCTCGTTTGCTCTGTCGATAGTCTTCTTAATCTGAGGAAGCGACATAGGCTTCTCACAGTGGTTTACGACAACACCCACAGCACCCGCAGCCTTAAGCGCCTCGGGGAGAATATCAGCCATGCCGCGACCGGGACGGAGAGTGTCCATATAGGGCGCGAGCACGATAAGGTTCTTGGTGTTTTCAGCCACGCGGCGAATCTCTACCGCAGGGCAAATAAAGAGAACGTCGATATCATACTTCTCTGCCGCAGCGTCTGCCGCCTTTGCGTACTCAAGAAGCGTATCTCCGTATACGTAGTTTTTGGTTCCTATCTCAAAATAGGGTGTTCTAATCTGTCTTTTCAAGGTCCTGCTCCTTTAATTTTGATTTTATATCTTTATTATATAATAAAGCGCGCGATGTGTAAATGGAATTTTTCTATATTTTTATATAAATATTCAAGATGGACGTTTTGATAATCAAGAATGTTCATATACAAATCTCTTCCGGTCCCGTTCCACGATTGCGACATAACTCTCGCAAAAAAGGCTCGCCGCATTCGAAAGCGGCAAGCCCGTTTTATTTTTATGTACGTTTCCGGGCCTTGCGCCCAGCGTTAAGAATTGACAAGTCGAGTCGAGTTGAGCCGACTCACTCGTCAAGCTCGCCAAATTGACAAGAGTATCCCTGCATCGCAAAATGGGCAGTTATAAGCCCCTCTATGCTTCGCACCGTATCTTTGCCTATCTCGTTCGCCTTTGGATAGTACCATAAATCAATCTCGTCGATTATGGCAATCTTCCTCTCCTCGTCCAATTCTACTCCAAGCAAAAGGCCCTTATCCTGCCACTTGACATACAAAATACCGTCGTCAAACACAAGCTCGCCGTGTGACATAGAGCCATAGCGCTTTTTGTTCTCTCTCGGGACGGAGATGTTTTCCTTTATCATATCGCCCCAAAACTTCCACAGACTGCTCTCAGTATCAATTCCATCTAAAGACGGCAGAGTATAGGCATTATTCCTCAAGGGGAGCCTTCCGCCAAAAACACGCTTGCGAATTATTCGTATTCCTCTGTTCTTCACAGGGTATTGCATACCGCAATACGGAATACGCTCGCAGTTGAAAACACATATTCTGTCCGACAGGTCTATAACGCAAGGGACAACCGACTTCGACCAACCCTCTCCGTCATTTTTGCAAACCATATCGTAAAGCTCATTTTTCAGATTATCCTCCA
Source organism: Clostridia bacterium (assembly GCA_017631325.1). GTDB lineage: Bacteria > Bacillota > Clostridia > Oscillospirales > CAG-272 > UBA1740. Next base: position 1,232 of record JAGBTM010000012.1, read on the forward strand.
CCCGTGTAGCGAAAATCACGATAACGGTGACTCTGTTAAGCGGAGATTCTCTCTGCGACTTGTCAAGAAACAGCGGTTTTTTCTTTTCCTGCAGCATTCGTGAATTTGCGTCTGCTGAGCGAAATATCGAGTGATACGTGTCCTTGTCAAGAAGGTCCGTGTGATATATGGCAACCACCCTTTCAATACCGCTCGAATAAACGGTTATCGGTGAGCTGAATTTGTAGCCAAGATAAGTGGGGCGAGGAGTAATGGCGATTGGCTCGTACTCTCTGCCGTATCTTGTAAGGCTCTTTTCTATACTCTGAGTGGTGCGACTGTCAGGTATTTTGAACTGACGTCTTGCGGTATTGCGACAGTGAAGTGTCGTAAGCATAATATCCATAAACATCAAAACACTGAGATTTAGAAAGAGATACACAATTAGCCCTATGCTGATGCCAATTACCAACACAATTTTGAGAGTTTCGGAGATATTAACGGCGAGTACGATTGAGAGTAGTGCCGCAAACGCACCGAATACCACGACGTAGGTTAGTATTCTGCATAGCAAAGCATTTTTAAGTTTTGGATATTTCATATGACTACCGCCTTTTTTATTTTATTATAGCATTTTGCGGTATTTATTGCAATATGAGTGTAAAAATTATCTTCGCAAATCGTGTAAAAAATATCTTCGTATATTAACTCGCTCAAACCCGAAAATCACAACGTATTATTTTTTAAAATCCTCTATATCAAATCGCCACACATCGCGTTTGCGGAAGGGCGTGTTGAATTTTTTGGTGAGAAGTCCCTTTTCCTCAAGGTGAACGTAGCAAGCTACGTCACACGCTCTGCCGCAAATCGAGCACTGATATGCGTGCTGTGCCGGAGGATAGAAATAGATGTTTTTCAAAATTCTCTTCGCGCTTTCGGGGTAACCTTAGCCTCGCCGCTGATTATCTCAATTCTGTTTTCAAAATCCGCAAAAGCATCGGGGGGCATAAACGGGTTTTTCGTGCCGTTTGCTCCGTTGTAATATACTGCTCACTACTACGTCCCTATCGATTAATTCGGTATCCCTGGAGGTCGGTATTGCCGACAGAACGCAGTTTTGTACTCTCTTCCGCAAGTACACCGGATACACTCCGCTCCAGTTCAGAGAAAAAGCAAGGTCTGATTGGCAAAGTCAATGTGTGCAAATGGCAGTTGCGGCTGTTACGAACATAAAAGTTGCATTTTTTATAAAAAATAAGCCAAATTCGGCGTTTTGTTCACATGATGTTCACAAACAAGTGCTATACTATTAGCGAAAAATGATTATTTAAAATATTATGAGGAGTTAATACTATGGCAAAAAGATATATCGTGGGCGGAAAAATCGTGCTCCCCGATGCCATCATCACCGGCAAGGCGCTTGCGTTTGACGACGAGTGTGGCAAGATTATCGGTATTACCGACGAGCCCGAGGACAAATCGGCCATCATCGATGCGTGTGGCAGCTACGTTGCACCCGGTCTTGTTGACATACATATACACGGCTATCTCGGCGAGGATACCTGTGATGCAAATCCCGAGGGAATCAAAAAGATGGCGTACGGCGTCGCAAAGAACGGCGTTACCTCGTTTTTGCCCACCACTATGACCGTCGCGAAGGACGAGATTGTTGCGGCTCTTAACGCAGTCAGAAGCGTTAAGGAGGAAAGCAAGTCCTGGCAGGGCGCAGAGATACTCGGCGTGCACGCGGAGGGACCGTTTATCAATCCAAAGAAAAAGGGCGCGCAGGCTGAGGAAAACATACTCACACCCGATGCAGACTTTATACTTGAAAACGCAGATATCATAAGGTCTGTAACCCTTGCTCCCGAGATGGATAAGGACCACGCATGCATCAAAAGGCTCGCCCGAGAGAGCGACGTTCTCATTTCTATGGGACACACCGACGCGACCTTTGAGGAGGCTATGTCTGGTGTAAAGGACGGTGTATGCCACGTAACGCACCTTTTCAACGCTATGTCGGCTCTGGCGCACCGCAACCCCGGTGTCGTAGGCGCGGCGTTTGCGTCCGACGGAGTTTCGGTTGAGGTTATAGCCGACACCTTCCACATTAACCCCGGCCTTTACTCGATTATTGCAAAAATCAAGGGCACAAGCAAAACCGTTCTCATCACCGACTGCACCCGCGCCGGCGGTATGCCCGACGGCGAGTACGACCTTGGCGGACAGCCTATATTCCTCCGGGGCATCGAGTGCCGTCTTGCCGACGGTACTATCGCGGGAAGCGTTCTTAAGCTTAACGATGCTGTAAAAAACGTTATCGCGCACACTTCCCTACCCGTATACGAGGTGTTTAAGATGGCATCTCTCAACCCCGCGGTCGCTATTCACTGCGAGAACCGAATAGGTTCGATTGAAGCCGGAAAGGACGCGGATATTATAATCGCTGACGAAAATATAAACATTATAAGAACCATAAAGAAAGGAAAAACTATCTATGTTGCTTAAGGTAAACGCTCCACTCGACCCCGGCTTTATGCCGATGGCGGTCGTTTTCCGCGATTTTCAGGCTGCAGTTAAGGCTGCCGGGGGCCAGAAGCTCGTTGTCGGTCTCGAAAGAAACGACGGACTCACCTCCGTTTTCTCATTCGAGGTTTTTGAGGACGGTACAGGACACGACGAAGAAAACCACGAGTTTGTCGAAAGAATTGTAAAAACGCTCCTTTGGACGCGAGGAGGATATAAAATCATTATCGCAGGCTCCGACGTAATTGCAGACAAAATCAAGGCCGACTATTCGGTTGGCGGCTACCGTGATTTCGACCGTGAGTTTATGTCAGGCGTGTACGAGACCCCGTTTGAGGTTGTAAGCGTTCCTCTTGACAAGGCTCCCGAGAGCAAAGAGGCGGCTTCCCCCGTAGGACGTCACCTTGACGGCTGCCGTATCGGCTTTGACGCAGGTGGAAGCGACCGTAAGGTAAGCTCGGTCGTCGAGGGTGAGGCTACCTACTCCGAGGAGGTCGTTTGGTTCCCCAAGCTTCAAAGCGACCCGCAGTATCACTATGACGGAATTATGGAGGCTATGAAAACCGCCGCATCAAAGATGCCTCGTGTTGACGCAATAGGCGTTTCCACGGCAGGAGTTGTAGTAGGCAACAGAATTATGACTTCTTCCTTGTTCCTCAAGGTAAAGAACGAGAACCCCGAGGCCTTTGAAAAGGTCGTAAAGAATATTTATACCGACATCGCAAAGGAGCTTGGCGACGTTCCTATCGAGGTCGCAAACGACGGTGACGTCACTGCTCTTGCCGGAGCTATGGACCTCGGTGACAATAACGTTCTCGGTGTGGCTATGGGCACGAGCGAAGCAGGTGGCTACGTTGACGGCTCGGGCAACATCACGGGCTGGCTCAACGAGCTTGCATTCGTTCCCGCAGACTACAATAAGGACGCTATGGTTGACGAGTGGTCGGGTGACTACGGCTGCGGCGTTAAGTATTTCTCTCAGGACTCTGTTATCAAGCTCGCACCGAGAGCAGGCATCAAGCTTGACGAGAGCGCTTCCCCTGCGGAGAAGCTCAAGGTCGTTCAGAAGCTTATGGCAGAGGGCGACGAGCGTGCAAGGAAAATTTATGAAACCATCGGCGTATACTTCGGCTACGCAGTAGCCTACTACGCACTCTTCTACGACATTAAGCACGTTCTGCTTATGGGTAGAGTTTCCTCAGGCGAGGGTGGAAATATCCTGCTCGCAAACGCTCGCCGTGCACTCTCAGAAGAGTTCCCTGAGCTCGCAGAGAAGATAACTATACATCTTCCCGACGAGAGCAGCCGCAGAGTCGGTCAGTCCATCGCAGCAGCAAGCCTCCCCAACATCAGATAATCCAACATCAGCTTAACAGCTCAATCAAAATTCAAATAGAGAAAGCGTTTAACGGACATATTTTTGCCCTGTTAAGCGCTTTTTGTAAATTATACTTGTCATTTCTGCTCATTTTTAATTAAATTCCAACTTTTATATTTATTTCCTTGAAAGAAAATTCGGGCGCATTTTTTGCGTTAAAAAAGCTTCCTGTGAACTAACGCAGGAAGCTTTTGATTTGAATTTATCCGAAAATTAAAGAGTACCCTTTGAGCCGAGAACGTTAACTATCTTGTGGCTAACCATCTTCTTAACCTCAGTTCTTGCGACCTTGAGATATTCTCTGGGGTCAAATGCCTCGGGCTTCTCCGCAAACACGCGGCGGATACCTGCAGTCATAGCAAGTCTGATGTCAGAGTCAATGTTAATTTTACAAACAGCCATCTTTGCCGCACGGCGAAGCTGCTCCTCGGGAATACCTACTGCATCGGGAAGCTTACCGCCAAGAGCATTGATTTCAGCTACGCACTCGTGAGCTACGCTCGACGCACCGTGAAGAACGATGGGGAAGCCGGGAAGACGCTTGCCAACCTCTTCGAGAATATCGAATCTGAGAGGCGGAGGAACGAGAACACCGTTCTCGTTTCTTGTACACTGCTTTGCAGTGAACTTATATGCTCCGTGAGAGGTACCGATAGAAATAGCGAGCGAGTCAACGCCTGTTCTGGTAACGAACTCCTCAACCTCCTCGGGCTTAGTGTATGAGGAATGCTCTGCGACAACGTCGTCCTCGACGCCTGCAAGAACACCGAGCTCGCCCTCTACTACAACGCCGTGAGCGTGTGCGTACTCAACGACCTTTTTAGTAAGCGCGATATTGTCCTCAAACGAGTGGTGAGATCCATCTATCATAACTGAGGTAAATCCGCCGTCGATACAGGACTTACAAATCTCGAAATCTGCTCCGTGGTCAAGGTGAAGGGCGAAATCAACGCCGCTATCCTCGGCAGCTGCGCGCGCAAGTGCCATAAGGTATGCGTGCTTAGCATACTTTCTCGCGCCTGCGGAAACCTGAAGGATAACCGGCGACTTTTCCTCGGCGGCAGCCTCGGTAATAGCCTGGATTATCTCCATATTGTTGATGTTAAAAGCGCCGATGGCGTAACCGCCCTCATAGGCTTTTTTAAACATTTCCTTTGTTGTTACAAGTGCCATTTGTTATGGTTTCTCCTATCTTTTTGATTAACATAAACATTTTACACTTTTTTAAGGAAAAAATCAAGTGTTATTTTAAAACTTGACGAAATAGTTATAAAAAATCACAAAAATCGCCAACACCAAGCGTTAAGCCGCTAAAATTCTCCATTATGCAAAGCGCCACAAGGACTTGTGTAAAATGAAAAGCCAAATTTCTATTCTCAAGCCTGCGGGCGCTATAAATTTGAAGTTTTACCGATATAACGATTTTTAAGCTCTGCGTATGGATTTTAAAAAACATTATCCCGAGTGTGAAAAACAGAGGATTTATTCTACAATATTCTACTATACAAAATGGGGTGTGCGATTTTTCGCACACCCCTGCTGCATTTAGTTAATTACGGCAGCCTTAAGTTATTTTATTCGCTCCACTTAACGTAAATAGTAATATCTGAGTTAACGTCCCGCTCTTGCTCGAAGGTCTCGGTACACGCTGCATCAGCATACAGAGTCATGCCCCCCTCTACGTCAAGGTCTATAGAAAGCGTAAACTGCAATCCCTTGGGAACCTGAACGCTCTCGGTCTTTTCGCTTTCGGTGCCGGGGTTAGAAACTATCGTAACCGTGCGCATATTCTCGGTTTCATTGGCATATTCAAGGAACTGGTCCGCGCTATCGGGGATTGGTACGTCACGGGTGATGGTAACAACACCCTCATCGACCGTTCCGTCCTTGTGGGTATAAACGGTCTTTACCTCAACTATCTCACGACTTTTTGCATCAAGAGTGTATGTTTCAACGCAGGAAATAACGTCCTCGTCAACATAGATCTCGTCAAGGCCGGCGATACATCTTACGATAATTAAACCGTCTTTTACGGTGACAGTAGCCTCATCGTTCAGTATTGTCTGAGAGAGAAAGGTGGTAGAGCCCGACGAGGCGAGGTACTGCGTCATATCGATAATTCCGCTCGGCTTAAGCGTTATGCTTTGCTCATAGATACCATCAAGGCGGTAATATTCAGCGCTTTCTGTGATAAAGTACGCAAAATCGTATCCGAGATTCATAAATTCAGGGCCATAGTATATATAGGTGACCTGCTTGCTAAAATATGCTTCTTCGATAACCTTGCCGCCACTTACAACCTCATAATATACGCTCTCGTGCTCGCCAAGTAAGGCGGAAAGATTTTTGCCCGCCTCATAGACTCCCCTTAATGTAATCGTGAGCTTTCCCTTAAGCGCGGCTAGCTCGTCTGCCGAAAGGCCTACGTCTTCCATAAGAAACTCTTCGGCTTCACGAACAAGATCCGCCTTATAAACGTCGGATACCTTAAAGGTTGTGTTAAGAACCTTGATGAGATTGTTCTTTACAACAGCATTGTATTTTTCAGTGCCCTCTTCAACGCCGTAATAGTTGTAGTAGGTTAGCATGTAATCGTCAATAACCTCTTCAAGCGTTGCGCCCATAAGACATTCAAGCAGCGCACTTACAAAGCCGGCGCGGTCTTTTCCTTCGTTGCAATGGATTAAATACGGACCGTCGTTGTTAATTATAAAGCGCATACCCTCTGCCAAGCCGCCTAGGGTCGCTTCGGAGAGAAAATCCGTTCCCAAATTTACGTAACTTACCTTACAGGTGCTGTAATAGGTGTTCTCCGTGCCCTCGTAGGTGTTGGACGGGTCAGCAAGGTTTATAACGGTTATAATGCCTGCCTTCTCAGCCGCCTTGTCAGCATAGGTGTTGCGTCCAAGCGCAGGATTTATGGGAGAAGACGAGCGGTACAGCACGTTCGCGCCCATGCCCGTGGTGCTGATTACACGGAAGTTTGCAAAGGCCTCGTCGCCAAGGTGGGAGTAATCGGCGCGCTCGTTAGTACGAACCAGCTGACGAATGAGCCACTCATCACGGTAGCCGCCCTCCTCTTTCATAGTGATCGTAAGCTCGGCGGGTGTTTCTATCAGATAATCCCAACGGTATCCCGGATCTTCCTCTATCGCGGTCTTTCGCGCAATTCCAAAGGTGGTAGCGAGATCTCCCATATTGATAGCTAGAACTACTCCGTCTGTCGCGGAAGTAGCGCGCAAAACGGTCTTGCCGTTATCTACGTCGCTGTAGCTTGTGCAAAGCGGAGCCTCCAACTTTTTATCGCCAATAGAGATCTCTACAACGTCACCGTGCTCAAAGCCATTTTCGAAAAGCTCCGAGCCATACATATACAAAATCAAATTGCCGTGCTTTGCTATCTCGTATACGGTGGTCGTTATTTGAATGGGCTCGGTAACCGAAGAATCGCCGTTGTTGCCGCCCCCTCCGTTGTCCGGCTTTTCGCCGGGATTATTGCAACCAACAAGCGCTGTCAGTAGCATAATCAAGGCAAGTACAAGTGCGGGTAACCTTAAAAATGTTTTTTTCATTTGGTACACTCTTTCCGGATACGCTTTTTGTATCCTATTTTATTACTACGCGCCAATTATATCACACGGAGCGTTACAAATGTGTTACAGAGATAGGAAAAATCAAAAAATATAAAACCGCGCAAAGCTCTTGAAAAATCAATAAAGATGCAGGAAAATCAATAAAGATGTTGAAAAAGCGAAAAAGCCCTCCGAAAATTAAGAAATGCTGTAATTAACCGTCAAATCTTCTTTCACTGAAAGTATATATTCCGCCTACAAGCTATAAAAAGCAAAAAAATTCTCAGCTCAGAGAGAAAAAAACAACTTTTTTAGTAAATTTTCTCCGAGCTTGTAACACATTTGTAACGCTTGATATGTTATCATTCTAAAGAAGTTGTTGGAAGGTGTGATACTTACACGTTTTCATTTTGTAGTTGAAAATCTTCCACAACAAACAAAAAAATCAAAACTTTTAGGAGGAAACATTTATGACGTTTTTTAAAAATCGTCCCGAGGGCAAAAAGATGGGAATTATTCTTCTCGCCGCACTCATCGCCATTTCTGTACTGGAATGGATATTCCGTATCACATGCATCGGTCAGGATCTGGCAAAAACGCCCAACGCAGGTGAACCTCTTGCCATTGCGATTTTCGCAATACTGGTTATGATCTTTACTTTGAAGGGCAAAGACCGTATCTCCTACGTCTGCTTTGCTGTATGGGCAGGATACTTTGTACTCGATCAGTTCTTTGAAATTCCCGGTATGCTTGCAAATTTCGGGGCTAACATTTCTAATCCCGTTATTACCGTTTCGATCGTTATTCGCTTAGTAACAATGCTTTGCATTGTTGCCATCGGCGCTTTGCTGCTCGAATACATGAACGACGGAACTATTTATAACCGTGCATTTAACGTGCTTTGCGTTGTTACCATACTGCTCACTGCAGCTGATATTCTCATGAGTGTCTCCGGAATTATTTTTATTCCTTCAGAAGGAAGTGAGATTATTCTCTTGAAAAAGCATAATATGCTTCTTATCTTTAATAACGTATATCGTATAGTTATGATTTTCCTCTTCAGCTTCTTCGCTTACGACAGTGCAAAGGCACAGCTCAAGAAAACAGATCTTACAAAGTAATACATAGCGGAGCGAGAGAAATCTCGCTCCTTGCACTTTAAGAAGCAAATTAAACACGAACGAGAGAAAATACTATGAAAAACATTTTATGTTAAATAGACCAATACATAAGGGTCTGTGAAAAAGCATCTCCTAAAAAAGAAAGAAGCATGATAAATTATGATAAAAACGAAGCATCTGTTGGGCGTGATGGATCTGTATCCGATCTCTGCCAACAAAACACCAATGGAAAACAATCCTTTTTTTCAGGTCAAGCTGAAAGAGCCTGTGAACGCAGAACGCTTACATACGGCAGTAAAGCAATCCCTGGGTGAGCACCCGCTATTTGCCTGTACCCTGCGGTATAAGAAGGGATATTATCTTGAAACCAACGAAAAAGAATTTCCGTTGATCCGCGCAGCCGAAGAAAACAGGCCGCTTGCCTTTGGTGATGCTACAAACGGTTTTTTGTGGCAGATGTGCTATGATGAATGCGCCATTTCCTTTGAATGGTGCCACGCAATCAGTGACGGCAAAGGCGCTTTTGCCTTCTTTTCCTCGGTGCTATGTCATTATTTTGGTGTGGACAGGTCAGTAGAGCCCGCGTTGGAGCTGGGCCTTGAAGGCCTATACAATAACGCACAGAAGGGTATTCCTCAAAAGAAACAGGCGCAGGGGTTTGCAGCCAATGCACTTCCCTATCTCAAACGCGGTTATCGAACGGATTGCCACATTCTGAAAGCGCCCATGAGCGAGGTGCTTGCTGTAGCAAAGAAGAATAATTCCTCTCCGGCAGCGGTGCTGACGCCTTTGATTTCCATGGCACTGCGCAAACATATAAACCCAAAGGCAAAGAACAAAAATGTCAGATGCAGTGTGGTGATTGACTGCCGCGTCCCAATGGGTTTTCAGACCATGCACAACTGCATTATCTCCAAGAACATTACCTACATTGACCGTTATGACACTATGGATTTCGCGCTCGTCAGCACGATTTACCGGTCACTTCTCGATCTTGCCGTGCAGCCGGAAAACATTGTAAAGGCGGCAACGCAATTCGTTGATACGATAGGACCTCTCGTTTCCATAAAGCCTCGCTTCCTGCAAAAAGCTCTGGCAAAAGTCATTTTCGGTGTGATGAAACATTCGGAATGCAATTTTGCCTTTACATATCTTGGCAAAATAGATTTACCGAATGAAGTGATGTCCGGACTTGCTGACTTCAATTTCCGCTCCTGGCCGGATTTCGGTGAATGCAACGTTGCCGCGATTGATTTTGGCGGTACGCTGATTTTGAACGTTTGTGAAAACTTTCAGAACAAGCAGATCATTCCTGATCTGATCGATATTTGCAGCGCGGTAGGCATTCACTTTGAAAGAACGGATGTGCTTAGCTTTGAACAGGCGAATTTGAGACTTACTATCTGAAGCGAGAAGCATCTATATAAAATAGACTGAGCAAACTAAAAACGAACGCCATCCACGAGTGATGGCGTTCGTTTTTATGGCGCCGAAAGAGGAGCAGTCGCCTTTGGCGAAGATTTTTCGCCTTGCCGCTTACAAGCAAGCTTGGTCTCACTGTGGTTCGGTCACGCTCAAGGGAAAACAACACTCAGTTGTTTTCTAATACTCTCGCGCCGCTTCGCTACGCGCTCTACGGCTCAAATGCGAACCCCCGTGCCTTTTGGGCAAACGGTTTTCAAGGCGTAATACACCGTCGGATTTTAGAAGAAAATACAAGATTTTCACCTCGTCTTGCGACTTTGGACAGCCACATTCCACCCAAATCAACATCTTCAATGAGAAAATAACCCCTCCCTCTCGGGTGTGTTATTGTAGCATACATTCCCCAATTAATCAAGAGCTTTTACCATTCAATTTTCAAAGTGCAATTTCAAAGTGCAAAACCGAAAAAAGTTGCACTTTGAAACTCAAACTCCAATAAAAATCACTACGCCTTAAACAATGAATAAGCCCTCTCCAATGATAAAAATTTACACAGCACCAAACAAAGAATATGTTATCAGAAAAATGTAAAATTTTATCAGATAAAATTTATATTTATAAATTTTTTAATATTTTTTTAAAAAATCTAATTACAAAAAGCATCCGATTAAGACGATATGTCCGTTATCGGATGCTTTCCTTTTTACATAAATATATGCGGTATAATTCTGCTAAAAATCCTGCTGCTTTTTCATACTCGCTTTGCGGTATGCTGTCGGCGACATTCCCATCTTTCTTGCGAACATTCTTGAGAAAGCAAGCGAATCCTCATATCCGACAGAGCTCGCAATTACAGAAATCGAAATTTCGCTTGTTCGCAGCATTTTTTTCGACAGTTCTAGCTTTTTATTCATTATATACTGCTTTGGTGATACACCGAATTCGCTCATAAAAATTCTGTATAGATAGGGTTGGCTTACACCTATAGCCGACGTCAAATGCTCAACCGAAACCGGCAAGTGTATATTATCTTCGAGATATTTTACCGCATAATCGAGATAGAGTGAGGAAGACGGCTTGTTTTTTATAAGCGGTTGCCCACCGGTACAGCTGACGTGTAAGCGCAAAAACAGTTCAAGAAGCCTTAAAGAATCTATAGCTACGAATTCCATACCTTTGATTTCTCCGGCAACCTCTCGGGCAGCGGTAATATCGCGGCATCTGAATATTTGGGTTTCGCTATCCGAATTATACATCTGCATAATAGATATGGCACTCTCATCGGTGAGGGTGATCCACAGCAGCTTCCACGGATCTCGCTCGTCGGGATAGTGATAAGTATGCTGACCGTTATAGACGAAGAATCCTTCCCCCTCTTCGACAAGATGGCCGTTGAAATATCCCCTGCCCTGTATATTAAAATGTATGGTGTAGCCGATTTGAACTCCGGGACCGAATCGTGAGCTTGATTTGTCCTCTGTATATCCTATACCGGCAATGTTCGGAACGGTTTTAATACCGTCGGAAATGACGTAAGAAAAAGACATTAAAACTATCCTCCTTGTTATGATTTTACCATATAAGGTTATGATTTGTCAATAGTAAATTGAAATAGTAATATTATATAATTAGTGTAACGGAACATTTTCCGAAAACTTACTTTTGCTTACATAAGAAGGAGATTATTTTATGGCTATCAAGCACACTGCCGTAAGCTATTACGGATTCAACTACGTAGAGCACGCGGAAAAAGATTTCATTGAAATGAAGGAACACGGCTGCGATACCGTTATCCTCGCTATTACCGAGTTTGATATGGACTTTTGGTTTCCGAACATCAACAATATCGTAAAGACCGCACACAAGGTTGGACTTCGCTGTATTGCTGACCCGTGGGGTATCGGCAAATTCTTCGGCGGCGAACAAGTGAGCCTTTTCTTGCAGAATAATATTCATCACAGACAGGTTTCAGCATACACGGGTGAGGTTCTCAATGCTGTATGCTTCAATTCCAACTCCTTCCGCGACTATTTCACCGGCATTTGCGTAAAGCTCGCAAGAGAGACGGAAGTCGACGGCTTCTTCTGGGACGAGCCTCATTATGACGCTCCTAAATCCTACTCCACCGGCGGCGCGGGTGACGATTGGAGCTGCCGCTGCCCTGAATGTATGAAAAAGTTTGAGGATTACTACGGCTACGAGATGCCCAAAATCATGAACGACGACGTAAAGCAGTTCAGATGGCGCGAAGCACTCAAAACTCTCTCTGACTGCTCAAAGGCGATTAAGGAGGTTAATCCGAAGCTCGAGATAACCTGCTGTGTTCACGCAACAAAGAATAATTATTACATAACCGAGCAGCGCGGCTACGACAACTGGGATATGGTTGCCGCTTGTCCTTACTTTGACGTATTCTCCACCACCATCATCGGCTGGTCCTTCCCCGAATCCTTCTTCAGAGATATCACCGAGCGCACAGCCAATATCGCAAAGAAGTACGGCAAGGAGTCGGAGCGTTGGATACTCGGATACAGCTCTCAACCCGAAGATTTCAAGCAGATTGACAAGGTTGTTGATATGTATGAAAATGCAGGAATCGACCGTCTTGCTACCTGGACATACCGCGGAGGCTACGGAACCATCGTTTCTGCGCCCGACCCCATCAAGCTCTGGGATGCTATCGGCGAAAACTACAAGAGAGTGTTAAAGAAATGATGAGCGATTATCTTAGGGCAATAACGGAAAACCTCGAGAAAATCGAGAGCGAGGAAGCCGAACAGCTGCAAAAGGCCGCGCAAGAGGTGGCGCGAGTTATAAAAGATGACGGATTGATTTTCGTTTTCGGCTGCGGGCACTCACATCTGCCCGGACTCGACGCTTTTTACAGAGCCGGAGGACTTGCAAACGTTTCTCCCATGCTCGATACAGACCTTATGCTCCATAACGGCGCCGCAAAATCAAGCCGTATGGAGAAAATGTCGGGAATTGCTCCCGAAATCTTCAGAAGATACAAACCTTCGTCAAAGGATATGCTTTTTATCTTCTCCGCATCGGGCAAAAACAAGGTCCCGGTTGAAATGGCAGATGCCGCACGTGAGGCGGGTGTCAGGTGCGTCGGAATTTCATCGTCTTCATATTACGAAAGAGGCGGTGAGCTTCACAAACACGTGGATATTGCCATAGACTGCAAGGTCCCTTACGGTGACGCCTGCATGAACGTAGGAGAGGCGAAGATGGGCGGGCTTTCTACTTATTCCGCTTGCTTCATACTTAACAGCTGTCTGATAAACGGATCGAAGCTCGCTCTTAACGATGCTGCAACTCCTCCCGTTTTCCTGAGCGGAAACATTGAGGGAGGACGAGAACACAACGTCGTGCTCGAAAATATGTATCTCGGGAGAGTAAAGCATTTATGAGCAAGATTTCGGTCATCGGTATTGCCGGCGAATCGGTTTTTCTGAGTCTTGACGAATTTGCAAAGATCGGAGAGACCAAGAGAATAAACGCTATTCACAGAGAACTTGGTGGCAAAGGCTTCAATCAGGCACTTGCCGTCGCAAAATGGGGCGTGGAATGTTCACTTTTGTGCGCTGTGAATAAGTGTGACAAACAAACTTATGAAAAAATCGCGACATCCACGGGCATAAAACCGTTTTTTGTGCCAAAGGATGACGAAAGTCCTTACGCGGTTATTACAACCGATAAGTGTGGCAAAAATTCCGTGTACGTCTATCGCGGCTGTGAGCTTAACTTGTCCGATATTTCGATTTTCGAGAATGAGATACGGACTTCCGACTTGCTTCTGATAAACAATGAAGTGCCCTCCGAAGTGAACGAGGCGGCTGTTAAAATAGCGAAAGCAAACGGCATTAAGGTGATACTCAACCCTGCCCCCTACCGCTGTTGTGACACGGAATTTCTTAAAAGCATAGACCTTTTCACTCCCAACGAGCACGAGAGTTTAGGGCTCGAGGAATTTACTAACGTAGTGGTTACACTTGGAGAAAAAGGGTGTGAAATTCGCGACACGGGTGAGCACATACCCGCTTTTGAAATCGAAAACGCGCTTGACACAACAGGAGCCGGCGACACGTTTAACGGTGTTGTTGCTTCCTGCCTTGTGAACGGTATGTCTCTGCACACAGGCGTGAAGTTTGCATGTGCTGCCGCCGCAATAAAGTGCTCCAGAAGATATATTTTAAACAGTATACCTACAAAAGAAGAAACTGAGAATTTTTTGAAGGAGAGAGAAAGATAAAATGGATCTTACATATTACAATAAAATTATCGAAAATCTTGAGCTTGTCAACAAGACACAGGGCGAAAACATAAAAGCTGCTGCGGCTCTTATGGCAGATGCTATCGCAGAGGACAGACTCATCAACGTATACGGCGGAGGAGGTCACACCACGCTTTGCATGGGCGAGATGTTCTTCAGAGCCGGTGGACTTGCTAATATCAACCCTATTGCCGAAAACGGACTTACGGTATTCAATCAGGCTCTCAAGTATCTTGAGCTTGAAAGAACTGTAAATTACGGCTCGGCTATAATGAAGTACTACAAGCTGAAAAAAGGCGATCTTCTTATCGTATTCCATAACATCGGTATCAACCCCGCAACCATCGATGCCGTTATGGAAGCAAAGGCGGCAGGAGCAAAAATCGTTGCTATCTCGTCGAGCTTTTGGCAGAATGAAATGCCCGAAGACCACTTTATCCGTCATCCTAACAAGACAAACCTGTTTGATTATGCCGACGTATGCATAGACGATTTTAACCCTGTCGGAGATGCGGTCGTCGAAATTGATGGCTTTGACACACCTATTGCTCCCATATCCAACATCGTCGATTTTTACATTGCCCACATGCTTGAGATTGAGTGTGTAAAGGAATGTCAGCGCCGCGGAATCAAAGCACCTTGCTGGTCCAGCGCAAACACACCCGGTGGTGACGAAAAGAACGCTCTATATCTTGAAAAATACAGCCCGAGAATCAAAATGCTTTAATCTTCATCACTGAAAGGAAATAAAAATGAGACTTGATTACATTAAGGATTCCGTTGTGAAATTTACGGGAATTGATCCGTCAAGACTGGATTTTTGCGACGATTTTCACATAATTGTTGACAAAAACGTTATTTTACTTACCAATTGGCGTTATGACAAAAGGATTATGTCACTGCGATCTTTGGCGATAGAAGATAATGTGCTCAGACAAAATTGCAGCTATAAATCAACAAGAATAGCACACAAAAACGATGATATGAAGCGCACGCTTTTTGCCGAGATCGATACTTGCCAGTGGATTCTTGGCGACAAAATCACATCGGTATATGCACAAATGGAGACTGATAAAACGCTCTCTCTTGTTATGAAAACCGAAAGGGGCGTACTTTTGAGTATTGAGATTGCTCTTACGCTCTCCGAGGACACAGCCCCCGTAACCCGCCACGAGATTGTCGGCAAAGAGGGTATGATATGCGACCGCTCCATAAATGAGCAGGTGCCGTTTGAGGCGGTTTATCTGTTTGAAAATGATAAAAAATCACCTTTAACCTACACCGATATGGAAGCCGCTTTTTACGGACTTCTTCCCGATGAAATTTCAGTTGCCGAAAATATTATTGCCTCAATACCGGACTATAGAAATAACTTTGAAGAATGTGACGAGCAACAAATTGAAAAAGTTATTAGCGCCGTTTACAAATCGGCAGAACTTGGCGAAAACGTAAAAGTGGAGGACATTGGATAATGAAAAAGATTAAAACAGCTTTGTTTTCGGCAACCAGCGGCCACGCTGTTTATTATGCCGGCTCTCTTCCCCATCATGAAAAATACGAATGGGTTGCGGCCTGTGTTCTTCCCAAAGACCGAGGAAACAGGGCCTTTCAGGCAATTCCACCTGATGTAAAAATTTACGAATCGGAAAGACAGCTGCTCGAGGATTTTCCGGATCTTGATGCAGTAATTCTTGCAGGCTCAAACGACCTTACCTACGGTCAGTTCAAGCTCTGCGCAGAATATGGTATTAAAAACCTCATCATGATGAAAGTTCCGTCATTGTGCATGGAAGAATACGAGGAAATGAGGCGCATTGCAAAGGAAAAAGACATTACCGTTCAGATTGAGCTTGAAATGAGAGTCGACCAGACTGTAAGACGTATCAAGGATCTTTGCAACTCGGGTGCTGTAGGCAACATACTGTCCATATACATAGCAAATACCACAGTCGTTGTTCCGCCGGAGGTACGTCCGTGGATAACCGACCCAAAGCAGAGCTACGGCAGAGTACACGAGCTTAAAGCTAATGACGGACGTTTCCGCGGCGGCGCGCTGACCGACCACCCCCACGCATTTGATCTCGCACGTTTTTTTGCTGATTCCGAGTTTGAGAGCATATATGCAGACGTCAGTGAGAATTTCCGCGACGGAAGACTTGTGGAAGAGGGCGTTTTTGTAGTAGGAAAGATGAAAAACGGCATTTCTGTTTCAATAGATCCTTCCTATTCGAGACACGAAAACAAGCTTCCGCCTGTCACTGCCGCTACGGGTTGGGAGGGCTACCCCAAACGCGTTGAGGTAAACGTTATCATAAACGGAGATAAGGGCAGTATAATAGGTGACTGCTTCCATTCAGGAGTATATCACACGGGACTCCCCTACAACACCTTTGCGGTCAAGTATCTCGTGGGCCACGGTCATTACCAATCCATGCTCGACACCTTTGCCGATGCGGTAGAAAACCACAAAACTCCCGATGTGAATCTTGACTCGCATGAAAACAATATGAGACTTATAAACGCCTGCTATGATAGTATCTATACGGGCAAAAGAATTATGCTTTGACATTTTGCAAAATCTCGTTTATAATGTTGTATAAGCGAGGACGCAAATTCAAAAAAGTGAGGATACACAATGAGTGTTGCAAACAATATAAAGCTCTGGGCAGCTCCCGCTACAAGAAGCTGCTTCAAGAACGCCGTTCCTTTTTTCTCAGATTCGGACACAATTACGCTCGAGGCGGCTAAAGGCGAGAGGATTTCCGTGCAGTTGCTGTTGCGAAACGACGTCAGAATCAAATTCAAAGAGGACGTAGCGGAAAAAACTCTTATCGTAAATGACATCAAAATAAAGCAGATTTGTGGTGAAAAATTTGACACGGGTAGGATAAATGCAGGTGCGCAGGAGTATATTTCATTTGCAGACGGTATTACCTATCCCGATGCCGTATCAAACGGAGTCAAATCCGAAATCTTACCGAATACCACGGGCGGATTTATAATCAGCTTTGACATATCGTGTGAGCAAAGCAGCGGAGAATACGAGTTCAAAATAAACTTTATACACAACATTGAAGGTCTTGAAAAAGAGCTGTCTGCCACCGTTAAGCTCAAAATTTACAACGTAACCGTTCCCTCTCCCGCAAATGCAGCTTACTCTATCGAGCATTTTACAAATCCCGCATGCGAGGATATGCTACACGGAGTAGGATACGACTATCCTATTTTTTCAGAGAAGTTCTGGGAATTTATGGACGAATATGCAAAAAGTCTCAAAAATTGCAGAAGCAACGTGTACAGGATTTATCCTATACGCCTTCTCGGTGCTGCGGGAAGCCGCCGTACCGCTCAAGGCACCTGGGTGTTTGATTTCACGCTTTTTGACAGAATGATAAAGCTGCTCAACGAATCTGGCGCAATCAAATTATATTCGATTCAGGATCCGCTAAAATCGTGGGACGGCAAGGAAATAGAAGCTATCGGCGAGTCAGGTGAAAGCATTTATATTCATCTTGACGATCCCGATGCTGAAATTTGGGCAAGAGAGTACTTTACCGCACTCTACGAGCATATCAAACAAACGGACGACGTATCACGTTGGATTATGCATATCCAGGACGAACCCTGCAATGCTGACGTTTGGATCAAGGTGTGCGAGTGGGTGAACAAATATATGCCCACCTTCCGCACAGGCAATCCGATATGCCGTGATATAGCTGCAAAAATCAAAGATTTCGCAGACATTCTTATACCCATATTCTACGAGGCTGAGGAAAACAAGAATTTCTACCAAGAAATACTTGAGAGCGGAGCGTGTGACGTATGGGGTTACTGCTGCTGTGATCCGTCACAATCACACTATCTCAACAGATTTATTGACCGCCCCGCCATTCAACCGAGACTTATCAGCTGGGCAACATACTCTATGGGATTTTCGGGATTTTTGCACTACGGATACAGCTATTGGCAAAAAACACCTCCGTTCGCTCCTTTCAGCATAGGTGAATATTCGTCTTACAAGGGCGACTCTATGCTTATTTACCCCGACCCCGTGTCAAATTCCTACAAGGAAAGCATCAGATATATCAATCTGTGCGACGGTGCTCAGGACTTTGAGCTTCTTAAAATTGTGGAAAAGAAAAATCCCTCTCTCGCATCATCACTTGCCGCGCGCGCTGCAAAAAGCTATACCGAGTTCAATGCCGACGAGAGTGCTTTTCTTAAAGTACGACACGATTTGCTTGTATCGGCAGAGGACGCCTTTAACGGTTAAGGCGCAAACTTAATATTTAATCCGCAAAAGTCTTTTCTCATTGCACGTCTTCAAGGCAATGAGGCCGAAAGCCCGATTTTAAAGTCGGGCTTTCTTTTATTTTGTAAGAAATGCTTTTAAATACGATGTTATGACTATAAAATTCAGGCTCACGATAAAAATAACATCACGTGGGTAAAAGCTTGTAGACATTTTCCTGAAAATATGATACAATTAATATGTCCCGCTGAGGATAATCGCACAATTCTTTAATTTTTGAACGGAGTAAAACTGTGGAATACAAGGCACTTGGGAAAACAGGCCTTAAAATTTCAAGACTGGGACTTGGTGGAATTCCAATCCAAAGAACCACGCCCGAAGGAGCAAGGAATCTCGTTTTGGAGCTTGTAAAGGAAGACGTGAATTTTATAGACACGGCTCGCGGAGCAATCTCCGTGAGCGTCCTTGCAAGCAAGCTTGCAGATACGCTTTCACTTGATTATCAACAGGTTTTCAGCCTTTTCACTTCCTCAAAAATACTCCATGCGAGCGTCACCTTTTTCAAGGTGGCGCTTTGCGCTTCTTTGCCACGGGCAAAGGCTCGCGGAGCAATCTGCGTGAGCGTCCTTGCAAGCTTGCTTGCAGATACGCTTTCGCTTGATTATCAAAGGTCTTCGCATCCAACACAATATCCCGCAGAAATTTTAGATATTGCACAAGATTTTCACCTCGTCTTGCGACTTTGGATCGCCACATTCTGCCCCAAATCAGCATCTTCAATGAGAAAATAAACCCTCCCTCTCGGGTGTTCATTGTAGCATAGCTTCCCAAATTTATCAAGTCGTTTGAGCATTTATTTTCTATTCTCAAAGCTCCATCTAATTTTTTGCCGCAAACAGCGCTTTTATGACATAAACACATTTTAATGTATCAAAAAATACTGAATATTTTTTCAGCGAAACTTAATTCAGTATTATTCCACAATAGCCCAAAATTACACCGCGCGAAAAAAGATGGAGATAATTATCTTTTTTAATATAAAAATCTTGACATCTCTGAATAAATGTAATATAATAAAATCAGATAGCTCTGAATAATAATTTGAACGAGGTTGCTATGAGAAAATTTTATGAAGTTAAGTTAGAATTTGACGACTTGTACAAAAACGAAGATTCCTTTACCGCAATAGTTCCTGTTAATTTGACAACTAATAAACTATGTAAAATAAAAGGGAAAAATAATAACAAAAATGAAGAGTATTATAAATGGCAATTCATTTACTCGCTAATTCATTCGGGATTATATAGTAAAGATATGATTGGAGTTGAAGTAAGCTTTCCAAAGGGAAATAAAGAATCAAATCCAATTAGGTTTGATTCCGCTATCTTTGATTCTAGTGATTGGTTTGAACATTATAAAAAATGGCATAAAGAAAAAAATGCCGTTTCATTGGAATGGCTTCGAAAACATTTAATAGGCGTAATTGAATTTAAAAACGAAAATAGTAAATCAATTGAAAGCGTTTACACCGTTCAATTAAAGCCCTCTTTAAAAGAAGTCGAAAATGATTTTGCAATTGGTATTATTTATGATGCCGAAAAATTGTATTTATTTAAAAAGAATTCTAATTTGTTTTTAAGATTAGACGATTCTTTAAATTTAAAAGGTGATACGTCTACAATTAAAGAATTGTCTTTGGATATTCCAGATGGATACTATAAAATCCCATCTTTTGAGCAATTAATAAAAAGAATTACGAACATTGAGATTGACGTAACCAAAAGAACCATTGATGATTTGGAAATCATTTCGGGTAGTTATAGTAAACAGTTGTCCGAAGGAATTCATAACATTTTAAAAGTTATGGATAGTGTTAGCATGAAAAATCAAAGAGGTTACGAGATACTTATTCAGGTAATGGCATTGAAAATTTTTGATGAAAAACAAAATGAAGAATTAAAGAATAAGTATTTAAAATTTTACCAAACAAATGTTGAAAAAGAAAAATTAGATTTACTTTTCTACATAACGCACAAAGAAAGAAATTTCATTTCGCTAAATGATGATAATATACAAGAATTCATTCAAAGAATGAGAAAATTGTATAATAAAGCAGCTGTAAAGTATCATTATATTCTTAAAAAATCCGACTCTGAGACAATAATTTGGGAAAAAGAAGAGCATGTAAAAATAATTGCCTCTATCGTTGAACAGTTTCAAAATTATACATTCATAAAATCAGAAAAGAGCGATTTGTATCAAATTGTTTTTTATAAATTTGCAAGCGAATTCTCTAAAGCGGATAAAGGACAGTTTTTAACTCCATTGCCAATTATAGATTTCATTGTAAAAATTATGAATCCTAGAAACAATGAAAGTATTATAGATCCCACATCTGGTATTGCAGACTTTTTATCTGTTTCATATGTAAATTCAAAAAGTACTTTGGATGATGGCAATTTTTATGGTTGTGATAACGACGAAAATATGATAATGTTAGCACAACTTAATATGCTATTAAATGGCGATGGTAATGCAATATTAAAATACAAGCCTTCTTGGGGATCAATTACTTGGAAGTTTGATGAAAGAAACGACCTTGTAAGATTGATTCCATCTATTCATAAAAATGGAAATTGGGATAACTGGTTAGACCAAACTAAACTAAAAAAATTTGACATCGTGTTAACCAATCCTCCATTCGGTGAAGATAGAAAAATAGAAGCAAAAACTTCCTCGGATAAAGAAATTTTGGAAATGTATCACTTATGGAATACAAGTAGATGTGGAAATTGGATAGATCCAGGACTATTGTTTTTAGAGAACACGTATCGTATTTTAGATGACCACGGAAGAATGGGTATAGTCTTATCTAACTCTATAGCTTCAATAGATAGATGGAAGAAAGCAAGAGAATGGTTAGTATCAAACATGAGAATAGTTGCATTATTTGATCTGCCTTCAAATATTTTTGCGGATACCGGAGTTAATACGACTATCATAGTCGCATACAAACCAACCAATAAGGAGTTAGAAAAACTGAAAGAACAGGATTATGAAATTTTTATAAAGAAAATAAACAATATAGGTTATGAAGTAAGAACAAGCAAAAGAGTAAAATATTATAATCCTATTTATAAAATCAACCCTGTGACTTTTGATGTTGAAATCGACGAAAAGGGTAATCCCGTTCTTGAAGAGGATTTTACGAAGACTATTAGTGATTTTAAGGATTGGTGTTTATCGCAAGAGAAAACTTTGTCTGATTTATTTGTTAAATGAGGTGTATCATGACAAAATTAAGCGAATTAATTTCTAACAATTTTTCTCTTTCTCCTACTAATTACAATACGATTAGTAATGGAAATGCAGAAAGAATTAAATTAAAAGATTTATTAGATAGACCTCTTGAAAAAAAAGATAACGGTTCGGATGTGGGTTTTTCTGCATATTTGTCGCAATCTGATTATTATTTTATGAGGGCTAAATCATTGGACAGTAAATTCTTCACGCCTATGCCTTTTGGTGAAGCTGTTGTTCCTATGAATAAAAAATTTTTTCAACAATATAATTTGAAAAAAGGAGATATTCTCATCTCCAAAGATTCTAATATTGGTGAATGTGTAATTCTATCTAAAGATATGTCTAATTTTATGCCTTGTGGTGCTTTATATAGACTACCATTAAGCAAAAATAAACTATATGTCTTAGCGATGATAAAAAGCGAAGACTTCAGAAAGCAATTAGATAAAATTGTTCCGATTGGAGCGACGATTAGACACGCGGGTAAAAAATTTTTAGAATGTACCATACCCTTTCCTAAAAACAATCGAGAAACAGTAATTAAAAATATCGAAGATTTAGTTGCACAACTTATTGAAATAGAACGGCTTATTATAGATAAGGATAATCAAATAGTCAACAAAATTTTAAGCGAGCTATTAAGCGGTTGCAAGAAAGATATAATTAATATTCATTTTAAAACCAATCTTTCAGAAATAATCGAATCAGCTAGATTGGATGCCGGATATTATGCACCTATGGCCAAAAAGCAAAAAGCAATACTTGCAAATTATCAATATGGTTCACAGACGTTAGAAGAAATGGGATATACCATTAAACGTGGTCAAAACTTGCAAATTAGTAACATTGGTAAAAGTGTATATTCAGATACTTTTAAAGAAGGTTATTATACAGTAATTAAGCCTACGAATTTTTCAGATTATGGAACAGTAGAATCATTTGAATATCTAGGTAATAAAAATAAACTCATTACACTAAATGATGGAGATATTGTTTTTTCCGGTGAAGGAACCGTAGGCAAATGCATCCTTTTTACTGATACTCAAGAAAAATGGATTACAAATATTCATGGAATGGTATTGCATAAAGATAATGCACATTTGGTAGAGTCTGCATTTGTATCTTGTTTTCTTCGATTCTTGCGAAAGTGGGGATATTATGACCACTTTACTGTGGGTGGTCAAGGTGGTAGTTTGGGTAAAAATTACTGGGATGCAGTTTTAATTCCCAACATGCCTTCAGAAGTGAAAAATGAAATCGCAAATTTATACTTCTCAAAAGGAAATAACACTAACAAGCTTGACAACATGGGGATAATTCAACTTGATAAAACAAAAAAAGAAATAGAAGCAAAATTGTTTTTATTGATAAATCAAATAATCACCGAGTGATTAATAATTATTTAATATACCACAAGGTTTAGGATTTTGGGGTGTATTTTTGTGGAAAAAAGTTAATCATAAAATGCTTCGTAGTCTGGACTTTTCGAATTTTATGTGATATTGTGTTGTGCTAACAGGAGGTGCAACCAATGGAAAGCATAATCAAAGAACTGTGGCACGGCATCACGAAGACCTCGAAAAGACCTTCACCGAGGAACAAAAAGAGATTTTCGAGAATTAGATGTAGCAAGTTAAAAACAACTGAGTGTTGTTTTTGACGCAGCGAAACCGCCCAAATCAACGAGTTGGCAGAGCCAGCGCAGGCGACAGGCAACGACTATGCGACGGTGGAGAGAAACTGGAGCGAGTATGCGAGCCTTGCCGAAGAAGCAATCTTCGCCTACGCATTCAAGCTTGGTATGAGAATCGCAATTGAAACCTTAACAGAATAAGCAAGGGAGTAGGCTCGGTTGAGCCTACTCCCTTTTACGTGAAAAGTCACCCCGAAAGGCTCGGGGTGACTCTCTAGGCAGGTGTTATTTTGACTTGTACGCAAGGTATTCCTCGGCTGCGGGAAGAACCTCACGAGGTTGCAGTTTTTTAGGTGCTCCAATGAGTCCAAGCGCTTCCATCGCATCAATCATATATGCAGCTCTGCCATATCCAATATTCAATTTTCTTTGCAGAAGCGAAGTGGAGATTTTTGCATTTTTCACTGCAACCTCAATAGCGAGTAAAAATTTTTCGTCCTCTATTGCAGATATCAAGCGCTCTTTAAGCGTAGTTTCTTCTGCTTGTTCACTTACGTACTTGTCAATTAAATTTTCAAGATTATCAAATTTGTTTTGTGTGTTAGACATTTCGTTTTCCTCCATTTTTCGAGGAGGGCACGCAAGGCAAATCATGCTTTCTGAAATGAAGCGTGCCCTGCCTTTTTTAAC
>JAGBTM010000013.1 GCA_017631325.1 Clostridia bacterium
GGTATAAGTTTCAGCATCGGGAGTGATGGTGTACTCCTTAACACCTGCAGTGGTGGAAAGCTTGGTGCTGTAGGTAGCGCCCTTTACTTCGTTGCCAAAGGTGAATATTACAGCGTCAGCATTGTCATAAGTGCTCTTTGCAGAATTAAAGACAAGCTTGATTTCCTTAATGCCGTTAGCAAATGCAGCGGTGTTCCAGAGCATAGAGGTCTTGCCGTCCTTATCTCTCATCTGAATACCGTTGCCGTAGTTACCGATCTGGATAAACTCAAGCTCTGCGCCGGATACGGTAGCAGTGCCTTCCGCATAGCTCTGAGATGCTACGCCGAGAGAATCTACGGTGAGAACTATCTCGCTGAAAGCGGGAGTCTCGGGCTCGTCGGGAGTATCAGGAGTATCGGGGGTATCAGGAGTGTCGGGAGTATCGGGAGTCTCACCGGGAACGAGAGAAACGAGAAGCGCATTCTTCATCTGAACGGTGGTATTATACTTACCAACCACACCGTAGATAGTAACGGTGTCGCCAGCCTTGGGCTGAGGATTGAGCTTATCAAATCTGTCGCCCTGCTCACCGTTTTTATCTGCATAGAGACCGTATACGTAAAGCTCGTTTTCGCCATCGCTGATGTAGAAGTTACCGTAAGTGGTGTTAGCAACGCTGGTGATAACACCGGTAATCTTGTACATATCAATAGTGTAAGTGCCAGACTCCTTGGTAGCCGCAACGTCAATAGCAGCCTTAATGGTGCTATCGATAACCTGTGCCTCTACCTCCTCATCGGGAACAAGCTCCTCTGCTACGGAGCTCTCAATGAAGTATGCGGGGAACTGAGTCTTACCGGTATTAGAAGCGCTGATGAAAGAAGCATCGGAAATACAGAAGGTGGTGAAATCGCCGTATGTACCGAGTACGTACTTGCCACTTCCCGTGGTTCCGTCATCCTTGGTGTGTTCTACGTCGGTGAACCAAGCGTTGGTAGCCTCATCGTAGGTCCAAACGTTTACGTTAGTCTCCTGGAAATCAAGTCTCTTGGAAACCTTGCCCTGAGTTGCATCCCAAGGAGTGTATGCGTTGACATACATCTTCTTGCCGTCAATCATGGTGTAGAATGCGTAACCGCCCTCAATCTTCTCTGCAAAGAAGTCGGGAGCAAGCTTTGCATCGTTGGTGGTCTTGTAGTACTTGCCACCGTCGATTGTGTGAGTAGCATAGAGTGTCTGCGCCTTGCTAACCTGATAAAGCGCAAGCTTGTAAGAGGTGCCTTCTACGGGCTCGGTTGCGATACCAACGTTGTTTACGACAGGCATCTTGCAAAGGAACGACTCGGAGTATTCAGTACCTGCAATAGTTGCGGTAATGGTGTAGGTGAACTCCTCATCGTTGAGATCGGGAAGGTCGATTACGGTCTCGGTAGTGCCGGAGCCCTGAACGACTGTAACCTTCTCGGAGTCTACGGACCAAGTAACCGCATAAGCCTCACCCTTAATGGTAGCCTGCGATACGACTGTAAAGTCCTTCTTGGTGATTCTTGCTTCGCCTTCGGCAGTCTTATAAAGACTCTTTACGAAAGCGATAGCCTTGTCTGCGTTCTGTCCAACGGGAGGTGTGTCGCCGCCACCGTTCATAACGCAAGACGTGAGCGCCATGAGGGACATGATGAGCGTCAGAAGTAAAGCTATGATCTTTTTCATGTTTTTCTCCTTTTTATTTTTTATTTATTAGGTTTATACCTTAATAATCACAAATTAGGGAATGCTCGTGTCAGAATTAAATCGGATTTTCGCGGGTGCTCACCCGCCTCCCTAAATTAATCCTGTATTGTAATATTCTCCAAAAGGAAGACTGCTATTTGATAACTAACCACGGTCTCGCCGTTTGAGTTGGTTCTCGAATAGAGGTCAACGACGCCCTTGACGTCAATAGTTTTGTTTAAGAAATGTTCGGTAGGAATAAGCTCGCCGTTTGAATCGACAAAGGGATTGGTTCTGACCGTAACCCTCTTGTCACCGATTTTACAATAAAGGCTGAGTGAGCCGTTGCTGTCGGTTTCGCTCTCGGTCATATACGCATCGTATACGTAGAGGTCCTTCATGGAAACGGTAGTGCCAAGAAGAAGGTCGGATACAAGGAACTCAACCGCCTCGCCGTCCTCACCGCCAACCATAACGGTTTCCTTGCCGTCAACGAACTCGCCTATCTCTATCTCGGTATAGGGAATTTCATATCCCTCGCCGAGCTTCTTCATCTGATAGGGATTTGCTTTATCACGCGCGTCGTAGATAAGACCCGATACCTGCCAGCTGCCCTGGAAATCGGTAACGCTGCCGACAACCTGAACGAGATTGCCGAACTCAAGCATTTTCTTAACCGAGCCAAGCACCGTAGCGCTGTAATATACGTAGATGCCGTAGCTTCTGCCGGTTTCCTCGTCGTAGCTCTCAACGTAAACGCCGTTGTTGCCGTCGTTTGAGGTTACAACGCCCTCAAAGGCTACCTTAGAATCTGCGTAGGCTTCCATGTTAGTTCTCAGCTCCTTGATAGTAACGGGCTGAGCCTGTCCGTAGAAGAAATTAGGGTCCTTTTCGCCCGAGTGCATGCACAGCTTCTGTGCCGCTGCCTGGTCGCGCGCCTTTACACAGATAGTACCGTATCTGTTGCTCGTTGCACTGGAAGCTATCGCAAGGCCGTTTTGAAGAATTTCAACGTTTAAGTTTCTGTACTCCTCGTCAGCCGAGTTTCTGTACCATACCCAAACGAGATATCTTCCACCGGTCGAGTCAGCGTTCCATTTTCCGTCATCTGTGTCGGACTCAATGATAATTGACTCTGCGCCCTTCAGCTTTTCTTTAGTGAAATTCGAAGCGTGCTTGCCCCATTCCTCAATCTTACCGGTAGACTCGGGGGTATTTATAGCAAGATATCTTGCCTTGAGGACACCGCCGGGGATAACGCTATCCGGTACGTTAAAGTGTGTAGTATCTCCGTCAATATAGAGCTTAACGGTTACCTCCTCTTTTGCAGTAGAGGAGTTCATATCAAGCTTTAATTCTCCTGCATAATCGGTCGTCCCTCCACAAGAGGCAAGAGATGCGATAAGCAGTATAACGACGAATATCAACACCGATATTCTTGTAAGCTTTTTCATAAATTTGTTCTCTCTTTTTAAGAGTTTTTAGCTTTTTTGCAAATTATTGTTTGCTTTTTTCTTATTTTGTCCTGCGAAGAGCCGCTTGGCTCTCCGCGGGACTTTATTGTTGATTAATCGGATTTGCGACTTGGATTAATCGGATTTGTGACTTGGACTAGTCGGATATGCGCTTTTGATTAGCCAAATTTGTGGCTTTAATTAGTCAGCCTTGTACTTACAGTTAGCAATAGCTTCTGCAAACGCTTTCTTTATTTCAGCAGGAACGTCTGCTACGTTCTTGATAAGAAGGCACTTCTGGAGAAGAGCTCCTACCTCGTCACGAGCTGCGGACGAGCCGTTGAATGCGGGAGAGGTGTAGTAGTAAGCCTCCTGAGCAAGACATACCTTAACAGAAAGAGCAGCAATGTTGTCGCCGCCGTCTGCGCTCTCAAGATGCTCAGCGTAAAGCTCGTCAGTGTCAACCGACTTGATTACGGGAACGTAACCGGAAGCGATGGAGAAGTCAGCCTGGAAGCCAATGTTGGTGCAAAGGAACTTAACGAAGAGCCAAGAAGCCTTCATTTCCTCTGCGGAATCCTCGAAGATACAGAGCGAGGGGCCCTGAGAAATAACCTTGGGGTTAGTAGCGTCTGCCTGAGGAATAGGAGCAATACCTACCTCGAAGGGATACTTGCCGTTTGCATCAGCGGTAGGACGCTGGTGAGTAGCACCTGCAGAGGAACCGATGGACATATAGGACTTGGTCTTGCCTGCGCCCTGCTCTACGAAGAGAGAAGAGGTGTAGGAGCCGTGGATTTCCTGAGTAGTAACGTAGCCCTTGGTGTACCACTCTCTGAAGCGCTCAACGAACTTTCTGTTGGTCTCGTTGTCGAAGATGAACTTCTCGTCGCCCTCAAGGGTAGTATAGCCGGACTTGAGCTGCTCGCACATGGTGATGAACCAGTTAGACTCGGAGTCGTAGCCAAGAGGAATAACGTTTGCCTTCTTGCCTGCAGCCTTATCAGCATCAGAGAGCTTGGCGTTCTCTATTGCGATAATCTTAGCGCAGGTCTCTTCCATCTCGTCCCAGGTGGTAGGAACCTTAAGGTTGTAAATCTCGTTGTGGTAGTTGGGGTTTGCTACGTTGTTGCCATTTGCGTCCTTGATGAACTCAGCGTCGTAAATAGCTTTGCACGCGTCGAAGAACGTCTTGTTGTAGTAGAGAACCTCGGTGGACTTAGAAAGAGGCATGGTGTACATGAGGTCGTCGCCGAACTGACGGCCCTCCTCGTAGTACGCCTGAATGAAGTCTGCCTTCTGCTCCTCGGTAAGACCAAGGATTTCAGTAGTGCCGTCTGCTCTCTCGATAACCTCTGTGCTGTCGATGAACTCGTCAAGAGTCTTAACGGCGTATGCAAGGTTGTAAAGAGCAACGTGGTCGGGATAGCAGTACGCGATGTTAGGCTGGTTGCCAACCGTAATCTCGGTTGCAATCTGGTCACGAACGTCGTCGTAACTACCTATCTGCTGATGGTCAATCTTGTACTGGGGATAAAGTGCCTCGAACTGCGCGATATATCTGTCAAGAACATCGCGAAGGTTCTGTCCCATGGTGTGATAGAAGCTGATGTGAAGCTTGCCGTCATCAGGCGTGCCGCAAGCGGTAAGGCCCGCGCATGCAGAAACCATCATAACCACGAGAAGTAGAAATGCTACTAATCTCTTTTTCATGTTTTTCCCTTTCGTTTATATAAAATTTATTTGTTAATCGGTTACCCAAATTTAACGCAAAAGTAAACTTAAGCTCACAAAACGAGCTTTTATCCCTGCGTTCTGCGGAATGCTGTCGCAATTTTCCTTTTTCATTCCGCAGCTCGCAAGATGGATTTTGAATAAGTCAGTCTGGAAAATGAGGTAGAAATTCGAATTTTTCATTCCTTATTTCTCGTTCCTCATTCCTCATTTCTGATTATCCCTTAATTCCGCTACGCGAAACGCCCTTCATAATATACTTTCTGAAGAACAGGAATACAAGGAACAGAGGAAGCGATACTATCGCAACCGCCGCCATCTGACGAGGATAGTGGACCATGCTGTCAACCGTGAAGTCGGCGCCGCGCAGACCGTTTGTTATCAGCTTGTGCGCGTCGTCGTTGGCAACGAGTCTGGGCCAGATGTAAGAGTTCCATGCGCCCATCATCTTAAGAATGGTAATCGAAATAATGGTGGGGAATGCAAGAGGTATCATAACCTTCCAAAGATATTTAATATCGGTGGTTCCGTCAACCTTTGCAGCAAGGTAGAGCTCGTTGGGTATCTGCATGAAGTTCTGCTTTAATAGATAGATGTAGAATACACTGACGAGGAACGGCACGATAAGAACCGTGTAGGTGTTCTGCCAGTTACCTATCTCCTGAAGGAACTTCGAGCCTATCTGGTTACCGAGAGTTTTAAGACCGAAGAAGTCGTTTATCGTCTGGTAGTTGGTGATGGTGAAAAGCTCGCCGGGTATCATCATCGTAGCAAGAAGTGCTGCAAAGAGCGCATTCTTACCAACGAACTCAAGACGTGCGAACGCGAACGCCGAGAGAACCGTAATAACGAGCGAGAGAATAGTAGAAACGACGCCTACAAACACCGTATTCAAAAAGAGCTGACCGAGGTTTGCAGTCTTGAAGCCCTCTACGTAGTTCTCAAAATGGAATGCCTCGGGGAAAAGAGTAGGAACCGAGAGGTTGTACTCCTCGAGTGACTTAACCGAGGAAATAAGCATCCAGTAGAATGGGAACAAAACTATAACGGCCATAGTCAAAAGGAATGCGTAAAGGGCAATTTTAACCAGAACCTGAACAACCCTTTGGGTTCTGTTGACCCGGGACATATCCTTTTCTTCCATGGTTTTAAGCACGGAGGTGTCGTTCTGTTCTTTTTTAGCACCGAAAAGGCTTGAAATCTTTTCGGAAATCTTTTTAATATCAAACATTTCTCTACCTCCTTAATAATGCGTCTTCTTTTTGCTGACGTAAAGGTTTATCATAGTAACGATAAATATTATGCCAAACAAGATAAGTGCTGCCGCGCTCGCGCGTCCCTGGTGAAGACTGAGCGAGTCGTAAATGTAACCTACCATCGTGTTGAGCTTACCCTTCTCACCTGCCGGGCCCATGCCGTCGCCGAAGATACCGACGATGGAGGAGTATTCCTTAAAGCCGCCGATGAAGCCTGTGATAACAACGTAGGCTATCATGGGAGAAAGAAGCGGAACGGTAATTCTTGTGAAGGTTCTTATTCTCGAGGTTCCGTCGATTTTAGCAGCCTCGTAGTACTGCTTGTTTACGCTCTGAAGACCACCGAGAAGAATGAGTATCTTAAAGGGAAGCGCGTTCCATACGATATAGATAACCATAACCCAGATATTAGCCCAGTAATCCGAGCCCGAGTTAATCCAGTTGATAGGCTCCATACCAAAGGCGCGAAGCACCTCGTTTACTATACCCCAGGTCTGAACTATCTGGTTGTCTGTTCCAAGGAAGCTTCCTACGATATTGAACATAGCCGCAAATACCATACCGATAGCTATAGAGTTGGTAACGTAGGGCAGGAAGAATATCGTCTGGATAAATCTACTAAGGAACTTGATAGAGTTAAGGCATACCGCGATAACAAGCGCGAGTATGGTCGAGAGCGGTACGGTAAGCACGCACAAAATCATGGTGTTACCAAGACAGGTAAGGAAGTCCTTGTAGCCTATAACCTTCTCGAAGTTCTTGAAGCCTATCTCAAACACGGCGCCGCGCGACGCCTGAAGAGTGTTGAAGTCCTCAAGGAACGCCATTCTTATAGTGTTGAAAATCGGCCACACGGTAAAGATAAGAAGCAGAATGATAGCGGGCGAAAGATACAGCCAGCCCTTCCACTTTTCAAATTTTATTTTCTTAAGTACCTCTGCCATATCACATCTCCTCTATGGAAGCGGGCTTCTGGTTACCGAAGTAAAGTCTTTGTTCAGTTTCCTTGTCAAAGAGGAACACCTTGTGAGGCTTGAGGTAAAATCTGACAAACTCGTCAGATACGGAAATCTTGTTGTCAGCGTCAACAATGGAGCGGACAAAGGGGTTAATGGAGGCTACGTGCTTAGAAACAACCGAAACGTCACGTCCCATAACCTCAACGTTGGAAATCTCACACTGAAGAGGTCCGTCGCTCATGGGAATGAACGCCTCAGGACGAATACCAACGTATACCGCTCTATCCGAAACACCGGGAACGTCAAGAACAGCGTCCTCACCAAGATAGAGCTTGCCACCCGAAACCTTACCCTCGAATACGTTGATGGGGGGAGTTCCAAGGAACTTAGCAACGAACAGGTTTTTGGGGTCGTCGTAAACCTCTTGGGGCTTGCCGATCTGCTGAACCACACCGAGCTTCATAACTACGATTATATCGGAGATAGACATTGCTTCCTCCTGGTCGTGAGTTACGAAAACGGTGGTAATGCCGGTTTCCTTCTGAATTCTTCTGATTTCCTCACGCGTTTGAAGACGAAGACGCGCATCAAGGTTAGAAAGCGGCTCGTCGAGAAGAAGAACGCGGGGCATCTTTACGAGTGCGCGCGCGATAGCAACTCTCTGCTGCTGACCACCCGAAAGCTCGGAGGGCTTTCTGTCCATAAGCTCGTCAATCTGTACGAGCTTTGCAGCCTCGTATGCTCTCTCAATCATTACCTCCTTGGGAAGCCTGTCCTCTCCCTTAAGGTTCTGAAGCGGGAACATAATGTTCTGCTTTACGGTCATGTGAGGATAAAGCGCATAGTTCTGGAAAACGAGGCCTATTCCTCTGCTCTCGGGAGCGAGGTCTGTAACGTCCTCATCACCAAAGAAGATTTTGCCGCTTGAGGGCTTCTGCAGACCGGAAATCATGTAAAGAGTGGTACTCTTACCGCATCCGGAGGGACCAAGAAGACCAACGAGCTTGCCGTCGGGAATAGCAAAGGTAAAGTTATTTACCGCTACTACCTCCTCACCCTGCTTTTTGCTGCGGCTGGGGAAGATTTTTGTGAGATTTTGAAGTTCGACTTTCATACAACCTCCATAAAAGTGTTTTGTTTTTTATTTAAAATATTTATATTTGATTTTCTATGTAATATTAGCTACTCAAAGCGTCGTGAGGCCACAGCGTCAAGGAGCCGCGAGACCTCGCACCAATGAAGTGTGAAAGCTCTCTCGCTAAAAGCTTAAGGCCACCTCACTCTACTGCGTAGTATCAAGTCTTTGCTCTATCATACGCTTTTTATACTCCTCGGCAGCCTCGGGAGTATCGAATATCATCTGGCTCGACATATCGACGCACACGGTGTACGACAGATAATCGTGAATAATCATACGGCGTCCCTTGAAGAGAAAAATAACGTTCACTGCCAGAATACCGAGTATAACGAGAGCCGACACGAAGCCGTCACCGCCAAAGAGCATAAGCAAAAACATGACGAGAGGGACAGCGGTCTCAACAACGTACTTACCAAGTATCGAACGAGCGAAAAGAGCAAGTCCCGTTATCTTGACGCTGTTTGTCATCATGACTCCGATGCCGAAAATTTTCTTGCCGACGGTTTGTCCGTTAGACAAAAACAACGGAACCAAAAACTCCAGCACAAATGCGCTGACGAGCGGCGCTATGCTAAGCATAACGAGAATAAGGCTGATAAGCATGCCGTAAAGCGATATAGCCCTCTCGTCCTTCGAGAACGCCTCGTTCGCGGCCTCCATTTTAGCTAAGTCCTCTTGGGTAAGCTTAGCCTTCTCCTCCTCGCTCAAATCAAGTTTGATTCCGTAATTTTCAGAATATTCAATTTCAAGAGCTTCGAACTCGGCAAGATATCCGTCGAATCCCACGATAGCGGATATAAGAAGCGCCGCGCCGGTGGCAAGAATAACGAACAGTATCACGTCCAGCAAAAAAGCCGAAATTCTTTTTCCAAGGCTTGCCTTCTGTAAATCAAGCATTATTTCATCCTCCCGTGCAGCTTGGTAGTCGGGAGCGCGATGGGCACTCACACGCATACCACTAATAATTATATATATATAATAGCATAGCACGAAAAAAAATACAAGCCTTTTTTAAAAATAAAAGTACAACTTTCGACGAAAATATATTAAATATGACAAATGGACGCCAAAAATTTTATTCATCTTGCTATATAAAGGTCTTTTGTTAGCGAAATAATGCTTATCCCGTTCAAATTAACGAAAAAACAAACCGTCAAAAACCCACCAAACCCAAAATAAAGCAGAAAAAATAAAAAAGGACCGCCCGAATACAAAAACCGTAAGGTATAAGTAACGGGCAGTCCTTTTATGTTCGGCTTTTATCAGCGTAACCGGCGCTCTCTTCTTTTGCTGATAGCCGTTCAAATTTTAAATTAAATTCAGCGTTTTGCTTAGCAAACACTTTTGATATTTGCGTCAAAAATGCGTTTTTTGACTACTTTCATTTGCATTTTATGAATTTTTTTCATTTTTTGTGCCGTTTTTGTGAAACAATAATTAAGCGTTTTTTGTCGGTTATGTATCGGGAAAATCAAGCTTTTAAAAAGCCAACTAAGAACTAAACGACAGCCTCACTTCTCGCCTTTATATCAGCCTTGTCGTTTATTTCATTAGGGGATTTAAACGTAGGAACAACAAGCTTCAAGGTCTCGCGCACAGCATCGTCGTCGAGCTTTATCGCATACGAGAGCTTCTCGAGCTTTTCGTTTATTTCCTCACGTGAAAGGGGCAGGTCGCGCTCTATGAATATCAGGCTGTTTTCGGTCTTATCGAGCTCCTCGCTCTTGATGAGCAGCTCCTCGTAGAGCTTCTCACCGGGACGAAGTCCCGTTTCTATAATTTCCACGCCCTTTACACCCGACAGACGTATCATACTCTCTGCCAGGTCGTAAATTCTGACCGGCTTACCCATATCCAAAACGAAAAGCTCGCCATTATTTGCCATAGCTCCCGACTCAAGCACCAGCTGAGAGGCCTCGGGTATGGTCATAAAGTAACGGATTATACGCTTGTCTGTGAGGGTTACGGGGCCGCCGTTTGCTATCTGCTTTTTGAAAATCGGAACTACCGAGCCTGCCGAGCCAAGCACGTTGCCAAATCTTGTCGCGCTGTACTTCGCCTTGCCAAAGGTGGATGCCGAGAGAACTATCATTTCGCACATTCTCTTGGTTGCGCCCATAACGTTTGTGGGATTTAC
This sequence comes from Clostridia bacterium, assembly GCA_017631325.1. Lineage (GTDB taxonomy): Bacteria > Bacillota > Clostridia > Oscillospirales > CAG-272 > UBA1740. Next base: position 10,371 of record JAGBTM010000013.1, read on the forward strand.
CGCCTTGTCGGTCGAAACCATAAGGAAACGCTCTGCGCCGTACTCCTCGGTAAGCTCAACGAGAAGCTTAGTTCCAAATACGTTATTCTCAACTGCCTCAATGCAGTTATGCTCCATAAGGGGAACGTGCTTGTGAGCCGCAGCATTTATTATGATATTCGGGTGATGACGCTCAAATATCCTTTCCATTGCCGCTCTGTTGGTTATAGATGCTATCTCTATCACCACGTCAAGAGAGGCACCGTACTGTATCCTGAGCTCCTGCTGCACGTCGTAGGCGCCGTTCTCATAGATATCTACTATAACTATGCGCTTCGGCTTCATTTTTGCTATCTGTCTGCAAAGCTCAGAACCTATTGAACCACCGCCGCCCGTAATCATAATGACCTTTGAGCGATAGTATTCGTTAGTTCTCTCGTTATCTATGGAAATCGGCTTTCTGAAAAGCAGGTCGTCTATATCGAACTCGCGAAGCTGACGCTTACCTCCTGCCGACTCCATTACGAGATAATCATACACCTTTACCTTATATCCCGCACTCGAATAGAAGTCGTAAATGCGCTTCTTGTCACCTTCACCGAGGTCGTGTATAGCGATAACAACCTGCTGTACACCATACTCCTTTAGGTGAAGAAATACGTTAGGATCCTCGCTGAACACGGGAAGACCGTGAACGGTTCTGTTCGTTTTTTCCACGTTCGTGTCAACGAAGCAACGCGGAACGTAGTACGAGTCGCCGTTCATAAGCTCCTCAGCCAAAGCAACACCGACGTGTCCTGCGCCTATAATGGCAAGGTTCGTTTTGTCGGCCATCACGCCCGAGGTGGGTCTGTTGGGTCCCGAAAAGACGCGAAGTAATACTCGCATAGCCTTACCGTAAACGGTATTGTTCGACGATTTGTATGCGTATCTGTACAGCATTCGCATCGCAAGAGCGATAAGCAAATTCATGCAGGCTATGGAGAGCAGTCTTGCCGTCGTGATATTCTCTTCAAGTGGAAGCGCAAGCTCCAAAATAAGATTTACAATGAAAGCGCAGCCATCGGCAATAAACAGCCTGATATAACACTGAACTCCGCCGTATCTCCATATCTGATGGTAAATTCCAAATATAAGCCTCGATGCAAAAATGCAAACGAACGATATCAAGGCCTGAATAAGCATGCCCGCCTGAGACAAATCCTCAACGCCCTTATAAAGCACCAGTAGGAACAGGTCCACAAAGGCAAGTATAAAGACGTCGTATGCTACGAGCAGAAGTCGTCTGTTGAGCTTCTTCATAAAATCACCTTTCCGTTATCACCATCAACACGCCCATAAGAAAAAAAGGAACGAGGGAAAAGGAGAAAGAAGGCACCGCTTTTACAAAAACGAAGCCCTACGCGAAACAAGTAAAGGAAGCGATGGTGAAAATTAGTAATTTTAATTGTAACATATTAAATATACCATGTCAACATAAAAGGCGTTCCATTTATGGATTAATTTGGAAAATCTCAAAAAAGTTACAAACAGGACGCAAGGCGCTTGTCCACTTTGCACTTTACCACGATAAAGTCAACGCATAAACGCATTAATATTTCCAACAATAAAACAAACAATACAACTATACTTTATTCGATAAAATCCTCTCGACATATAGAATATATTAGATTTGCTATTAAGCTTTGATACAACGCTTGATAATATCGGTTAGGAATATTTTTCGAAAACCTCTTGACAACGGTAAATTAATCTGCTATAATTGTGAAGCATAATTTGGAAGGTTAGCTCAGTTGGGAGAGCATCTGCCTTACAAGCAGAGGGTCACAGGTTCGAGCCCTGTACTTTCCACCAA
>JAGBTM010000014.1 GCA_017631325.1 Clostridia bacterium
CCATCTTCTCGAAAGACGTCCCAAGGCTCTTTCCGGTGGTCAGAAGCAGAGAGTTGCGCTCGGCCGTGCTATCGTTCGTAACCCCAAGGTATTCCTTCTTGACGAGCCGCTTTCAAACCTCGACGCTAAACTTCGTGCGAGCATGAGAACCGAGCTTACCAAGCTTCACAAGAAGGTTGAGACCACGTTTATCTACGTTACTCACGACCAGGTAGAGGCTATGACCATGGCTTCCCGTATAGTTGTTATGAGAGATGGTCTTATCCAGCAGGTTGACACTCCCCAGAACCTTTACGATTCTCCCTGCAACCTCTTCGTTGCAGGCTTCATAGGAACTCCTCAGATGAACTTCATCACCGGTAAGCTTGTTAAGCGCGAGAATGACCTTTTCGCTACTCTCGGTACCACCGAGGTTAAGCTTCCCGCTGACAAGGCTAACAACCCCGACCTCAAGGAGTACATCGGTCAGGACGTTATCTTCGGTATTCGTCCCGAGGCAATTCACGACGAGCCCATGTTCCTTCAGACCCTTTCCGAGACCACAATGCAGGTTGACGTTGACGTAACCGAGCTTATGGGCGCTGAGATTTACCTTTACCTCGGCTTCGACGGAATGGAGGACGCTACCAACGGCAAGAACCTTATTGCAAGAGTATCTTCACGTTCCAAGGCTCAGGCGGGCGACAGAATTACCGTTGCAATTGACACCTCCCGTATTCACATTTTCGACAAGGATACCGAGAAGTGCATCTGCCACTAAGCTAAAAATTACACACGAATGGCGCGAGAGGCGAAAGCCGTCTCGCGCCCATTTTTTACCATTTTCGCGCCTTTTTGTAAAAAGCAGTTTACAACTTAGATTTTCGTTTCGCTCGGAAAATGGCCCAAAACACCATCAAAATGGCCGTTTTGTGCTTGTTTATGCTCAAAAAAATTCAAAAACTGAGTATAAACGGGCAAAATCACGAAAAACGAATTTTATCAAAAACACGTTTTTTGTAATCTTTGATTTACATTTTGCCTGTTTTCAGAAAAAAATGAACATGCCTTGGCCATAAAACGCTAAAAAATGCAAAAAAATACAAAAAAATGAACAAATTTTTTGTGATAACTATTGACTAAATAATATAAATTTGATATAATATTATCGATAAAAAATGCCGCACAGCGGAGAAAGAGGTAAGACATGAGTTCTCTCACCATGAGCAAGAAGGAAGTCAAGGCATACGTTGCCGGACTTACCAGCGCAATTTCCGAAAATAAGAAGAAGGTAAACGAGCAGCTTGGCTTCTATAAGCTTGCTGCAAAGAGCGTAGCAGGTGCCGCAAAGTACTTTACTGCTGCGGAGAAATCCTACAACAAAAAGCAGAACAAGAAGAACACTGCAAAGTACGAGGAGGCAAAGGAAGACCTGCTTGAGTGCGCAGCTACCTACAACTCCATCGGCGAGTGCCTCACAGCGCTTGTGGCCGATATCCGTTCTACATATACCGAGTTAGCTTCTCTTCTTCCTAAGAAGGCTGCTAAGTATGAGTCCGAGTGCGACAAGTATCTTGCAGAGGTATCCGGTCGCGTTGACAAGATTCAGGCTACCGTTGCAGACGTTACTCTTCCCGGCGCACAAGAGGCAGAGGCAGTAGCAGAGGAGATTTCCGAGACCACCCTCGTTGATGAGGCGCCTGTTGAGGAGGTTGCTCCCGTTGCTGAGACTGTAGAGGAGGCAGCTCCCGTACAGGAGATTCCCGTATACGACTATCGTGCACCCAGCTTCACTCCCGAGGCTAAGGTTATGCCCGTATCGGTTGACATTTCTTCCATCGTAGAGAAGGCTATCGCTGCTACCATGCAGAAGTTTGTTCTCGCTTTTGACAAGAAGATTGAGAAATTCGTAGCAAACCACCCTGTAAATATTCCCGTAGGAACTGCAGCAGCTCCCGCTGGCGAGGCTGCAACTCCCACTCTCGTATCCAGAACCTACGGCGCTGACGAGATTATGGATCTCGAGAAGTCCATTCTCGACGACGAGCAGTTTATCATCGACAAGCTTACCGCTATGATGGAGAACCTCAAGACCCTTACCGTTGGTATGGCAGAGCTTACCGCTGCTTACTCCGAGCTTTCCGACAAGGTTGACGAAATCAATGAGCTTCAGAAGCAGACCAACGACGTACAGCGTCACACTCTCCGTGAGCAGCAGGGTATCCAGGTTAACCAGAGAGTTATCGCTCAGGATCAGATTTCCATCGCTCAGGAGCAGACCATGCTTATCGAGCAGCAGAGAGCTATGGCAGAGCGTCAGCAGAACGTTACCGAGGCTCAACAGGCAATGGAGGAGACTCAGCGCGTAGTTATCGACACTCAGTCCACTCTTGAAGAGGCTATGAAGTCTGTAATGCAGGCTCAGAAGGATATCATCAACACCCAGCAGTCCATCATCGCAGGCAACAACAAGAACGCTGACATTCAGGCCGAAATCGCTGAGCGTCAGGCTGAAACCCTTGCTATCCAGAAGGAAGCTCTCGCTTCTCAGAAGCAGGTTCTTCGCGATCAGAGATCTACTCTTGAAAAGCAGAAGGACGTTGAATCAGGTACTCCCCGTAAGAAGACCCGTTCTCGCAAGGCTGCAGCTCCCGTAGAGGAGACAGTTGTTGAAGAAGCAGTTGTTGAAGAAGCGGTTGTTGAAGAGGCAGTTGTCGAGGAAGTAGCTGTTGAAGAGGCAGTTGTTGAAGAAGCGGCTATCGAGGAAGTAGCTGTTGAAGAGGCAGTTGTTGAAGAAGCGGCTATCGAGGAAGTAGCTATCGAAGAGGAAGTTGTCGAAGAAGCGGCTATCGAGGAAGTAGCTGTTGAAGAGGCAGTTGTTGAAGAGGTAGCTATCGAAGAGGCAGTTGTTGAAGAAGCAGCTATCGAGGAAGTAGCTGTTGAAGAGGTAGCTATCGAAGAGGCAGTTGTTGAAGAAGCAGCTGTTGAAGAGGCAGCTCCCGCAGAGGCTGACATCGCAGAGCTTTCCGCTGACGAAGAGTTCAACGCATAATCCAATCGCTTAAACCAAATGGCTAGCTCAAGCTGTGAGCTAGCCATTTTTAAAAAGAAACGAAACACTTGTCAAGCTGCGGCATCAAACCGTCCGTCAAGCCGTGGTATTAAACTACTAATCAAGCCGCGAAATAAAAGCACTCGCCAAAGCGGTGCTCCGTATATTTTTTATCCTTTAAACCAAGATAACAAAAATGCGTATTGCCTACTCAAAATACGAAAAAATTTTTGAAGGCTTAAAAAGGTTACAGGGACAAAGCTCAAGCGCCGTAAAACCCATAAAAATTAAAAACCGACACACCGTGAGGTGCATCGGAATTTAATTCTTAGATTACATTATAACGGTGCTGTTTTCTTCAGCGAGCTCGTTATCATGCTCGGTTGCCACGAGCTGTACGTGATACGCGTCAATTACGGCTTCTTCAACGGCGGCTCTAAACTGCGTGTTTATCGGGTGGACGATATCACGGTAGGTGCCGTCGGGATTTTTTCTCGAGGGCATAACGATAAAGTATCTGTCGCGAGCATAGATAACCTTTATATCATGCACGGCAAGACAATCGTCAAAGGTTACCGAAACGATAGCCTTCATAGGTCCTTCGTCAAAAAACTTTCTGATTTTAATGTCGGTTAACTGCATTCACTTAATTTCCTTTCCTCTGATGTAAATTACGCTTTAAGTATACAATAAGTTTGTTAATAATATTCGCAAGTGAAACAAACAAATTTAGCAGTTTGTGTTACATTTTTGTGAATTTGCAAAGCGGACGACGCTTTTAGATATAAACGTACAGGCTATCCTATAATTCTACCCTGGATACTCCGCCGTACGTTGTGTTACCAAATTCCCCCAAGGCTCATAACATAATATTGCACTAAGGAGCATGGCCAAAACGGCTCACAGCTCGCAATACGGAGAGAATATTATGCAAAAGTACAAAAATAAGCTTACCAAGGAAGGCGTGCGCAGGCTTTTAGCCTCACAGGATACCCGAGTTCACCTCGTCGGTGTTGGAGGAGTGTCAATGTACTCGCTTGCTATCCTTGCGGCCTCGCGCGGATTAAAGGTTACGGGCAGTGACAGAGTAGCCTCGAGCCGTACGGCTGATTTGCTTATGCGAGAAATACCTGTCAAAATAGGGCACGACGAGAAAAACGTTGTCGGTGCAAGTCTTGTTGTGTATTCTCATGCTATAAGCGAGGATAATCCCGAGCTTCAAAAAGCAAGGGAGTTGCAGATACCTACGGTATCACGCGCTGAGCTTCTTGGCGCTATTATGCTTGATTTTCACAACAGAATAGGCGTCTCGGGAACACACGGCAAAAGCACTACGACAGCCATGCTGGATTTAATATTTTCCTCGGCGCTCTGCGAGCCAACCACTCTCTCGGGGGCAAATTTGATCTTAGGAACGCCCATAAGAGAGGGCGGAAAAGACCTGCTTCTCTACGAGGCGTGTGAGTACCGGGACTCGTTTTTAAGCTTCTTACCGACGGTCGCCGCAGCGCTTAATCTCGAATACGACCACCCCGATTACTTTAAGGATATAAAGACACTCAAAAATTCATTCAGGCGCGCTCTTTCGCACGCCTCGAGCTTTGCCGTTGTCAATATGGACGACGAAAATCTCTGTGAGCTTATTCCCGAGATAAAATCCAGAGTGGTAACCTTTGGACAGGGCGAGAGGGCTGATTATCGATATCTTATAACCAAATTTTTCGACACGGGTCACGAGTTTGTGCTCTATCACAACAAAGCGGCACTGCATAGATTTACCATTAACGTGCCTGGCGTTCACAATGTAACAAACGCCGTCTGCGCCATCGTTATAGCTCTCGAATACGGCATAGATATTGACACGGTTGCAGGTGCCATTTCGTCGTTCAGACCGATAAATGCAAGGCTCGAGCTTATAGGCGAGCACCACGGACGCCCCGTGTATCTCGATTACGCGCATCACCCCACCGAGATACAGGTGACGATAAACACCCTGAAGCTATTGACGCGTGATATGCTCACTGTGGTTTTCAAGCCACACACCTATTCAAGAACAGCCGCGCTGTTTCGTGATTTTTCAAGCTCGCTTTCGCTTGCCGACCACATTGTACTTACCGATATATATCCGGCCAGAGAGCAACCCATAAAGGGCGTAAGCTCGCTTAGGCTGGCAGAGGATATAGGCGAGAGGGCAATTTTTTCGCCCGACGGAGAGGTAGTGCATTGTCTGGACACCTACACCTCAGGCGCAATAGTTATAATGGGCGCGGGAGGACTTGATGAGATTATAAAGGCCGTTATAGACGTTGGGCCCCAAGACCGATAAAGGCATACGTTGCAGGATTTTACGTTTTCCGCATTTTAAGATATAATATGAACCCTTAAAGGCTTGTAGAACTTAAGGTATAGCCTTTGTTCAAACGGATAAAAGCTTTTCTAGAAAAATAAACAATTCCGTCGCGCCGACTGCATTTCGGTAGCGGGAAAGGACGAAAAATGAAAGAAAATCTTATAATAAGCGCGTGCCTTTTGGGCACGCCCTGTCGCTACGACGGGAAAAGTGTCAAAAAGATAGACCTCGCGCCTCTTTTGGAAAGATATAATCTCATACCGATTTGTCCTGAGATATACGGTGGTCTTTCCACTCCCAGAATACCAAGCGAAAGACAGGGGGCGCGCGTCGTTATGAAGGACGGCACCGACGTAACCGAGGCGTTTCGCAGAGGAGCCGAGGCGACGCTCAACTTCGCTAAGCTCAACGGGGCACGTCGCGCGCTTCTTAAAGCAAAGAGCCCCTCGTGTGGAAAGGGAGAGATATACGACGGCAGCTTTACGGCCACTCTGACAGATGGCGTTGGCGTTGCAGCAGAGCTTCTTATCTCGATGGGAATTGAAGTTTTCACCGAGGACGAGATGGACAAGCTCCTCTGATTTTTAACACGCCCCCACCCTAAAGCCTTAAATTTTAAGTAAAAGCTAGGTTTTTGTAACTGCGTGTTAAGCTAGAAAATAATTAAACGCGAAAAGTAGGAAATTAAATTAAAATAAAACTGTTGACAAAGATATTGCTCTGGTGTATAATTTTAGTGGAAACAGTTTTTTGAAAGAAATAAACTAACGAAGGAGTGATTTTCATGGCGGACGGCTGTCATAGTACATACCTTAAGACAAAAAATAAAATAGTACTCGGCGGCGCGCCCTCGGACGTACTATAAGCGTCCTTTTCGCTCTGCCGATTTGGAGGCAGAAATGGAAGAGAAAATCATACTTACAAGAGATCTGTCCTCGTCTGCTGCCGAAGCAGACTTTGAAGAGATCTCTTTGTTTTTTGAAGAAAAAATACGGGAAAAGAGATACAGGGAATTAAAGGAGCTTATCGCTACTATCCCGTCGGCCGATATGGCGGAAATCTTTGAGAATACCGACAAGGCGCATCAGAGCACCCTTTTTAGACTAATGTCAAAGGAAGCAGCGGCCGATGCCTTTACCAATCTTCAGCCCGATACTCAGCGCAGACTCATAGAGTCCTTCACCGATATAGAGCTTTCGGAGATACTCGAGGAGCTTTATATTGACGACACGGTTGACCTTATAGAAGAAATGCCCGCCATCGTCGTCAAGCGTATTCTCAAGTCCTCAACCAAGGAGGACCGCGACGTCATAAACACCATACTGCGCTACCCGAAGCATTCAGCTGGTAGTGTTATGACGACCGAATACGTCAGATTTCTTGAAAATATGAACGTCGAGGAGGCGCTCACACATATCAGGCGAGTGGCCATCGACAAGGAAACGATATATACCTGCTACGTAACCGACAGAGACAGACACCTTCTCGGTGTAGTTACGGCAAAGCAGCTGCTCACCGCAGAGCTTGACACTCCCCTCACCGACATAATGGACGAGGGAATTATCTACGTTAATACTCACGACGACAGAGAAGAGGTGGCGCACAAGCTTAACAGATACGGCTTTCTTGCGATGCCTGTCGCAGACAGCGAGGGCAGACTCGTAGGTATTATCACCCTTGACGACGCCGTTGACGTTATTAAAGAGGAGTCCGAGGAGGACTTTGCAAAGATGGCGGCTATCACGCCCACTGAGGCCCCGTATCTCAAGACCTCGGTAATCAAAATATGGCTTGCAAGACTGCCATGGCTTCTTATACTTATGCTTTCATCGACAATATCAAGCACGATACTCGGTGGATTTGAGGCGGCTTTGCCCGCAGTCCTCGTCCTTTTCGTGCCCATGATAATGGGAACGGGCGGAAACTCGGGTGGACAGTCCTCGGTTACGGTTACGCGCAGTATCTCGCTCTCGGAGATAGAATTTTCGGACATCGGCCGTGTTTTTTGGAAGGAGCTTCGCGTAGGACTGCTCTCGGGCGGAGTGCTTGGAGTGGTTACCTTTATCAAGGTAGTCCTTATCGATAAGCTACTCTTAAACAACCCGTCTATTACCGTTTTGGTTGCAGGCGTCGTAGCGCTCTCGCTTACAGTCACCATCATAGCGGCCAAGCTCATAGGAGCAATACTCCCTATTCTCGCGAAGAAAATAGGACTGGACCCTGCCGTTATGGCTTCTCCTCTTATCACCACCCTCGTCGATGCGCTCTCGCTCGTAATCTACTTTGCCGTTGCAAGCGCAACTCTTCCCGTGTAGTCCTTTTTCGTAGGTGCGCTAGAGCTTGAAGCAATAGCAATTTAGCCGTGATATAAATCCCGACAGCAGAGAAAAGCTCGGTAGCATGCAAATCCAAAGCGGACAACAAAAGCATCGCTCAAAAACCAACAAAAACAAAAGCCTCGTGCGGCGCGAAAACGTGACGCAAGAGGCTTTTTTGTTATATTTTGACAACTTTGATTTACTTTTTTGGGTATGAATACTTGTGCCAGAACTGTGCAGAGCTCTTTGGAACGTAGCCGTGCGAGGAGTTCTGAAGAAATGAAACGTCCACCGACGCGTCCTTGCCAAGCGAGTTGAAGAAGGATATTATTGTCGTTGCAGGGCAGGACTCGTCACCAAGACCTATACGAGGGATTACAACGTGATTGTCTATAAGGTGGGCGAGTGTTGCAGGGTCGAAGTAGTCCATTCCCTCTTTATAAATTTTGACAATATGAGGTATTCTGTTGTCGCTAAGTCCTGCAAGGTTGCAGAATGCCGGGATATTGGCCGTAGTTTCTGTAATGTTGAATTTTGCACCGCGTTTTTTGATAAAGTGGGCAAGAGCCGACGTGCAAATGGCCTGATATCCACCCATACTACCGCCTAAAAGCTCGATATTTCCGTTCCAGATCTCGTGCAGTGACGCAATATCACCCGAGAGGCTCTCGTCGGTTATGTATCTTAGCATCTGCATATTTCTAATATTGAGATATAGCATATAGCAGTCGTGAATATTCTCGTAGCCCGCATTCGGACGGCTCGCGCCTGTTCCGTATGCAGAGAGAATACAGCCGTCACCGCCAAGCTTGTCGTAGTACTCTTTTTTGGGGTGTCCAAGCTCGTAGCCGTGGTGAGTACAGTGAAGGCTTATTTTGTCATCGCAGGCATGAATTGGCGGAGAGTTTGTGCCATATCCGTCGTAGCTTATCAGTATTGGGAGGCTTGAGGGAGCTTTTCCCTTGGGAACCGTTAGATATCCACTTGCGTGACACGGGCCCGGGCATTTGAGGTAAACTTGATAAAAATCGTAGATTTTTAACAACTCCTTGTCGGGAGCTGAGAGCTTGTTATTCAGCAGAGCGTCAAAATCATCTTTTGAGAGTTTTTTGAGAGAATAGAAGTTCTTTTTCGGCATATCAAAGAGCCATGCTACGTCGCCATCGTATCCGTCGGACACCTCGCTCTTCGGGTCGACAAGATACATTCTTTCTATTTCTTTTTCCCAAAACTCAGATAAATCTTCAGGGGGTAGATGTGTCGCCTTTATCTCTTCGAGCGAGAAAACCACACCGCCGTAGGCTATCTCCGAGCCGGGTACGGTCTTAGCGGCCTTCGTTTCGGCTATAACCTTGAATTTGGTACAGCCTTCTCTTGAAAGGGTGAGCTCAAATTCTATGCTGCTTTCGTCCTCGCACACGGCCTCGCCACTCTTTCCATCGTCGTCGAGCCAGATGGCTCGAAGGGTGGGAGCGGTTGCCGCAGTATTGTCAGAATGGCTGTATAGGGTCGCCTTAACGAGTGCTATCTCGCCTTTTTTGAACTCGGTTGGAGGACATTCCACCCTCTTGCCGTCTACAAGCTTATAGGTGGTTATCACAAAATAGGAGCCTGCCGCAAGTCCCTGGTCTTCAAACTCGGTCAGAGTATCACGTATTTCGAGGCCGTACTGCGCGTTGTAGTCGTCAAAGTACTTTTCGATGAGCGCAACTATTCCGTCGCCCTCTTCGGTCTTGTAGTCAGTCAATGCCGAGCGATATTCTTCGTCGCGCTTTGCACGGCAGAGAATGTTATATAGCACGTTTAAATTCACAGTGGTCATAGAGGTATAGGGCTTTGCCGAGAGCTTCTTGTAGCTTTCGTAGGCCCATTTCGCTGCGTTTTCCATTTTAGGCGCTCCTTTAGTGTGTGGGTTGCTATGATATAATTGTATATTATCTTATGGTGAAAGTCAATATCTTTTTGATATGACTTTTTGATATGAGTGGAATTTTTTCTTGATTTTCCCGCCGCTGTATGTTAAAATGTTATTTGATTAAATCTTAAAGTCGAGGTCGTATTATGAACAAATCCATCAAAGGCTTCTTTTCATATTCTGTCGGACGGCTGAGGACGGACACACCGCGCACCGTCTTTATTGCCGCGTATATTATGTTTACGCTTTACTCGTCGGTCTATTTCGCCATTCTCGGACGGGTAAGGGACGCCCTTTTGCCCATCGGATATGCGGCGCTTTTCGTCGTGCTTCTTTTTGCGTTCGAGTACTTTATGAGAGCAAACTGCCCCTTGCCGTTTATCCTCGTTCTCTTCTCGGTTCCAATAGGCGGAATACTTGGATCGTGCTATGATTTTTACACCTTTATACCGTTTTTTGATAGCGTTCTGCATACTGTATCGGGATTTATTTTCGCGGCTGTCGGCTATGCTCTTATGGAGATAATTTTAAACAAAAACGATACACGCTCCCGCCTTGCAATGCTTCTTTTTGCATTTGCATTCAGCCTTGCGATAGCAGTGCTTTGGGAAATGTTCGAGTGGGCGCTAACCTCCATTACAAGCGGCGATATGCAAGAGGACGGACTTGTCCACTCTATACATTCCTATCTTCTCTCGGGCTCTCACTCGAGCACCTTTGACATCACTATGATAGAGGGAACCGTTATTATATACGACGGTGGCAAGGAGTATTATATAAACGGCGGATATATGGACCTTGGACTGTTTGACACGCTTCTCGATATGCTCGTTTGCCTTTTTGGCGCGTGCGCTTTTCTTTTGCTCGGCCTTGTCGAGCGCAAAGCAAAAAAGCAAATATTAAAGCCGTTCGTACCGCACGTCTTGGAGAGCAACGACCCTTGAATTTTAAGATGAGAGGCGCGGACTAAAATTTTATACGCTAGCGCAAAGCCAAATTTTTAGCTGCTCAAGCGCTAAAGCCGTAATTTAAGATGCATAAATATCAGGCTTGAATTTTTAGCTACTCAAGTGCTAAAGCCAAAAGCCGAGATGCAAAAGCTCAAGGCTTGAAACTGCAAATATTCAAGTAAAAAATGAAAAAAACAGTGCTCTCGGCTCCTTATATAAGGCGCTTTGGGCGCTGTTTTTTCGTTACAAAAGCTCTAATTTCGTTTTGACTTTAGTCGTAAAAGTTTATAAGAGCATCTACAAGCTCGTCGTAGGTCGTTTTCGCATCGCGTGCACCTCTGGTGATTTTGGCGAGCAGCTCTTCAAAACGCAGAGCGCGCGCTCTCGAAATGAGAAAATTCTCTATCCAATACATAAAAGGGGTAGGCGTGTTGAGTTTTTCGAGCCCCTTCATTCTTCTGTACATAGGCTCACCGTCAGATGCGTCACGCCATGTGTCAACGAAAGCCAGGTCGTAGCGTTCGTTTGGCATCACGTGTTCTGCGTACTCAAATGCGTCCGCATTGATAATTTTCACCTTGTCCTTATTTGGAAATTTAGGGAGTATACAGTCGGTGAAGAGTTTTATAACCTCTTCGCTCTTTTCAACGACCGTGATGCTCTCGACCTCAGCCTTTTCTGACACCATATAGGCATAGTAGCCGAGCCCAAGACCAAAGGTGATAACTTTGCCGCGCGCCGCGTCAATGGCTCTCTCACAGGTGTCGAGGTCTACGGGGGTGAGCGTCATCCACTCGTTCCCGTTTTCGAGAACTGCGAGAAATTCAAATTCCTTGTCAAAAAATCCAAGTGGCGGTATTTCAACAAATCCGTCGGCAAGTATCATATCGTCACGGATAAAGGCTCTGTAAGGGGGATAGACCTCGCGCTTAAATTCCCAATTTTCACCCTTTAGCGCGTCCACTCTTATGTGCTTGTAGTAGGGGTTGTTTTCGTATTTTTCGGTGCTTAATACTTTTATGGAGGGGGTGAGATAGTCGCGGATAATCAGCTTGTCGGAGGGATTTTCAAAATCGAGGCTGAACGCCTCGCATAGCAGTCCTACAATAGCTTCCTCTTTCGTTATATCACCGTCTTTTGTGAGGGTATCTATCATTTCCTTTGTCAAAAGGGTTGGTGCATTTTCAAGATACCTTGAGTACATGTTCGTGATTTTATAATTGTTTAAGAAAGTGCCCGAGAGCCTCTCGAGCTTTATCTTATCCCTTTGCGTCATATTAATATCTACACCCTTTTTCTTTAAGTGGGGGCGTGATTTTTGACACGCCCCCACCTTTTTTGTGCTTTTTAAATAAAAATGTGTTATTTTTGTAAACAAACGTTTACTGAGACTTTTTGCCTATAACAACGCTTGTGCCGGTGTTTGATGCGTGTATCTTAGTGGGGTCGCCAAGCTTGCTTGAGCCGGTTCGGTAGTCGATAACGACGCCGGGCTGAACGTTATATACGAACACACAGAACTCAATACTGTCGCCACCGTCGTTTGTCGAGTAGGCTTCCATAAGAACGCCCGTGCAAACAAGGTTGTTGCCCTCGTATACAGGTGTAACTCTGTACATAATGTAATCGCCGCTCTTTACAGCGTTAAGAACCTGAGTTTCGAAAATCTGCATTGTCTTTTGGTTCATGTGTGCCGTACCGGTAATCAGGTTTTCCATGTGCACGTCGTCGCTCATAAAAGCGTGAGCAAGCAGGTGCGAGCGGTTATACAGGTCCGTTACAACGCCCGAGTAGCTTGCCTGCTTCCAGCCGGTCGGCTTCAGGTGCGAGATGCTATCTCTGTCGTCGTTAGGCATCGTAGCTCTGCAAACGCAGGCAAAGGCACCCGTCGTTCTACCGAGTGAGTCGAGCGGTGAGTAGGACCACCAAGCCGTAGTTTTTAATTCGCCGCTTGTGAAGAACGGCTTGTTTCCGTTTACGATTACGTAGTCAGCTGATCCGTTGTAGTAGGGAATAGTCTGGCCGTTAATAACGATGGCGCTACCGCTCGGTATATCCTCCGGTGTGTCGGGCACTTCAGGCGCTGCGGGAACGTCGGGAGCCGTGGAGCTGACCTCAACAAACCGTCCCCAGTTGTAGTCCTTGTTGCTTGAGTCATAGGGGCTGAAGTTGCTGTACGTGCTGCTTGCACCTATACCAAATGCGCGGTTGTTTGCCTCTGCAACTACAACCAGAGTTTTAATCGATGAGTTCCACTTAAAGACGGTGGCCTCGGAGCGCGTGGTAGTGATATTTCCACCCGTCGAGCTGTCGTCCATTACTATATAATTTCTTGCGCTGCTCTTGATAAGGTATATACGGAAGCCGCCGTCTGCCTCTTCCATATAAACCGTCGTTGCAAAGAGCTTGTCGGTGCTTGCGTCAAATCTACCGCCCGTGACGGTGCCTGAGAAGTAAAGAGGGCCGTTTTTGTTATTCGCTGTAATTATGTAGCCCTTTCCGACATGCACGCCCTCGGTTGGCTGGGACGATGCGCTCGGGTCCTTTGCACCGCATACGGTACAGGTGCCGTTTGTGTAGCTGTGACCGCTCGAGCAAGGATTTTCCTCGGTGCCGTCGTAGCTTGGGTCGGGTGTCTCACAGCGCGTGCATTTACCGCCCACGTAATTGTGACCGAGTGCTGAGCCAAGGTCGGTGACAGTCATAGTTTTGGAACAGTCCTCACACGTTGCGGTTTTTGTTCCGTCGCTAAGGCAGGTGGCGTTACCGTCAGATTCAAATTCAATAAAGGTGTGGTATCCCTCGCCACAGTCCTCATCAGTGCCTGGTGGGGTGATGGGGGCACAGCTGCAAATGGTTAGGACCAAGATTAGCATAAGTGATAAAACCGTTACGGCTTTAGAAAATAACTTTGACATAAGCGCTCCTTTTTGTGTGTAATATTAGGAAAACATATTGTTTATAAAACCTAAATCGGCAGTTTTGTAAATAAAAAATTACATTTTGACCATTTTGTCGGCAAATTCGTGTATTTTTGCGTAAGACTTATCTAATCTCTATGATACTCGTGAGGCTTGCATGACATACAAGGGGAATAGTCAGGATGATAGTAGCTGAAGCGTGAGAGCTCGTAGGTGTAATATTGAATATACTCCTCGGCTGTGCTTTTTGCATAGTGACACTCCGGAAGGTGATACTTCTTTGAGCTCGTATTAAGCACGTAGCTTGGAGCTTTTGTAAAGTCGCTTTCCTCAGCCTTAGTTGTATCTACCTTGTTTTCACCGTTGTAATAGTCGATGATAACTCCCACCTCCACGTTGTAGACGAAAACGCAGAAGCATATACCTACGCCTCCGTCCTCGACCGAGTAGCCCTCTAGCAATACTCCACGTGCAACCAGGTCGTATTCAGAAAACATCGGTGTCGCCCTGTACATAACGTGATAGCCTGTGCGCTTTATGTAATCTGCAACCTTGTTTTCAAACGGGAGCATTCCGTCGATGTTCATCGAGCGAGTGCCCGTTATAAGATTTTTGATATTCGCATTCTCACCGCACAGCTGAAAGCCTATCAGATGTGAGCGGTTGTATACGTAATATCCGTCGATAAACTTGTATTTATTGTTGTTTGATACTCCGTCCGAGTAGAAGCCCGTAGGATTTTCCGAGAAAATAGGCTCGCGCTCCTCAGTTGGCATAAGTGATTTTGAAAGGCAGGCAAAAGCCACGCCTGCGCGCCTCAGCTCGTCGAGCTCCGAGAATTCGATAAAAGGCTTGTCGGTTATTTCGTCACTTGTGAAATATGGCACGTTTCGGTTGATTTCGACGTACGCTTCACCGCAGTATGCGGGAATATCTTCAAGACTTATATCCTTTTCGTCGCTACAGGATGATAAGAGTGATAGAATGATAGAAGCGAGCGTCACCAGCGCCAAAATGCGCCTTATAAATACGGCAAGATGCTTAAATGATGACATTCTGCTAGTCCTTTACGTAAACGTCTTTGACAATTTTGTCATGAGCAAATCCCGTCATTTTCTTACGGTCTACACGGCGAAATCCCAACTCGAGTGGGGGCGTGTCGAGCTTTATATCAAACGGATACTCAAGGCTGAAATCGTAGGATATCACTTTTTTTGCTAGAGGCAACGCCCGTAAAACGTCCTCGCCTTCGGCAAAAAAGAAATCGTCCTCGCCACACTCGGCGGAAGGGTCCTCGGATATGATATATCCACCGAAATCCTTAAAAAGCCTCTCGGAATAGGGCTTGATGTATATTTTCTTTTCACCGACGGTGTTTATAAAATCAATGATAGCGTATTCGTCACGGGCAACCCTGCGGTTGTTAAAAAACAGTTCTCCGCGCTTGCCCATACAAAAACCAATATTCAAAACCTATCCTCCAAACGAAAACGACAATTTTCTACATATATTATATCACTATTTTATAGCAGTGTCAACCAAGATACCACTAATATAACAAAAAACCGACCTTAAAGGGTCGGCACAAGGAAGCTGGGTATTCGCTTTTAGCGAAGATACGCACACCCGACGCTTACGAGCGAGCTCGACGCGTTCTGGTGGCGTATGCGGACCAGGTGCCTTATGGCACCCGGGCAAATCCTAAGCTTCCCCCACCAAATAAAAAACCGACCTTAAAGGGTCGGTGCAAGGAAGCTGGGTATTCGCTTTTAGCGAAGATACGCACACCTTACGCTTACGAGCAAGCTCGACGCGTTCTGGCGGCGTATGCGGACCAGGTGCCTTATGGCACCAGGGCAAATCCTGAGCTCCCCCCACCAAATAAAAAAACCGACCTTGAAGGGTCGGTTTTCATTTGGTGGGGGAAGCTGGATTCGGACCAGCGAAGTCAGTGACAACAGATTTACAGTCTGCCCCCTTTGGCCGCTCGGGAATTCCCCCAAATGATGGAGCTGGTGATCGGAGTCGAACCAACAACCTGCTGATTACAAATCAGCTGCTCTGCCATTGAGCCACACCAGCGTGTGTGACGCTTAATATTATAACAGAGAAAAAAGTGTTTGTCAATACCTTTTTTGAAGATTTTTGGGACTTTTTAAAAAATATTTTCAGCATTTCAAAAAGAGTCAAAAGTAATGCTGCAAATTTAAAATATTTTAATTTACTTCTCAAAGCGATAGGATTGCGATGAAAACAAAGGGAGCTTTTTTCAAGCTCCCTTTTGCTTTTGGCAAATTATTTAGCCTCGCTGTCGTTCTTTGCAACGATTGCCTCACCCTTGTAGTAACCGCAAGCGGGACAAACTCTGTAAGCGAGTATAGCCTCGCCGCACTGAGGGCACTTTACGATGTTGGTGGGGGTGTCGAGCTTCCAAACGCTCGAGCGTCTCTTCATCTTTCTAGCGTGAGAAACTTTTCTCTTCGGTACTGCCATCTTTTACCTCCTGTGAGCATGCTATGAGCCGTGGCTCCACGCATTCTCGTTATGTTATTTTTTATTATTTTCTTTTTTCATTTCTTCCAAAATCCGACGAAGCGGCTCAAGGCGCGGATCTATTTCGTTATGATCGCAATCGCATTTGCCCTCGTTAAGATTTTTTCCGCATTTGTGACACAGGCCGAGGCAATCCTCACGACAGAGAAATCTCGATGGAAATTCCATCTCAAGCTGCTCGCGCAGCTGCTCGTCTATGTCAAGGAAGCCGTCCTCAATTATAGCGTAATCGTCAAGACGGTCCTCATCGAGATCCGAAAGTAAATTTCTCGGGGCCACGGTTTTCTCAAGGTCAAGCGTGAACTCTCCGGATACGGGAGATAGACATCTTGCACACTCGGCCGCGTATTCAACCGAGAGGGTAAGCGCCATTTTCATATATCCGGCAGTGTTGGTAATTTCACCCTTTACCTTCATGGGAGAAGGAAAACCGACGCCAAAAAGAAAGCTTCCGGCATCTTCGGACATGATATCGAGGGGTAGCTCGTAATCGAACTCAAGCAGTCTATCTCCCGCGAGGAGCGGTCTTAAATCTAACTTCACTCGATATCCTCCTTTTTCGCCTTTGGGCGCAGTTTAGGCTACGGTCTCCAAAGTCGTACATCATATTATAAAACAACTAAAGAAAAAAGTCAATAGGAAAAATAAAAAAAGTTTCTTTTTTAACCAAACTTTTCCGACGCGTTGCCGTTTTACCGCCCGTGGTGTCATCATCTTTGAATTTCGCCACTCAAAAAGCACAAAAATACAAAAAGAAAGCAGTATTGTCCTTATGGAAAAAAGTACGAAAATGTTGACTTTTTAGCCGTAAAGCAGTATAATGAGTTAGATTGTAAATCTAACGCTCGGATTTGCGGGCAATAGGTGTAAACAATAGAGTGAAAAACGCACTCGTGGTACATTTTGGAGGAATTGAAATGGTACAGGTGAAGGGAAAACGCAGAGTAGACGCAACCGAAGGACCAATGTTTTCGAAAATGTTCTTTTTCGTAGTTCCACTTATGCTGACTAACCTATTAAATCACCTTTATAATATGGCTGATAACATAGTAGTAGGTCAGTTCTCCGACGATCCGACAGCACTCGCGGCAGTCGGCGTTACCGGCTCGCTAAATTCGCTTTTTGTAAATCTCGCGATAGGAATTTCGGTAGGCTCGGGTGTTCTTGTAGCGCGCAACTTCGGCGCAAGGGACAAGGATAAACTTTCACGGAGCGTGCATACGGCTATGACTTTGGCGGTTATAGTCGGAATTATACTGGGAATTGCAAGGTTCTTCCTTTCCGAATGGGCGCTTGCTCTTATGGGTACAAAGGCTGAACTTATGCCTAACGCCGTCCTTTATTGTCAGATTCTCGCTATCGGCATGCCGGGTACTATAGTTTTTACCTTTGGCTCGGCCGTGCTTCGTTCTGTCGGTGATTCGAAAACTTCGCTTTACGCCTCAATGATTACGGGTATTCTCAATGTTCTTTTGAACCTGTTTTTCGTTATAGTATGCGGCATGTCGGTTGCCGGCGTTGCCCTTGCAACGATAATCGCAAAATACGTTTCCGCTGCAATTGTTATGTGGGTGCTTATCAAAAGGCGTGACGAGGACTACGCCTTTGATTTCAAGAAGATGTGTCTTGATGGTAAAATGGTCAAGGATATTCTCTATATCGGCATACCATCGTCGATACAGAGCGCGATTTACAGCTTCACTAACGTATTCCTCACTGCCGCCTTCAACACATTCTCGATAGCGGCAATGTCGGCAAGAACCATAGCAAACAATATAGACACTCTGCTTGGCACCGCCGTTAATACTTACCAGCATGCATCCGTTACTTTCACGAGCCAGAACTATGGAGCAAAGAAGCCGGATAGAATGAAAAAAAGCGTTCTTATAGCGGTGCTTCAGGCAGGTGGACTTGGAATTATACTCGGTCAGCTTATGCTCATTTTTAACGAGCCTATTATAAATATGTATCTTTCCTCTGACGATCCCTCAAGGGTGGAGGTTGTGACGTATGCCAAGGAAATTATGTCTATAATGCTTTCCTGCTATTTTATAGGCTTTATTTCGGATACGATAGCAGGATTTCTGCGAGGTCTCGGAGCATCAATAAACTCTATGCTGGTTTCGGTTATCGGCGTGTGCGGTATACGAATAGCCTGGATTTTCTTCGTTTTCCCGACCTATAACACGGTCACAGGCTTATATATGATGTACCCTGTGTCCTGGTCGGCAACGGCACTTGGACTAACAATTATGGCTATCGTGGTTTTCAGGAAAGTAAAACGCAAAATGCTTCCGGAAATTCAAAGCGAAAACAAAGACGCCACCGTTAAGACGGTGTAGGCGGTATAAAAAGAGTACAAACCCGAAAGAATTCAAGCGAGGCGCGATTTGCGCCTCGCTTTGCTCATGTTCAAAGGTTCAAAAAGCTATCTAAAAAGTGCATATGCGCGCTGCTAAAATAATAAATATTGACAAACCGAGAAAAAAACTGTATACTATTTATACGCATAAATTATTTAGTGGAAAGCAAACCGAAATTCCGCATAGAATAATAGGAAAAGAGGATAAGAAAATGACAGATATAGAAATAGCGCAGGCGGCGAAGCCAAAACACATTCTCGAGATTGCAAAATCTGCGGGAATTGACGAAAAATATATAGAGCTTTACGGAAATAACAAGGCGAAAATCGACCTTTCCTTCCTTTCTCGCGAGGATAGGAAGAGTGACGGCAAGCTCGTCCTCGTTACCGCTATTACCCCCACTCCTGCGGGAGAGGGAAAGACCACCACAACGATAGGCCTCGCCGACGGACTTAAGAAAATCGGCAAAAGCGTTGCCGTTGCGCTTCGCGAGCCCTCGCTCGGCCCCGTTTTCGGTGTCAAGGGCGGTGCCGCGGGAGGTGGATACGCCCAGGTTATTCCTATGGAGGATATAAACCTGCATTTTACGGGTGACTTTCACGCAATAGGTGCGGCTAACAACCTTCTTGCCGCAATGCTCGATAACCACATCTATCAGGGCAACTCGCTCGGCATAGACCCACGCCGTATTACCTGGAAGCGTTGCGTCGATATGAACGACCGTCAGCTCAGATACGTTACGGACGGACTTGGCGGAAGAGTGAACGGTGTGCCCCGTGAGGACGGCTACGATATAACCGTTGCATCTGAAATTATGGCTGTGCTTTGTCTTTCAAGCTCTATATCCAACCTTAAGGACAGACTTTCGAAAATTATAGTAGGCTACACCTACGACGAGCGTCCCGTAACCGCAGGCGACCTCAAGGCCGAGGGCGCTATGACGGCACTCTTAAAGGATGCTATAAAGCCGAACCTCGTGCAGACCCTTGAGGGTACTCCTGCATTCGTTCACGGCGGCCCGTTTGCCAATATAGCTCACGGCTGTAACTCTGTAATCGCTACACGGGTGGCCCTTTCTACCGCAGAATACGCTGTAACCGAGGCTGGCTTTGGCGCAGACCTCGGAGCAGAGAAGTTCCTTGATATCAAGTGCCGTATGGCGGGACTTACTCCCTCTGCAGTTGTTATAGTCGCAACCGTCAGAGCGCTCAAAATGCACGGTGGACTTCAAAAGACCGCGCTCGCAGAGGAAAATCTCGAGGCGCTAGAGGCCGGTATTCCTAACCTTTTAAGACACGTTTCCAATATCAAAAACGTATATAAGCTCCCCGCAGTTGTTGCGGTAAACCGTTTCCCGACCGATACCGATCGTGAAATAGAGTTTATCATTGATAAATGCAAGGCTCTTGGCGTAAACGTAGTTCTCTCAACGGTATGGGCAGACGGAGGCCGAGGCGGAGAGGCTCTCGCCCGCGAGGTCGTCAGACTTTGTGAGCAGCAAAAGGGTGAGTTCACATATTCATACGAGCTTTGCGCCACTATCGAACAAAAGATAGAGGCTATAACCAAAAAGATTTATGGTGGTACCGGTATCACCGTATTGCCCGCAGCCAAAAAACAGATTGATACTATACGTGCCCTCGGCTTTGAAAAGCTGCCGATATGTGTCGCAAAAACGCAGTATTCATTCTCCGACGACCCGACAAAGCTCGGTGCGCCCGAGGACTTCAAGGTCACCGTCAAGAACGTCAAAATTTCTGCCGGAGCCGGCTTTATCGTAGTTTTGACAGGCGATATTATGACTATGCCGGGACTTCCCAAATCCCCTGCGGCAGAGCGCATCGACGTTGACGAGAACGGTAAAATTACGGGACTGTTTTAATCATACGGGACTGTTTTAATCAAATAAATACACCGCCTTGAAGGTGGTATAGGTCATCAAACGGCTTGCTTTATTTATTTGCTACGAGCCGTGTAAGGATAAAGATTATGAAGCTCATTATTGCATCAAATAATTCGCACAAGATAGGCGAAATCAAGAAAATTCTCTCAGGCAAATTTGAGAGTATAATTTCGCTGCAAGAGGCCGGAATATGCCACGAAACCGTTGAGGACGGCGAAACCTTTATGGAAAACGCTCTCAAAAAGGCAAGAGAAATAGCTGAAATTTCGGGCGAATGCGCCCTCGCTGACGACAGCGGAATATGTGTCGATGCCCTCGGTGGTGCACCGGGTGTGTACAGCGCTCGTTACTCAGGCGAGCACGGTGACGACGAAAAAAACAACGCTCTTCTTCTTAAAAATCTCGAGGATAAATCCGATAGGTCGGCTCACTATACCGCCGCGGTAGCGCTTGTTTATCCTGACGGCAGGGAAATATGTGCCGAGGGCTATATGTACGGAAAAATCATACACGCCCCCCGTGGAAACGGTGGATTTGGCTACGACCCCCTGTTCGTTATGGATGGCGAGGAGCGTACGGTTGCCGAGATGTCAGCTGAGGAAAAGAACGAGTGCAGCCACCGTTCAAACGCACTTAATTTACTTCTTTCGAAACTTTAATTTGAGGTAACGCTTTGGAAGGATTACTTTACTTTATTGAGATTGTCGGCATTATTTCATTTTCTGCCGCAGGCGCTATGATAGCCATTGACGAGGAAACCGACCTTTTCGGTGTTCTTATACTCTCTCTTGTCACCTGCTTTGGCGGCGGTCTTATGCGCGACGTTATCGTAGGCGAGGGACTTCCCGCGCTGTTTTCGATGCATCTGGAGCTTATAATCTGCGCGTCGACCTCGCTTGTGATATTTATTGCCGCGGCCCTCTTCAAACGCGAATACGTTCGCGAGGAGCAGACCGTAAACAAAATTAACAACGTTCTTGATGCGCTCGGCATAGGCGTATTTACGGCAACGGGTACGGCTATGTATATTTCACACGGTCCCCTCGTTTCGATAGTTGCGGGTACATTTTCGGCTGTGGGCGGAGGACTTCTCAGAGATATAATTTTGAGAAACGTTCCGTTCATTCTTAAAAAGAGAGTTTATGCCGTCGCGGTTATTTTTGGCGCGTCATTATACTACGTCTTTGAGACCTACGTTCTTTCCTCGGTCGAAAACAGCGGGGTAATTTCAACTGTAATATGCCTTGCCACCGTCTTCGTCATCAGAATGTGCGCAACGCGCTTTAAGTGGAATATACCAAAGGCTATAATTTTTAGTCAAATAGAGGACACGCAGGATAGCTCGAAATCGCAAAAATAAGAACGTCGCGGGCTTTTTCGGACACGTCAAGTGGGTATATGCGCTTTTTGACGGTACCCGGCTTGGCCTTGTTTTGAATTTATCTTTGAGTTTAACTCTTAATTCAGCTTCGGACTTTGATTAGAATTTGACTTCGGATTTTGCTCGATTTTAGTTTTTGATTTTGCCCAGAATTTAGCTTTGAATTTTGATTTGGCTTGCACTGTGAGATGCCGGATATATCAAGGAATATATTTGTTATTAAAATAAATTAATAAAAATTTTCAAAACCCCTTTACAAAAGGGAACTTTTATGCTATAATAATCGACGGCCCTTTGCCGAGTGTGGCGTAGGCCGAGCTCCGTTTGGCGTATAACACCTTGCGTGGCTCGTGCATTTCACCCGCGTCAAGCTAGGCCTTGGGACGATTAAAATAAGAAAGGTGAAGAAAAATGATTGCAAAGGAAACAAAGACCGCTCTTATCGAAGAGTACAAGATCAATGAGAGAGACACCGGCTCGCCCGAGGTTCAGGTAGCTATTCTTACTACCAGAATCAACGAGCTCACCGAGCACATGAAGAAGAACCCCAAGGACTTCCACTCTCAGAGAGGTCTTGCAAAGATGGTTGGTCACAGAAAGCAGCTTCTCGCATACCTTCAGAAGAAGGACATCGAGAGATACAGAGCAGTTATCAAGAGACTCGGCCTCAGAAAGTAATTTCGGCTATAATAAGCGGGAACGTCGTCTTCGTTCCCGCTTGTTTTGCAAAGCAACGGTATATCAAGACAATTAGCTAAGCACAATTTTTGCGTGTCCTTTTGGTGAAGCTGGATTTCGCAAAGCAGAGAATTTTAAAACGAGGCGTGGGTATAGCAGTTAAATATGTATCCAAAGAGGCAGGTCTTTGGGTGGATATTTAAGTGCTATGATCACTCCTCAAGGAAAAATAAAATTAAGGAGTAATTAAAATGGTAGAAAACTTCAAAACCTTTAACGATTACAAGGAATTTAAGTACGAGCTTGCAGGCAGACCTCTTGTTGTAAAGACCGGCAAAATAGCAGGCCTTGCAAACGGCGCGGCTCTCGTACAGTACGGCGAGACCACCGTTCTCGCAACCGCAACTGCGTCGGCAGCTCCCAGAGAGGGAATTGATTTCCTTCCTCTTTCGGTTGACTACGACGAGAAGATGTACGCAGTAGGCAAAATCCCCGGAGGATTTTTAAAGCGTGAGGGTAAGCCCTCCGAGAAGGCGGTTCTTGCAGGTAGAGTTATCGACAGACCCGTCAGACCCCTTTTCCCTAAGGACCTCAGAAACGATATTTCGCTTCTTCTCACCATTATGTCGGTTGACCCTGACTGCTCGCCTGAAATCACCGCAATGATAGGCGCTTCCATCGCTCTTTCCATCTCGGATATTCCGTGGAACGGCCCCATCGCAGGCGTATTTATGGGCCTTGTTGACGGTGAGATAGTAGTAAACCCCACAGCAGAGCAGCGCAAGGTCTCCGACCTCGAGCTTACCGTTGCCGCTTCCGAGGGCAAGGTAGTTATGATCGAGGCAGGCGCTAACGAGGTTTCCGACGAGGTTATGTTCGAGGCTATTATGAAGGCGCACGAGGAGTGCCGCGGTGTAGTTAAGTTCATTAACGACATCGTAGCCGAGATAGGCAAGCCCAAGTTCGAGTACGCATCTGGCGAGCTTGACCACGATATGTTCGACGAAATCTTCGCATACTGCGAGGAGCGTGTTATGGAGGCTCTCGATACCGACGACAAGAACGTAAGAGATGCCAAGATGCAGCCCATTATGGACGACATCGTCGCAAGCTTCGAGGAGAAATACGAGGACATCAAGGTAGTTCTTCCCGAGCTTATCTACAAGATACAGAAGAAGATAGTCCGTCGCTGGCTTCTCGTTGACAAGAAGAGAGTTGACGGTCGCCGTATGGACGAAATCCGTCCCCTTGCATCTGAGGTGGGCGTTATTCCGAGAGTACACGGCTCGGGCCTTTTCACCAGAGGTCAGACCCAAGTTCTCACCATCGCAACCCTCGGTACTCTTTCCGATGCGCAGAAGCTCGAGGGACTTGACGACGAGACCACCAAGAGATATATGCACCATTACAATATGCCCGGCTACTCCACCGGCGAAGCAAAGGCGCTTCGTTCTCCCGGCAGACGTGAGATAGGCCACGGTGCTCTTGCTGAGCGCTCGCTCGTTCCCGTTCTTCCCTCCGAGGAGGAGTTCCCCTATGCAATCCGCCTTGTTTCCGAGGTTGTAAGCTCGAACGGCTCTACCTCTCAGGGCTCTGTTTGCGGCTCTACTCTTGCTCTTATGGACGCAGGCGTTCCGATTAAGGCTCCCGTTGCAGGTATCTCCTGCGGTCTTATCACCGCAGAGGACGGCTCTTGGGATACTATGATTGACATTCAGGGTCTTGAGGACTTCTACGGCGATATGGACTTCAAGGTTGCAGGAACCAAGAAGGGTATCACCTCTATCCAGATGGACCTCAAGGTTGACGGTCTTACCCCGGAGATTATCAAGCAGGCGCTTGAAACCACTCACCAGGGAAGAAACGAGATTATCGACAAGGTTATCCTTGCGGCAATTCCCGCGCCGAGAAGCGAGGTTTCTAAGAACGCTCCCAAGATGATCACCATGAATATCGACCCCGACAAGATTCGCGAGGTTATCGGTAAGGGTGGCTCTGTTATTCAGAAAATCGTTGCAGATACCGGCGCAAAAATCGACATCAACGACGACGGTACCGTATTCATTGCGGCTGTTGAGCGTGACAGTGCAGATATGGCTAAGGCTATTATCGATGCTATCGTATTCGAGCCCGTTGTCGGCGAGACCTACGAGGGTACCGTAACCAGAATTATCCCCATCGGCGCATTCGTTGAGTATGCTCCCGGCAAGGAGGGAATGGTACACATCTCCAAGCTTCAGGATAAGAGAACCGAGAAGGTTGAGGACGTCGTAGCAGTTGGCGATACCGTCAGAGTTAAGTATCTTGGCACCGACGAGAAGGGCAGACAGAACCTCTCCATGAGAGACGCTGCTCCCAAGGCTGAGTAATTTTCGATACGCAAAAGCCTAAATTTAAAGATAAATAAAGACAGGTCGGCAAGCAGCTGCTTGCCGACCTTTTCGTTTTGCGGTTAAGGATAAGATTTTGTCTCAACAAAGCGTTTTAGTTTTTGCGTTTTTTAACACGGGTAGGGGGTAAATATAGGATTTATCACAATTTTCGCCCGAGCGACTCGCGTAGATTTATCGTTACGGGTATCGTTATACTTTCCCTTGATCTGTAATGGCGGTTGTCGATTTTTTTAAAGAGAAGCTCCACTATTTTGTCGCACACGTCCTCAAAATGCACGTGAAGTGAGGTGAGTGGCACACCCACGTAATTTGCTGCCATAATATCGTCGATGCCAACGAACGAAATATCCTCGGGAATTTTGTATCCGCGCTCGGTGGCGTATCTCATAGCGCCAAAGGCTATCTGATCGTACGCGGCAACTATCACGCTCGGAATCCTTCCACGCTCTATAAGCTCTCTCATTCCGACCTCACCCGACGCGCCAAATCTTGCATTTGTCGTGACGAAAAATTCTTCTCTCACAGCAAGACCGTGTCTTCTCATAGCGCGCTTGAGCCTCTCGAGCTTATACGTAGTCAGTCGCTCGCCTATAAATCCTATATCGTGGTGGCCGTATTCCTTTATAAGCCCTATTAGCTCCAGCATTGAGGAGGAAAAATCACTTTTAACGCTATCGGCCTTGAGCTCCTCGTTGCCCCTGCCGATTACAACAAGGGGAATTTCGTCCGTGTTTTTTATCAGCGCACCCTTTCCGCAGAGGATAACACCGTCAACGCCCATTCTGTGTACGAGGTCTGTAAAAAGACGCTCCTCACGCTCAGCGTTAAATCTCGTGACGGCAATGACGGTGTCGCCGCCTCTTTTTTCAATCTCCCTTTCGAGAAGTCCAATCTGTCTTCCGTAGAATTCACTCTCGGACTCCGGGAAAATGAGGGCGATAACAGGCTTTTCTCTTGGCCCCTTATAGTATTTATTAAAGCTGTCGTTTTCTTTTGCGATGGCAAAAATTTTTTCTCTTGTCTCACAGCTTATATCCTTTGCGCCGGAGAATGCCTTTGATACCGTAGCCACCGATGTGCCTGAGAGCTCAGCAAGAGTTTTTAAATTCATAAAAACACCTCGAAAGTTTGCTTTTATACCATTTTATCACGCAAATAGAACTAATTCAATACGTTTTTTAAAATTTACGAAAATTTTTCGTAAAAGATTTTAATCCATAACTCTTTTGAGTGTGTTATAATAGACGTAAAGGTGATTTTAGGTCCGAATTTCAACTAAAATCATCAATTAATGAAGCTATCAATTAAAATTAATTAATAAAAAGGAGAAACGTTATGGTAAAGGCAGCATTCGTTGGCTTCGGTGAGGTAAACACACCTAAGGAGCTCATTATTAACAAGTGCCGCGCGGCAGAGGAGGGACTTATAGGGGAGGGTATGGAGCTTATCTCTGTATATCCCATCACCGACGACTACGAGGAGAAGGATATCAAGAAGGCTGTTGAGACGCTCAGAGGCAAGGAGTTCGACACTCTTATTCTCTGCGTCGCAGGTTGGATACCCACTCACGCGGTTGTAAAGGTTGCAGAGCACTTCCGTGACAAGCCCATGGTTCTCTTTGGACTTTGTGGCTGGATAGAGGGCGACAGACTCGTCACCACGGCAGACCAGGCGGGAACAAGCGCGCTTCGTAAGACCTTCTACGACCTTGGCTACAATTTCAAATACGTTTATGACATTATAGGACTTCCCTCGAGAACCAAGAAGGTGTACGATTACGCTCTTGCAGCATCGGCGGCAGCAAAGCTTCGCCACGCAAGATGCGGTATGGCAGGCTACCGCGATATGAACCTTTACGGCACTCTTTACGACGGCGGTTCTCTCAAGAGGGTGGTAGGCCCTGAAATCGAGACGTTTGAGATGCTCGAGCTCTTCCAGAGATACGAGAAAATCACCGATGCCGAAAAGCAGGCTGTGGTCGACGAGTGTATGTCCAAGTGGCACTTCAAGAAGCCCGCAAACCCTGAGAGCATGAAGCTCGCGGCAGGCTACTATCTCGCGTGCAAAGAGATTTGCGACGAGCGTGGCTACGAGGCGATATCATTAAAGGACGTTGACGGTATGAAGAAGCTTCTCGGCTTCCCGCCGGCACCGGTATTTATGCTTCTTTCCGACGAGGCGGGACTTTGCACCGTGCCCGAGAACGACTCTCTAGGCTCCGTAACTCAGCTTATGGTTAAGTACCTCACGGGTCAGTGCGCGTTCTATCTTGAGTTCTACGAGTTCTTCACCGACAGAGTTCTCGCAGGCGTTCCCGACTACGTTCCCGCAGAGGTTACCGTGGACGGCGTTGAGGTAATGCCCGCCGCATTTGGTGAGCTCTCTGAGGGCATTTTGAACGTAAGCCGTGTTAAGCCCGGCAAGGTTACTCTCTGCCGTCTTACCTCTATCGACGGTGAATATTATATGCACATGGTAGTAGGCGACGCTATTGCACCTCGCAAGTGGGAGGAGGCAGGCTGGACTCAGCCCGCACCTCAGCTTCCGGGACTTGAAATCCTTCTTCCCGACACCGAGGACTTCACCGACAAGGTTATGTGCCAGCACTACGTTGTTTCCTATGGCGATAACAGCGAGAAAATAAAGAACCTTTGCGATATTCTCGGTATTGAGATTATCTGATTTTTCTAAAATCACAGCGCGAAATATTATATAAAAAAACGCACGTCTTCTTAAATGCTTAGATATAACAAAACAGCATTTTATAAACGAAAAATATATAAAAAGTAAACTACAATTTACAAAAGGAGCATTAAAATGGGTAAAATACTTATAGGCTGGGACGAACAGACTCTCGTTCCCGATAAAAAAGTCAGACTTGCAGGACAGTTCTACGAGCGTATTTCGCAGTACGTTGAGTCCGAGATTACCGTAACCGCTATGGCTATTGAGGCAGACGGGGACTCGGCTATAATCATTTCTGCCGATATGACGAACATTCCCGATTTTATAATGGAGGGCGTAAGAGAGGAATTTGCTCTTCTTACCGACGAGATTGACCCCTCGAAGATTATGATACTCGCGACTCATACTCACACCTCGCACACCGTAGCACCATACAAGGAGTTGTCGCATAAATCGCCATTCGTTAATGCAAGAGAAATTCTCAAGGAGTTTATGCCGCCCGAGAAGGAATATAAGGCGCTCGTTACAGCAGACGATTCGGTTCTTGATCCTAAGGACGCGTCCGTGTTCGTCGTAAAGCAGATGGTAAACGCGGCTTACAACGCTTGGAAAAAGAGAAGCGAGGCGTACTACCTGAACGCATTCGGCAGAGCCGCTGTCGGTATGTGCCGCAGAGTATGCTACAACGACGGCACTGCAGAGATGTGGGGCGATACCAACAGGGGCGACTTCTCGCACCTTGAGGGCGGAAACGACTCGGGAATCGAGCTTATCTACGTATTTGATAAGGAAAAGAAGCTTGCCGGTGTCGTAGCAAACATTGCTTGTCCCTCGCAGATACTCGAGCAGAGAAGCTTTATTTCGGCTGACTTCTGGGGCAGAGCAAAGGCTATTATCCGTGAGAAACTCGGAAGTGAGGTTTATCTTCTTGCGCTTGGAGGCGCAGGCGGTGACCAGTGTCCCCGCGACCTCATTCGCTGGGTACAGCCCGAAACCCCTATCGACGACCCCAACGTAAACAGACCCTATCCTCTTAAGAGAGTTGCAGACCCATCTATGTTCGATATTTCGGGCTGTAACAGAGCGGGTAAGAGAATTGCAAACGAGATTATCTCGGTTTACGAGGACCTCTCGGATTTCGGTGAGCTTAAGTGTGAGGCAAAGTTCGAGCATAAGGTTCTCAATATTGACCTTCCTCTCCGTAAGGTCACCAAGACCGAGTACGAGCACGCCGTTCGCGAGATGGAATACTTCGTTCAGAAGAACGCAGATAAGCCCGTATTCGACTATTCAGATAACGCAAAAATGCACGTTCACTCGGGTACCGTTGCAAGATACCGTATGCAGCAGATGCAGGAGACCTACACAATCGAGTCCCACGTTATGCGCCTTGGTGACGTAGCGTTCACCACC
The DNA here is from genome assembly GCA_017631325.1 of Clostridia bacterium. Classification (GTDB taxonomy): domain Bacteria; phylum Bacillota; class Clostridia; order Oscillospirales; family CAG-272; genus UBA1740. Next base: position 28,855 of record JAGBTM010000014.1, read on the forward strand.
AACCCCTTCGAGCTTTTCCTCGATTACGGTAATAGAATAAAGGCGAGAAGCTATGCCCGTCAGACCTTTATCGCTCAGCTTTGCTGCGGACAGGGTGGATATCTTCCCACCAAGAAGGCAGAGGAGGGCGGACATTACAGCGCCTACGTCAGCAGCGGCAAGGTCGGCCACGAGGGCGGTGATATGTTCGTCAGACGCACCCTCAAGGAAATTAACGAGATGTTCGAGGGCGAGGATATCTACGAGAAGTAATTCACCGCACACGCTTTTCACGTTTATCGGCCTAGCATTGAGTAAAGTTCGGCGCGCCTAGATAAAACGAAACGTTCAATAAAATAATAACGTCTGTACAGACAGCGGAAAATGAAATATGTGCGATTTTTGTAAACAACACTTTTCATTTTTCGCTGTTTTTGGGGGTAAATCACAAAATGAGCAACACGAAAAAGGAAATTAAACCCAAAAATAAAGAACGCGACATATACGCACACAGCCGACTGATGTACATAGCAGAGGAAACCTTCTTTTATTTCATATCCCTGCTTGTGTCGGGTGCGTATCTTGCCAGAGTAACGACGGCCATCGGTGTCTCGGACGGCTTGACGGGTATTCTTTCCTCTTTTATATCTCTCGGTTGCGGCTTTCAGATTATAGCGGTTTTTCTCTCGCGTCTGCGCCCGGTCAAGCGTTGGGTAAGCGCGCTTTATCTTATAAACAACGTTATGTTTGCCACCGTGTATCTTGTGCCTGTATTTCCTCTTGATAAGGGAGCGAAAACGGTTATATTCGTCATTTTGTTGCTTTCGGGTCGCATAATCAATAATATTGCCGTAGCACCCAAGACCAACTGGTTTATGTCGCTTATAGACGACGGAAAAAGAGGCAGATTTACGGCAACGAAGGAAATGACCTCCCTCCTTTTGGGAATGGTATTCACCTTTGTTATGGGCTCGGTGATGGACGCTCTCTTTGAGAGAGGTGAGGACTCCGCGGCATTTGTTGTAGGCGCGATTACTATATTTGCGCTTGCGCTTCTACATCTTTTTGCGCTTCTTACCTCGCGTGAGAAGCCTGCGCTGGACGGTGAAATCAAGCCGGTAGGCGAGCTTGTCGCCTCCATTATCAAAGACAAGGGACTTTATAAGGTTATACTTATCTCGGTGCTTTGGAACGTGGCGAACTACGTTGCGCAGCCATTTTACGGAACCTATCAGATTAAGGAGCTTGGCTTCAATATGGTGTGGGTTTCGGCACTTGCCGCACTGACCTCCATAACAAGAGCTGCGTTTTCAAGACCTCTTGGAAGATATGCAGATAAATTCGGATTTGTCAAAATGCTGAAGATATGCTTCTTCTTCGAAATGCTGGCCTTTGCCGTTATGACCTTTACGGTAAGGGAAAACGGAGCGGTGTTCTATGCAATTCACAGCATTTTCTACGCCGTGGGTATGGCCGGCATTAACAGCGGCTCTATCAACCTTATCTACGATTACGTATCCCCTGAGAAGCGCACGGCAGCTTTGGCTATCAAGAACACTCTTGCGGGATTTGCGGGATTTTTTGCGACTATTCTTATCAGCCCCCTCGTCGAGTACGTTCAGCAAAACGGCAACTCCATATTTGGAATTAACGCTTACGCGCAACAGGTGGTATCGCTTATCGGTGTTCTTGTAACTCTCGGTCTTCTCGTTTATATTCAGATTTTCTTCGGCAAAAAGGGATGCAAAAACCAAACTCCCACCTCATAAAACACAGTTTTTACACCTTAATAAAGGGATAGAGTTCGCTCTGTCCTTTTTATTTTTAAAATTGGGAAAAAGGTATTGCTTTTTTAACATTCTTTTGGTATAATGAACTTATCACGCAAAAATAATAGAGAATATAATAAATAAATAGAGGACAAAAAACATGGAAAGAACCTATATCAAAGATATAACCCCGGGTATCCACAGAGTACAGGGCTTCGTCGAGAACTTCCGCAACAAGAGAACTATGGCGTTTATCGTCGTCAAGGACATAACCGGCAAGCTTCAGGTAACGGTAGAGAAAGAAAAGCACCCTGAAATGATAGAGATGCTCGACAGACTCACTATTCACTCGGTCGTCAGCTTCGAGGGAGAGGTAGTGCTCAGCGAGTACGTCAAAATGGGCGGAAAGGAAATGTACCACACCTCAATGAAAATTGAGTCGGTAGCCGAAGCGCTTCCCATCAAGGACGACTCGGACATCGACGTCCGTATGGATTACAGATGGATTGACCTTCGTCGCGACAAGAACCGCCTTATGCTCGAGATGCAGACCACCCTTACCGCAGCTATGCGTGAGTTCCTCGTGGAGCGTAATTTTGTTGAAATTCACACTCCTAAGCTCATCGGTGCGGCGAGCGAGTCAGGCTCGGACGTTTTCGAGGTTAAGTACTTTGATACTAACGCTTACCTTGCTCAGTCCCCTCAGTTCTATAAGCAGATGGCTATGGCATCGGGTCTTGAGCGCATTTTTGAAACGGGCCCCGTTTTCAGAGCCGAGAAATCCTATACCAGCAAGCACGCAACCGAGTTCACGGGCTTTGACCTTGAGTTCTCCTACATCGACTCCTTTGAGGACGTAATGAAGATGGAGGAGGAACTTCTCACCTACGCTCTTACTAAGGTAAAGGAGAAGCACGGTGATGAAATCGTAGCGCTTTACGGTGAGGAGTACGAGGTAAAGGTGCCCTCGCTTCCTTTCCCGAGAATGAAGCTCGCGGACGTTTATAAGGAGCTTGAGGCAAGATACGGATACTCCGTACCCGACGAGCTCAAGGGCGACCTCACTACCGATGCAGAGCGCCTTACTAAACGCCTTTCCGCTGATATGTTCGGCCACGAGTTCCTCTTTATCACCGATTACGATGCGAGTGAGCGTGCGTTCTATCACATGCGCGACGAGCGTGGAGTGCCTCAGGGCTACGACCTTATCTGGCGCGGTGTTGAGATTACCACGGGCGCTCAGCGTGAGCACAGATACGACGTGCTTAAATCTCAGGCCGAGGAAAAGGGACTTGCCGAGGACGTCAAGTTCTATCTTGAGTTCTTTAAGTACGGCTGTCCTCCCCACGGCGGCTTCGGTATCGGCATAGACAGACTTACGATGCTCTTCCTTGGACTTTCCATCAAGGAAGCCGAGTTCCTCTTCAGAGGCCCGAGCAGACTTACTCCGTAATTTCAGTTTAATAAAAACGGCGCACTTCCGAATATACGGCGGTGCGCCTTAAATATAAAGGTACTTCGTAAAGTTGCAACAAAAAGATACTAAAGTATCTAGGGTGAAATGTTATGAGTGTTTCTACTGGTGAAGAAAAAGAAGTGGTAGTAAACGAAAGCGAGAGCACGGAAGCTGAGGTGCCTTGTGGGAAAGGCTCGCTCACAGCTGTCGAGAGTGAGGCAAACGTGCAAAAAAGTGCGAAGCACACACACCACACCTCAAAGCGCAGAAGCTTTCTCGGTGAGGTGGACGTCCTTCACGACTCGATTGGAAAATCTCTTTTAATGATTATTGTCCCGTTGATATTGACGCAGATTATGGTACGAATTTACGTTCTGACTGACGTTATCGTGCTCGGCAATTTCGGACAGGGAATTGCTGTTGCGGCAACCGGAACGACAGGCGCCATCTGGGGACTTATCATGCTGTTTTCGAGCAATATCGCAATGGGTGCCGACATAGTGGTCTCAAGAACCAAGGGAGAGGGAAATCCTGAGAGGATTCAGAGAGTTATCAGAACGGCCTTCAGCGTTTCCGTAATTCTTTCTCTGCTGACCACTATCCTTGTATTTGTTCTTGCCAGACCTCTTCTTGAGATTACCGACTGCCCTGCCGATATTATCGACAACTCTGCGCTATACCTTCAAATTCTCTCGGCATCAATTCCTGCAAACATAACTTTTTCGTTCATGTCGAGCGTTCTCAGAGCTACCGGAGATATGCGAAGGCTTTTAATTTACAATATGGTTCCGGGTCTTGTCAACGTAGTGCTTAACGTAGTTTTAATACTCGTACTGCCAAATCCGGTGGCGGCCGTAGCAATAGCGTCGGTGATTTCGCCGTGGCTAGCTACCGTAGCGCTCTTAATCAGACTTTCAAAGCTTGAATACCCTTACAGATTTACTCCAAAGGACGCGGGATTTTCGGGCGATGTCGTGTTTAAAATGTTTAAATACGGTATCCCAACCGCTATATCGGCATCTATCGTGCAGATAGTGTCGGTTCAGTCACAGTCGGTGCTTAACAGCTTCGGCACGACGGCGATAGCGGGCAACACCGCGGCGGGTGAAATTATCAATTTTGTGACGATGATAATAACGGCCTTTACAACGGCTTCCGCGATATTTATGGGCCAAAATATAGGCGCAAACAACCGCGAGCGCGTCCTGGCGTTTTATAGGCGCGCACTCCTTGTTTCTTCTTCGGTCGGTGCGATTATGGCCGCGGTGGCTATAGTTTTCGGCGAGAATATGGTTTCGCTTATAATCCCCGGAGAGTATGAGGCTATTGAGATAGCAGGCCTCAGGATTTTCTACAGTGTCATTCTTGCCGTGCCTATGGCTATCCGAAGCGTGAACAACGGCTCGCTCCAGGCCTACGGCGCAACGAAGCTTCAGATGGCAAACTCGCTTATCGGAAACTGCGGCCTTCAGCTTATATGGCTTAATCTTATATTCCCCCTAAATCCCACTATTGAGATGCTATTTATATATACTCCGATAGCCGTAGCCTTAACTGCTATTTCCTCGTCTGCGATGGTGTATTTTTTCAATAGACGACTTAAACACGGAAAGGTGTTCAAGCTTTAATTTTTGTATTAAATTGTCGTTTTTGACAACTATAGATTACAAAAATGTACATTAATACCCTTTTTATCAGTTTATAAAACGCAAAATTCATTTCAATATAAGCGCAAAAATGAAAGTTCAAATACAATACCTCGGTGGCGAACTCACCTGTGAGTTCCCTCCAAGAAAGGACAAGTATGGAATTCCTTTATTTCCTTGAGGGGATACGAAACCCCGTATTCGATTTTTTCTTTGAAACAATAACGCATCTTGGAGAGGAGACCTTCTTTCTGCTCATAGCGATTTTCTTCTTTTGGTGCGTGGACAAGCGTGAGGGCTACTATATTTTGCTCATAGGCCTTTACGGTACCGTCATTAACCAGATAGCTAAGATTACCTTCCGCATCGAAAGGCCTTGGGTGAAGGACCCGAATTTTACGGTAGTCGGTGACGCTAAAATAGAGGCTACGGGATATTCGTTTCCCTCAGGACACACGCAAAATATGGCCGGTACCCTCGGCGCCATTGCCGCCTATAACAAAAAAAGGCTTGCGAGCATAATCTCGGTCACTGTAATTGCGCTCGTCGCATTCTCAAGAATGTACCTTGGCGTACATACACCTCTCGACGTCGGCGTGTCGCTTCTGCTTGCCGCGGTGCTCGTCATTTTCTTAAGACCGCTTTTTGCAAGCGAGGAGAAATTTGTCAAGTCTTTCCCTTGGCTCGTAATTTCCGCCGTAGTGCTTTCGCTCGGCTTTATAATCTACGTTCTTCTGCTCTCGGGTGACACCTCTATCGACGCAGAAAATTACGCCAGCGCCCTTAAAAATTCCTGCACTCTTATGGGCTGTCTGCCGGGACTTTTGCTCGTGTATTTCGTTGATACTAAATGGCTGAAATTTGACACGGGTGCCCGCTGGTACGCTCAAATCATCAAGCTTTTGGTCGGTCTTGCCGGTGTTCTCGCTATTAAATCGGGCCTTTCTACCCCCCTTGCGCTTCTCTTTGGAAACGAGCTTGTTGCAAGAATTGTACGCTATTTTCTTATGGTATCCTTTGCGGGTGCTATTTGGCCTATGACCTTCTCGCGCTTCGCCCGTCTTAGAATTGGCGCGCTTGAGAAATTCTCCGAAAAGGTTGTCCGTGTTTTTAAAAAGTCGGGAAATGTAGAGAAATAAGCGCGATATCGCAAAATAAACGCAACACTGCGAACAGACGCAATATCACGAACAGACGCAATATCACGAAATTAATGAAATATTTAGAAACAAAAGACATCAAGAAGCAAGCGTAACGTCGGAAAATAAACGAAGTAGAAAATGGACCTCGGCCAAGGTAACGGCAAGGTCGATTTTTCCACCCAAAGTATTTTAATATTTCTCTTCGAAGCATTTTGATATTTCCGCCTAACGCATTTTTGATATTTCTACCCAAAAACATAATTTTTGACGTAAAACAAACGCTCGAGCCACGGGGAACGGTGGATTTCGGGCGTTTTTTTGTAAAAATTTTGTTAAAGCCTTTACTTTTTTAATTATTTGTGTTAAAATTATATGAAAATATTTTGTGGCAAACGTAGGAGCAAAAAATGAAGTGTCCTGTATGTAATTCCTTTGATTCCAGAGTTCTAGATTCACGTCCCACGCCCGACGGCACCAGCATCAAGCGTCGCCGCGAGTGTCCCACCTGCGGAAAGCGTTTTACAACCTACGAGGTTATCGATACCGTTCCTATTGCGGTAGTCAAGCGCGGAGGCAGACGTGAGTTTTTCGATAAGCACAAGCTTGCGCTCGGCATCGAGCGTGCCTGCCAGAAGCGTCCGGTAGATTCGGTAGCCATAGCGGCTTCGATAGAGGCAGAGCTTCAAAATTCCATAATTACAGAGATTTCCTCGTCCGACATAGGTGAGATGGTCCTTGCGCGTCTTAAGGAAATCGACATTATTTCATACATACGCTTCGCATCGGTATACAGAGAATTTAAGGATATAGATTCCTTCACCGAGGAAATAAAGCGACTGTCCCGCCGTCAGAGTAAAAAAACGATAAGTGAGGATAAAAATGATTAAGAGCATGACTGCCTTTGGCAGAGCAAAGCTTGAAGGAGAGAAGCGCGATATCACCATTGAAATAAAGAGCGTCAACTCACGCTTTTTTGATTGCAGCGTCAAGCTGCCACGCGCGTATATCTTCCTCGAGGAGAGAATAAAGGATTACGTCAAAAAGAACGCCACCTCAAGAGCAAAGGTCGACGTTTTCGTCACCGTCGATATTCATTCGTCGGACACTTTGAGCGTAGGTCTCGATACAGCCTACCTTGAGAGCTATCTTGCGGCGCTTTATCGCCTGCGCGACGAATACGGTCTCAAGGACGACGTAAGCGTTATGACGGTTGCCAGAAATCAGGATATTTTCACTTCGGTTAAGGAGCAGGAGGACGTTGATGGCGAGTGGGAGATATTCCGCGCCGTGCTCGACGGAGCTATTGCAGACTACACCGACATGAGAGCGCGCGAGGGTGCGCGTATTGAGAGCGACATAAGTGCAAAAATTGAGCAGGTCAGAGCCTACTCCGACGAGGTGGAGAAAATCTCCTCGGAGGATACCGTCGGCTACCGCGACAAGCTCGAGGCTCGTATACGCCAGATACTCGAGGCAAACGACGCACCGATTGACGAGAACAGACTTCTCACCGAGTGCGCTATCTGGGCTGATAAGATAGCTATTGACGAGGAACTTGTCAGACTTCGCTCACATTTTGGAGCTTTTTACGAGATAATAGGCGCAAGTGAGCCCTCGGGCAGAAAGCTCGATTTTCTTATGCAGGAGATTAACCGCGAGACCAACACCATAGGCTCCAAGGCGAATAATGCGAAAATAGCTAAGCTCGTCGTTAATATGAAGGGCGAGCTTGAGAAAATTCGCGAGCAGGTTCAGAATATCGAATAAGAGGTTTGAAAATGAAGTTTATAAATATAGGATTTGGAAACATGGTTTCCGCAGGGCGCATCGTCGCAATAGCCTCGCCCGACTCCGAGCCTGTCAAGAGGCTTGTAAGGGACGCTAAGGAGGATTCAAGAGTTATCGACGTTTCCTGCGGACGCCGTACCCGTTCGGTTATAATAACCGACTCGGACCATATAATTTTATCGGCTATACAGACCGAAACGATTACCAACCGTCTTTCGAGTGACGACGAGGGTGATTCCGACGAGGTAGACGAGGAGGAATAAATCCTCGCTGGAGGATTGCCTCACTTCGAGTAATCTAAGAGCCACCCATCACATGAGTGGGAATACCTGTAACAGCCTCGGATTAACAAAAGCGCAAGAGTAACCTAAAAACCAAGACTAATCCAAGGCACGATATTAAAAATCCAAAAGGCGCAAAACCAATCAACCAAGAAATAATTAAAACAAAATATAAATCAATTCAGAAAGAGGAAAAGAAATGATTTACCCAACCGTTGACCAACTCACACGTGGAGAGCTTAACCGCTACGAGCTCGTTGTAGGCGTTGCAAAGTGCGCACGCATTGTTACCGACGAGTATATTGAGATGAGAAACAAGGCTCAGAAGATGATTAACAACCATGAAACCGAGAAAACTCTCTCGGCTCTCATTGACCCCGAGTACAAGGATAAGAAGGCTGTAAAGCTCGCTATCGCACAGCTCGAGGAGGGACGCTTTAAGCTTCACGGAGCGAAGGAAATCACTAAGTCCGAGGAGTAATTTTCGGAGCGCACCACAGTGCTTTCATTTAATAGAAACGACGCTATATGCTGACAGAAAGGGGGAGGTTATATGTTTTGCGAGGTGTATATTCTTGATGCACCGTATCATATAGACCGCCCCTTTGACTATTTGTGGATAGAGGGCATCAAGGCGGGAGATATCGTCAGAGTTCCGTTTGGACGCTCGAACAACCTGCGCCTTGCTGTAGTTACTCGCGTCAAGGACGAGCCGCACGATAGCGGCGTAAGCATTAAGCCGGTGCATTCGGCAGTATGCGGCCGTTACTCTCTCAGCGCGGAGATGCTCGGGCTATGCTCGTTTATAAAGGAGTACACCCTCTCCACCTTTGGCGAGGCGGTAAAGTGCATTTTGCCTCCCGGCGCGCTTTCCTTGACCGACAATATCAAAATGCGCAGAACCTACACCCTTAAGCTCTCTCGAGAGGGCGCGGCGACGCTTCTTTTGGCGAGCGGCAGAGCAGGCATCAGAAGCGAGGGCCAGCGCGAAATAATAAGATATCTTATGGAGATAGGCACGGCCGACGAGGAGCTAATCAAGGCTCTTGTGGGCGTTACTACTGCTCATATACGCGCGCTTTTGGATAAGGGGATTATTGAGGTCTCGTCCTTTGAGAGTGTGCGTAATCCTTATCTTGAATATTCAAGAAATCGCGACACGTCCCCCATCATACTTTCCCCCGCACAGCAGAAGGCGTACGAGCTGGCAGAGGGGCTGTATCTTGAGGCCAAGGCCAAGGCAGCGCTGCTTTACGGTGTAACGGGAAGCGGCAAAACCAAGGTTATCATGCGCCTTATAGACAGGACGCTTTTTGACGGACGAGGTGTAATAATGCTCGTGCCGGAGATTTCATTAACGCCACAGACTGTCAACCTGTTTTGCCGAAGATACGGTGAGCGCGTAGCAGTTATACATTCCTCACTCTCACAGGGTGAGAGGCTTGACGCCTGGCGAAGAATAAGGGCGGGCGAGGTGGATTTGGTTATCGGTACTCGCTCAGCGATATTTGCCCCGATGGAGAATATAGGACTTATCGTCATAGACGAGGAGCACGAGCATACCTACAAATCCGAGTCCGACCCAAAGTATCACGCACGAGACATAGCCGCCTTCAGATGCGCTAAGCATAACGCTCTTATGCTCCTGGCCTCTGCAACCCCCTCGCTTGAGAGCTTCTATAAGGCCGAGTGCGGCTCCTACACACTTATACCTCTTCGCGAGAGGTACGGCGGCGTGGAACTACCCGAGGCTATCATTGTAGATATGCGCGAGGAGCTACGCCTTGGCAACGATACGCCGATATCAGACAGACTTCTTAAATCTCTCGGTGAGGTGTACGAGGACGACAAGCAGGCGATACTCTTTCTCAATCGCAGAGGCTACTCTTCACAGATAAGCTGTAAGGAATGCGGTGAGGTTGTTAGCTGTCCGAGATGTTCGGTTTCGCTCACCTATCACGCGACGGGCGGAGGCAAGCTTTTGTGCCATCTTTGCGGATACCGTTCACCCGTGTTAAAAAAATGCCCCTCGTGTGAGTCGGATAAGCTCTCGTTTCTCGGCTTTGGAACGCAGAAGCTCGAGGGAGAGTTGAATAAATATATCCCCGATATGACTGTTATGCGAATGGATCGCGACACCACGGGGGCAAAGCTCGCATACGACAGAATGCTCGAGGATTTCCGAGAGGGAAGAGCCGACATTCTTCTTGGCACTCAGATGGTGGCAAAGGGACACGATTTTCCGAGAGTAACTCTCGTGGGAGTAGCTCTTGCGGACACGTCGCTTTATATCAGCGATTTCCGTGCGGCAGAGCGAACCTTTTCTCTTTTAACTCAGGTAATAGGACGCGCAGGAAGAGCAGCAAGCGGTGGCAGAGCGGTTATACAAACCTACGCTCCGCACAACGAGGTAATAAAGCTCGCCTGTGCGCAGGACTACGATAAATTTTATGAGGGTGAGATAGCCCTCAGGCGCGAGCTTTCCTATCCACCGTTTTGCGATATGGTAACCCTCACGCTTACGGCTGAGGACGAGCTAGAGCTTGCAAAGGAAGCAAAGCACCTTTCAGACGCCATAATTTCAAGGCTTGAGGGCGAATTTTCGGGTCTGCCGTTTACGGTTTTCGGACCGTTCGAGGCCGATATTTACAAGCTTAACGATAAGTACAGAATGAAAAGTGTGGTAAAATGCAAGCTAAATAAGACTACCCGCCGCCTTTTCCATCAGCTTCTTTTAGAGTTTTCCTCGTCCCGTGGAGTGACGCTGGCCGTTGATTTAAATCCCTTAACCGTGTAAAACCGTCTTATATACGCCAAAAACGTTTAGGGCGGCACGGTATAGGTGATACTCTATTTGCAGTAAATAAACAAATGAAAATAAAGCGGAGCATAGCTCCGAAAGGAAGAAAAAATGGCATTACTTAAAATCCTTAAATTTGGTGACCCACTACTCAGAAAGACCTCTCGTCCCGTAGAAGAAATAACCCCGAGAATACTGACGCTTCTTGACGATATGAAGGACACAATGCGTGCGGCAGAGGGCTGCGGACTTGCGGCGGTGCAGGTCGGAGTTCTGCGCCGTGTGGCAGTAATAGAGGTTGAGGAGGGCAAGGTAATCGAGCTTATCAACCCGAAAATTATAGCGTATGCAGGCGAGCAGGAGGACCAGGAGGGCTGCCTTTCCAACCCCGGAAATTACGGCATAACCAAACGCCCGAAGCACGTGACCGTGCGCGCGACTGACAGACACGGCAAGGAGTTCGAGATTACAGGCTCAGACCTTCTCGCCAGAGCTATCTGCCACGAGTGTGACCACCTCGACGGCAAGCTCTACACCGACGTTCAGATAAGAACCGTCAAGCCCTAAACACGAAACCGTCAAGCCCTAAACACGAAAATACTTAACACCCCCGTAGTGAAAACGCTTTTATAGGCAAATACTCTCAGAGTGCAAATGCGATTAGAGAGCAAATGCTTTTGGAGCAAAATACTCTTAGAGGCAAAATGCGCTTAGAGTGTAAACACTCTCAAAGGGGAAACGTTCTTAGAACAAAATACTCTCAGGGAACAAGTCCCCGAAAGGAAAAAATATGAAAATAATGTTCATGGGCACGCCCGAAATATCGGCCAAGTGCCTTTTGCGACTTATTGAGGACGGCCACGAGATAACCTCGGTCGTAACGCGTGAGGATAAGCCACGCGGCAGAAAAATGATAATGACACCCACCGAAACCAAGGTGCTGGCGATGGAAAAGGGAATACCCGTTTATACCCCTAAGACCCTGCGAGACGAGAATTTTTCGGCCCTTTTGTCCGAGCTTTCACCCGAGCTTATAGTGGTTGTCGCCTATGGCAAAATACTGCCGAAATCGGTTATTGATTTTCCAAGGTACGGCTGTATTAATCTTCACGTTTCGCTTCTTCCAAAATACAGAGGCGCCGCTCCGATGCAAAGAGCAATTATGGAGGGCGAGCAGGAAACGGGCGTTACGGTTATGTATATGGACGAGGGACTTGACACGGGAGATATTATCTCGGTTGAAAAATTTCCGATAGGCCCCCTAGACGATTTCGAGGCGATACACGACCGCTCGGCAGAAATCGGCTCGGCTCTTCTCTCGAAAACGATATTCGATATGCAAAATGGCATAGTAACGAGAACTCCTCAGGATAGCGCCAAGGCAACCTATGCAGCCAAGATAGAAAAGGCGGATTGTAAACTTGACTTTGCATTATCCGCCAAAAAGCTTGATTTCAACATCAGAGGAGTAACGCCTATTCCGGGAGCTTTTGCATATCTTAACGGAAAAATGCTGAAAATAAATAAGGCAACCGTCACAGAGGGCAAGGGCAAATGCGGTGAGGTTATCGCTCTCGACGGCTCCGGTGAGGGAAGCTTCACCGTGGCCTGTGGCGATGGCGCTCTTAAGGTAAGCTCGGTTATCCCCGAGGGTAAGGGAAAAATGACGGCCGGTGACCTTATAAGAGGAAGAAAAATCGGTTTAGGAGACGTACTCGAATGATTAATTATAACGCAGATATGATTTTATATTTTGCTTTGATACTGGCGCTCATCTTTTCTATATGGGCGCAGCTCAAGGTGAAAACCACCTTCAGCAAATATTCGGCCGTATCGACGCGTGCAGGCAGAACCGCCGCGGAGGTTGCCGAAATGATACTGAAGAGCGAGGGCGTGTTCGGTGTTCGCGTCGAGCGTGTGAGAGGCTCTCTCACCGACCACTTTGACCCGAGAACGAATACTCTGCGCCTCTCCGAGAGCGTTTATTCCTCGACTACCGCAGCGGCTGTTGGCGTTGCGGCTCACGAGGCAGGACACGCCATACAGCATGCAAGGGGATATTTTCCCATCAAGGTGAGGTCGGCTATGGTGCCCGCGGTATCGTTTGCCTCTAAATTCTGCTGGATTATTATAATCGCGGGAATTTTGACGATGTCACTTCTTGAATCGTCCATCGGATATTACGTTATGCTTTTCGGCATTGGCCTTTTTGCTGTGGCAACGCTCTTCGAGCTTGTAACCTTGCCCTGCGAGTTTGATGCCTCAAAGAGAGCTATGCATGCGCTCGGTACGTCCGGCTGGTATTCCCGCGAGGAGCTTCGCGGCTCCCGTGCCGTCTTGACCAGCGCCGCACTCACCTACGTCGCAGCGCTCGCCGTGTCGGCATTACAGCTTATCCGTCTTGTCCTTCGATACCTTGGAAACGGCAGAAGAAGATGAAAGTGAATATAAGACGGGCTGCCCTCGCTATACTCTTGGAAACGGAAGCGGCGGGCAAATACATAAACCTTGCAATAGCATCGCATTCCTACGACGCGCTCTCGGATAAGGAGCGCGCACAGCTCACCTCTCTCGTCTATACCGTGACCGAGAGGCAGATAAGCTACGATTATATAATCTCTGCTATTTCAAGGCGCGAGTCTGATAAAATAGACCCGTATACCAAAAACGTGTTGCGCCTTGGAATAGCGCAGATAGTACACATGCGCTCAATTCCCGACTTTGCCGCAGTCAACGAAACGGTGAAGCTTGCGCGAAATCCCGGTGAGAGAAGCTTTGTAAACGGAGTTTTGCGCGCCCTCGTGCGAGTTGGCGACAATATACCTATGCCCGAGCGGGACAAAAATTATAAAAGATACCTCTCGGTAAAATATTCCTATCCACTTTGGATAGTAAAGCACTTTTGCGCCCTTTTTGGCGAGAGTGAGTGTGAGAAAATCCTTGAGCATTATAACAGCGCAAGATATACTGACCTTACCGTCAATACTACCAAAATTTCGGTTGGCGATTTCCTCTCGGCTCTTTCAGAAAACGGCATTCACGCAGAAGAAAATCTCGACACGGGTATATCCGTAAGACTTGACAGGTCGGTAAATCCCGAGCGTCTTCCGGGCTTTTTTGAGGGTCACTTTTTCGTTCAGGACAGAGCCTCGTCTGTGTCGGTAGCGGCTCTCGGAGCTCGTGCCGGTGACACGCTTATTGATACCTGCTCGGCCCCCGGAGGAAAGAGCTTTGGCTCTGCAATTCTTATGGGTAACGTCGGCAGGGTGTATTCAATGGAGCTTCACGAAAGCAAGCTTTCTCTTATTGAGAACGGCGCTTGTAGACTTGGCCTTTCTATAATAGAGCCGCGCGTTCTTGATGCAACCGAGCCGGACCAAGCCCTTTTCGGTATGGCAGACAAGGTGATATGCGATGCGCCCTGCTCAGGACTTGGCGTCCTTGGCAAAAAGGCAGATTTGCGCTATAAGGATAAGAGCACTCTCGATGCTCTGCCACAGCTCCAATATTCGATACTTTCTGCAAGTGTAAAATATCTTAAGGTGGGCGGAGAGCTTGTTTATTCCACCTGCACCCTAAATCCCTCCGAGAACGAAAAGGTGATAGAGCGCTTCCTTTGTGAGAACCCCGGCTTCGTCCCCTTAGATTTCTCGGTCGGCTCTTACAGCTCCAAGGGGGGCAGCCTGACGCTTCTTCCTCACGTACACGGGTGCGACGGCTTCTTTTTATCAAAGCTAAAAAGGATAGACTAAAATGACAGAGAAACTCGATATATACTCAATGCTCCCCGAGGAGCTTGAGAGTTATCTTAGCTCATTCGGTGAGCCGCGCTTCAGAGCGAAGCAGGTTTTTACAAGGCTCGCAAGGGGCGAAAAAATTGAAGATATAACCACTCTTCCTAAGTCGCTGAGAGAGAGGCTGAAGGGCGAAATTCTCGACACACTCCCCACACTTAAGGAAAAGCTGGTGTCCAAAATCGACGGAACGGTAAAGTATCTGTTCGGACTGCACGACTCCTCGTGTATCGAGAGCGTGCTTATGAGATACAAGCACGGAAACACTCTGTGCATTTCAAGTCAGGTCGGCTGTTATATGGGCTGTAAATTCTGCGCCTCAACAATAGGCGGCAAGGTGCGTGATTTGTACCCCTCGGAGCTTGTCGGACAGATAATAGCCGCCGAGCGTGATACGGGCGAGCGCGTCAGCAACATAGTTATGATGGGTATAGGAGAGCCGCTTGACAACTTTGACAACGTAGTAAAATTTCTGCGACTTGTAAATCACCCCGACGGCCTCAATATCGGCTACCGTCACATATCGCTCTCAACCTGCGGTGTCGTGCCCGGGATATATAAGCTTGCCGAGGTTGACCTGCCTATAACTCTCTCTATTTCGCTCCACGCAGCGACCGACGAAAAGCGCACCGAGATTATGCCCGTCAACAAAAAATGGCCTATAAGAGAGCTTCTCTGCTCTTGCGTTGATTACTACAAAACCACGGGACGAAGAATATCCTTTGAGTACACCCTGATACACGGAAAGAACGACACAGAGTCCGACGCAAACGAGCTTGCAACTCTTCTTAAGAGCGCGTTTTCGGGCACGGGAGCACCGATACACGTTAATCTTATCAGAGTAAACGAGGTGCGTGAGACGGGCTTCAAGAAGGGAAGCGCTGAGTCGGTAAACGCCTTTGCTAAGGTGCTTGAAAAACGCGGAATAGTCGCAACCGTCAGACGCAAGCTTGGAGCTGACGTAAATGCAGCTTGCGGACAGCTTAGACGCTCGGCGATTGAAAAGGAAGAAAATCCGTCGTAAAATATTCTGGCAGATACAGACAAAAACCAAAAAACTCAACACGGGTATGCGCTTTTTCATAAAAATGCGTTTTTGTCTTTGTCAAAAAATGATGCCGAAATGCAAAAAGTGATACAAAAAGCGGTATATGGATTAGTAAGACGTCTTGCGCCTTGAAAATCCAATAATCCGAAGCTCTTTAATACTCGAAAAGGAGATAACCCTTTGATAACATATCAACACGGCAAGGTGGTAAAGGGCCTTGGCGGTCTTTATGAAATAAGAATACCAGACTCCGAGGGCGCACGCCGTATACTTTGTCGCGCAAAGGGTAATTTAAAGCGCGACGAGGAGAAACTGATTATCGGAGATAACGTTACTGTAACGCTTGACGACTCCACTCCCGACGGAGTTGTAATTTCCGATATCGACAAGCGAAAAAATTCTCTTATCCGTCCACCCATTGCGAACCTTGATTATCTGTTTATAGTGTTCGCCGCTCGCAAGCCTGCGCCTGTTCTCGAAACGGTGGACAAGCTGGTCGCTATAGCCGAGCATAACGGAATACTTCCTATAATAGTTATAACCAAATCCGACCTTTCGGTAGAGACTGCCCTAGAGCTTGCCGAAATTTACAAGGGCGTGGGTCTATCGACCTTTGTTACCTCATCGGAGGCCGGCGAGGGCACCGAGGAGCTTTCGGAGTACATAATGACGAACGTCAGGGATGGCAAAACCGCCGCGTTTGCAGGCGCCTCAGGTGTAGGGAAATCCACTCTTATGAACGCTCTTTTTCCAGGTCTTTCGCTCGCAACAGCCGAAATCTCGCGCAAAATTGAGCGAGGACGTCACACCACGCGTCACGTTGAAATATTTGATATTTCAGATGGAGAGGACACGGGATTTTTGGCCGACACGCCAGGCTTTTCTTTAGTTGATTTCGAGAGATTTGATTTCCTCTCTCTTGACGATTTGCTTTTTGCATTTCGTGATTTGCTTCCCTTTAGCGAGGGCTGCCGTTATGCCGACTGCGCCCATGTTGGAGAGAGTGCCGAGGAGTGCGCCGTAGCGCGAGCCGTAAGGGAGGGCAAAGTAGCAGAGAGCCGACTTGCGTCCTATCGCTCAATATACAGAGTTCTCAAGGCTAAAAGCGATTATTAATCCAAGACATAAACGAATATAAACTCTTTTGTACAGGCGAGAATGGTATCTCTCGCTTCCGTATAAAAAAGCACGGGTGCGCCTCAATTTTTAGATTTGAAGCGCACCCGTGTCGCGTTTTTGATATTAAATTAAGTACTAAAGATATAGAAAACGAGGGCCGCGCACAGACATTTCGTGTGCCATTACATAAATCAAGTGAGCCATACCTGCACGGTAAAACGTTAAAGTCGCCAAGGCTCACTTAGACGGTAAAAGTTAAAGTCGCCAAGGCTAACTTAGACTGTAAAACGTTAAAGTCGCCAAGGCTAACTTGGACGGTAAAACGTTAAAGTCGCCAAGGCTAACTTGGACGGTAAAACGTTAAAGTCGCCAAGGCTCACTCAGCTTGAAAAACGTTAAATTCACAGATGCACATCTAAGAGCAAACCCTTAAATTAACCTAGACCCTTTTGTATAGGTCGCTCTAAATCAACTTAGGCTGGTGTTGGCTAAAGACCTCTTTGTTTATCTTTGAGGGGAGTACTCCCATAGTTTTTTTGAAGACCCTCGTGAAGTAGGGAATGTCGGAAAATCCGCATTCACTAGAGGCCTCTGACACGCTGTACCCATCAAGCATGAGCGAGCGCGCATTTTGACAGCGCAGAAGATTTATATAGCTCATAAGCGAGTATTTCGTGATTTGCTTAAATGAGTGACTGAGGTAGCTCTTGCTGAAATGGAGCGCCTCTGCAATTTTTTCAACCGTCAGCTTCTTGTTGTAATTCTCCTGTAAATAAAGGAGAGTGCGGCGCACCATAACGAGCTTCTTGTCGTCGTCAAGAGAAATTTCCTCTGAGCCGAGGCGATGGAACCTGTTGAGATATACGAAAAAGTCGATAACCCTCGAGAGAGTAGCAAGGTTTGTAAAGTCGTCAAGTCTCTCGTGCTCATTAATTATGCTGTCGAAAATGGCACTGAGCTTATCGTCTTTTATAAACGGCTCGAAATGTGTCGTCTCACCGTAAAGTCCGTTTGTCTTGAAGAAGTCGTTGTTTGCAAAAAGTATGTAGTAGTCAAGAGGTAAATCCAGCTTCTTTGATGCGTGAAGAACGGAGGAGTTTACCGTCACCACGTCACCGGGTCCTGCCAGATAGCGCACTCCGTCGAGAGTAACGCTCAGCTCACCGCTCTTGATATACATAAATTCGGGCGCGTCGTGCCAATGAAGACCGGTGCCCCTCACGTATCTCATAAGAGAAAAAACAGCGTTGTCCTTAAAGAAACCGTCGGAGGTCTGATAATATATCATTTTTTATGTCCTTTCCAGGCGGGAGATTCGGCATTATCCGTCAAAGATAATTATATACCACAAAGCACGAAAAGTCAAGCAACAGACGAAAATAATAAAAAATAAAGGCATTTTGCATTTAAAAAAGCACAATAGTGCAAAAGAAAAGCAGGATTGTACCTAGAAAATGCGACATATATTTGATATAATTGTAGTGGTGGAGAATAAGCACGCCTAAAGCGTGCCTCCCATACAAGAAAAAACAATAAATAAAATATAAATTAAGGAGAAGAAAATGGCAATTAACAAGTACTTTAATTTTGCTCCCGCCGAGTTCCTGCCGTTTCAGGACAGAGAGGTTCTTGACAGCGTTATAAGCATCGACCTTAAGACGCGCGAGGGCAACACGTTTGAAAACCCCGAGTTCGAGCTCAGAATTGTGCACGACGTGCATAATTACTTTGCTACCGACCTTATGCAGAGAATTCGTATGTCGGACCTCAAGAACGAGAAACTCGTGGTTATCCTTCCCAGCCCCGAGAACGCTGTATTCCTCAGTCTTGCATCGGCGCTTAACAGATTTAAAATCAGCTGCCGCAACCTTCACGTATTCTTCCTCTATGAGTACGCGAATGAGGAGGGCAAGGTAGCACCCTGGCAGAGCCCCTACAGCCGTTCGGGTCACTTCATGAGGTATTTCTATAATCAGCTTGATGCATCTCTCAGAATGCCTATGGAACAGATTCATTTCTTCACCACCGAGAACGTAAATACATATTCCGACGAGCTTGCTGCTCTCGGCGGCGCTGACGTAGCGTATACCGCGCTCAGCTGGTCGAGCGGTATTGGCGCAATTGACCCCGAGGGCTTCCCCGCAAAGTCACTTGACGAGTATCTCGCTATGGGCTCCCGTATCGTAACTCCTATGGCTGAGATGATAGCGCACGACTCTCTTCGCGGTATGTTCGGCTGCGCCGGTGACATCGCGAACGTTCCCCCCTGCGCTGCAACCGTAGGTCCTCGCGACCTTATGGCATCTAAGGAGTGGATAGACCTCGAATACCTCGTTGGCTGTGGTGGCGTATCTCACCAGAGATATCCCCTGAACCTTGCCTTGCTCGGACCTATCTGCCCCGAGAACCCCGGCTCTATTATGAGACTTCACAAGGGTACCTGCTACACTGTACCCACCGTAGCTAAAATTCCGCCCTCTGGCGCTGATTTTGACGGTATACTTGACACTCTTGCCGAAATTAAGAAAAAAGAAGAAGCGTAAGGAGGAATAAGAAATGAACCGTAGCTTATTTGATTTCAAGCCTAGCGCGTGGCTTCCCACGCAGGACAAGGCAGTTCTTGAGTACTGCCGTAATATAAAGAGAGAGGAAATGGACATAACCAACGAGAACGGCTATACCGTCAAGGTTGTTCCTCATCCCTCCTCAGCCGTAACCTGCGAGCTTTTCAACTGGATTTACAGGTCCGACGTTGAGGATAAGAAGACCGTTATAGTTTTCCCTAACTCCTGGTACGCAATTTACACCGCCGTTGCCGAGATGTGTAACAAGTTCAACGTTTCCGCAAGAAACGTTCACGCATTCTGCATGGACGAGTACGCAGACGAGGATGGTAACGTTGCTCCTATTACCTGGTACCGTTCACTTGGCGGTCACTTTATGAGTGAGTTTTACCTTAAGTTCCGCGAGGACCTTCGCCCCCCTCTTAAGCAGATGCACTACTACACCAATGAGAACATCAATTGCTACTCCGATATGATAGCAGAGGAGGGTAACGGTGGAGCAGACCTTATCCTTTCCGCAACCGGTTGGATAGGCCATACTGCGTTTATCGACCCCATGACCAAGAAGTTCAAGGCCGATAATCTCGACGACTTCCTCAAGATTAAGGCGGGCTTTGTTGATAACCACCGTCTTACCGTACAGCAGAACTCGGGCGCCGCAAGAGCTCTTTGGCACACCCCGAGATATTCCGTATCTATCGGCCCTTGGGACGTTATGAACGCGCGTGACCACCTTGAGCGTCACGACCTTCAGTCTACCGGTGGATATTCCGCATGGGAGCGTATGATTTCGCGTCTTCAGCTCTACGGACCTGTATGCATGGAGGTTCCCGCATCTATTTATCAGCTCACTAAGGGTATTATATACGTCAGCGAGGATATGGCGCGTCCTATCGAGCCGATGGACCTTATCGCTCTTTAATACGAGCATCTGATACGCCTGAATACAACTATTTTACATTAAAATGTGGAAAAATCCTATTGCCCATCACGGTGCTTTGTGATATACTTAGTTACAAAGGGCAATAGGACCTATCCAAATCAATTTTTAAACCTTAGAGGTGGATATGAAAGCCATAATTAACACCAAGCTTATACTAGAGGACGGTATTATATTCGACGGCGCTATTACCTACGAGGAGGGCAAAATCACAGCCCTTGGCAAGAGGGAAGAGGTTGACGTTTCGTCCTGCGACGAGATTATTGACGCAAGAGGACTGTATACTGCTCCCGGTCTTGTCGATATTCACAACCACGGTTGCCGTGAGAAGTGGTTCTACGAGGACCCGACCTTTGCATCGAAATATTTTCTCTCTCACGGTGCAACCACGGTTTTGCCTACCTTTTATCACGCTATGTCAAAGGAGAATATGATAGAGGGCGCAAAGAAAATCCGCGAGGCCAGAAAATCGGGCGTAGGTAAAATCATGGAGGGCATCTACATGGAGGGCCCGTTCATGAGGTTTTCCGGCAGCTTTTCAAGCTCTATCAAATGGAGCGGCGCAGTGGCCGAGAGCGACTATAAGGAACTTATAGATGCATTCGGCGATATGGTTAAGGTGTGGGCGATAGACCCCGACAGAGAGAATATCGAGAGCTTTATGGCATACGCAAAGGAGCATACGCCAAATGCCGTTTTTGCACACGGCCACTCCGTCTCAACCTTTGAGGCTATCCAAAATTTGAAGCACTACGGTGTTAAAATCAGAACGCATATAACCAATGCGGGTCAGGCAAAGGGACGCTCCCAGGTCAAATTCGGACCGGGCGGTGACCACTTCTGCTTCTATGATCCCGATATTTATGCCGAGCTTATCGTAGACGAGTCGGGTGTTCACGTAGCACCCGGTATGGTAAAGACGGTTATCAAAATTAAGGGCGTAGAGCGAGTTTGCCTTATATCCGACCACACCACCGCAGGCGAAAACAACTACAAGAACGACGAGGCAGGCGGCGTCTGGTACGGCCCCGACCTTAACTACGACGACAGAGGCTGGCTCGCAGGCAGCCTTATGACGCTTGACAACGGTGTCAGAAACGTAATGACACACTCGGGCTACGGTCTTTGCCACGCTATCCGTATGGCGTCGCTCACACCCGCAGAGGCTGTCGGTATCTCAAGCGAGGTAGGAAGCCTCAATGTCGGCAAGAGAGCCAATATGATAATTATTGACGATACGGTTAAGATTAAGAGAGTAATTCTCGACGGTGAGGATGCAGTCGTAGACGGCAAGGTTTTGATTTAACCCATACCCGTGTAGCGTTTAAATTGATTTATCTTCCCGAGCAGGCGAATATCAAGAACATAAATAAGGAGAAAATATATGGCACTTTTTGAAGTAAAGGACATCGACAAGAAAATTTGGGAGGAGGAGCTAAAGGACTTCCTTCCCGATAAGATTATCGACATACATACTCACGTTTACGAGCGCGAGACTATAAATGCGGCAACACCCGCAGGACTTCCCAAGCCGAAGCGCACGTGGGTATCGGTCGTTATGAACGAAAACAAAATTGAGCATCTTGACGAAACCTACAAGCTTATGTTCCCGGGCAAGGAGGTAACGCCTCTTATGTTCGTTACCGGCAAGTACGGTGTCAAGGAGAATAACGCGTATCTTTCAAAGGCAGCTAAGGAATACGGCTGGCCCGCTCTCTATTATTCTCACCCCTCGCAGTCGGCAGACGAGCTTGAGGAGGAAATCAGAAAGGGCGGCTTCGTTGGAGTTAAGTGCTACCTCAACAGAGCTCCGAGCTATCTTCCTGCGGACGAAATCAGAATTTTAGACTTCTTCCCGAAGCATCAGCTCGAGCGTCTTAACGATATGGGCGCTATTTGTATGTGTCATATCCCGAGAAGCAAAAGA
>JAGBTM010000015.1 GCA_017631325.1 Clostridia bacterium
ATAGGTGTAAAGAAAAAGGGCGAAACGCTCCTGACTATGACAGAACGTCTCACCCGAATGGAAATTATAATGAAGTCTCCCGGCAAAACTGCCGCAGATACGGTAGCTATGTTTAACCGTCTGGAGCGTCGGCTCGGTAGCCGAAATTTTCGAGAAATCTTTAAGAGTATAACCTTTGATAACGGCACCGAGTTCTCCGACGTTAGAGGTATAGAGTATTCCCCATACACCGGGAAGAAAAGAACTACCGTTTATTACTGTCACCCTTATTGCTCCTCGGAACGCGGCAGCAACGAAAATCAAAACGGTTTTATACGTCGATTTGTTCCAAAGGGCACCGCAATAAACGGTTACAGCTCAGAGTACATCTCCCGCGTGCAGAATTTCATCAATAACTATCCTCGCAAGCTCTTTAACGGTGAAAATAGCCTCAAACGTTTCGAAAAAGAGCTTCAAAAGCTAAATATCCAAAAAATTTTAACGAAAATTCAAAAAACATCTTGACAGTTGCGTAAAAACGCAAGGGATAAAAGAAACAAGAGGAAAATTTTACCGAAAATACACCTTTTTCCTCTCACACCTTTAATTACCTCAAAAAAAGAAGCCACCCTTTATTGATACGCAAATCAAGACTTATAAAACCGCGATTAACTACACATAATACGAGCATCGGAGCAAACAAAATTTGCCCGCAAAACACGAAAAAGGCAGAAACCATGCAGATACAAAATACAAAAAATGCACCCTTTGGAATAAAGGACAAGCTCGGATATCTTTTCGGTGATTTCGGCAACGATTTTACCTTTATTTTGTCCTCGAGCTTTCTGTTAAAATTCTACACCGACGTAATGCACGTCTCGGCAGGTATCGTCGGCATAGTCATGATGCTCGCCCGCTTTATCGACGCTTTTACCGACGTCACAATGGGCCGTATCCTCGACCGCTCAAGGCCTACTCGCGTAGGCAAATTCAAGCCCTGGATATTAAGAATGTGCGCACCCGTGGCGATTTCTTCATTCTTAATATATCAGACGGCCTTTGCAAATTACGCCCTTTGGTTTAGAGTTCTGTGGCTATTTGTTACCTACATTCTCTGGGGCTCAATATTCTACACCACAATAAACATTCCCTACGGCGCAATGGCCTCCTCTATCTCCCCCGAGCCCTCCGACAGACAGTCGCTCTCAACCTTTCGCTCCATCGGAAGCGTTCTCGCAGGAGTTATAGTAGGAGCAGGAATACCCCTTTTCGCCTACGACAGCGAGCTTGTAGACGGTGTTGAAATACTGCGCCTGAGCGGTACTAAATTCACGATAATAGCAGGTATCTTTTCGGCGCTTGCAATACTCGCATATCTCGTGTGCTATTTTCTCGTAACCGAGCGTGTGACGGTTGAAAAAATAGAAAAGCACGAAATGCCGAGCGTCACTCGTCTCATCTCAAACTCGCTGAAAAACCGAGCCCTCATTTCCATAATAGTGGCATCGATAATTATGCTCCTCTCCCAGTTCACACTCCAGCAGCTCGCAAATTACGTTTTCCCCGATTATTACGGCAACACAGCAGCTCAGTCAGCCTCAACACTCGCTATGATGGTCGGAATGATAGTGGCAGCAGGCACGGCAAGACCGCTTTCCTCAAAATTCGGTAAGGCCGAAATCAGCGCCACGTCAAACCTTATAGCCGCGGTGGTGCTTGTAATTTTGTTCTTGGTAAGACCCCAAAACGTGTGGGTGTACGTCGGCTTCAGCCTCTTTGCATGGCTCGGCCTCGGTGTCTTCACCATGGTGTCGTGGGCACTGATAACCGACGTTATTGACGACGCAGAAATCAGACACGGAATACGAGAGGACGGCTCTATCTACTCGCTTTATTCATTCTCGCGTAAGCTCGGACAGGCGGCCGCGGCCGGAATAACGGGACTTCTTTTAACCCTTATCGGCTACAACAGAACCGACGGCGCGGGGATAAGCCAAAGCGTGCGCGACGGACTGTTCAACGCTTCAACCCTAGTCCCCGCGATAGGATTTGCCCTGCTTGCCGCAGTGCTGTGGTTCTGGTATCCGCTTAATAAATCGCGCGTGCAGGCAAACGTCAAAATCCTGCGCGAGCGCAGAGGCGAAAAATAATAAAATAACAGCGCAAAGCAAAAAACAAAAACAATAAAAACCGAAATAATCAAAATAAAAACCGAAAATATCAAAAAAGCAAAAGACACTTATGGTGGGAAGCTACCATAGGTGTCTTTTGCTGCGACTTGGCAGTTTATTCTATTTTTTAAAAGCGCTTACCTCTATCAATCTTCTTCGGGCTCGTTAAAATATTCTCGGTCGAAAAACTCGGATAAGGTTATTCCGGCCCCCTCGCAAAAACGCTTTACAGTAATAACCTTCGAGCATTTAGTTCTTCCTTTGATAAGGTCGTATATTGCCGAAGGCGACATTCCCCCGCTCAAAGAGGTATCGCAAACGTTGCTGCCGCGCTCCTTGCATATCTCGTCTATTCGTTTGATTATAGCATCGTTTAGTTTCATGATTGTATCCTACCAATATTTTGTGGAGTTCCACAATTATTATAGGAAAGTGTGAAATTATTATCTCGTGGAGTTCCACGATATTGACATTTTTTATCTATTTGTGTATAATGTATATATGAAAATCGTGGTTTTCCACGAAATTTGAGGTTTAAATATGAAAATCACCTTTGTCGGTCATTCCTTTGTTTCTTCAAGCGGTACGGTAAAAGAAAAGGTAAAAGAACAAATAAGAAATAATATTTCGAATTCAGAATTCGTTACTTTTTATGTTGGCGGTTACGGTTCTTTTGACGAAATCTGCGCACTTGCTTGCCGAGAATTAAAAAAAGAGTTCAGCAATATCGAAATCGTTTATGTTACCCCCTATATCACCTTATCTGAACAATCAAAAATTAAAGAAATGCAAGACTGCGGTTTATGTGACTTTTCAATATATCCACCTATCGAGAACACGCCGCCAAGATTTGCAATTTCAAAAAGAAACGAATGGATGGTAACGAACACAGACTTAGTAATAGCTTTTGTAAATCAGAGCCACGGTGGTGCATATAAATCACTTCAATTGGCGAAACGCAGAAAAAAGAAAATAATAAATATTTGCGATTTTCTTTAAAAAAAAAGCACTTATGGACTTTTCACCATAAGTGCTTTTCTAAATATTATCCAAACCCAACAGCGCAGTTAAGGCTCTTCGATTTTTAGATGTGAAGCCTCGCTTTGCGACCGATAAGCGTATATAAATACGTTGAGTAGCGAAGCGGCACGAGGGTGTTGAATGACAGCCTAAACGGCTGTCAGACCCCGAGTGTGACCGAGCCGCAGCGAGACCGTAAAACGAGGGTAGGAGAGTGCATCTTTGACACAGAGCAGCCTACGAAATTTCGTTTCGGGTAATACTCTCCGGTCAAATCAAAAAGCGACAGCCTTACCTTATACGAATGTCAAAACGGTGCGCACACCTCACACACTTAACAGTATGCTCCCCCTTCACCTTCGGCAAGCGAAGAGTGCTTTTACAGCTCGGGCACTTTTTGTAGACGTGAGTTTTTCTGTCGCGCCACTTGTTCTTTGCCATCACAAACGGAGACTTGATTTTATCCTTGATTTTTAAGAATTTTCGGTTTTCCGCCTGTCTTTTGTAAATATTTCTTGACATAAAACGGAAAATCAAGTAAATAAGCAACGCGCTCTCGATTATGGATATAACCAAAACCTCAACAAACAAATTAATCAAAACAAGCGCAATACACACACCGAGAATGAAATTCCCAAGCTCGTCGCGTCCGTATCTTCCTTCCATAAAGCGCCTAATCCTCTCTATGAAAGAGGGGCGTCTATTATATCCGTTGTATCTCATTTTTCACCTCTTTGTCGCACCGTGTGTCGCATTTTGCTAAATTTTCACACTCGCGCCCTATTATTACCCTAAAGCCGCAGGCTTTGATTTCTTTTGTTTATTGTATCACATTTTCTCTACTGTGTAAATACAAAAAGATAAATGTTTACATAAATATAAAGGTTGCTTAATTTTTAAAGAGACACGATTATAGTAAAAGACTGTACCGGCACGTGCCGGTACAGTCTTAAACGCTTTGCATATTTTGAGATAAGACTATTCGATTTTCGGATTTGAAGACTAGTTTACGGACGGCGGGCGTATATGAATACGCAGTCGCCACAAAATCGGGTGGGAGTGCGTCTTTGACACGGTGAGCTGCGAGCTTTGTTTCGGATGATACACCCCGGTCAAAATCAAAAATCGACAGTCTTACGCTTACAGGTGAAGAACTCGCTCCTTTATTTCCTGCGTTCTTCCCTGGTTCCAGTACTGCGTGCCGATGTAACCGCACGTACGGCGCGCAACGTTCATTTTGGACTGGTCGCGGTTTTTACAGCTCGGGCATTCCCAAACGAGCTTTCCGTCCTCGTCCTCGACCGTCAATATTTCACCGTCGAAGCCACACACCTGACAGAAATCCGACTTGGTATTAAGCTCAGCGTACATTATATGGTCGTAGATATATTCCATAACACCAAGCACCGCGTCAATATTGTTCTGCATATCGGGTACCTCGATATAGGAAATAGCGCCGCCGGGCGAAAGCTTCTGGAACTTTGACTCAATTTCAAGCTTCTTGAACGCATCGATAGGCTCGGTAACGTGAATGTGATAGGAATTTGTGATATAGCTCTTGTCGGTAACACCCTCTATTACGCCAAATCTCTTCTGCAAGCACTTGGCAAACTTATACGTCGTGCTTTCAAGAGGCGTGCCGTAGAGCGAATAGTCGATATTCTCAACCGACTTCCACTTTGCCGTGTACTCGTTGAGCTTCTTCATAATTTCAAGGCCCAGCGCCTCGCCCTCAGGCTCGGTGAGCTTCTTTCCCGAGAGCGCGTATACGCACTCCCAAAGTCCTGCATATCCAAGCGAAAGCGTAGAATATCCGCCATAGAGATATTTGTCTATCTTCTCACCCTTAGGCAGCCTCGTCAGTGCGCCGTGCTGCCAGAGTATAGGCGCCGCGTCCGAGAGCGTGCCTACAAGACGCTCGTGTCTTGCCCTTAGGGCTCTGTGACACAGCTTCATTCTCTCGTCGAATACACGCCAGAATTTCTCTAAATCTCCACCGGCTGACAAACCTATATCAACAAGGTTTACCGTTACGACGCCCTGGTTAAATCTGCCGTAATACTTAGGCTTTCCGTCCTCATCAACGTAGGGGGTCAAAAAGCTGCGGCAGCCCATACAGGTGTAGCACTGTCCGTTTCCGTTCTTGTCAATTTTGTTTTCAAGCATTATCTTCTCGGAAATGTAGTCGGGAACCATTCTTCTCGCTGTACATTTTGCCGCGAGCTTTGTGAGGTAATAGTACCTTGAGCCCTCTCTTACGTTATCCTCCTCGAGAACGTATATAAGCTTCGGGAACGCAGGGGTTATCCACACTCCGCTCTCGTTCTTTACACCCTGATAGCGCTGACGGAGAACCTCCTCGATTATGAGCGCAAGGTCCTCTCGCTCGGTCTCGTCCTTTGCTTCGCCAAGGTACATAAACACGGTTATAAAGGGCGCCTGTCCGTTTGTGGTAAGCAGGGTTACAACCTGATACTGTATGCACTGAACTCCGCGATTTACCTCCTCACGAAGCCTTTTTTCAGCGATTTTCGTTATAGCTTCCTCGTCGTTTATTCCAAGACTTGCAAGCTCTTCTGCAACCGCTTTTCTTATCTTTTGTCTACTTATATTTACAAAAGGCGCCAAATGTGTCAGACTTATCGACTGTCCGCCGTACTGATTTGAGGCCACCTGTGCTATAATTTGCGTAGCAATATTGCAGGCCGTCGAGAAGCTGTGAGGCTTCTCTATCATAGTACCGCTGATTACAGTACCCCCCTCGAGCATATCACCAAGATTAACCAGGTCGCAGTTGTGCATGTGCTGAGCGAAATAGTCCGCATCGTGAAAATGGATTATACCCTCCTCGTGCGCCTCGACTATATCGCGTGGAAGAAGCAGTCTTTTGGTTATATCCTTAGACACCTCGCCTGCCATATAGTCACGTTGAACGCTGTTTACGGTGGGGTTTTTATTGGAATTCTCCTGCTTTATTTCCTCGTTGTTGCACTCGATAAGCGCCATTATCTTGTCGTCGGTGGTGTTCGCGCGACGGACAAGCTCACGCGTGTAGCGATATGTTATGTAGGTCTTGGCAAGCGTAAACGCACCGAGGGCCATAATCTCCCTCTCCACCATATCCTGTATTTCCTCAACACTGACAGCTCTCTTCAGCTTCGTGCATTTCTTTGCAACTCTGTCGGTTATCTTATCTATCTGATGCGAGCTTATACGCGCGTCCTCCTCGACAGCTGCGTTAGCTTTTTCCACGGCAAAATATATTTTATTTTTCTCAAAAATTTCTTCCGTTCCGTTTCTTTTGATTATCTTCACACCGTCACTCCTTTCTTAAATGTGTGATTATATAATAGGTGTCCGTCGGCTAGAGTCAAACGGGGGTTGACCCTTGGGCTTTGTCATGACCGACAGCTACCGTCAAAATCGGCTGTGTTTATATTTTACCACATATTGTGATTTTGTCAAGAGGAAATCGCAACATATTGTGCCAAGAGGCTAAATTTCGTCGCTTTTAACAAATTTAAAAAACCTTTGATAGAAAATTTCTCCCGAGAATACGCCATGCTCCCAAGGACGTTTTTTAAACTCAAAAAAGAACGTTTTGTTTGCTAAGAAAAATGGCAGAGAATATTTTCATTCTCTGCCATTTTTTGCTGTTTTGTTGTGTTCTCTTCACTTGTAGCTATAACTTCTTCTTTGCTATTCTTACTCATATATCCCCCATTACTATAAAAGGTGCGTAACCGAAGTCACGCACCGAAAGACGCAAGCTCCCGTCTATTATGTCACATAATTTGTGAGTTGTAAATATATTTATCAAAATTCGATTACATTATCCAACAGCAAGCAAAAAGCCTCAGTCTTCTCATATCAAAAATAAAAGTCCCCGAGGTCAATGGAAACCGCGAGAACCTTTATTTATTAAGCGTTTTACAAAAGCCATTCGGTTTGGCCTTTACTGTATTTTTGTTTTTGTTTTCCAATCGATAAGAAGAAAAACAAGAATAAGGAACAATCAAAATAGGAAAACAAGAAAGAGATATCCTTAAATCTTATTCTCCAAGAGTTTTGACACTCGCATATTCAAGCACGCACTCCAAGGCAAGCTTTGCATAAGCTCTCTCCTTGAAATAGCTGGAGGTATAAGCTGAGTTTATCTTATCTCTTATGCCGTCAACGTACTCCTTGTATTTCTCGTCGGTATAGCCCGAGGTGTCGGTCTTGTCCATTTCTATATACGCCTCGACGAATTCGTCCTTTACCGTATCGACGGCTCTGTCAAGCTCAGAGGCACTGGGAAGAGCGTTTTCCTCCTTTAATATATAATATAGAATAAGCCTTTCCTTTACCAAATCGCACGCTTCGGAATAGAGCACAGACCTCCAGTCCTGGTTTTCAGCATAAACCAAATCAAGATAAATTACCGCGTATTCGTCAATACTCTCGCACATCTGATTGTAGCCTGAGTACTGATTGTATATATATCCCTCGGAGTCAACGAAGCTCTGCGTCATTGAGGAAAGACTCAGGTTGTAAATCTCCTCGACCTTTAGCTTAGGATATTTTTTCACTCTTGCCTTGTCAAAGAAGTAATCCCATACCGCAAGCTCAAGAAGCTCTGAATACTTCTTCTCGTACTCGCCGTAGAGCGTCTTGTAAATATAGTTCTCGTACTTCTCTGTAAGAGCAACGCCCTCATAGGTATTAAGCTCGTCAGCATCAATACCGAGTGTGCCGTCCCTAAGCGCGTCCGTGATGTATCCGTCGTTAAAATCGTAATCGAGCGTGTACCCGTCTGAGCTTTGGTCGTTGTGCCACTCGTTGTGATACACGATGCCCTCGACGAAAACGTCAAAGTACACGGTCTTTCCTATCATAGAGGCGTCGCCCGTGTAGCTTTCGGGAACGTAGCTTTCAACCACGAGCACGTTATCAGCTCTCTCACCCTCGGTGATAAAGTTGATTTGAGCGCTCTTGTAGGTGTACTCTGCACCGTCTAAGATTATGTTGAAATCAGGTATGGTCTCAGAGGGCTTTCTGCCTACGAGAATATCCTTCCACTCTTGGTTTTCGGCAAGAGAAAGGTCAATTCTGACGTATCTTCCCACCTCAGTCACCGACGTTCCCGCCTTAACTCTGTCTGCGCTTATATATACTATATCCGAGGCGGTCGCAGCCCTGTCGGTTATCTTTGTAAGGGTCGCATAATCGGCCGTGTTCTTTCCTATAAGACCTGCCTCAAAGCCGGGAAACGGCACCGTACCCGAGCCTACGTTAATAGCGTTGCCTTCAGCAAATATCCCGCTGTCGTTTGTGTCGAGATAATAGTTGTGAAGACCTATTACGTCGATTTGCTTTCCGTCCTCGACGGTATAGCCCCTGTATCTTATATAAACGTCGTCACCGAGCGCAATAGTTCCGCTGCTGTAACGCGCGCCGTTATTTACTACTTTGTTTTTTATGCCCTGCGAGAGAATATAGAGAATTCTGTTCTCCACGTCCGAGATGCCCGAGCCGTCAGAGCCCTTTGCGCGCGGCTTTGATATATTGAGCCTCAGCTCAAATCCACCCTTATAATCCTCGTCCGAAATCTCAATATATTTCGAAAGGTCTGAGGTGAGATAATCAAAGCTTTGCTCCTCTAGGGCAAGTATTATCGTAAACACCGTGCCTAAAATAAGCGCAAGAGAAAGCACTGCCGAAATCACGGCTATTATTATCTTGCTTTTTTTACTAAGCTTCCTCTCAGCAGGCACCCTATCCTGTTCGACTGACTGCCCTGAAGCCCCATTCGGCTTGTAGCCCTTGGTGCTTATTCCGCGTCGCTCGGGAGTTTGTTGTTGCTTTTTATTTTTCATATTTGTTCCTTGTTAATCGGAAATATTTCTTTTTGCAGTCGCACTCACGCGTCAATAAGCGTGTCGGCAAAAGAGGTGGCAAGCCTGTCGCACCTCTCGTTGTACTCGTGTCCGTCGTGACCCTTTACCCACACGAAGCTAACCTCGTGCTTCGATACGAGTGACGAAAGCCTTTGCCAAAGGTCGCTGTTCTTCAGCTCGTCGCGTCCCCTTTTCCAGCCGTGGCTCTCCCATGTGTCAACCCACCCGAGAACGAATGCGTCAACGAGATATTTAGAGTCGGAATACAGCGTCACACAGCAAGGCTCCTTCAAGGCCTCAAGACCCGAAATGGCCGCCATAAGCTCCATTCTGTTATTGGTGGTGTCCCTCTCGCCGCCCGAAAGCTCCTTTTCGTACCTGCCGTACACGAGTATCGCACCCCACCCACCAGGGCCCGGATTATTTCTGCAGGCGCCGTCGGTGTAAATTTGTACTTCCTTCATTTTTTCTCCATTCGAGGCTATCCGTGTCTTTTTTAAAAGAGGGGACTGTCTTTTCAACAGTCCCCTATCTCGCCGCGCCTTGTGGGGCGTTTAGCGTTACTGCTTATTAATCGTGGTCGTGTCCTGTGTGGTCATCAGCGTCCTCAACGAGAACGTAACCTATCATAGAGTTGTTGAACTTAACGACCCACTTGCCCTCAGCGTTCTTTTCGGCAAGAGTCTTAACGTTTGAGGAAGCGTCCTCGTATTCGTCAGCAACGAGCTTGTTGCTAAGGAAATAGTAGAAGAGTCTGTTCGACTGAAGAGCGGCGCGAAGGTTTCTCTCACCGTACTGCTCCTCATAGTAGCTGTATGCAGAGCCAAGAGACTTCTTGTAGTCATCGAACACCTCGTCGGTAACGAGCATCTTCTTTGCGTTCTCGCGAGCGTTCTTCTTACTCTCCTCAGCGTTCTTGTTCGCCTCGTCCTTTTCAGCCTCAGTAGCGTCGTCCTCGTAGTCTGCATCGTATCTGCCTGCGAGAATGTCAGCCTCAATGAAGCTTATAGTATCTCTGTTTGCATCGTCTGCAAACGCCTTTGCTACAACGTAAAGCTTGATAATAGGAGCAACGTGGCTCTTAGCCTCCTCGGTTATAGCAGCCTTCCAGTCCTCCTTACCCGTTCCGTCAGCCGACTTAAGGAAGGTCTCAAGGTTGCCGTGCGCCTTGTAGTTGGACTGAGTTTTTCCGTCCTTATCCTTGGTAGCGGAGTTACCCTTGTAGAAATTGTACTCGTAGCTCTCGTAGATGTGGTTGTAGAACTCCTCGAGGATATCCTCGGGGTACTCAGCAATTTTTACACTCTTGTCGATGAGCTTGTAAACAGCCTTGCCAACAGCCTCGGTGATATACTCGTTGTACTCTATCTCGAGCGAATATCTTACGTCAGCTATCTTCTCTTTTACGATGGCGTCGCCGAGAACCTTAACCTCTTCGGGAGTGGTGTCGGTTGCGGCTACTGTGTAGCTTGCCTCAACGAGAAGCTTAATTTTGTTAGCCTTTGCAGCCTCAAGAGCCTCGCTGTATGCCTTAGTCTTCTCTGCATCGTAGAATGCAAGAGCCGCGGTATTGAACTTGGACTTCGCAGTCTCTATCTTGGTGTTGTCGGGAGTTTCTGCACTCTTAAGGTCGTCATAAGCCTTCTTAAGAGCAAGAAGGTCCTTTGCGTCCTCGTCCTCGGCCATATTGGATTCAATCCATGCAAGAGCCGTATTTACTGTCTCCTCTGCCTCGGTTGTGCTCTCAGATACCTTCTTAAGACCGATAAGGTGAGCAAGCTTTGCTATCACCTCGGTGGTGGAGTCGGTCGCGAACTCCTCTGCCTGAATAAGACCGAGAAGCTTTATGTCATTGTCGGAAGAAGTCTTGTCAAACTTTTCGGTTTTGGAGGCTGCAACGGTATAAATCTTTGCAAGCTCCTCGATTATCGACTTGACGGTCTTCTCACCGTTCTTGTAGCTTTCGTTCTCAAAAACGTCAAAGCTGTCAACCTTTATATCCTTGCCCAGCACGTATCTGACAATAGACTCAGCGCTGGTTTCGGGAACCTCGTAGTAGTAGACGGGGTAAACGTGATAGGTAAGCTCCTTATCCTTGAGGTCTACCTTGGTAGCAGACGACGGAAGCGACTCGGGAGCAAGCTCGAACTTCTCGTCGGGAGTGTACTTGAAGCTGAACATCTCAGCGCCCGACTCAATAACCCATTCAACCTTGAATGCGGAATAGGTGTAGTCACCAACCACAAACTCGGTCTCCTTAACGGTCTCGGTGGAGCCGTCCTCCTTCGTTACCGTCTTTGAGAAGGTAGCGCTGTTGCCGATTTTGAGAGTTGCGCCCTCAGAAAGAAGCTTCTGAACGAGAGGGTCAGAGGAGCTCTTGTCAAGAGTAAGAAGCTCGTAGGTAGCCTTCTCGGTTACGGTGCCGCCCTCTGCGTCGGTGTGAGCGCGGGTGTAGGAAACAACCACGGTAACGGGCTTGTTATCCTCGACTGTAACGGTGGTGTTGGTGGTGCTGTTTACAGAATAGATATACTCCTTGATATCAGCAACGTTGCTTGCAATAAGCGCTGCCTTAAGAGCGCTTGTAAATGCGTAGTTATCGTCGTCCTCGCTTACCGCGCCAAGCTGAACGGTGTGGTTAGCCTTGGTAGCGCTCGCGGTTACGGATGAGGGCTTCATAGATGCAAAGCTGTATTTCTTGCCCTCTGCGTCTTCGATGTAGTAGTTATAGTACAAAACGTCGTTTGCGCCTACTACGCCGTCGGTCTTCTTGTTGCCCTCGGAAACGACTGCGGCCGCTATTGCGCTGTAAATAGTCTCTGCAGCTATAATATCTCTCTTAGCGTCGTCGTCAGTGAAGCTTCCGTCCTCTATCTCGAGCTTGCCGAGCGCCTCAATGAAGGCAGCCTTGTCGAACTCGACCTCGAGATAATCATTTAAATCCCTGCTTACGATGCTGGCCTGTCCGCAGCTCACAAGAGCCATAACGACCATAACGAGAGCAAGAACGAGTGAAATAATTCTCTTTTTCATGTCTTTCTTCCTTAAACAAGTAAATTTATTTCGTTTGAAAGCGCGCGCTTTCTATATAAACAAAATTATTATAGCACAATATATCCGAAAATGCAAATACTTTTTTATAAAATATAAAATAATTTAAAGATTTTTACGATTTCGGCGGGCATGATGACAAGTTTTTACAAAATGCAAGCCTTTATCTTAATTTTTTCTCCAGTTCTTTCTCTAGGAAACGTATCCTATATCACCGTCTACGGTTTGACCGTTGATAAATTCGGTGAAGCTTCTGACTATCTTC
Organism: Clostridia bacterium; assembly: GCA_017631325.1. GTDB lineage: Bacteria > Bacillota > Clostridia > Oscillospirales > CAG-272 > UBA1740. The sequence goes on from JAGBTM010000015.1 coordinate 12,366, forward strand.
TTGAAGGCAAAGGTCGAAACGTAGAAGTCCGAAACCTCGTTTCTTCTCACTCCGTCCCTGTTTTCCTTACACAGAGTAACCATAACGCGTCGGTCGTCAAGGCGTCTGAACTCGTATACGTATCTGTTAAGCGAGTCGGAATTGTTTACCTTAAAGGATATTCTCATAAGAACGTCAAGGTCTGCGGCTTCCGCCTGCTCCTTTTCGCTCACGCGTCCTGTGTAGCTCGTGTAGAAGATTACGTCAAGCACGCTCTTGAAGTTTGAGGTACCGTAGGTGTCGGTCTTAATACCAGGTATTCCGTCAAGACCCATAGCGCGCGCATATAACTTGCACATTCTTATATAACCAAGATAGTCGTCTGCGTACATCTCGCCCTCCTTGACCTTGAGGTCAGAGGAGCTTTTAAGAAGCGAGCCTGTCGTGACCGAAAGAGGCGATTTAATCATAGCAAAAACGGTAACGAAATCAAAGGGCTCGCTGTCCTCAACAGGCGGCTGATTTACGATTTTTCCGTCAGCGTCAAGCCACTTTTGCTCGTGATTAATCTTGAACTCGTAGCTTCCGTACACGTCAGACATATAAACGTCGAAGGTCATTTCGTTTATCTCGGTATAGGATACAGCCGCAAGAGTTTCTCTCGCCCAGTACTCAACGAAGGTTTTGTCGAGGAAATCAAACTTTTTTCCCTCGTCAACTATCGCTATAATATCGTACATATCCGAGCCGACGTATCTCGTTCCGTCGGGCTGAAGGTCGCTTATATAAAGCGTAAAACCAAGCCTGTCAAGGAAGCGGTAGTCGTCGATGTTCGAGCCGTTGCTCACGGTCTCAATTCCTCTCGGAAGCTCAAAATAAACGGTATTTGCGTAAAGGCCGTACTTTCTCATATTATCGGGAGTGAGTCCGACCGCAACCGTCTCCGTGCCGACAAGTCCTTCCGAGGTAGTCGACGAGGAGTCGTTGTTTATACCGCCAAGCACTCTGACGACAGCCTCAGCGTTGGTTGCGTCAAGCGCATAAATTCTGTATTTGTTTTCAAGTGTGTTCTTGAAGAGTGACTCACCGTAGAACGGGTCGCGCTCCGAGGCGTTGACAAATTCCAAGGACGCTATTATTTCGTGGCTTACGAAGTACTCAAGGCTGTCAATTTCGTACATAACGAAGTCCATAAAGTACTCAACGGGTAAATTCTCCTCGTATGCCACAAGGTTCGCGCCCGTAACGGCAGTCTTGCCTATCAGGGCCTGCTTGATAGCGTACTGCATTCCGTCGCCCTCTTTAATCTCGGAGAGCGAGAGCTTTCCGTTGTCCACGCTTACAGTCTCACCGTTCACCTTGATGGCGTAGCGCACTGCAACCTCGGAGCTTTCACCGATTTTGCTTACCTGCTTGAGATTTCCCTCGCTGTCCTTTTCGTAAATCACGTTGATATCAAGAACGACGTACTCAAACTTGCATTTACTTTGTGTGCTCTCGTTGTATATTACGTTAAGCGTTATCGGGCTTGAAAGAGTACCGACGGCGCTCGCCTTTATCTCGGGAATAACCGCTCCGAAGGCACCCGTGTCGCCGTTTTCAAGGTCGAGCACCGCGTGAGCGTTCTTGTAAGACTTGGTTTCTCCCTCGTGCTTGACGCTGTAATCGTAGGTGACTACAACGTATCTGAAATCTGCTACGGGTGTTCCCTCGGTGTCGATAAGAGAGCCGACGCTATATCCGTCATACGCGCTGTACGGTGCGCCGTCGCTGTCAAATACACCCTCAATTTCGGTTATTTCGTAGCTATACTCCGAGCCTGTGTCAACCCAGCTGGTTCCAAGAAGCTCTATGAGTGTAAGCTCGTGTCCCGACTTAATGGGAAGACCCGAAAGGGCCGTGTTTATGTGGCCGTTTTTCGAGCTTATTTTATCAAGCTCAAGCGTGATTTTATTCTTTTGACCGACGAAATATCCACCGGGGTATTCGCTTAGCTCCTCGTCGTATACGGGAAGCGACGAGCTTCCGTAGAATATAACCGTCGAGCCGTCAACTATAAGGTCGCCCTCATCGTCGTAAAGAGTGTTCTTCCACTGCTTAAGGTCGGTTGTAAGATACGGCTCAAAGGTCTTGTCAACGGCAAGTCCCTGTGCCACAAGCCTCGAATGAAGAAGTGAAATAAATCCGCCGAGAGCGTAATTAAAGCTCGTTGCTCTGGATTTGTAAATACAGCTTCTGTCGTCAACCGTGTAGTAGTAGCCCGTCCTGTCGACAGTTATATCACCAATGTGGATAATATGCTCTTTTTGTGTGTTGTTTTCGATGTATTTTACGCTTATAGACTGCCTTTTGTCCTCGGTAAGTCCATAGCGGCTAAGCATTTTCTGACGCTCCTCGCTATCCTCGGGCATCTCTATTTTGTCATCGAAATACATAACTCCTACCGCGAGCATAAGGTAAGTAAGACGCGGTATATTAAGTCCGTTCACCGAGTCGCTGCCGTAAAGAGAGCTATAATCAAAGCCCGACTCCTCGGTAATAGTAGGTCTGTACTCGGCCGCCTGGCCGTTTGAATCGGTGTAGTAGAAAATGAAACTGCCCTTATCCGTCTCTCTTGCCGCGGAATAGAGCCTCGCCACACCGTCCTCGTCGTAATATTTAACGTTTACAGACTGTATATCAGCCTCCTTGATATAAGGGTAGGCTATTGCGTAGCCTGCGTAAATATCCTCAACGCCCTCGATTATATCGGGAAGCGGCTCCTCGTCCTCGCCACCGTCGGAAAGGCCGGCGCTGAGAATGAGTGATAAAATTGAATATGAAATTATTAAAAGTGCAAGTACGGAGGCGGATATAACCGTGAAAAAACGTTTTTTATCGAGTGTTTTGCTAACTTTAGTTATCATATTTGCCTCCTTTACATATATTTGCGTTTAATTCTCACCGCAATGCCGATAATCAAAACTACAACAGGCGAGACAGCAATGAAGGCTGTGAAAATACCCTTTGTGGTCTCGGTGAATGCGTTAAGTATAATCTCGTCCTGACCCGTTATATCGCTGTATTCGTAGGTGGGCAAGGAGGACATGGTGGAATTAATGAGAGGCTTACCGCCCGTGGAGGAGGAGTTAAACGACGTTCCGCCAAGGTCTATTGAGGCGTACTCGTCTATTCTCGAAATATTCTCTACAAGAGCCGACATTACGTCAAAGTTTGCGTAAGACGAATTTCCGAGTATCTCGTTTGAAAACGCGTCGGCGCTCGGAGTGCAGAACACGTATGAATACTTGTATTCAGCGGTGCGTTGGTCTATCTCAAGTCTTGTGGTAACTGCCGAAAGGTCCATCTTGCCTATGACAGACGCGTCGTGTACAAGACCGCCGAGAGCTCCGTTCTCGTATGCTTTAGCATACGCCTTATCCGATGAAAAGAAGAAGGGGGCATAGTTTCTGTCGGCAATTTTGGTACCTGGCTCACCGACGCTCTCGCTCGGACCGTAGCTCGATGTGAGGTAGGCAGTATCCGAGAATGCCATAACGGGGGCCGTCGCAAGAGTTGCAAAGCTCTCGTAGATAGCCATTCCGTAGCCGTTCTCGTCGGTATCGTACTCGCCTATTATCTTGGTTGAGTATTCACCGTCCGAGGAGAGTGAGTTCTCCTCGTCTATAACAACCGCATCTGCTATATCAAAGCCCCACTCGTATAAGAAGCCCTCAAAGGTTGGCAAATCGAGTTTATAATCCTTTGAAATCATTATTGCGCCTTGATTTGAAACGAGATATCTGTCGAGCTTTTCGGTCTCGGATACGTACCCGAGAGTATCAAGCTGGCTCTCGTCGTAAAGAAAATCGGTTCTCGGGTTATTGATAACGAGAAGCACGCAGTCGTCGGGAACGTCGCTGACAGCCGACAAATCAAGCGTCTTGGTCGTAAGTCCGCGCTCGGTGAGAAGATTATATATCGCCTCAGCCTCGGCATTTCCCTCTCTGGACGGATTTTGCGCGTCGTAGTAGGTTTCTCCGTGGTTGGTTACGAAATACGCAACGGGGCGGTTCTTTGCAACTACCGACATAATAATAGAGGTGAGCTTATACTCTCCGTTAAACGAGTAAAGATTTCCGCCCCCGTCGTTCAGCCAAAAGCTTCTTGCGTTGACCACTCTGTATCTGTCACCGTAGGAAACTATTATATCGCCTCCCTCTATCGTAGATAGCGAGGTCGCTTTGTACTGTGACACAGCCGTGGGGTTGTATTCCACGTTCACCGTCTCAACCTCTACTCTGTCGTAGATATTCTGAAGTCCAAGAGCAAGAAAGTACGGAACTCTGGTGTTCTCAGATGCAACGAGAATGTCAGGGTCGGAGCAGAAGGTTATCTTTATTTTTCTCTCGTCGTTATCAAGCTCGTTGATAAACGAGGTGTATTTTTTCATATCGTCGGACACGGTATAAAGTCCCTCGGGCGTCATATCCGCAAGCCACAGTCCAACACCGCCAAAATAAGTTAAGACGAGGTTAAGAGCTATAACGGCAAGAATTGCCAAAGCCACGAGAACGGTTCCTAAGCACCTGTGGGATACCGTCCGAATTATGCTTTTGTTTTTCATTCGTTTTACCTGTTCTTTCTTCTGATAAGCGTCACGACGCCCACAACGCATAATACCGCAGGAATAAGAAGAAGCAGTGCTGTATACGTGCGCGCGGTACCCATAGTGAGATTTTCAAGCGTCGTTGTGTCGTACAGAATGCTGTTGCACCCGTAGGGCATTTCACCCATTTCGAAGAACTCGTCAAACAAGGAATAGAGGAAATCCTTGTTTGCATATCCGCGCGTAACCATAGCGTCCGTCGCGGTTAAATAAACCGTAGGGATAAAGAAGAGCTTCGACTCCTCTCCAAGCTGACTTTGAAGCGTCGAATATGCAGCCATCGTGTAGCCTCCCGCAGTGTCGGTGACCTCTCCGCCCGAATAACATACCGAGTTAGAAGAGGATATAAGCAGGGGCTTTGCCTCTCCCGTAAGGACCAAGGGTGATGCGTCAGAGAGTATTACGGCTCCGCCAAGCTCGTCAAGCTTGCTCTTGACGCCCAGAGATACGCTGTCCGTATCCGAGACCGAAGCGGCAAAGGTGAAGCCGTCGAGCGTGATGCCCGAAACCTCGTCCCTGACCGTCTGGCGTTCACCGTCGGGAGTGGTGTAAAGAGATATACCGTACTCAGCAAGGAGCGAATAGAACACGTCAAGCCTCTTGGCGTAAGGGTCAACCGTCACGAAAAGAGACCCGCCCTTGTCAGCGTAATTCTTTATACGCTCGTACTCGGTCGCAATCTGAGGATTTGCCGAGCGCTCAATGTCGGTCGTAGGATTTGATATAACGATTAGGTCTGCTCCCTCGAGCTTCTCGTCAGCGTCCTCTGCGTCGCGCAGATTTACCGTATCAACGTAATATCCTGCGGCCAAAAGCACGTTGTAGAGCGTAGGCATTATCGCCTCACCGTGACCTATCGTGAAATAAGCCTCGGGGTGTACGTCGCTCAGCACCCACGAGGACATAGCGGCGAATATTTCCTCGCCGTTATACGAGGTAACGTACATATTCGAGTCAAGCGTAAAGAAATCCGCAAAGCCGGAGCCCGTCACAACGTCGGTCAAAACTCTGTAATTTGAGCCGCACTCGAATATTACCGAGGCCTCAGAAATGTAATTTTGTCCGCCGCGGCCGTTGTCCTTGTAGATTTCAAGCTCGTCCTTGACGTCGTTACCGTCCTGGTCGTACTTGGTTACGAGATTTATAAATCTTAGCTTGAACAAATTCGGGTATTTCTTAACAAACTCGTCTGCCGTCTTTAAAACGAACGAGCCGCTCGAATGAGCCTCAAGCTCTGTGCGAGGCATACAAAACGTAACCCGAATTTCCTTGCCCTCAGCCTCCAAAAAGGTGTCTGAGTAGGTGTCGCTTATACTGAAATCAGGTGTCTCGGCTATGTAAATATACCAACCGAGATAGCTGTCCAGCGTATAGATTATAACGTTTACAAACACTACGACGAAAATCAGCACCGCTGCGAGAAGCTCCGAGGTGAAATTTCGTCCTTTTAGCATAGATGTAAACTTTTGTTTGAATTTACTCATATTTTTCCCTCATTTACCTATTTTTGCGTTTGTGTACCGTACCAAAAATCAGTTGTAGCGTCTTCGGTCGTATACGCGGATAGTAAGGTAGAGGAATATAGCGGCTACCGAAAGATAGTAAACGATGGAGGAAATCTCAAAGTATCCGTTGACAAAGCCCTGAAATCTAGTAAATACCGACAGTCCCTCAAGAACGAAGCGTATAGCGTAGTTTTCGGGAATGAGAGCGGCAACGAGCGCAATACCGAGCATAGCTGCGATTATTACGATAGAGCCGACAGCTGCTGAAAGCTGGTTCTCGGTCAGGGAGGATACGAAAAGTCCAATAGTAATAAACACTCCGCCGACAAGCAGAAGAGCTATTATATTTCCTACGAGAATTGCCAGCTTAAGAGGCGCGTAGGGGATAAGCAAAAGGAAATAAAGCGAGGTAAAAAGAAGAGCCGAAGCGAACATAGCGTAAGCCGCAAGGAACTTACCGACAACCATTCCGGTGATAGATACGGGCGAGGTGAGAAGAAGCTGCTCGGTCTTCATTTTCTTTTCTTCACTAAACGATTTCATCGTCAAAATCGGCAGAGCAATAGCCGAAAACAGAAGCATCATTGTGTAATACGTAGTGACGTCGGACGACATCGAAAACAGCGTCGTATAAGCGAAAACAACGCCTGCAACGGCCAGAAAGGCCACCATAAAAACATAGCCTATAACTCCCGTGAAATAGGCGCGAATTTCTCTTTTAAATATAGCCAGCATCTTTTTTCTCCTTATCTTACCGAGGACTTACGAGCGCCCTTTGTACCCTCACGGCCGCCGCGCTCGGATTTTTCAACAAGTTTAATGAATATGCTTTCGAGGTCTGCACCGAGAGGCGCAAGTCCTATCATAAGCCACGAGGCGTTTGCGCAGGCTCTGAAGAGCGACGCGCGTATATCTGCACCCGCGCTCGCCTCAACGACGTACACGCAGGCGTTACCGTCGCGCGCTCCCGTAGATGTAACCGAGCGGACACCGATTATTTTCTTGATAGTGGACGTAACCTCACTCTCGGGTCCTGCTATCTTCACCTCGTACTGAACGCCGTCCTCTATGGTTTTGGTAAGCACGTCGGTTTTCTCGTCTGCGATAATCTTACCCTTGTTTATGATAATAACCCTCTCGCACACGGCCTGAACCTCGGCGAGAATGTGAGTTGAAAGTATAACCGTATGACGCTTTCCGAGAGTACGGATAAGGCTTCTTACCTCAAGTATTTGCTTAGGGTCAAGGCCTACCGTCGGCTCGTCGAATATTATAACCTTGGGGTCACCGACGAGCGCCTGGGCGATACCCACTCTCTGCTTATATCCCTTTGAGAGATTTTTTATGAGCCTGTTTTTGACGTCGGTAAGCTTCACTACCGAGAGAATTTCCGAAATATGCTCATCCCTTGGAAGCTCACAACCCTTAAGCTCGTATACGAAATTCAGGTATTCAGAAACCGTCATTTCAGGGTAAAGCGGCGGTTGCTCGGGAAGAAATCCTATGTACTTTTTTGCCTCTATCGGATTTTCAAGAATATCAATTCCGCCAACGAATGCCTCGCCTGAGGTGGACGAAAGGTAACCCGTGATTATATTCATAGCGGTACTCTTGCCCGCTCCGTTAGGGCCGAGAAGTCCTACTATCTCCCCCTCGCCTATCTCGAAGCTGACGTCATTCAAGGCATAACTTGTACCGTATTTTTTGACGAGATTTTTGACTTTTACCATAGCTTTATTAACCTCCGCGCACTTAATGTGCGGTCTTTATTTTTAAATTACTCGCATATTATAACATATAAATATAGACAAATTGTGAACAAAGCGTACTGAAAAAGCATATATAAAGAGAAGTTTTTGCAAAAATTGACACATTTTTCATCCTGCGCCAAATTTTTAGAATAGAAAACCTCATCTCCCCTTGAAAAAAAGGCGAAAAAATGGTAAAATAACCATAGCGAAATAACACTCAAAAATGGAGACTCAAAAATGAAAATCCTGCTTGATAAAAATAAAAATTACTACAAGGCCAACCTGCACACCCACACGGATTTATCCGACGGATACCGCTCGCAGGAGGATATAAAGGAGGCGTACAAGGCGCGCGGATATTCCGTCGTAGCCTTTACCGACCACGAGTTTCTTATAGACGCCTCTCACCTCACCGACAGCGAGTTCGTCGCCCTGAACGGCTGCGAGCTGACGGTAAAGGAAAATGACACGCAGTCCACCAAAACCAACAACACCCTGAGAGTTACTCACCTCTGCCTTTACGCTGAGAGCCCCGATAATATCATCACCCCCTGCTACTCCTCAAAATACAGCAAAAAGTTTCTCGGCGATAGCGCCGAGGGGAAAATACACCAGAGCGGAGAATACGAGAGAGTGTACAGTCCAGAGGGCATAAGCGACATTATCCGCCGCGCTCACGACGCAGGCTTTCTCGTCTGCTACAACCACCCAGGCTGGTCACTCGAGCTTGACGGCAGGTATCTTCAGTACGAGGGGCTTGATTTCGTTGAAATTTTTAACACGGGTTGCGTGAAAATGGGATTTTCCGACGACGAAGCCGTATTTTCAACTATGCTTCTAGAGGGTAAAAACATCTTTTGCACCGCAGCAGACGACTGCCACAGCGGCGGGCGCGAATATCCTCTCGGCGACTCGTTTTTAGGCTTCGTTATGATAAACGCCGACACCCTTTCCTATGAAAACGTAATTTCAGCCTTAAAGTCAGGCAGCTTTTACGCCTCCTTTGGCCCCGAAATCCTCTCGCTCACGCTCGACGAAGGGGTGGTTACGGTAGAATGCAGCCCCTCACGGAAAATATCTATCCTTTACAGAGGCAGATTTTGCGACTCGGTCCACGGCAAAACGAACGAGCCGCTCACACACGCCACCTTTAGACTGCGCGAACGTACCGACGGCTTCAGAATAAAAGTAGAGGACGCCTCGGGCAGATGCGCATGGAGCCAATTCTACGGGATAAGCCAATAAAGTGCTTCTATCAACCGCGGATTTTAAATACACACTTGACAAAGCGCAGCTTTAAGTGTATAATTTTCACATACGACAACAAGGGACTACCCTTACGAAAGGACCAAAATGATACAGGATAAGAAGATAGTATTCTCGGGGGTACAGCCCTCGGGCAATCTTACGATAGGAAACTACCTCGGCGCAATTAAAAATTTCTCGCGCTTCTCCGAGGACTATAAAACCTTTTACTGCGTAGTAGACCTTCACGCCATCACGGTAAGACAGGTTCCCGCAGAGCTAAGACGAAGAACATACGAAACCCTCGCTCTATATATGGCGTGCGGTCTTGACGAGAAAAAGAACACTCTTTTCGTTCAGTCACACGTCCCTGCCCACGCAGAGCTTGGCTGGATGCTCGACTGCTACACGATGTTCGGCGAGCTCTCACGAATGACGCAGTTCAAGGACAAGAGCGCAAAGCACTCTCAAAATATCAACGCAGGTCTTTTCACCTACCCGACGCTTATGGCGGCAGACATTCTTCTCTACCAGACCGACCTCGTACCCGTAGGCATCGACCAGAAGCAGCACCTCGAGCTTGCAAGAGATATCGCGATGCGCTTTAACCAGATTTACGGTGATACGTTTACCGTCCCCGAGGGGTATATCTCAACCGACACTATGAAGATAATGTCACTCGCAGAGCCTACCTCGAAGATGTCAAAATCCGACGAAAACCAGAACGCAGTAGTTTATATCCTCGACTCAAAGGACGATATAATCCGCAAGTTCAAAAAGGCAGTTACCGACTCCGACTCTTGCGTTAAGTATTCCGAGGACAAGCCCGGCGTATCAAACCTTATTACCATCTACCGTGCATTCACAGGCAAGAGCATCGAAGAGGTCGAGCGCGAGTTCGACGGCCGCGGCTACGGTGACTTTAAGCTTGCCGTCGGTGAGGTCTGCGCGGACGGACTTGCCCCCGTCAGAGAGGAGTTCAGTCGCCTCATGGCAGACAAATCTCACCTCGAGGCAGTTATGAAGGCGGGAGCCGACGAGGCAGCCTACTACGCGAGAAAGACAATGTCAAAGGTCAGACGCAAAATAGGTTTTGTGAACTGATTTTAAAATCCACAAATAAGAAAAACACCCAAATTTCAACAAAAAATCGCACTTTTGTAAATATAAGTTTTCATTTTTGAGGCTTTTTTACAAATAAGTGCGGTTTTTTGTTTTTTGTGCGGTGCGTTTTTTATCACCTTTTCACACGTTTTTTAAAAACGGCACGTAACTCTCTCGCGCCCTCTTCGCTCCGAAAATCTCGCGCACGCGCCCACCCAACCGAGCTCCTGTGAGCGCGAAAATATTTTAGTTGAGTTTTATTAAAATCTATTGACTTTATTAAAATAAAGTGTTATAATGACCTTATGTTTCATATAAAAAATATACGTCTTGTGTATAACAAGACAAAAAGGAGATTTACTATGAAAAGAAGAATTCTCTCAGCTCTTCTCTCACTCATCACCGTTTTGGCGATGCTCATGCTTGTCGCGTGCGGCATGCCGAACCCAGGCGGTGACGGAGGAGAAGATGGAGGCGATATCGAGAACGACGCGTTCAAGACGATATACGCTTCCTACGTTATCTACGCGGAGGAAAATGGCGAAGAGCCTCTTTCCTACGAGGAATGGTTTAATTCTATTAAGGGAGCACCCGGTGCGAACGGTATAACTCCCGAATTTAAATTTGAAGACAACGTTCTCTACGTTTCCTACAACAACGGCGAGAGCTGGACGGCTCTCGGTGAGTTTGACGTAGGCGGTACCGCAGGCGCTCCCGGTAAAGACGGTGTCGACGGTGCTCCCGGTAAAGACGGTGTCGACGGCGCTCCCGGCAAAGACGGTGTCGACGGCGCTCCCGGTAAAGACGGCGAGGACGGAAAAGACGGCGAGGACGGAAAAGACGGCATCACCCCCGAGCTTAAGCTTGAGGACGGCATACTCTACGTTTCTTACGACAATGGCAAAAGCTGGCAGTCGCTCGGCACAGTAGGTAGCGGCACGGCCGGTACCCCAGGTAAAGACGGTGTCGACGGCGAGGACGGAAAAGACGGCGAGGACGGAAAAGACGGCATCACCCCTGAGCTTAAGCTTGAGGACGGCATACTCTACGTTTCTTACGACAACGGCGAAAGCTGGCAGTCGCTCGGCACAGTAGGTAGCGGCACGGCCGGTACCCCGGGTAAAGACGGTGTCGACGGCGAGGACGGTAAAGACGGCGTCGACGGTGCTCCCGGTAAAGACGGCGAGGACGGAAAAGACGGCATCACCCCCGAGCTTAAGCTTGAGGACGGCATACTCTACGTCTCTTACGACAATGGCGAAAGCTGGCAGTCGCTCGGCAACCTCAAGGGCGAAGATGGCGAGGACGGTGCTCCCGGTAAAGACGGCGTCGACGGTACTCCCGGTAAAGACGGTGCTGACGGTGCTCCCGGTAAAGACGGTGAGGACGGAAAAGACGGCATCACTCCGAAATTTATGCTTGAGGACGGCTATCTCTACGTTTCTTACGACAACGGCGGAAGCTGGGAACGTCTCGGCTACGTTAAGGGAGAAGATGGCGAGGACGGTGCTCCCGGCACAAACGGCGCACCCGGTGTACCCGGAGCCCCCGGAGACAAGGGTGAAACCGGTGACAAGGGCGATATAGGTGAGCCCGGTGTAGGCATTGTTAACATATCAAGCGAAACCGAGGTTCGCGACGGCAAGCTTTACGTAATCTTCACCTTCTATATGTCCGACGGTAGCACCAAAACCACCGAGATATATATCTGGAACCCCAGTGATGACACCCCCGATATTCCCGACGACCCCTGCGAGTACGGACACACCTTCTCTGACGGAAAGTGTATATTCTGCGGTGAAATCGACCCCGAGTACGTGCCCGAGGACCCCTGCAAGGACGGTCACACATTTGAGGGTGGCAAGTGTGAAATTTGCGGTGAGCTTGACCCGAATTACACACCCGAGCTCCCCGAGGTTACTCTCACAAAGTTCTACATAGTAGGTTCAACAAGTATCGTTCTTGACCAGTACACCGAAACTCCCCTCTCGGTTATCCTTCAGGAGCACGGCTATCGCGTCGTTTACGAATACAGCGACGGAAACGTCGTAATCGAGGATATAAGTCCCGAGATGGTAAGCACCGACCTCGACACATCGATAGCAGGCCACTACTTTATTGATATAGTAGTAGCTACCGATATCGGAGTTGAGACACTGCATATCATCGTCAAGGTCTCCGAGCCTTATAACCCCTACCTAACAACCGAACAAAAGGACAGCATGGCAGAGCAGTTTGCTCAAGACTTTGACAAAAAAATCTACGGCATAGAGGAAATCGCACCCGACTTCTACACAATGTACGAAAATCTCAAGGAGCAGCTTTACAGCCTCACTTATAATAGCGAAATCGGACTGTGGTACGACAACGTAAACGAGTTCTTCCTTATGCTCGACGAGTATATCAAGAGCCTTGAGCCCTCCTGCGACGAGATAGGCCACTCGTTCACCAACTACTTATCCGACGGCAACGCGACATGCTACGAAGACGGCACCAAGACCGCAAAGTGTGACAGATGCGACCAGACCGACACGGTAATTGACAAGGGCTCGGCAATCGGCCACGTGCTTGATTACGTCGACATCAATCCCACCTGCACTGCGGACGGCTACAGAGAGGCGTGGTGTCTATTCTGCGACCTCGCTTATACAATTCCTAAAGAGGGCTCTATGCTCCCCCACGACTACGTCGAGGGCATCTGCTCGATGTGTGGCCAAGAGGAGCCATACGATAGTCCCTGCAAGGACGGACACGACCTCGTAATGAACGAAGCTAACAATTTCAGACCCACCTGCTCGGTCTGCGGTGTTGAGCTCGTCAGAGTAACCCTTAACGGTATAGATACCGTATCGGTTCCTCAGTACTCCGAAATCACTCTTGACAATATAGCGGAGCTCTTTGCCAAGGAGGGAACCAACCTTCGTCACTATTACAGCGACGGCTCAGAGGGCTACGTGGCTATTACAAGAGAGTATTTTACCGGCAGCGTAAATACCTCTAAGGTCGGAACTCAGGCCTTTCTTATGAATATCAGAACCGCTGTCGGAACAGCAAAGGTTTATGTTTACGTTAACGTAGTTGAGCCCGAAAGCAAGGCCACCGAGTACAAGGTAGTATCGGGCTATGACGTTTTCAGAACCTTCACCGTAAATTCTGACGGCACCGCAATTCTCTGCGCAAGCATAATGGGTGAGTACGCCGAGCTTGGCGGCACCTACGAGATAAAAGGTGAGTGCATCGAATTCAGCATCGACGACGCAGATCTCGTCTTCATTTTCACCCTCAACGAAAGTGAGGGTACCGCAAGCTTCTTTACCCCCTACGACAGCTCGACGAAGTTCGTCCTTGACGAGTACGGCTCATATATGGAGTTCCACGTCTACGGCGACCTTACGACAGGCTACACCTACGCGCATTACTACGCTGACGTAAGCGGTGTTCAGTCCGACTGCACCATCAAGGTTTACTTTGACGCAGAAAAGAGAACCATCGAGTGCGCGTACACTACCTTCTACATCTTAGAGGACGGCTCGCTCACCTCACGGGAGCCCGTGTATATCGAAAGGGCATACCTCTCCGGTAAGACGAGCTTCAAGGTAGTTCAGTACACCGAGATTTACTCTCTTGCAGACTTCCTTAACGAGAGCGGCGCTTATATCACCTACGTTTACTCCGACAAAAGCACCGTAACAGGCCCTATCACCGAGGATATGATTTGCTCTTCTGTCGACACCTCCGTCGTATATCCTTACAGCGTGCTTATCACGGTAACCGTTGACGATAAGACCTTCAATATGCCCGTCGGTATAACCGTCATCAGCGCCGATGAGGCGTTTGACGAATACAAGAGTGAGGCATACGACAAGTACCAATCCAGATGGGCGAATCTCGAGTCCTTCTACGGCTACGAGGCTCTTATGCCCTATCACGACAAGTACTACCCTCTCTCGAGCGCAATATTCGAGGTATCAAGCCTCGAGGAGCTCGAGTTGATATGCTCACAGCTCGAAAATCTCTTAAAGGAAATAGAGCATAAGCTTGGCGCATCATCTGAGCCCAAGCACGTCTTATTCTTCGCAAACGATCTCGAGCTTCCCGCAGGCTCCTCGTTAGAGGAGGTTCTCAAGGCGGTTGCCGAGAGCGGCGCTTATTGGCTTGTTGAATACGAATTCAACTCAGTTTCAGTACCCGTTACTATTGATATGCTCAGCGTTGACTACGATGCTCCCGAGATTTTAGCCGCGGGCCAGTCGATAAACGTCTACGTAAATTACTCGATAGGAAATTCTATTCACGGAAGCTCGGTATTGGTAAAGGCCGCCGTTAATCTCGAAAACGAGAAGCTTATCGGCAGCTTCACCGTTCCCGACGGCGAATTTGAAGGACTTACGGGTATCACGGGTCTTGACCTCTACGAGTGCGGCATTGCAACAATCCATTCCTTTGACGATAGCATGCAGGTAAGCTTCACCCGTGAAGGAAACGTCGTTTTCTTCTATTATATAAAGCTTGATATGACCCTCGCTATGTACTACGACGAGAAGAGCGGCAGCTGTGGATACGTCAAGGAAAGCGATAGCGTTATAGCTACCTTTAATATCGACGGCCAAACCTACATCACCCTTTGGGGCGAGTACTACGGCCCGGGCGAGTACGTTGCAAAAATAGAGCAGCCATACGTTGCATTCTCTGCTCTCGTTTATTACAACGCAGAGGAGTCCTACATAATATTCTGGAATACGAAATACATAACCTTTGAGGACGGCTCTGCTATTCAGGCGGTAACCGACGAGGATAAGTACGGCTATCTTAAGGATATGGACCACTTCTTCTACTACGAGCTTGCGCAGTTTGTAAATGATATTATGAAGTACGAGAGCGAGTACCTTGAATATCGCGCTATGGTTGAGAGCTCCTTAACCTATTTCGAATTTTTGGAAGCTCAGAACGCTCTTGCTGACTTCATGAACAGTATTCCCCAAAACGGAGGCCTCAGTGACGTATATCTCACAGGCCCCTCAAAGATTGTGATTTCCCCGACCGAAAGCTTTGCCGACGCGATAGAGATTATAAACGAGATGGGCATTATGATATGCTATATCTACGGTGACGGCAACGAGACCCACGAGCCTATTATGCCCCACATGGTAAACAACAACGGCTTCAACTCGACAATCCCCGGCTACTATACCGTATATATTACGGTTGATACCGATTTCGGCGCCTACGAGTTCGTTATCTACATTGACGTTGAGGGCGAAATCCAGGACGAAAATCTTGAAAACATAAAGAGCGAGGCTCTCAGGGAGATTGACGCACGCTTTGAATACTACTGCGAGATATACGGCGAGAAATTCCACGCTATGTATCTTGATTATTTCAACGAAAATTACTCTAAGATAAAGGACGCGATGACCGTATACGAGATTGATGAATGCCTGAATAGAATTAACGAAATGTTCGACGAGGCAGACAGAGTCTTCGGCAAGGAGCAGTGGGGCGTTGATAGTATACGTATCAGCAACAGCTACTTCGAGGTAATCGAGGGCACGAGCTTTGACGAGTTTATAGAGCGTTTCTTAAACGAAGTATACATCACGGTTACTTATTATGACGGCAGAGTCGAGATAGTAAATATCACTCCCGAAATGCTTAGAATCGACTATGAAAATGCGCCCGAGTACTTCGAGCTTGGTAAGAGCTTTGAATTTTACGTGTTCCATCAAGCTTACAACAGCAGCTACCAGACGTCTATCACCGTTATGTGCATAAAGGATCTCTCGGGCGAGGTTCTTATCGGCAGCTTCAAGTTCTCCGAGAAAAATCCCGATATGGTATTCGGTATAGCAGGCTTTGACCTCTACGAGTGTGGAGCTCTCGTTCTTTACCTCACAAACGGCGAGTCCGGACAGCTCCCCTGCACCTATATGGATAACGCCGTAATCGTTAACAACGGTATGTTCGATATGGTGCTCTACTACGACCTCGAGAGCGGCGAGTGCGGATATATTCTTCCCGACGAGAGCACCGAAATTATAGTCAACATCTATCCTATGGAGGGCCAGTACCTCAAGGTTTACGGCCCCTACA
>JAGBTM010000016.1 GCA_017631325.1 Clostridia bacterium
ACGCCAACGCTCTTTACGTCGGGAATTACGACGAAATACTGCCACACCTTCTCATTAAGGCCCGCCTTGTCGAACTCGTCGCGAAGAATAGCGTCTGCCTCGCGAAGCGCCTCAAGTCTGTCACGGGTGATAGCGCCAAGACATCTTACGCCAAGACCGGGGCCGGGGAACGGCTGACGGTAAACCATCGAATGAGGAAGACCGAGCGCCTCACCGACAACTCTGACCTCGTCCTTAAAGAGAAGCTTTATAGGTTCAACGAGTGTAAAGTTCAAGTCCTCGGGAAGTCCGCCGACGTTGTGGTGCGATTTCACTGCCTTTTTGCCCTCAGCCTGCTTTATGCTCTCGAGAATATCGGGGTAGATAGTACCCTGAGCCAAGAACTCAATTCCCTCAAGACCTCTTGCCTGCTCCTCAAAGATACGGATAAACTCCTCACCGATAATCTTTCTTTTTCTCTCGGGGTCGGATACTCCCGCAAGCTTTTCAAGATACCTGTCGGTTGCATCAACGTAAATGAGATTTGCGTTAAGCTGGTTTCTGAAAACCTCAATAACAGCCTCGCTCTCGCCCTTACGCATAAGACCGTGATTTACGTGAACGGAAACGAGCTGCTTACCGATAGCGCGAATAAGCAGTGCCGCAACTACCGAGCTGTCTACTCCGCCGGAAAGGGCGAGTATCACCTTTTTGTCACCAACAGTCTCTCTGATGCTCTTAACCTCGGCTTCGATAAACTCACGCGCTCTCTCGAGGGTGGTTATTCTAGCCATGTTATCTGGTCTTTTGTTAGTATCCATCTTTACACCTCTTCTATTTTATTTTTATAATACTATTATACATTTGCTCAAGATAAATTTCAAGATGTTTTTTTCACAAAACTTTTACAAGGTGCGTAAAATGAAATTATATATTTTACACAAAGGAGACAATATGCTTGCCACAAAGCCTTATAACAGAGAAAATGCCGTAGCCTACGCAAGAAAATACGCCTTTTCGCAAAATTCAAGGTTTGGAAACTTTGCAGGTATCGGGGGGAACTGTACGAATTTCGTCTCGCAGAGCATTTATGCAGGGGGTTGTGAAATGAATTACACTCCAACGTTCGGCTGGTACTACATTTCACTTGACGAGCGCTCACCGTCCTGGACGGGCGTTGAATTTTTCTACAACTTTATAACCTCTAACGCAGGCGTCGGCCCGTTTGGAAGAGTTGCCACCCAAGACGAGCTGGAAATA
This sequence comes from Clostridia bacterium, assembly GCA_017631325.1. Classification (GTDB taxonomy): domain Bacteria; phylum Bacillota; class Clostridia; order Oscillospirales; family CAG-272; genus UBA1740. The sequence goes on from JAGBTM010000016.1 coordinate 1,240, forward strand.
GGCGACGTCATACAGCTCGGACGAAACGACGAGGGCTTCTATCACACTCTGCTCGTCGTTGGCTTCGACGCAGAGGACCCGCTCGTTGCGGCACAGACCGACAACGCATACGCAAGACCCCTTTCTACCTACGAATACGACTTTTCAAGATTTATTAAAATCCTCGGCATAAGATTTGAAACACCCGAGTCCAACGCATGCTTTGAGGAGCTTATGAAGGATTAATAAGGTCTAAATCCAAAAACCTTTATCCCCCCTGCATATCACGGGGCGCAGCCGTCAAAACTATCTAAAACGGCATTGAGGTAGGGTATGGAAAAGAAAAAAGGCGCCACCTCGCGCTACACGAGGTGGATATGCGAGCAAATAAAGGAGACCTGCATAAGACACGGCGGACGTCCCGGAGGGAGCGCGAGCGCCCTCGGTGCTATGCACGATATGATGGAAATAGGTAGGGAGCTCTCTGACACAGCCGAGCTCCACCCCTTTAAAATGCACCCCGAGGCCTTTGCGTCAAGCTTTCTTCTAAGCGCGTTTTTTGACGTTATAGGGGTGAATTTCTTTCTGCTTTTTTGCTTTTACCCCTACCCCGTGTTATCTTTTTTGAGTGCCGTATCGTTCTTTATTTCGATATCGGTTCTCGTTTTTGAGTTTTTTCTTTACCTACCGTTTACAGATTTTCTCTACCCTGGGCGCAAAAGCCACAACCTGCTTTTAACCAAAAGAGCAAGGGGCACCTCAAGGCGCAAAATTATCCTCGTCGGCCACTGCGACTCGGCCTACGAGATGCCGTATATGAATAAATTACCAAGATTTCTTCTTATTCCTTTAATCATAGGAGCCATCACGGGAAAGCTCTTTTCCCTCACTGTCGGCATAGCGCTGCCTTTTGCTGAGGGGAGCGGAATTTCTCCTCTCGTTTTCGGGGGTCTCGAGTGCTTTTTTTTGCTGTTTTTCGTGCCGTTTTTATTCTTTGTCAACTTTGACGGAGTAACCCACGGCGCAAACGACAACCTCACAGGCTGTTATCTTGGACTTAGTATACTAAAGGAGCTTACCGACCTTGGCCAGAGACTAGAGCAGACCGACCTTTGCTGTCTTGTGACCGACGGCGAGGAGAGCGGCCTGAGGGGAGCTTTCGCCTTTGCTAAAGAAAAGAGAGAGGAGCTTTCAGATGGCAACACCGTCGTTATTGCGATAGACACGATACACTCTCCCTCGGAGCTTATGATATACGACAGGGGTATAAATTTCACTCAAAAAAACGGAGATAGAGCAAAAAGGCTCATTGAAGCGGCAGGATACTCGCTGGGAATAAAAATTCCAAAGGCTCCGTTTTATCCGGGCGCTACCGATGCCGAAGCATTCTCGCGCTTTGGAATTGAGGCAACGGCAATTTGTGCCGTAAGCCACGGTGTCTGTGACTACTACCACTCGCTCTCCGACACGCATCTTAATCTCTCGGAGCCCGGAATTGAATTCGTGCGTAAAATTTTAATCTCTGCTATAAAAATTTACGACAGCGGTGAGGGTGTGTAAGGGTGATTTTGACTATTTATATTTACATTTTTCACTCTTTTGCGCACTTTTTTTATATATCTTTGTTTCTTGGCGGCGTGGTTTACGCCGCTTTTTGCTCTTTTTGGGTCTTTATGAAAGATTTTTTACCCTCAAAGCCCCACTTTCTTGACTATACTATTGCTTTTTTATTATTTTATGATATAATAAAATTAGAAAAAACGCGTAAAGATTAACAAAACTACCTACGAAAGCAGGCTCTTATGGATAATATCAAGCTTTCATATTATGAATTTTTAGATGGGCTCTCGGACGAAGACAGAGAGCTCCTTCGGGTGTTTTTCAGAGAATTTGATTTGAATTTTTCGCTCTCAAAGGCAGAAAAGCGAGCATTCAGGCAGGATTTTGAAGAAGCGATAACCGTACTCTGTGAGCGCGGCGCAAGTGTCAGGGAGGCGTGCGAGAGGCTCTCTCTTACAAATCTTGGCGGATTTTACGCTCGCCCCTCAATCGCCTGGTTTCCTCTCGACGACGCAGCGAAAATCTACCCAATATGCCTTGAGCACGGCTTACAGAATAATTTCCGCATTTCCGTCTACTTTAAAGAGGAGGTTGTGCCCGAAATTCTTCAGATGGCCCTCACCTTTACTATCAAGCGCTTCCCGGGCTTTTCCACCTCTCTTAAAAAGGGATTTTTCTGGCATTATCTTGATGCGGTAAAGAAAAGATTTCCCGTCGAGGAGGAGCGCGACGCTCCCTGCCAGCCTATCAAGGTCTCGATAAGCGGCTCAAGCTCATTCAGAATTATGTACTATCGCAACAGAATGAGCGCGGAGTTTTTCCATATTCTCACCGACGGCACGGGAGCAAGCGTATTCGTCAAGGCTCTTGCCGGCGAGTATTTGCGTTTGCTTGGAATAAACTCAGCCGACGAAGACGGCGACCTGATTGATATACACGAAACGCCCACCAAAGAGGAGCTTGAAAATGCGTTTGTCAAGGTGGAAAAGGCAGCGACAGGCTCGGGCTTTGTTGACAAATCCTCGCTCCAGATGAGCGGAAAGCTCTCGAGCGCGCGCCCCTGCAGAGTTCTTCATTTCAAGATGAACAAGGATAAGCTGCACGAGGCCGCAAAGCGTCACGGAGTGACCGTAACCGTCTACCTGCTCGCCAAGATGTTTTTGGCTACGAGCGCTGCCTGTGACGAGCTTACGGGCGATATAAATATTCAGCTCCCTGTCAATATGCGAAAGTTCTATCAGACTAAAACTCTGCGCAACTTTGCAATGTTCACGGGCATAAAAATTCCCATCGACAAAATCAGCGACACAGACGAGCTTTTCTCGGAGATAGTTCGTCAGATGGAAGAAAAAACGAGTAAGGAAAAAATGCATGAGATGATTACCGCCGCTGTAAATATAGTCAGCTCAATAAGGTACATTCCCCTCGTTATAAAGGCCCCCGTTGCAAAGCTCGTATACGGCTTTATCGGTGAAAACATATACACCACAACTCTCTCAAACCTCGGTATAGTCAAAATGCCAAAGGAGTATTCCGAGCATATAGAGAGTATGGATTTCTGTCTTGGCGCGCCCCTGCTTAACCGTCTTGCGTGCGCTGTGGTTACCTTTGGCGATATCACAACCTTTTCGGTTACGAAAATGACACCCGACCCGACGTTTGAGGAAAAAATGTATAAATACCTCAGCGACGACGGTATTGAAATCAAGGTGGAGGGAAGCGAATACTATGCACATTGATATTACCTATCCCCCAAAGGAGCGCGGCGGATTTAACCGCAGACGTCTTTTACACATTCTCAGGTGGCCGTTTATTGCACTCGCTATAAGCTGTCCGATTGTAAATCTTGCGATTGGGGGACCTGCCTGGTGCATTATAGCCTTACTCGTTCTGCACGTCGTGTGGACGCTCGTTTTTTCACCCGATTTGGTTGAGTACAACAGAACGAGCCAGTCCATAAAAATTGTGGCTTATGTCTGCATTTTGCTAACTTTAATTGACGTTTTGCTCGCTCCCGGCTGGGCTTCTTTCGTCGTTCCCATCGTCTGCTTTTCGGGACTTGCTATTGTTGCAACGCTGTTTTTCACGGACCTTGAAACACAAAAGCACAATATGCTCCCACTTATTATTTTTATCTTCCTGTCTATAATAGGCTCGTCATTGTACCTATCCATCTGGCACGAAAAGGACTTCTGGCCCTTTATAGTACTAGACTCGCTCTCGGTGGTTTTGATTATATCCTTTGCCATCATTCTCGGTGCAGATTTCAAGCGAGAGCTTAAAAGAAGATTTCACGTAAAATAATTAAAAGCTAAACAAAACAAGCAAAAAACAAAAAAGGTAATACGCCCTGTGCGTTGCTCGTTTTAGCGCAGATTTTAATTTCTGCAAAGACAGCAACACCGTGTCGGGCGTATTACCTTTTTAATTTATAAATAGCCTATCAAAAGCTCAATTAGCTTATCTGAACGTAAACGAAAAATTCGGTGGGCAATTTGAGCAGGTCGGAACACCCTTAAACTCGTTTGGCAAAGCCTTACCGCAGCGACGGCAATATGCCAGCGGTTCTAATTTAAGCACCCCGCCATAGACGTCAGCTTTGAAGATTGTGCCTTCCTTGTATTCAAAGCAATCACGGATAGCCTTAGGAATTTTGATTTGACCGTTTTTGTTCATTTTAATCTCGAACATAGTTTTCCCCCCTAAATTAAAAAGTGCGCAGACCGAGGCCCACGCACCGAAAAAATGCTTCCCTCGAATGTTACCACACAAACTCCTCACCCAACAACGAGATTAGAAAAGAGAGAAAACACTTTTTGCCAAAAGTATTTTCCCGTCGTTGAGTTAAAAGTATGCAGTTCGTGTGGTGGGTACATTATACCATTTTTAGAAGAATTTGTCAATCTTTAAATTAAAAATAGCGTGATTTAACAAAAAGTGCGCAGACCGAAGCCTGCGCACCGAAAAAATGCTTCCCTCGAATGTTACCACACAAACTCCGATTTGCTGCAACACAAAACTCGGCGAATATTAGGAAATCCACCTATCCGCCCATGGAATTTGCATTTTTATTAAATGAATTTTAATGTGAAAGGTATCTCTCTCCCGAGTCAGCAAAGAGGGTTACTATATTTTTGCCCTTGTTTTCTTCCCTCTCAGAAAGCTTTCTTGCAGCTGCTGCGGCAGCTCCGGAGGATATTCCGACGAGTATTCCCTCCCTGTCGCAAATGAGCTTTGCCGTAGCAAAAGCCTCGTCCGAGCTGACGGTTATAACCTCGTCGATTACCGACGTGTCGAGGGTTTTGGGAATAAAGCCTGCGCCGATGCCTTGAATTTTATGAGGCGATGGCGCGCCGCCCGAGATAACGGGGGACTCGCTCGGCTCGACTGCGACGATTTTAATGTTTTTGTTCTTTTCCTTCAGGTATTTTCCAACGCCGGATACCGTTCCGCCCGTTCCAACTCCTGCAACGAAGATATCAACCTTGCCTGAGAGCGCCTCGTAGATTTCAGGGCCTGTGGTTCTGTAATGCGCCATAGGGTTCTCAGGATTTTCAAACTGCGAGGGGATAAAAGCGCCCTCGTTCTCGGATAAAATTTCGTTTGCCCTCTCGATAGAGCCACGCATACCGAGAGCGCCCGGTGTAAGCACAACCTCGGCTCCGTAAGCACGCATAATGCGAACTCGCTCGGGGGACATTGAGTCGGGCATAACTATTATACATCTATACCCCTTTGCCAGGGAGACCATCGCGATACCTATACCCGTGTTACCGCTTGTGGGCTCGATTATAAGCGAGCCCTTCTTGATAAGGCCTCTTTTTTCTGCGTCCTCGAGCATAGCGAGGGCCACACGGTCCTTAACCGAGCCTGCGGGATTTTTGTATTCAAGCTTTGCAAAAATTTTCGCCCCGGTACCCTCTGAAAGAGAGGAGCATTCATAAAGAGGGGTATTTCCTATAAGCTCCGAAAACGATTTAAAAATCTTCATTTAATCACCCTTATAAAGATAGCCGCCGCGTTTTTGCGGCGGCCTTTTCTACACTTAAATTATTGTGCCAAAAGCTCGTAAGTATTCACCGGCTTTTAAAGAAAAATACTCGCATTTTTACGAAAAATATACCCGTAAATTACAGAAGAAAATAGACACCTGCGCCGAGGGCAGCCGCGAGCAGAATAACCACAACCGCTAAGAGCAGTCTTTTTCTGAAAACGTATTTTTTTGACTTACGAAGATAGCGCGATATAGGGTCGCGGCGACGCGACAGGTCACCCTCAAACCCCTGAAGCCACTTAATATCGCTTTTGGTTACCTCGCCGTATTTGTCAAACGCTCCACCCTCGTGTGCGAGTACGTTTCTCATTTCTCTGCATTTAGTAAGGCTAGAGAGCGTTTCTTCTCTGTCAGGGGCAAATCTTGAGTTGATAAGTCGGTTAATGTAAGCTGTGACACCGCCCTTTTCAATACCGAATTTTTCTGCCGCAAGCTTATCTACCCTGAGATAAGTATCAAAAAAGATTTTGTTAAGTCTTGCGCTCATTTTAGTTTGCCCTCCTTGAATTTAATTTTTTATCGAAAAACTCTTTTAAAACGAAAACGCGCAGCTTCAAAGAAGCCCTACAAATATTTTACTACAAAGACGCGCCTTTTTCAAGTAGATTTTATAGAAATCGGCGCGCCTTTATTCAATTTTTTTAAAGTTTTTTTGATTTTGAGCCTATGAGGGTATCTCGGGCTCAATATCCACCGTGTCGGCCATCGGCAGCGAGTACAGCGCAACTCTCGTCGGGTATTTTGAGAACATTTCCTTTACTGCCAGGGCGTAGTACGAGAGCTGACGCGAGTGCTTATCACGAAGCTTTTTTTCAGCAAGGCTTCTCTTCGAAAGCTCCTCTTTCGTAAGCCTGTCGGTCTTGTAGTCGTAGAGCGCAAGCGTTCCGTCCTGACGCTCCACTATACAGTCTATAACACCTTGAACGAGAACGTGCTTATCCTTATACGCGTCCCTCTTTTCTTCGTTCTCGGTAAAGAGCGATGCGGGGAAGCGCAAATTAAATCTCAGTTCTCTGTAAAGACGCTTTGCGCCCATCATTTCACTGAATAGCTCGGATTTTCTGAACGCCTCTATCTCGTAAAGTCTTACCCTGCTTTTGTCACGCTCTGAGAGGAAGCCGAGAGAGTGAAGTCTTGAAAGCTCGGCCTCTGCGCCGTTTTTTTCAAGCTCCCTAAGGTCGCAGAACTGTAAGAACATGTGCGTTGCTATACCACGCTTCGCGCTCTCCTCACTTGCTCTGCCCGTCTTAAAGGACGGGAGCGTCCTCGCCTTACCCTCGCGCGACGAATTTCCGTTAATGTCGGTGTCCGCCGTGTCCGACGCATAGCCGTTATTAACACACTCGTAGAGTAAGTTTTCCCGCCCGACGTCCTCAGTATCTTCGGTAAGGTCGGCCCATGCACCGACTACAGCAACGGCACAGGGGATTTTATTTTCGGATTTTTCGTCTGCCGAATTTTCCTCAATGCTTACGAAATTATCAGAATTCCAAGGCTCGTCCTCTATGAGCTGTGATAGAATATCTCCCTCGGGGGAGGAGGCAAAGCTCTCGTCCGAGAGGTCGAATACAAACTCTGCGTCTGACGCGTCGAGCACGCTCGGTGACATCTTTGATACCGACAGCTTTTCGGGTAAGGTCGTCATATATTTGTCGGGGTACTCGTACCTGAAGCGCTCCGAGAGTATTCTCACAAGCTCAGGGTCGGGTACGACCTCTCGAGCATCAAGCGAGCCACCGTCTCCAAAGTCAAGCGCGCCTCCCTCAAGAGCGGTAAACGAGCCTCCCTCTCCAAAGCAAAACTCTTTTTCGCCATTTTGCCCGTCTTTTTCGCCTATGTGGGTAGCCGTGTCGAGTTTTTTTGCCTCGTCGGTGCTGTTTTCCCCCTCGTCGCGCCCTATAAATTCTTTATATGAGAGAGGCTCTCTGCCCGTGGATACGAGCATTATTTTGAGATACGTGCGCATATCTCTTATGGCAAAGGGTGATAGATTTTCACGGATAAGACGGAGCTTGTTTTTATATTTTTCGCCGTCGGCTAAGGGACAGCTTCCGACGATATAGAGCTGTTCTCTCGCTCTTGTCAAGGCTACGTATAGAACCCTCAGCTCCTCCTCGTGAAGACAGCGCAGAACGTAGTGACAAACCAAATCGTGCACGGGGCTGTTTACAAGCGCAAGTCCCTCAGGTGTTCTGAGCCTGAAGGAAACACCGAAATCCTCGGAGAAGACCAACCTTTGTCTTACGTCGTTTTCGGTAAAGCGCGCACCCGTATCAACTAAAAATACCACGGGGTATTCAAGACCCTTAGAGGAGTGGCAGGTGATAATCTGCACGGCACTCTCCTCGCCCGCCTCACGCTTGTCGTCGAAGGCGGTTTTTTTATCAAGTATTCCGTTTATAAACGAGATAAAGCTGTAAAGCCCCTTGTAAGAGCCTGCCTCGTAGCTTCTTGCATAGTCGTAAAGCAAATTAAGGTTATCAAGCCCTCCGCTTCGCGAGGCAAGCGAAAGAAGACCCGTTTCGTGATAGATTTTAGATATGAGTGTATCAACTCTGATACCCTCGGCAATAGTACGGTAGTAGTCAAGAGAATTTAAAAATCTTCTGCCCTTTTCAAAACAGGGGTTGGCCTCGGTGTAGCTCACAAGCGCCTCGTAGAGCGTGTTATGGTCACCCCCGTGTTGAATTAAATACAAATCGTCCGCCTCAAACGAATAAAGGGGCGAGCACAAAAGTCCCGCAAGGTATATATCTCTTGAGGGGTTATCTATAACGTTAAGCAAGCACAGAGTTAAAAGGACCTCGGGCGAAAGAAAGAAACGCTTAGCGCCCGATATTCTCGTCGGTATTCCTAAAGAGGCGAGTGCCTCGGCAAAAAGACCGTCCTTTCCCTTCGTGCCTCTCATAATTATTGCTATATCCTCGGGGCGTATAGGCTCTCCGTTATCAAGTCTGCCCGTTTTCAGAAGCTCGGATATTTTCTCGGCAACGGCATAGCTCTCACTAATTCCGTCGTCTTTAGTCTTATCAAGCATACAAATCTCGGGGGCCTTGTACTCGGGCTCAGGGCCCTTGTGTATTTTTGCATAGCCGAGCCTGTCGCCCTCTTTATAGCCGATTTTATCACCTATAATACCGAACACCTTGTCAAAAACGTCGTTTACAAAATCGACTATTCCCTTGTCGCATCTGAAGTTTTTTGACATAAAGACCGAGGCTGTGTCGCTGTTTTCGGCAGGAAGAGGGGGAAATTTCGACTTCATTTCGGCAAAAATTTCGGGACGCGCACTACGGAAGCCGTAGATACTCTGCTTTATATCTCCGACCATAAATCTGTTGTTTTTTCTCGAAATCGCAGAGAAAATACTGTTCTGCAGGCTGTTTACGTCCTGATACTCGTCGATGTAAATTGCCTCAAACTGCGAGGCGAGATTTATAGCAATATCGGTACGCTCGCCGTCCTTGATAAGACACTCGTAGCACAGTCTTTCAACGTCGGCATAGGAAAGGGCAGAACGCCTTTTCTTTTCGGATAGGAAAATCTCGTCAAAGCGCTTTTCAAATCTATAAAGCACCGAAAGAAGCGTATGAAGTCCCGAAAGATTATCTCTCCACTGCTCCTCGGTGTAGGCGTAGTAGCCCTTGAGCGTTGCCATATCCTCTCGCATATCCTTGCGAATATCCGCATAATCGAGCATATCCGAGGTTTTGACAGCGCCCCTCTTTGACGGAGCGTCCGAGAACGCAAACGATATTATACCCTCTCTCATTGATTTGTAGCTTTTGAGCTTGAGAAGTCTTTCAAGGGCCATTTTGTCGGCTGCGGCCATATCGGAATAAAGAAGCGAAAGCTCGCTGCCCGAGGACAAAATACGCTCGTATTTTCGCGCGATGGCTGAATAATGCTTTAGCATCTCACGGGTAATTTCCATAAGATACTCGCCGTGCTTTGTCTTTTCGACGGCTTTAAATTTTCTAGTGTCGTAGAAATCTATAAGCGGCAAAAGTGCGTCAACGCCAAGCTCCGAGGACTCGCACTTTTCGTAAACGTAACGTAAAATCTCGGAAAGCTCCTCGGTCCTCTTTGAGTCCGTCAGACAGTCCGAAAGAGCCTCAAGCTCCTCGGGTGTAGCTATCTCGGGTATATTTGCATTGTATATTTCGGCGATAAGGCCGTCAATAATCGAAATCGCGAGAAACTCGCACTCAGCCGCATCGGCTATTCGGTAGCCGTCACTAAGACCAACCCTGTCGGCCGACGAGCGCAAAATATCGTTGCAAAACGAGTCAATGGTTCGTATTTTGGCAGACGGCAGCATATAAAGCTGATGACAAAGATGCTCGTTTTCGGGATCCTCTGCCACAGCGTCCTCAAGGGCGCGAGTGAGCTTTACGCGCAGCTCAGCCGCCGCAGCGTTTGTGAAGGTAACCACGAGCAGCGACTCTATGTTTATAGGATTTTCCTTGTCGGTGAGCGAGCGTATTATACGCTCTGTAAGAGTTGCCGTTTTTCCCGAGCCTGCCGCCGCCGAAACGAGAAGGGTCTTTTTTCTCTCGTTGATAGCGCTTAGCTGCTCGTCGGTAAAGCTCTTTACTCTCTTCTTTTCCTCTGCCATTTTATCTCCCCTTGGCGATTTTAACTACTTTATGATGCTTTGCGTTGCCAAATTAAATATCTTCGCGCCTGCTTCTTTGCGCTTCTTTGCGCTTCTTTGCGCATCTGCTTCTTTTACAAACTCTTTGCGAGGATTTCTCTTTCTATATGAAGAATTTCTTTATACAGAGATTTTCTTGCTTTACATGAAGATTTCCTTACTCGGCGTATAGCTTTCCTCGCCTATATGAAATTTTCCTTACTCTTATAAGGCTTACGTAAATATTTTATCATAAACGCACGCGATATGCAAGTGCAGGACGAAAAATCGCAACTGTCAAGATGTTTTTTGAATTTTCGTTAAAATTTTTTGGATATTTAGCTTTTGAAGCTCTTTTTCGAAACGTTTGACGCTATTTTCTCCGTTAAAGAGCTTTCGAGGGTAGTTGTTAATGAAATTCTGCACGTGAGCTATGTACTCTGCGCTGTAACCGTTTATTGCGGTGCCCTTTGGAACAAATCGACGTATAAAACCGTTTTGGTTTTCGTTGCTGCCGCGTTCAGAGGAGCAATAAGGATGACAGTAATAAACGGTGGTTCTTTTCTTCCCGGTGTATGGGGAATACTCTATGCCTCTGACGTCGGAGAACTCGGTGCCGTTGTCAAAGGTTATACTCTTAAAAATTTCTTTGAAGTTCCTGCTACCGAGCCGACGCTCCAGACGGTTAAACATAGCTACCGTATCTGCGGCAGTTTTGCCGGGAGACTTCATTATAATTTCCATTCGGGTGAGACGTTCTGTCATAGTCAGGAGCGTTTCGCCCTTTTTCTTTACACCTAT
>JAGBTM010000017.1 GCA_017631325.1 Clostridia bacterium
CCCGTCTTTCTGCCTAGGGCAATCTCGCCAAGCATAAGCGCAAATCCAAACGTTACAGCAAGAAGAGCGTACACAAGAAGGAAAATGCCTCCTCCGTACTTTGCCGCAAGGTATGGGAAACGCCATATATTGCCAAGGCCTGCTGCAGAGCCTGCCGCGGCAAGAACGAAGCCTATTTTACCTGTAAAGGAGCTTCTTTTCGTCGTGTTTTGTGTTTATTCCATAAAAAACCTTCAATTTCCAAATTAATAGGTCAAGTTAAGTTTTGCCCGCAAATTCCAAATCTTATATATTTTATCATAAAAAGGAGAAAAAGTCAAGCGTATATAGCACATCTTTTGCGCCCGGGTGCGCTTTTTATTTTATTCTATTTCGTCAGGTGAATATTATTCGCACAAAAGAAAAAATCTCTAGCCACAAGAGGCGACTTAAAGAGATTTTCTTAAAAAATGACCGAGCTTGTAAGCCGGGTTCTGTACGCTTGCGCGCGGCAATCATCTATCTTCACTGAGGGTCACCCCACAGTTCAAGCCTTGCGGCTCTGCCACCATGAAAATATGCGAGCAGCCCTCGGTACGTGTACCGAAATCAAGGTGTTGCATCGGATAGGGTTTACAGCAAATCTATGTTGCCATAGAAGTGGGTGAGCTCTTACCTCGCCTTTCCATCCTTACCGTAAAAACGGCGGTTTATTTCTGTTGCACTTTCCCGCGAGTCGCCTCGGGCGGACGTTATCCGCTATCCTGCTCTGTGATGCCCGGACTTTCCTCACCGTAATACCTTTCGGCACCATACGGCGCGATTGCCCCACTTGGTCATAAGTATTTTAACCTAAATTTTGCGTTTTGTCAAGAGATAAAGAGATATAAATTATAACGGCCTTAGCTTTGCGAGTGGTTTAGACGCCACTCGCTTGGCGAGATGCCGTGCTTTGCCGAAAATACCTTCGAAAAATACGACTGGTCCGAAAAACCAACCAAAAGAGCAATCTCGTTAATGCTCAAATCCCCCTGCTTCAGCAGTATTTCTGCCCGAGAGATGCGGCTGTCGGTTATATACTCGACAAGCGTTATACCGTAGCTCTTTTTAAAGGCCGAGGTCAAGGTCGATTTGGAGCAGCCGACAGTGTCGCACAGCTCCTTGATGCTGAGTTTTTCGGAAAGATTTTCACTTATGTATTTTTTAGCCAGCTCAGCGACCGTCGGCTTGACAGAGGGAAGCGCGTTTGAAAGCGTCAGGTACTGAGCGCATACCGTCATTATTCTGACGTAAGAAAGGAGCATATCAGGGGCTACCGTATGAATGAATTTTGCGTACTCCACCGCATCGCTTTTAGGTATGAGCCTTGCCGCGACAGATGCTGCGGTATTTCTGTCGTCCTCGGATTCGGCTATCTGCCCCATCATGAGAAATCCCGTCAAGGTGCCGAAGTTGTAAAGCGGACTTACCGCCTCGTATAGACCAAACCTGCATTTATAAATGTGAGTTTGGCGCTCCTTGAGTGCAACCTCGCACGCCTGACGGTCGCAACCGTGACACAGCTCCTTTTGCCCGTCTATCTCGTGAATTCTCGCGCAAAAGGGCAGAGAATTTTCGGGAAATGCCGCTATTTCGCTGTAATCCGCGCCGTGAAGCGATACTCTCAGTCCCGTTATCTTGTGTAACTCGGATAACACTGTAATTATATCATTTTTGTTCATTAATGGCACCTATTTGTAAATTTTTCCCATAATTTGTACTATTCTACAAATTATTATACTATTTTACATTGAAAAAGTCAAGATTTTTAGATATAATTGTATTGTAAAATGGCTCGTTTTTTATAGAGCCACGGAAAATAATTTTAAAAAATCAAAGCAAAGCACCCTGAGATACTACCCGGCAGATGCCCTGTGATAAAGTGAACGTACGGTAGGCGTTCAGATGTATTATCGCATGGCATCGCACTCCAAAGGCCTTAGCTGCTGACGTATCTCCGCAACAAAAGTAAGCAAGGAATTGCAACGAAAAAGCATCGTCGCAACCAACGGTTGCACAAGCTTTTCAAACTATTGTTGCTTGCTATTTTTTGGCAGATGCCTTAAAATAGTATACGCTGGTGAAGTTTTGGCTACCGTCTTGCGTATTTTAGAGATTTGCTCACGTGGGACGCCTGCTCCCCGGCTAAACGAAGACAAAAGGAGTGGCTGCTTTACCCACAAATCCCGTGTGAATGTTTTGGTTTTTCAAAATTAATCCGATAGTTAAACTTGGGAGGGTAAGCAACTTGATAAAGGAATTGCAGAACGTTTTAGACGGCTTTCAAATTGATGGTCAAATAATTTTTGCGGAGCACTACGGCTCCGGACATATTAACGATACCAGACGTGTCATTGTAAAAAACGAAGGCAAAACCCGTGAGTACATTCTTCAGAAAATAAATAAAAAGGTTTTTAAAAACCCCGTAGAGCTTATGGAAAACTACGCTGCGGTTACGAGCTTTTTGCGTGAGGGCATAATCGCACGCGGAGGCGACCCTGACCGCGAAACGCTCAATCCCATCAAGACACGCGACGGCAAGAACTGTCTTATGGACGAGGAGGGCGAATATTGGCGCCTTGTTCTCTTTGTAACAGACAGCGTCAGCTACGACAAGGTAGAACGCCCCGAGCAGTTCTACGACAGCGCAGTTGCATTCGGTAATTTTCAGTACCTTCTTCGCAATTTCCCTGCGCACACTCTTAACGAAACTATTGTAAATTTTCATAACACCCCCGACAGATACCGTCAGCTTATGGACGCCGTGAAGGCTGATAAGTACGGTAGGCTCTCCGAGGTTGAAGCGGACGTTGAATTTGCTAGGGCGAGAGAAGAATTTGCGAAAACTCTTGAGATAGCGCACGCCGAAGGCAAGCTGCCACTCAAGGTTACCCACAACGATACAAAGCTCAACAACATACTCTTTGATAAAGCGAGCGGAAAGCCGCTTTGCGTTATCGACCTCGACACCATAATGCCTGGCTACTCGGTCAACGATTTCGGCGATTCTATCCGATTTGGAGCAACCACAGCTCTCGAGGACGAGAGCGATCTTTCAAAGGTCAACTTTGACATCTCGCTTTACGAACTTTACGTAAAGGGCTTTATCGAGGGTGCAAACGGTGGCCTCACCGACGGCGAGCTTGATTTGCTTCCGATAGGCGCGATTATGATGACCTTTGAATGCGGTATGCGCTTCCTTACCGACTACCTCTCGGGCGATACCTATTTCCGTACCTCACGCCCCGGCCAGAACCTCGACCGCGCAAGAAATCAGTTTAAACTCGTGTCGGATATGGAGAAAAAACTCCCCGAAATGCGCGAAATTGTAAAGAAATATTCGCAAATTTGATTGTTTTGATGAAGCTGTAACACTTTTATCTCATAAACAAATATAACTTTAAATTTAATAGAAACTTCATAAAACTGCAAACTCCACGCTGGTAAGCGTGGAGTTTTTTGCGTTTTTAAGGTTGTGCGTATGTTGGCTGTTTTTACTTAATATTATGGGCGTCGCTTTTTATCTTCAAATAATCTGAAAAAACATCAACAGTCTGAATATATATAAAACAGTATTTAGAAAAAATGTAATAAAGGCGAAAAAATAGATATATCGCTTTCGTTTAAACAAATTTAAATGTAGCATTAGTAATGTTGAAACGATTAAGGGGATTGCTAAGGGGTGATAGTAAATTGAACCTTGAAAATCCAATTTTAAACAATAAAATATAGCTCGTGTTACTCCGCATGTAGGACAAGGAATTTTGCAAAAATATAGTATTGGACAAGTAATTCTGAAATAATTCAAAATTGCTATAAAAAGGCATATTGTGAAAAGAACCACAATATGCCTTTTTATTATTGACCGCTTTTTCATTAAAGCATCAGCATTATATTAGTGAAGTTTTTTTCCTTTGTCTTATTCGTAACGGAAAACCAGTCGACTATAGTCATAATTCCGCAGCAACCTGCTGTCAGTAACTTCAAAATACCCATTCCGGTGTCACCGAGCATAAATCTGTCTATGCCCAAAGTGCCGATTAAAAGGGAAATGATGAGTAATGTTGTGGGGTTTTTAAGTTCAATTGCAGACAACATCGAAAACTTCGATTCCGAAAGAGAATAAAGCTTTTCTTTTAAGAAAATGATTTTTTCAGCCGGAAAATAGTGTTGATTTGCCATTATGTACATATCAACCTTTTGTTTGTCAACAAATGTAGATTCTACTGCTTGATTTTCTGTGTTCATAGTGTCACTCCTTAATATACCAAATTGGGATATTTTAATTATACCATAACGGTATAATAATGTCAAGGGGTTAAAAAAATATTTAAAATTGAAGAAATAGAAGAAACATATAAAAGGGGAAAAATGGAATTTAGACTTAAAAAATTGAGAAAAAACAGAAGAATATCGCAGTTAAAGCTTGCTATTGATTTGAATATGAATCAAAATACAATTTCCCGATATGAAAATTTAGAGCGTGAGGCTGATTACAAAACATTGATAAAAATTGCGGATTATTTTGATGTTTCACTTGATTATTTGCTTGGAAGAGATAGATAATTCTTTTTGAACACGACAGGAAATCTCTTCGCTTTAATTAGAGGGGTCAAATTGCCATCACTCTGACAATTCAACCCCTCTTCGAGAGCTTAGCAAAGTGGGATATCCACCTTGCGATAGTTTCCGCTATGCTTATAAAAAAGCGGTCTACAAAAGTTATCGCAGACCGCTTGTGGCACCCCCAACGGGAATCGAACCCATAACTAACCCTTAGGAGGGGTTTATTATATCCATTTAACTATGGAGGCGTATTTAATTTTAATAAAATGACGAATTTGTGAGTGGCTATTATATCCACCGTCGCATATTCGTTATGCGTCGCTCGGTACACTCGCTCCTGTAACTCGTTGCTTTGGGCGGTTTCGCTGCGCCAAAAAGCGTCGTTTAGAAGCTTTTCGCCTTGCTACATTTAACTATGCAGGCGTAATATTAAACTATTTTTGTTTTGCCTTAATGATTATAGCACATTTATTTTGAAATGTCAAATGAAAAAAGCAATTTTTTAACTTATTATAAAAAATAACTCGGCAGAGAGAAATCCTGCCGAGTTTTATTGTTAGTGTGCGTTCTCGGACTAACCTTAAATTACTTGAATATAAACATCTGTGTCCAGATGTTACCGTCCTTAACGTAGCCGACGCCTATGTGCGTGTATGATGAGTTGAGTATATTTGCTCGGTGGCCCGGGGAGTTCATCCATGCGTTCACGACGGCCTCGGGTGTTCTTTGTCCCTTGGCAATGTTTTCACCTGCGCTTCGGTAGCTGATGCCGAAGTTCTTCATCATTTCAAAGGGTGAGCCGTAGGTCGGGCTCGTGTGCGAAAAGTAATTTCTTGCCTTCATATCCTCTGATTTGTATCTTGCCACTCGCGACAGTTCCCAATCCTCCTTGAGCGCAGGCAGAGAACGGCTGGTCCTCTCCTTGTTTACAAGTCTTATAACTTCTTTCTCGTATGAAGATACGGTAGCATCAAGGCTCGGTATAGTAATAACGTCACCGGGATAAATCAGAGCTGTATTTTTGATGTGCGGATTTGCTGAGGCAAGCTCTGAGAGGCCCACCTTATACCTTGTCGCTATCTTCCACATTGTGTCGCCCTTTACGACTGTGTGCGTACTAGCTGCGCTCGCGGACAAGGCAGTCGCAATAATTAGGCTTGCACAAATACATATTAGTGTTATCAGCTTTTTCATTTTTTATACCTCCTTTTAACGTGTATTATTATACCACAAAAGGAAAGTTAAGTCAAATGTAATCCCTGCCATAATGCGCTTAAATGCCCAAAAATGTAAATTATTATATACAAAAAACGCCATTTCAAGAACGAAACAGCGTTAATTTGATATATTTACCTGTTGATATTTTTGGGGTTACTTGTGGATTTTGAGTATATTCTTGACAGTGAGCACACCGTCTGACACGGCAAATTTCACCTCGTACTCAGCAAAACGCATACCGTACTCGCTCTCACCGTCTGCCTTGTAGGACGGACGTGGGTCACCCCTCAAGACCTCGATGAGCGTCGCCCTTTTGTCCTCGTCTACCGTATCAAGCAGTCGGCCTGAAATTTGCACCTCAAGAGCATAGTCGCGCACCTCGTCGGAAAAGCCTCCGACAGCGTCAGCGTGACAGTCGGTAAAGGGAAGATAGGGCTTGATGTCGTAAATCGGAGTGCCGTCGAGCATATCCGCGCCGAGAACGTGCAGAACGCAGCCCTCGTTTTTCGTATTTTCAATTCTTTCGAGCTTCACCGACGAGAGCCCTATCGGGTTTGGTCTATACGGTGAGCGCGTGGCGAAAACGCCAACGCGCGTGTTTCCACCGAGCCTTGGGGGTCTGACCGTAGGCGAGAAGTTCTCACGCTTGGCCTCCGAGAATTCCCATATAATCCACAGATGCGAATATCCCTCGAGCCCGCGCAGCGCCTCTGGCGCTCTGTACTCAGGCTCAAAAACTATCCGCCCGCGCGCCTCGGCAAGTCCGCTCTGCCGCGGTATTCCAAACTTTTCCTTAAAATCGGTGTGTATTCTAGCAATGATTTTCATAACTTACCTTTTCGAAAACAGGTTTAAAAATCTTCTAATCTACACGCTTTATACAAAAAAGATTAGAAGAACAAGATAAGTATATCAAAAAAACGCGTATTTGTCAATCAAGTTGTTTTTACTCTCGTAAAAAGAAAATACGGGCTCAAAACCCGTATTTTTCTAAAGTCTGCCCTCGGAGTAAAGACCTATGACCAACAATCTAATCTAGCTTTATACGACCAACAAACAAAAAATAAAGACCAAGTATGACTACTCGGTCTTTACTCTGCGAGTAATTGATGAAAAGGATACAAAATTGAAAGCGGATGATTTAAGAAAAAAACGGATGATTTTTTACCTAAGCGGTTTCAATTTTAACGATAGGATGATTTATATATGTATGATTATGATAAATTTTATTATTGAATTTTCTATGCTAAACAAAAAGCGAGTTGTACGTAAGAAATCAAAAATGCTCTCATAATGATATTTCGGTCTACAAAATGAAAATCGCATCATTTTTAGTTGCTATGTAATTGCAGTTTTTACATCTTCGTTATTCTTTTTTTCGATACAATCATCTTCACTTTTTGCGCCCAATTTTGCAAGTATTTCAAGCATTCTTTTTTGTTGTTTTAATTCTATATTATCCAATTTTGCATTAGGAAGTGCAATTACATATAGATATCCAACAAGGCCCAACCAAAAGCATATATAATACGCTTTAAGTTCTGTACCATACCCTTTAGCGAAAACTATTTCTTCAAATTTTTTTGCTATCCTGTGATTTAAATATAATCCACCAATAATTAAGGCCAGAATAAAAATAAATTCCATAAAATATTCCTCCAATATAAAAAGTGCGGCAACCGAAGTTAACCGCACCGAAAAACGCAAACTCCGATTGTCGCTCAACAAAACTAAAATAAGATTAGGGTATAACCATAACTATTTAGTGGAGCTTGCGCTTTTACCAAATTCCAAAATAGCTATGGCTAAAAGGGTATAATATCCCCATAAAGATAAAAATACCGCTAATCAAATATATTCAGTTTTGTTGAGCAAAGATATTATACCACAATTTTTAAGAAAAATCAATAGAAATACGATATAAAAGCAAAAACGGATTCAAATTTAACAATAATATATAATTTTAATAATTACCTATAAATTTAATGAAAGCAAAAAGAGTCCATCTACGGAAGGCGCAAACACCCCGGAAGATAGGCTCTTTAATAAATTATTTTTGCTCTTTTATTGTTTTACAACTTGATATCAGCATACGTCTGATCCTGCCACAAAGATTGCGATGGTTTTTGTATGTTTCTTCATCAATGCCATTTGTATTAAACAGTAGCTGTAACCAGCCTTCCGTTTCACTACATTCTTTGAGTGCAATTTCAAATTTGGAAAGCATGTCTGCTTTACTTTGACCGTAATTTGCCTCATGTATATTGGCATAAACGCTACTTGAACTCTTACGAATTTGAAAAAGCGTGTTTGACGGAGCCTTAATGCTTTGACACATCAATTCAATATTGGTCGCAAGCTGTTCAGAATATATCAATAAATAGTTTTTTGACATAATATCACCTCTTGGTGTATATTATAGCATATTGTAACTCGAAAATCAACGGCTAGCCGTTGTATATCATCCGCAATTTATTGCGGTATATCACCAATGCGGAGCATTGTATATCATCAAACCGCAGATGATACACGCCGGGGCGTGATGATATACAGCCCGTAGGGCTGATGATATCCACCACACTTCGTGCGGTGATGATATACCAAACCTGCGGTTTGGATAAAAAAATACTGCAGAAAGTATCCTTTTCTGCAGTATTTTTTGGTGCGGGAGACGGGACTTGAACCCGTACGTAAAAACACACGCCCCTCAAACGTGCGCGTCTGCCGATTCCGCCACTCCCGCAGAACGTTTTATATTATACACCACTTTTTTCAGTTTGTCAATAGGTTTTTATAAAAAAAGTTAAAAAAAATAAAAAACCTAAAAATGCAAGAAAATGGCCGTTTTTGTAACAAGCGCGGCACGAGTACAATAGATTTTTAAGTGTGTGTTGCTAAATTTATTAATTCACTTGACAGCGTTAATAATTTATGCTACAATATAAGAAAAGTAAGAAAAGTAAGAAATATCCGAAAGGAATATAAAATGAAA
>JAGBTM010000018.1 GCA_017631325.1 Clostridia bacterium
ATACATTTTACGGAGGCTTATTATGGCTGAACAGAAAAAAATAAGAGTAGGCGTCGTTGGTCTTGGTCACAGAGGACGCTGGATGATGCGTCTTGCGTCAAAATTCGAGTGCGCTGTGCCCGTTGCAGCGTGCGATATACTGCCGAGAAACTGGTACGAGAAGTGCTGGGGAGAGGAAATGCCTCTTGCAGAGCGTTTCCCCGACGCACAGTTTTACGAAAGCTACGACGAGATGCTCGAAAAGGCAAATCTTGACGCCGTAATCGTAGAAACGGGTGCCGATATACACGCCGACTTCTGTGCAAAAGCACTCGCAAAGAATATAAACGTACTTACCGACATTCCCGTCGTTGCCAACCTCAAAGAAGCAGAGATGCTTTGGCAGGCAGCCAAAGAGTCAAAGGCTATGATTTCAGTAGGAGCAAACCCCAACGAGCAGAGGTTCGTTGAGCTTCTTCGTGACTTCCACCAGAAGGGACTTCTCGGCAAGCCCTACTATATGGAGGCCGAGTATATTCACTGGTCTATGCCGACCGAAACGGCACTCATTAAGGCACTTAACGAAAACGGTGACTGGAGAAAGCTTCTGTGCCCCATTCGTTACTGCACGCATTCTCTCGGCCCGCTTCTTACGGTGCTTGACGAGGAGCTTCGCAAGGTTTCTTGCTTCGGCACAGGTCCTCAGACTCCCGCTGAAACCAAGGACTCTATGTCCTGCGCTCAGTTCCAGACCGATTCGGGTGTCGTAGTCAGACTTCTCAGAAACGGCAGATGCCGCGCAAAGATCGGCCACCACAACTACCGCGTATTCGGCACCGAGGGATATATGGAAAGAATCGAAAGATTCGACAAGCCCGTTATACGTTACAACTCCATGAAGGAGCTCAATATGGAGCTTAAGGAAGTTAACGGAGATTTTATGCCCATCGCATACGAGAACAATCCCATTGCAAAAGAGGGACACGGAGGTCTGGACTACGCGCTTATCGACCACTTCCTCAAAGCGCTTATTGAGGGCAAGGAGGCTCCGATAACACTCAAGGAAGGTCTTGCAATGACACTTCCCGGTATATACGCAGAGGAGAGCTCGAAGAGAGGCGGCGAGGTAATGCGTATGCGTTATCCTTGGGACGAGGACTGGAAGGCAGAGTTTGACTGATTTTAAAAATCAAGTTCCTTTTGGATTTCTCGGATAAAGACAACCCGTGATTCGCAAAAGCAATACCATTCACAAAAGGTCAGCAAAAAGCTCTTAAAAGCAATAAAAGGCACCACCCCGTGTTAAATTTCGCGGGGTGGCGAAACATATCTTCAAAAAGGAGAATTAAAATGGTACATTCAATTTTGATTATAGGCCAGTCAAACATGGCGGGTCGAGGATACCTTGAGGATGCAGAGCCGCTTGATAATCTGGGCGGAAGGCTCTCGGTTCTTCGCAACGGCAGATGGCAGCCGATGTATCGTCCCGTAAACCCTGACAGAACGTTTTCGGGTACCTGTCTTGTCGAGAGCTTTGCAAGGGCCTACTACGAGGACCACTCCGACGTAACGGTAGGTGTTATTCCCTGTGCCGACGGTGGCACGTCGCTCGACCAGTGGCAACCCGGAAGTCTGCTTTTTGATAACGCAGTAAACTGTGCGCGCCTTGCTATGAGAACCTCAAATCTCGCGGCAATTCTCTGGCACCAGGGTGAATCCGATACGGGAGAGGATTATTACCCCCTCTATCTTGAAAAAATCACGAAAATTATGAAGGAGCTGAGAGCTCTTCTCGGCGCAGAGGACGTCCCACTCCTCGTCGGTGGTCTCGGTGACTTTCTAAAAGAGCGCGCGCTTCGTCCTCACTGCGCAAATTACGTCTATATAAACGAGGCTCTTAGAAAATTCGCAGAGCACTCACACCGCACGGCATACGTCGATGCCGAGGGCCTTACCGACAGGGGTGACAAGCTTCACTTCAATCACGCCTCTCTTATGGAATTCGGACGCCGCTATTACGAAGAGTTCAAAAAAATCGAAGATAAGGCGCGCGTATTCGAGGAAAAATCAACGATGGACAGCGCAATACGAGGCGAGCTTGATGCTCTGTAATTTGTTTTTTGTAACCTCAAAAGTTACAACAAAATCTGCAAAATTGACATAAAAATCATACTTTTTGTCGTATAATGTAAACTTTAATTAGAAAACCGCCCGTTTTGTCGGGCGGTTTTTGTTGTTTTTCCTTTTTGTATCAGTCTTTTCAATAGCGCATTTTGCTTCAAAACGAACATAGAGCGCCTTGTATTACTTCTGCGCTTCCTTGAGTGCGGCGCGCTTTTGTGCCTGAATTCTCTTTCTCGAAGGAGTATCAAGCACTACCTTTCTGAGTCTTATGCTCTTCGGGGTAACCTCGATAAGCTCCTCGTCGGTGATAAATTCAATAGCCTCTTCAAGAGAGAGCTGAACGGGTGTAATAAGCGTCAGCTTCTCGTCAGCACCCGACGAGCGAATTGCTGTAAGGTGCTTCTCCTTGCAGACGTTGACCTCTATATCGTCGGGCTTCGGGTTCTCGCCGACAATCATTCCCTCATAGACGGGGGTTGCAGGGCCTATAAAGAGCGGACCTCTATCCTGCGCCTGATACAGTCCGTAGGTCGTGGATATACCCTTCTCCGAAGCCACGAGCGAGGAGGTAAAGCGTGTCTTAATCTCGCCTCTGAATGGCTCGTAGCCTGCGAAAATCGAGGAAATAAGTCCCTCGCCTCGAGTATCGGTCAGAAGCTCGCTTCTGTATCCGAAAAGGCAACGGGTGGGTATTGTATAGAAGAGCTTCTGACGCTTGCCATGAAGCTGCATATCGTTGAGAGTGCCACGGCGCGAGCCGAGCTTCTCCATAACCGAGCCAACATATTCCTCAGGAACGTCAACTATAACGTTCTCGATGGGCTCGCATCTTACACCGTCGATGTCCTTATAAAGAACTCTGGGATTTGAGCAACAAAGCTCGTATCCCTCACGGCGCATATTTTCAATGAGAATTGACAAATGCATCTCACCGCGTCCGGCAACTCTGAACGCATCGGTGGTTTCACCGTCGCTTACACGGAGAGAAACGTCCTTAAGAAGCTCCTTATAGAGCCTTGCACGAAGATGGCGCGAGGTTACGAACTTACCCTCTTTACCTGCAAAGGGCGAGTCGTTTACAGAGAACGTCATTTCCATCGTAGGCTCGCCAACCTTGACAAATTCGAGAGGCTCGGGGCACGCAGGTGAGCAAACTGTGTCACCGATAGCTATATCCTCACAGCCCGAGAAACAGATTATATCACCGACCGACGCATTCTCAACCTGAACTCGCTTAAGTCCGTCGAACTGATAGAGTGACACTATCTTTGAGGGGCGGGATTTTCCGTTTCCGTGGAAGTTGCAGACTGCAACGCCCTGTCCCTGCTTTATAGCCCCGCGCTCAATTCTGCCTATACCTATTCTTCCGACAAACTCGTTGTAGTCAATTGAAGAAACGAGAAGCTGAAGAGGCTCGTCCTCCTCGCCCTCGGGCGCAGGCATATATTCGATTATAGTATCAAGAAGCGGCTTGAGGTCGGTGCCGGGGGTGTGCGGGTCAAACGATGCCGTACCGGCTCTGCCCGAGCAGAAGAGCATAGGTGAGTCGAGCTGCTCGTTGGTCGCATTAAGCTCGAGAAGAAGCTCCAGCACCTCATCGCCTATCTCGTCAAGACGGGCATCGGGACGGTCAATTTTGTTCACGACAACGATGACTCTGTGGTTCATTTCAAGAGCGCGCTCAAGCACGAAGCGAGTCTGAGGCATAGGTCCCTCTGCCGCGTCAACAAGGAGAATAACACCGTTTACCATCTTGAGTATACGTTCAACCTCGCCGCCGAAATCTGCGTGGCCCGGAGTGTCTATAACGTTTATCTTAACGTCCTTGTAGTGAATTGCCGTGTTCTTTGCCAGAATGGTAATTCCACGCTCACGCTCAAGGTCGTTGGAGTCCATAACTCTGTCCGCCATCTCCTGATTTTCGCGGTATATACCGCCCTGGCGAAGCATCTCGTCAACCAGAGTGGTTTTACCATGGTCAACGTGTGCTATAATAGCAATATTTCTCAAATCGGTACGCTTCATTTCCGTACTCCTTCTTTTTGACTTTTTTCAACCTTTGTATTATAGCACAATAATTTTAAAAATGCAAGAAAATAATAAAAATATCTTTAAAAAACAAAGCTCACGAAAAAAGCGCGGCGACGCACAGCATTATAGATAGGCGATTACAAGGCGAAAAAACTCCCAAAACACGCCCACCCAAGAGGCGCTCTCGCTACGGTGTCTCTTTTTCCCAACCCTCACCGCATATTTCGTGCGCTCTGTGTGCCGTGACAAAGGCCGACGGGTCAATATTCAAAATCGAGCCGACAAGCTCGGGGTACTCGCGCATTGAAACGGTCACTCTTATTACCCACCTCTTCTTGCCCGTGTATCCACCGACGGCAGAAAAGACGGTAGCCGTCCTATGAAATCTCTCTATTATCTCGCGCTTTATCAGTAGCCACTCGTCCGAAATTATCTCGAGCGTCAGGGCCTCTCTCTCAAAAAGAAAAACTCTATCGAGCATGAACGACGAGACAAGCGCGGATATAACGCCAAGGGTGGTAAAAACGAGGCTTTTAAAAACGAACGCACCGAGTATCACGATAGCGCCGTCTATAATCAGCATAGCCTGTGAGCTTTTGATACGGCGAAAAAGTCTTGTCACGATAAGAGCGAGAATGTCCACTCCACCGGTAGAGCCGCCGCCAAGAAAGGCCAAAGCGCACCCCACACCCATCAGCGCTCCCCCAAGCACCGCGGCTATAAGCTGTGCGAGCTCGGAGCCTTCGGCGCCGGCAAGGTAAAAATAGCCCGAAAGCACCTCGGGTGATGCAAGCCGCATAAAAAACGAAACGAGCGGCGGATAAAGAACGGTCGAGACGAGCGTTTTTGTGGCAAAGCCTCCCCCAAGCACCAAAAGCCCGAGAAGAAACGTGCCCCAGCTCAAAACAGCTATTATCAAATCCACTCCGACAGCTCCGGAAAGCGCCCGTTCAATAATAATAGCCGCACCTGACACACCTCCCGTAACAAGCCCGGATGGTATGATAAACACAGCCGAGCCAAACGCTATTATAAGTGTGCCAACCGACACGAGCGCTACCCTCTTTAGCGTATCGAAAAGAAAGCTCCCCCCACCCATATCACTCACCCCCAAAAAAAGCGTTAATTTTATTTTAAACAAAAAAGCGAGCCGTAAACACACAAGGCTCGCTTTTCGTCTATTTTTTCGCTTTTTGTAAACTTAAGTTTGAACTTTCGGGTTGTTCATAGCAAATTCGTTCATAAATTCCACAAGCTTCTGCACCGCCTGATACGACACGGAGTTGTACATTGACGCGCGCATTCCACCGATGGTTTTATCACCTGCAAGGTTCACAAGACCCCTATCCTTTGCCTCGGCTATAAAGCGTCTGTCAAGCTCACCGTCGCCCGTAGTAAATACGACGTTCGTCATAGAGCGGCAGCGGCTGTCCGCGGTTGCAGTATAGTAGGGCTGCTTGTCGATAAAATCGTAGAGCAGGCTCGCTTTCTTTTCGGTGCGGCGCTTCATTTCGTCAAGACCGCCAAGCTCCGCAATTCTCTCGAACACGAGCTTTGCCGTGTAAATTGCAAAAATAGGAGGAGTATTGTACATCGACGAGGACTCGTACATAAGCTTGTAATTCATTAGAGATGGTGTATCGGGTCTCGCATTTCCAAGCAGGTCACCGCGCACGATTACGACGGTAAGTCCCGCAGGGCCGATATTCTGCTGAGCAGAGGCGTATATAACTCCAAACCTCGTAACGTCGATAGGCTCGGAGAGAATACAGGAGGACATATCCGCAACGAGCGGAATGTTTCCCGTATCGGGTATATAGTGGAACTTAGTGCCGTACACCTGGTCGCTAAAGCATATATGAACGTAGTCAGCATCGGGTCTAAAATCGCTGCGCGAGGTTACCGGAACTGCAGAAAAAGCCGGAAGTGCCCCGCCCGATGAAGCCGCTATCGCTATATCACCGTACTTCTTCGCCTCGCTGTACGCGTGCTTTGAGGACTGACCCGTTATGATATAATCTGCTCTTTTCTGAGCAGACAAAAGGTTCATAGGCACCGCAGAATACTGAAGCGTTGCACCGCCCTGCATAAAGAGAACCTTATAGTTCGAGGGAATATTCATAAGCCTTCTGAGTGCGTCCTCGGCCTCGTGAACTATCGCCGAGAACTCGGGCGAGCTGCGCTCAAGCTCCATAAACGACATTCCAAGGCCCTCGTACGAAAGCAGATTATCCCTAACCTTTTCGAGAACCTCGGTAGGCAGAGCGCCGGGCCCTGCTGAAAAATTATATACTCTATCCATTATTTCGATACTCCTTTAGGCGGCAGAGCCGCATCGGATATATTTTCCTATATAATTATAGCCCTTTTAGTCCTTCTTGTCAAGTTTTTTATCTCTTGTGGAAGAGCGACGCAAGTGCCGTTCTATGCACCTTCATTGCACTCTTCGGACAGAACTCCTGACAGCAGAAGCAACGAATACAGGCCGAGCGGTCTATCTTGGCCTTTTTATCGACTATAACTATCGCTTTTGCAGGGCATATATCGGCGCACACTCCACAGCCAACGCACTCAGCTTTTTTTAACACGGGTCGGGTCTTTAATACCATTCCCGCGATTTTTCCAAAGAGGCGCTTTATAGGATTTTTGCCGTCGCCCGTGAACTCTATCGAGCGGCGCTCAACCACTCTCTTGAAGTCCTCTACCCTGTGCGTGTCCATCGATCCATAGAGACGAACGTCCTCTGCGCTCTCGGGAACGAGGCCCCGACGGTATGCCGCCTCCAAAATGGGAAGCTCCGAGCGTTCAAACCCAAGTATTTCTGCCGCTATCATATCAAGCGTATGCGGTGAGCGTGAGGCGAGTATACAGCCCATCTTCTTCGGCTCGCCAGCCGTCGGTCCGTTACCCTCCATTCCAACCACGGCGTCGGCTATCGACAAAACGGGGTGAAAATACTCGTCAAGGTCAACTATCATATCGGCAAAATCATCGTAATTTGGGAAACGGAAATGATACTCGGGCTTTATTACACCGGGCACTGCGCCGAACATATTCTTTGCCGCGCAGGACATTCCCATCATTCCGTGGCTCTTTAGCTTCGAGAAGTTAATTATGTAATCGGCATTATCAAGGTACCCCGTGTATTCAAAATCGCGTAGCACCTTACCCTCGGGAAAGGTCGCGTGCTTTTCGGAAAAGTCAGAGTTGAGCCTCGCGCCGTGTGCTTCAACCTCTCTCACACCCGTAACCGTGTAAACCCTGCCGACGAACGCAGCGTTGTAAAGTCCCCCGGGGCTGTCGCCCACCACAACCTCGCACTCGCGCTCGGCAAGCATATCGCATAGCGCCGAGAGAAGCGTCGGGTGCGTCGTCGCGGCGCAGTCGGGCTTCATAGCCGACACGAGATTTGCCTTTATCACAACACGCGAGCCGCGCTCGATACACTCAAGCCCGCCAAGAGGCATAAGCGCCTCCTCGAGCGCCGCTCTCGCCCCATCAAGCGAATACGACGGCATCGCCACTATCGACACCGCATCATCTTTTGAATAATAGCTATTGTACGTAGAATTCACACTAACACCTCGCGCCCCGCGCCCTAAGATTTT
The DNA here is from genome assembly GCA_017631325.1 of Clostridia bacterium. Taxonomy (GTDB): domain Bacteria; phylum Bacillota; class Clostridia; order Oscillospirales; family CAG-272; genus UBA1740. The sequence goes on from JAGBTM010000018.1 coordinate 7,743, forward strand.
ACCGTTTCATACATATATTATACACGCGAAAGCGCCAAAAGTCAAGCAACGGCAAAACAGCAAACAAAGTGAATGAAAGCTCCAATACCAAAGCATGCTATGACACTTCCGCGTCGTTTTTGAATTTTGTCATTATGAGGTTTCGTGTCGAGCCTCCTTTCGTGTGTTTTAAAAATAAAAAGAGCCTACGGAGTGTTAGTCCGTAAGCTCGGTTTCCTTGGCTTCTATCCAAGATTATAATATATTATCATATCATCGGCATTTTTATTAAACTTCATTATGCGATATCTCATTAAGTTTTTTGATTACGTTGAGCCGAGAAATTTCATCAATTATTTGTTCAATGAACTCAACAGTTATATCAAAATCCCACCTACGCCCCATTAGCGAAAGATATCCATTGTAGTAATCATCTTGAAAAGAATCAAAGCATTTACTTTCATCCGAATCGAAAATTCTTAATATTTCTAAATGCTTATCCATAGCGAGCTCGCCTTCATAAGAAAAATTGAGAGCATATGTTAAAGCTCTATCATCGTAATCATACGAGAAAAATATAGGGTGGTCGGCTATCTCAATCGAAATAATGATTCGTATGCCTTCATCGTTTGAAATGCTTATTTTCGGATAATATCCCTTTCTTGCAAAGGTGTTCATAATCAGATTTGTTGCGTCTTTCATAAAGAAGCCGTTACGAAGCACGTTTATGGGTGGAGAAAAGCGCGCGTAAAGCTTTTTATTCTCAGCTGTTAAATCATTGATAAGGGCAACAACTTGAATTCCCGCCGCTCTGCTTTTCATAACCAAGCATTCAAGATTTTCGAAAAAGCTACCGTATTTGATATCTCCCGCTACCTTATCTATGCCGTCAATGACAAGCACAAAGAGCGGAATATACTTATCTTGGCAGTTAGCGTTGTCTTGCTTGTAGTTTCTTGAATTACTTGCTTCAATGAGTCTATATCTACTATCCACATCATCAAGTATTCCTTGAATGACTTTTTCAGAAAATGGTTATGCTTCTACTGCTTTTTTATATTTGTTCGGCTCAGAAGATAATAGCCAAACCTCAACCATTTTGTTTCTCAGCTCCTCTACAATCGAAGTAGTTTGCGTTATTCTTGTACAATCATTTTCGCATATAAACAAATGGTTTCCCGAATTGGAAACATCATACTTTTTTGCTCCCACTTCGATAGATATAAAATCATTTTTTGCAATCATATCATTTTTGATCATTCTATTTCCTTTCGTATATGTAAAAAAATCGTGTTTTTATACTCCTTTATCTCGGTGATATTGATGGTTATTATCAAAATGCGGAATGCAAAAGAGCCCCGATTGCTCGAGGCTCCCCGCTCACGAAAAGCCGTGAGAACAGTAAGGACAATTACATTATAATTGTCAATTCATCGCAATTTGTAAAACATTTTAATACAAACGCCATACCCGATGATTAAATAAGCCCCATTATGCAAACATAGATTTACAAAGCGGTATGAGCTATCAGGAGCATCTGAGAAACTACATTGAGTATTTTCATCCGTATTTTCCTTTCTGTTTTTATAGCAAAACTGCTCATATAAGCAGAATTACTCAATACAGCAGGATTTAATTCTCAAATTCAACGAATACACCATTTTCACGCAAAGCATCCGTGAAAGCTAAAATTTTTTCCAACTCAGACTCACTATACTTATAACTCCTATCCATATGGATGTAGCGCCTCTTTCCGCGGTCGCTGAGAAGCGATATATTTGACGTGCTGAGTGTTATTTCACCGTTAGTACGCTTTTGCGGTTTCTTTATCTTTAAATACATAATAGAAGCGGCATCGTATTTATCTATGGATTTATGACAGTATATACTTTGACGCTTCTTGTCAAAAAATCCGAATTCGTCGATAAGCATACCGTAGTTTGAAATGCTCACAAAATGCTTGTACTCCTTGCCGTAATCATTTATTACTTCAAAGCGTATATGCTCGCTTTTGTTTTCGTCCCATAAGAACGGAACTACCTCAGGAGTTCCCTTATAACCGTATTCTACATTGTCGGGCATTGAATAATGCTTAGCATCGCTTGTATAAGTCGGTGCTTGATATCCGCCGCGAATTGTTGCGACACGTGTGTCGCCGACATAAACATTGTAATGTTCCGTATATCCGCCTGGAGTGGAGTATGTACCGCCGTACGAATCGAATTTGCTCTTTAAGGGCGCAATATAAATTTTTGCATCCTTCGGTAAAAGATTAGCCTCTGTTTCGTATTGGTCAAGCGTTAGGCATGGTGGCAAAACTATCTTCTTTAAAGACGTGCAACCTACAAACATACCCGAAATAGCACCATAGTAGAAATTAGGTCCACCAAGACCGACCTGCTTCAGCGTAGTTGGAAAGCTAACGTGTTCAAGCTTAGGGCAATTCTGAAAGGCGTTGTCAGCGATTATCTCACATCCCTCTTCAAATTCAACAGATAAAAGATTTGGCATGTTAGCGAAAGCATAGTTACCTATCTTCTTAACGTTAGCACCGATGTGAATTGATGTTTCAGGGCTTCCGTTGAACACTCCGTCGCCTATCTCGGTAACGCAATCGGGAACGTTGTAAAACTCAAGACTGTAATAACGGCGGCTGATAAGCTTTCCGTTTGCTATTATGCAATCCTCTGGAAATTGCGAATTATCTCTATCCCAAACTCCCGAAATTCCCTTTCCGTCAAGCTCCGCACCACACCAAGGACAACGCGTAAGAGGCGCCATCATTATATTAAGCATCTTCCACTTATTGCCACACTGCAAGCATTCGATGTCCTGTATCGGATAGTCATCGTTAATCTTTTTCCTCGCTTTCTTAACATAGTGCTGATGCGCGTTCATCACTCCGTTTGCGTAAAGTATTTGTGCAAATTCATCAGATAATTTAACATCATAGAACCTAAAGCTCGGACACGTTTCGCTCAAGAGCAACGAATAATCGCACAATAACCTCAACTTGTTTTTAAGCTCGGTTACGTATTCGGGATTTATGTGTATTTCCATAGAGTGTTTTCTGTGATAATGATAGTCCTCCACATAATCTATCATTTCTTTGGTAATAGTTGCGGTGCCGCTTTGACGTTTACGCTTTATATTCGAGGTCACTACCAGTTCGCCGCCATTGGTGATTTCAAACGTGAAAGGTTTCTTCTTTATTTTCAAATAATCTTTTTTATATATATCCTTGTCCCATATCCATACGGTATTCATCTGCCTCACCTCAACTCAAAAATTCAACTCGAACGCTGTTTGCTTGTAATATTGCAGCAAAGGCATTTATCAACTCAAGGTGCTTAGTTTTCACAAAATTAAAAGCGAAAGCTCCCTCATGCAAAGCTCCTACCTGCCATTCTCCAAGGTGTTTGTCGCTTGCTTGAACCCATAAACCACAGCGTTTGTCCTTTGGATTTGATTTGTGCATATCAATGACACGCACAAATTCTATCATTTCCTTATTGATAACAGTCTTAAGGTGCGGATAAGAGGTTAACTCCAACTCGCCGTCATTTGTAATCTTCAAAGTTCGTTCTGTTTCCGAGCACTTAATTTTGATTTCATTTTTGGGACATACAGCTTTATCCCAAACCCAAATTGTATTATTTTCAGCCATAAAAACTCTCCCTATCAATATTCAAAAAATGATTTAATAAATGAAACTATTCCCCATACGGTGAGGAGTGAAGAAATAATATATCCTATAAAATAAAGTGAGTTGCAGTACGCAAAGTTAATAAGGAAATACGCTCCTACTCCGAGAGCGCCTCCCGCAAACAGCACTACAAAGAATGCTGCAACACCTGCGCCTGCTCCGTTGTCGCTTTCCTCCACAAGAGTTCCTAAAATCAAATATGTTGAGGTTTCAACAATTTGAAAGCTTGCAGCAATAAAAGGGAGGAATCTAATTATAACCCAAGCGCATACCATAAGACCGAAAAGTATAGACGCCTGATCTATTACGCCGAGCTCAACGTCGGGAGTAAAAATAATATTGTTCTTTACCAGCGAATTGATATAATACGTTCCAAAAAACGATGCGCCGCCGAGCAATATACAATATAGGGCATTGAATTGGTCAAGAAAAATACTAACCAACAGCATCACTCCTGCAATTACGATGATCACCCAACCTAACGCGTTTATCGTTTGAAGTCCAAATTCCGTTGCTGTATCTGTCATTTTAAGCTCCTTATAACACAATTTTTACTTTATTAAGATGCAGTATTTGCGTTAGAGTTGCCAGTTTACAATGCGTTAATGCATCTTTTTTGTTTGGCTCAATGGTAAAGCCTCTTTGCTGTTCTACTACGTTGCCAATCTCTTCACAAACCTCGGGCTTCCATATTAAACAAAAGCCGCCTTTCCTAAAAAGACCCGGACTATCATATGCGGCGTTGATAATTAACTCTTTACGCAAAATGCCTTTTTCGCCACTTTTTTTATTTGTTATCCACAAATAATCTCCATTGGATAAACTTAACTCAAATTCGGAATTTTCAATCGTTAAGGTGTTTTCGTTACATACAGAAGAATTCCAGTTGAAAACGTTTTCGATGCTCATATTCAATTTCCTTTCTTTTTTGTGCACCCTTTAGTATGAAAGATGCTCTTTTTGAAAGAAAAAATCAAGGTTTTGCCCGTTTGCGTAATCATTTACGTGCGCGCACCTTGATTTTCCATATCTTTTGTGATATAATAGATACGCAAAAAGTGCGCCAGTCATACTAAAAGGCGCACTTTTTTCATTTGCCGAAATTCAGCGTTTTAGCTAAGGCATTCATAGCCTTTCGCTTCGTTTCCATCAGCGAGTGAACGTATCTGTTCATCGTGATTGCGGGGCTCTTGTGCCCCATAAGCTCCGAGAGCGTTTTTATATCTATGCCGCATTCGAGGGCGCGGGTAGCGAAGGTATGCCTAAGCACGTGGAAATTCTTGTAGTCAACCCGCGCCCGTGTCAAGATTTTCGCGTACGTAGTCTGATAGGAACGGTTACTGACCCTCCCGCTGTGGCAGGTAGATATTACGAACTCCGCGCGGCTTTTCTTACGCATTGCTTTCAGCTCCGCGAGGATCGGCTTAGGTATAGGTATGACACGTACCGAGCTATCGGTTTTCGGGCGGTCAACGTGTATTTTATACGTTCCGCCCTCTTTCAGTACACAGCTCGTCTTGTCGACGGTCAGGACTCCCGTATGGAAATCTATATCATCCCAAGTCAGCGCAAGCAACTCACCGAGCCTTAAACCCGTATATAAACAAAGCACTATGCCGAAGTGGTTAGGCTTCTTACTCTCGGCAACTGCTTTTTCGATTCGCTTCTGCTCGTCCTTTCTGAATGCGGTTATTTGTTTTTCCTCGAATTTCAGCGGCACTACCTGCCTTGTGTCGCACACGGGAACACCAAGCTCACGTCCGTAGTCTATCGCATTTCTGACTATCGACATCATATTTTTGACCGTATTTGACGCCAAAGGTTTACCAGTGAGCACGTTTCCGTCTGTCAGCTTCTGCTTTTGAAAGCTTTGCAATATCGGGATTGTGAGCTCACCCGTGTCGAGTTTTCCAATCGAAGGGGCGATTTGGGTGCGTATGATTTCCTCATAGCGCAGGTAGGTTCGGCGTTTGAGCACGTAGGCTTGTTTATCACGCATCCAAGAGCCGAGAAGTTCTGTAAAAATCATTGCTATTTCTCCTTTTCTTCCTCAGTTGAGGATATCAGAATTATAGCATTTTTTCTTTTCCTTCCTATGAACATCAGCAACGAGAGAGCATAACCTTCCTTCCGAGAAGTGTGGCAGAATTTTCTCGTCGGTATCGGTGAAGCTCCTATATGCTTTCATAGCAAAGCTTTCGGGCTCGCCGTAGCAGATTACGTACCTATGACCGAGCGCAAACTCCCGAAGTCTGAACAGCTCATCAAGCGGATTTTGCCATCCGTCGAGGACTACGCCGAGCTCGTTTGCACCGTGAACAACCTAGATCCCGAAGGTGTAACCGCCAAGGACGGATTCGCGGAGTTTACTTACGAGAAGGAGTTGAACGGCAAGAATTATTATTACTATGCAAGATGCTTTAAAAACGGCACTGATTTCTGGCTTTTCCAGTTCGCATGCGAAACCAAAAACACCGAAAAGCTCACTCCATCATTTGAAAAATGGGCGTCCACAGTTACCTTTGGTGAGTGATTTTTACACTTCGTTTCTTGCTCTATAAAACGCACATAGCGCGAATAATTAAAAACAAAAAAAGGGGCCCGTCCCCTTTTTTGTTTTACAGCGAATCCTTTTCGAAAAGCGACGGTGCAGTAGCCCCGACTACTGCACCGTCGCTTTAACCCTGTGTAATTTGCACGAGCATGTTTATAAAGATTATCTTAAAAGTACAGCTCAATGTTTACCGCCGTATTCACCACTGCATATATGAGCGTTATAACGCTCGCTGATATGATAATGTAAAACGTCACGGCAAGCGGCTTTTCTTTTGCTATTTTCCTA